>NZ_JBLWFT010000004.1:0-257679 GCF_048323695.1 Aquisalimonas sp. APHAB1-3 | reverse complement strand
GCCGTCGTTGTAGCGCGCCAGCCACTTGAACACCGTGCGCTCGTTGAATCCGAACGCCTCGGCAACATCCGCAACCGTGCGCCCATTGCGCACCGCCTTGATCGCCTGCATCCGCAGGGCATGCATGGCTGCCTTGTCGATGGTACGACCGTCGTTCGAGCGTTTGCATTCCATGGGCGAAAGCCTAACACCATGGCTTTACTTTGTTAAAGGTTAGTACCCCTCACGGAAGAACCTCCGACGGTGGTACCGCACCTACGTCGAAACCGGGGATCTGCCGGAGCGGTCTCTCCCCAAGTCGAAGTACTCAGCCGCGCAAATGCAAGAGGCGGTTGATCACTATTTCACCCATGGTCGCTGTCTTTCCAGAACCAGTAGGGCGCTAGGGTATCCATGTGTCGCGACGCTTCGAGCATGGATCGATGCGCTCCGTCCCGGCACGCGACCACATCTCACAGGCAAGGCGACGGGCGCGCCCTTTTCATCCGAGCAGAAGCAGCAGGCGGTGATTGAACTCTGTTCTCGACAAGGGGGCGCCGCAGTGATCGCAGACGAAGTCGGCGTCAGCAGACAAATGCTGTACAAGTGGAAACACCAGTTGCTGGACGACGGAGTCCGCCCACCGATGACAGGCCGCAACAAAGCCCTGCCGGACAACGAGCAGGCCGCCCTGGAGCAGGAGGCCGAATCGCTTCAGCGACGCATCCACCGCCTGCGGCTCGAGCACGATCTTCTGACAAAGGCGAATGAACTGATAAAAAAAGACCAGGGCGTCGATCTGCAGCTCCTGACCAACAAGGAGAAGACCCTGCTGATTGACGCCTTGCGGGAGACCTACGCGTTGTCGGAGCTGTTTGCCGAGCTACGGCTTCCACGCAGTTCCTACTTCTACCACAGGGCGCGGCTCGCGAGACCGGACAAGTATGCGGGCACCCGCCGCATCATCACGGACGTCTTCGAGCTCAATCACCGGTGCTATGGTTATCGCCGCATTGGCGTCGAACTGGGTCGCCGCGGAATCGTCGTCTCCGAGAAGATCGTTCGCCGACTGATGGCAGAAGAGCAACTGGTCGTTCACACCAAACGACGTCGCCGATACAGCTCCTATCGAGGAGAAATCAGCCCTGCGATCGACAACATCATCAATCGCGACTTCGGGGCAGCGGCGCCAAACGAGAAATGGCTGACTGACATCACGGAGTTCCAGGTCCCTGCGGGCAAGGTCTATCTATCACCCATGATTGACTGCTTCGACGGGCTGGTGGTCAGTTGGACGATCGGCACCAGACCTGATGCGGAGCTGGTGAACGTCATGCTCGACGAGGCCGTCGCCTCGCTGGACGAAGACGAGAAGCCCATTGTGCACTCTGACCGCGGCGCCCATTATCGCTGGCCTGGGTGGCTGTCGCGTATCGAGGATGCGCGGCTGACCCGATCGATGTCCCGCAAAGGCTGCACGCCGGATAATGCAGCATGCGAAGGCTTCTTCGGTCGCCTCAAGAACGAACTGTTCTACCCCAGGGACTGGCGTGCCACGACGCTGGAGCAGTTCATGGAGGCAGTCGATGCCTACATCCGCTGGTATAACGAGAAACGGATCAAGGTATCGCTCGGCGCCCTAAGCCCGCTCGAGTATCGAGACAGCTTGGGGATCGCGGCTTGATAGAGTCCAAGAAAAACGCCGCACCTCCCAGGGGGTCAATTTACTTGGCCAGTGACACTTCCACCCTCCCGCGACCGGGGCAGCCCCTTAGCACAAACCCCTCGACGGAAGGTTCGGACTCAGGCGAAGGTGTCAACCGTTGAACCAAAGCGCAAGCATGCTAATGTCAGCAGCCTTATTGTAAGCTCCGCGGAAGCCCGCGAACGGATTCGCGGGTTCCATGGTAGTACGTCCCGGCCGAGAGAAGGACTTTAGAGAAGCACTAATGGATACCTTGAGAGCATACTGGTTGCGCTATCTTCGGCTGTTCAGACGGAAGGATTCGTACCTTGCACGCGTCGGGTGGCTCAGCAGCGCCCGGTCGGGCAAGCCTGTCGACGCTGACGGGCAGCCGATCCCGTGGATGAACTACCCAGTCTCTGCATTTCTGAGAGATCGGTTACGCGCAGATCTGGATTTGTTCGAGTATGGCAGCGGGCAATCAACCCACTTCTTCGCTGGGCGAGTAAAGTCCGTCACGTCGGTGGAGTATGATCGCCACTGGTACGAGACTGTCTCGGCAGGGTCCGCCAAAAACGTTCGCGTCCTTTTTCGCGATTCGTCACAGGGTGATGGCTACGCGGCGTCCATTCACGAGACGCAGCAACCGTTCGACGTCGTAATCATCGACGGCGCCAATCGCACGGAGTGCCTGGCCCATGCGACCAGCGCTTTGACACCGCGCGGAGTCGTTGTTCTCGATGACTCCGACCGTCCAGAGTATCTGGGTGCCTTGGAACAAGCACAGAACCTGGGGTTCCGAACACTCGACTTCGAGGGCCTGAAACCCTGCAATCACAAACTATACCGCAGCACCGTTCTTTACCGTGACGGCAACTGCCTCGGCCTCTGAAGGCCGGGTTCCCCCTTGTCCTATCAAAGGCCACGCAATGGACTCCCAGCCTAAGCCTGCAACTCCCCCAAAAGCCGTAACACCCAGGGTCAGCGTGGTCATCCCGACGCACCGCAGGCCCGAGCTCCTCGCCCGCGCACTGGCAAGTGTTCTTTGCCAGACTTACGTCGACTTCGAAGTGATCGTTGTCGACGACAGTGGGCGCGACAGCGAGGAACAGATAGCGACGCAGACTCACGTGTGCTCGGAGGTCCAAGACCGACGCGTTCACTACCTGGTCAACGGGACCAGTCAGGGTGGCGCGGAGGCCAGAAACATCGGCATTCGTCAAGCTCGAGGGGAGCTGGTGGCGTTTCTGGACGATGACGAAGACTGGCTTCCGGAGAAGCTTGCCAAACAGATCGCCGCAATTGACAAAGCATCGCCGGACACAGGGGTCGTCGACACCGGCTTTTACGACTGGAAGAGAAACGGCCAGTGCCGCACGGCAATACCGAAAATGCAGGGCTGGATATTCGAGAAACTACTATCTAAGACCGGCGGCCGCGCCCCAAAACTTTCGACGCTGCTCTGCCGGAAGGATGCCCTCTTGGAATGCGGGCTGTTCGACCCTTCACTCAAAGCTCGGCAGGATTACGATCTTTATATTCGCCTCTCCCGAAAATGGCAATTTACCTCGGTCATGGAGCCACTCTCAAACAAACGGGCGGACGCCGATGGACGCATCACCGGCAACATCAACAATTTTGTGCAAGGCTACGGCGCAATCCACGCCAAACTGCGCGACGATTTCGCGATTCGCCCCGGCATCCACGCAATCTACCTGCTCAAATATGCTGAGGTACTGGCCCGTGCGGGGCTAGGCGCCGAGGCGCGCCAGCGCTACTGGCAGGCGGCGCGGCTGCGTCCACTAAATCCACGCCTGATAACCTACGGATACAAGATATTCGTCGGCTCCCGCGATTAGTCATCGAGGTGCGACCGACCGCGCAATCGCCGCCTGGTGTGGCGAGCTACGCGGGCCGCCTCATCGAACACTACCGCCAGGCGAAGCGAACAGGAACGCTTCACGTCCTCGGGAAGATAATCCCATGCCGCTGGCGAGGTCTTCAGAAACAATGCCAACTCACGCTGCAGCCGGAAACGGCGCAGCAACAACGGCCTCTTGAGACGGAAATCGATGAAGATCACATCCTCGTCATCGATAAGGTAGTTCTTGGCGTGGGGATCGTTACGCAGATAACCGGCCTCGTGCAACGCCAGCACGTGCGGCAGGATTAGCCGCGCGTCGTCCCGGGTCGCTTTGCGTCCTTTACTGAACCGGTAAAGAAGACAGGAATCAGTCACGGCCCCCCAGCGACGCTGCTCGATCGCTACAACCGGCTCGGGTCCACTCAGACCAAGTTCCCGTAGCCTGACCATGCTGCGGTAATGGCGCACGGCCTCACTGGCACGAAACAGGGAAAGCAAGCGCTGCCAGAGACGGTTATTCCGATCCCGCGGGATCTTGAGCACGTAGGAATTCCCATCGAGGAGAATCAGAGCACTATAGGTTTGACGGTCGTCCTTAAAGACCTCGACTTCCTGATAATCGCAGTCCTCGATAGCGCGGGCCAATCGCTCGTTATCGGTCGCCTGGCCGGTCGGCCCCATCACGTGCCTCTTTGCGGTCACCGCAGTTGCTCCTGTTCGCGCATTCCCTCTGATCGCTTCCACGGGATACCTACAACCGTCGCAGCATCCGCGCGGCCTTGACCAGGCGCCGCTTCTCCAGTGCCTTGAGCCCCTGACGCATGAGTCGGAAGGCATCCCAGACATTACGATACTCGTAGAGACTTGGGAGCGGCTGATACGCGGAAAAAGCCCGGACATAAGACTCAATTCCCGCGAGATCACGGCGCCCCCGCAAGGCTTCGCCAGTATTCCAGATATCGAACTCCCGCCCCCGCGCCACGGCGATGGCTTCGTTGTCGATAACAACCGGCCCGTTATCCGTGAGGACAACGTTTGCGGGCGTCAGGTCGGGGTGGATGATGTGGGGCGCGGCTAGCGGTGGCAACTGTTCCCACAACCGCCCGAGCACGGCCTCGATGCGACGGCCTGATAGAACGAGACGGCCGCAGTGTCGGAACCTCGAGGCGAGACTTTCCAGATGCAGGTATCCTCCAGCCTCGATGTCTGGGGGAACCGATGCATTAGCCAATGCAAGCTGGCACTGCAGCAGCCATTGCACTTGGGCTGCTAGCGGCTCTTCACAACACGCTCGGCCTTCGACCCATTCCGTGACCAGCACAGCCCGGCTGCGAGCCACCCCCCTGGGCACGGGCCCTGACGCCGCAGCAACCAGTTCCAGCGCGGAGGCGGCAAGAGCTGCACGCGTTTCCGACTCGCACTCCGAGACTTTGTACCGGTGTCCTGCAGAATCAACGCGCAAGGACAGGAGCCCATGATGGTTCAGGACGCGCACGTCCGCCACTGGCCCCCCGAGGACATCGGCGAGCAGCGACCGCACCTCACGACCGTCACTAAAGCGGGCGCCCGCCGGAAGTGCCCGAGGCCCAGTCGAACGGAATAACCGCATCAGCGCCCCTGATCGGTCAGGGCCAGGGTCTTGCGGTAGCCGGAACCGTTGCAAAGCATCACCAGCCGGGCTTCGAAGGGACTGAGCCGCCGCCGCCAGCTCTCGTCCAGCCGAATGTTGGAGGACGTGTCAGTACGCTGTCTGTTACCACCGAGGATGTGGCTCTCGTTGGCGCCGAACTCGGTAAGCTGCCGTTCCTCAAACTCGAGTCCGGCCGCCTGCATGATCCGGGAAAGCTGGCCTTGCGGGTCGCTGCACAATGCCTCGTAAGAGACGTGCAGTACCGGGCGGCCAAGGGGGCGCATGCCACGGACCCGTCTCCCCCGCATGGCGTACGTCCAGATAGTATGGGCCAGCGACCGGCCCTTGCGCTTCGAGGACGAATGCTGGCCACGTGGATCCTTGAATAAATGCACCGGAATCAGTTCTAGATCAGGATTCTTCTCCAACTGGGAGAAGTAGGTGCGACGACGGGACGTATCCACGATGGCACGCGCACCGGACGCCTCAAGCACTGAGGCGTAATAATCCCTCAACGCTTGGTGGTCCAGACGTTTCTGGTTATCGTAACCGGACTCGAGTGTTGCGAGTGACTGGCCTCTGTTTCGCAATGCCTGCTCTACACTGGACCAAAAGGGACACTCGTCCGGGCTCGTTGCGCCACAACTACAGCTCTTCCTGCCGTGCACAAAAAGCGGGATGTTTTTGGTTCCACCCGTGGCCACTACTTCCGAATGGGCACCGAGCAAGCGTCCAAGCAGGGTTGTGCCGCTATGCCCCAAGCCAAGCAGGTAGATAATCTTGATAGTCAATTCGAAGCTCCTTACTGCGCCCCAATCACCGTGGCCGCATCATTCGAAGGCCGCATGATACCAACCCCGCCCCCGCGCGCGTAGAGCTGAACCAGCTTTCACCGAGACAGGAAGAGAACCAGCAATGGCGAGCAGCACGCAGGATACTCCCGGCAGCCTCGATTCTGAAAATGGGCGGCCAGTCGTGTTCATCCCCGTCTCGGGGCCATCGGGCGCAGGAGAGTATTACCGGTGTGCAGCCATTGCCGAAGCACTTCGGACCATCTCACCCAACCTCCCGGTCCACTTCATTATCAGCGCCGAAGCAAGCATCCATCAGGATAGACGCTTCCACTACCATCCCATACCAGGCTCGCCGACACACTGCTCGATTCAAGTAATAGACTACTTGCGACACACTCATCCTGCTGCCGTTGTCTTCGACAGCAGCATCCGCACCCAGCAACTCGCGGCGGCCAAATCGCTGGGCGCCGCCGTGATCGCAGTGGTATCAAGATCCTCCAAGCGCCGCCGGCTGTTGCAGCCGCTCAAGCTACGTCACATAGACAGTGCCTGGGTCATCGCTGCGCCCCGCAATCACCGGCAAAGGCGAGGTATCGAGAGACTGCTCACTCTGGGATGGGGCGGACGGCTGTCGTTTGGCGGTACCGTCCTTTCGCCTCCTTGCGATAAAGAATTTCCGAAAGAGCTCGCCTACGACACATACGCCCTTGTCGCACCAGGAGGCGGCGGTGGCTTAATCGACGGAGAACGCGCCGACGAAAAGTTCGCTGAGATCGCCTGGAGGGTGTCGAGAGAGGGGATTTCGGTGTTGTTCGTCCCGGGACCGCTAAGTCAAGTGGCGTTGCCCGCCGCTAGCAGGCTTACCGCCATTCGCAGCCTATCTCCAGGTGGACTGATGGCTGCAATGTCGCACGCACGGGTGTGCATCGTTGGAGGCGGGAGCATACTCGGGCAGGGCCTCGCCCTTGGTAAACCCTGTATCCCCTTGCCGGCGGGCGGGCGCGACCAGCCTGAGCGGATCGCACAACTCACCCACCGCGGCTTAATCCAGGAGTTAGAGGATTATTCAGCCGCTGCCGTCTCGGCTGAGGTCATCAGACTGTGGCGGGACGAGGAGTCGAGAACCAATCTCTCATGCCGCGCGAAAAGCTCTGAGTACACCGACTCGGCAGCGCACATCGCAAGAGATATCCTCTCTCTCAGCTCGGCAAACAGCGTGGGACGATGAATGAACTGGGGCTTCCCCACCTGCTCCGCCAGACTGCGCGGACCGGCCCGGACTAGCCGGGCCGGCAAACGGAACCGGTTACGGCTCGCGCCGGCTCAGACGACGCATCTCCTCGTCGTCGGGGTCGAAATCCTTGACGAAATACTCCGCACCGCAGTACGGGCACTTGGCCTCGCCGGTCTTGTGGATCGGCAGGTAGACCTTGGGGTGGGAGTTCCACAGGTACATGCCCGGCATGGGGCAGGACAGGGGCAGATCGCCCTTGCCCACCTCGTAGCGGTTGGCCGCGTTGGGCTGGATGAGATCCGTGCGGTCGTGAGTCTGTGGATCAGCCACTGGTGGTTCTCCCTGCAGGTTCGGTTCAGACGAAAGTCAGCCACTCGTCGTAGGCGCTGCGCCGGCCCTCGACCTGGTCGAAGTACATGGCCTGCAGCCGCTCCGTGATCGGGCCGCGCTTGCCGTTGCCGATCTGGCGGCCGTCCAGCTCGCGGATCGGCGTGACTTCCGCCGCGGTGCCGGTGAAAAAGGCTTCGTCGGCGGTGTAGACCTCGTCGCGGGTAATGCGCTTTTCGCGCACCGGCAGCTCAATGTCCCGGGCAAGCTGCAGCACGGTGTCGCGGGTGATGCCCTCCAGCGCCGAGGCCAGCTCGGGCGTGTAGAGCACGCCATCGCGCACCATGAAGAAGTTCTCGCCGGAGCCCTCGCAGACGAAGCCGTTGGTGTCCAGCAGCAGCGCTTCGTCGTAGCCGGCCTCGGAGGCCTCCTTCAGCGCCATCATGGAGTTGATGTAGTTGCCGTTGGCCTTGGCGCGGCACATGGTGGAGTTGACGTGGTGCCGGGTGAACGACGACGTCTTGATGCGGATGCCGCGCTCGATGTTCTCGGCGCCCAGGTAAGCGCCCCACTCCCAGGCGGCCACCATGGTGTGGGATTTCAGACTGTCGGCGTGCAGCCCCATGCCCTCGGAGCCGTAGAACGTCATGGGCCGAACGTAGGCACTCTCGAGATTGTTCTCGCGGATGCTGCGCAGGATGGCGTCGTTGATCTCGTCCGGCGTGTGATTGATGGTCATGCCGAGGATCTTGGCCGAGTCGAACAGCCGCCGGGTGTGCTCGCGCAGACGGAACACCGCCGTGCCGCGATCGGTCTTGTACGCACGGATGCCCTCGAAGACCCCCATGCCGTAATGCAGCGTATGAGTGAGCACGTGCACCCGCGCATCGCGCCAGGGCAGCATTTCACCGTCCATCCAGATGATACCGTCGCGATCATCCATGCCCATCGCATGATCTCCTCGACTTGCACCCGCGCCGGGGGCGGGCAGGTTATCTTGTTTGGTCAGTCGTCCATCAGCCGATGCCACACTTCGGCCACCTGCCCGCTCATTTCCCGGAATGTCTCGGCCGGCACGATGGCTGGCTCTTCCTGGAGGGTGAGCTGGTGCACCCGTGAGCGGTACGTCCGGTAGGCATCAACCAGTAACTCGGCTTCGTCCCGACTGATCCAGCCCGCGTCACGCAGCTCGCCGAGCAGGCGGATGTTGTCGGTGTATCGAAGCAGCCGGGGCGCGTCCGCAGCCCCCGACAGAACGCCATATTGCACCATAAATTCGATATCCGCGATACCGCCCCGATCCTGCTTGATGCTGAACTCGCCGGGGTGCTTACTGCCCTTCTGCTCGCGCATGCGCTCACGCATGTCGCGCACGTCGATCCGCAGCTGGTCGCGGTCGCGCGGGCGTCTCAGGATCTCGGTGCGCAGCTCGGCAAACTGCTCGCCGAGCGCGGCCGAGCCGGCCACGTAGCGGGCACGCACCAGGGCCTGGTGCTCCCAGGTCCAGGCCTGCTCGCGCTGGTACTCTGCGAATGCATCCAGGCTCGTGGCCAGCAGACCGGAGCGGCCGCTGGGCCGCAGGCGCGTATCCACCTCGTAGAGCACGCCGCCCGCCATGGTGGCGCCGAGGATGTGGATGATGCGCTGGGCGAGGCGCATGAAGAAGACGTTGTTATCCACCTGGCGGTCGCCATCGGTGACCTGCTCTTCGCCACGGCTGTCGTGGACGAAGACCACGTCCAGATCGGAGCCGTAACCCAGCTCCAGGCCGCCGAGCTTGCCGTAGGCGATGATGGCGAAGCCGGCGTGGACCGTCTCGCCATCCACCTGGCAGGTGGGGCGGCCGTGACGCGCTTCCAGGTGGCTCCAGGCCAGGTCGAGCACTTCGCCGAGCACCACTTCGGCGATATCCACCAGGTGGTCACTCACAACCATCAGCGGCGTGACGCCGGCAAGGTCGGACGCCGCCACGCGCAGCGCGTTGGCCTGTTTGAACTGCCGCAGTACCTCCATGCGCTGCTCCAGATCGTCGCCGGGGTAGGCGTCGAGCCGCTCGCGCAGTTCCTCGGCCAGATCTTTGCGCTTCAGCGGCGCATACAGGGTGCGCGGGTCCAGCAGCTCATCCAGCAGCATGGGATGGCGCGAGACGTGGCGAGCGATCCAGGGGCTGGCGGAGCACAGCTTCACGAGCTGCGACAGCGCCATGGGGTGTTCCACCAGCAGCGCCAGGTAGGAGGTGCGCCGGACGATGGCCTCCAGCAGGTCCAGTAGCCGGGTCAGCGTGGCATCGGGGCGCTCCGCCGCAGCAGTGGCACCGATCAGCAGCGGCATGAGGCGGTCGAGCCGCTCGCGGCCGGTTTCCGTGAGCGCACGGCAATGGGAGCCGCCGCGAAATGCGGCAATCCGTTGCAGACAGTCCGCAGGCTGCTCGAAGCCGTTGGCCTGGAGCACCGCCTCGGCTTCACTGCCAGTGACCGCCTCTGACCACACGTCGCCGATTTCAGGCTGGTCGTGCGGGGTCGTCTCGTGCTCGGCCTGGGGCGCGGCGAAGACCTGCTCGAAATGGTCATGCACGTGCCGCCTGAGCTCGGAAAGTCGCGCGGCGAACGCGTCCCAGCGGTCGAAGCCCATGGTGTAGGCGAGGCGCTGCTGATCCAGCGTGTCCTCGGGCAGTTCATGAACCTGTTTGTCCTGCATGGCCTGCAGGCGGTTCTCGGTGCGACGGAGGAATTCATAGCCCTCCAGAAGCTGCCGCACGGCAAACCCCGGCAAGGCATTGTGCTGCCCGAGGTATTCGAGCACGCGGATGATGCTGCGCTCCTGCAGGCCGCGCTCGCGGCCGCCCCGGATGAGCTGGAACGCCTGCCCCACGAACTCCACCTCGCGGATGCCGCCCGCGCCGAGTTTGATGTTGTGCTCAAGCCCCCGGCGCTCCACTTCCCTCGCGATCATGGCCTTCATGTCGCGCAGGGACTCCAGCGCCCCGTAGTCGAGATAACGGCGGTAGACGAACGGCCGCAGAGAAGCCATCAGGGCGCCGCCCGCGTTCTGATCGCCGGCGACCACGCGCGCCTTGATCATGGCGTAGCGCTCCCACTCCCGGCCCTGCGCCTCGTAGTAGGTCTCCAGCTGGTCACTGTGCATGACCAGCGGCCCCGAGTCGCCGTAGGGGCGCAGGCGCATGTCCACGCGGAAAACGAAGCCCTCGACCAGACGCGCATTCAGGCTGTTGATCAGCTTCTGGCCGAGCCGCGTGAAGAACTCCTGGTTGTCCACGCTCTTGCGGCCGCCATGGGTCTCGCCCACATCGGAGTAGCCGAAGATGAGATCGATGTCGGACGAGTAGTTGAGCTCGCGGCCGCCGAGCTTGCCCATGCCCAGCACGTAGAACGTGACCGGCTCGCCGTCGGCGTTGCGGGGCTCGCCGAAACGCGCCTGTAATTGATGTAGGTGCCAGTCCAGCGCCACCTGGATGCAGGCGTCGGCCAGTGCCGAGAGCTCGCGCAGGGTCTCACCCAGGCTGGCCCAGCCGGCCAGATCGCGCCACGCGATGCGCACCATCTCGCGGCGGCGGTAGCGGCGCAGGGCGCTGTTCAGGGCGTCCTCGTCGCTGCAGTCAGCCACGGCGTCCGCTGCACGACTGGCCATCTCGCCCTCATCGTAGGCACCTTCGAGGTCGCCGGAGTGGGCAAGGTGGTCGAGCAGCTCCGGGGCGCGGATGCAGGACAGGGCCACGAACGGGCTGCCGGCCCAGACGGTCGGCAACGACTGCAGCGCCATGTCCGTGTGTGGCAGCTCGGCGACGTCCTGGTAATCGGAGATCCACTCGGTGACCTGCCCCCGCAGACGCTCCGGCAGGCGGGACATGGCGCGGTCGATCAGGTCACTGGCGTGGCTCACGGGGCCTCCGGATCATGGTGGCAGGTTGGCGGTGCCGGCGCCCCGAAGGCAGGCCGGCACCGCTCATCCTACTGAGACGACCTACCCGGGCGCCAGCGCCCGCGCCCGCCATCCGGGACCATGCGGCCAAAGTAGAGCAGGCCGAAGATGATCCAGCCCAGGGTAACCACGGCGGTGCCGATCAACACCGCCACCGGACCGAACTGATAGATCAGTGGCACGGACGCCGCCGTGAACAGACCACCACCCACAATGGGCTCGAACAGCATCTGCTTGTAGCCGAAGCTCTCCAGGGCGCCGGATTCGTTGCGCGGGTCGGCCATGCGCATGAGCAGCACGCCGGTCACGGTCACGCCCATGGACTGGCCGAAGTCACCCACGCCGCGCTCGAACCAGTTGTAGGGAATGACCCGCGGCGCCAGCACCATGAGCACCAGCAGCGACCAGGCGATGCCGGTCACGGCCAGCAGCAGGAAGGGCACCAGGTGTTCGCCCAGTGCCTGGAGCGACAGCGTCGCCAAGGCGGCAACGATGGTGAAATCCAGGGCGAATCCGGAGATGCGCTGCATGGTGCGGCCAGAGACGTGCTCCTCGTGACCCATGCGCATGACCAGCAGCTGGATGAACACGCCGCCGAGCATGGCCATGGGGAACAACGGCACGTGGGCGAGGATCTCGACACCACCGTCACGCCCCCAGGTGGCGCTCTCGATCGCCTGCAGGGCCGTCAGCAGCCCCCAGCCGACCAGAACGGCCAGCCCCACGAGGCCAAGGTGCACACTGAGCGGGTCGGTGGTGCTGCGCTCGTGGCGGTAGTCCTTCTCCAACTCGGCCTGTTCCTCGACGGAGGGGCGGGCGCTCTCGCCGCCCCCCGACTCCGGGCTGACGATACCGCGTCGCGCGGCAATGTTGATGAGAATGGTCCCGCCGATGACACCAGCGAGCAGGCCGACCGTGGCAAGCCCCAGGGCCAGGTCGGCGCCCTCGGGGAAACCGAGATCCTGGAAGGTGCCTGCCATTCCGGCCGCCGTGCCGTGGCCGCCCTCGAAGCCGATCTCGATCAGGGCGCCGGCCATGGGGCTCAGCCCGAACACCGGGGTGAGCACCAACAGTGCCAGCAGAATGCCAACCACGTACTGGCCCCAGGCCATGGTCTGGCCGACCACCACCTGCGGCCCCGCACGCAGCCAGATGGCGCGGATGCCCGGAATGGGTTTACCCAGGAACAGCGCGGCAAAGACCACGCTGATCAGCAGCCCCGGCAGCGCGGACCAGGTGTCGTACACGTACCCCGGAAACAGCCCGGCGCCATCCTCGAACACGTTGCCGAACAGGGCGCCAAAGACCTCCGGCCCGGCCAGAAGCGCCACCACGCCGGCGATCAGGGAGCTGGGCAGGAACAGGCGTCGCGCCCAGAGCATCCGTGTTCTGAGAACGGAACAGGCCAGCACCAGCAGCCCGATCCACATCAACCCGACCAGCACCTGCCCGACTGTCAGCATCTATCATCCCCCCGGATTGCCTGGCGGCCAGTATGGCCCGGATACCGCCGCCATTGCGAACCCCGGCCCGCCTGCCGGGTCGGTCATTGCGTCACGGGGCGACTCCCGCGCGGACCCCCTGCGGAGCGGCGGTCGCCGGACACATTATCCATGGAGTAGCCGATCTCCAGCTCGCCGCCCCCGAACGGCTTGACCGTCAGCCCCCCGTTGGTCACCGGCTCGCCCTGGTCATCGCACAGGATGTACCGCTCCGAGACATAGCGCTGAATCGCTCTCCAGGCAACGCGCCTGGCGAGAAACGCAGAACTGGTGAAAATCATGCCAAGGATTGAAAGCGCTACACCGATGATAAAACCGGGACCGAACAGAACGACCAGAACGCCACTCACCGCCAGCACGAGACCGGCCCGGGCAAGAACCGGTGCCAGCGCAATTTTGTTGCAATGCCCCTGAACGGCACTGCCGCCGTCAACGGCTATGGGCAGATCGAAAGACGTCACGGGGACCGGCCGATCGGGTGGGGTTTGCTCACGCATGGGTGCGCACTCCTTTGCTGTGTCACTGTCTTCGTTATGAGAGCCATCCTGGCTCGGCGTGAATACTAATCGAGCGAAACAGAACAGAGCAATCGCCACCGCTTGCGCCGGCGGTGCTCCCTTCTTGTGTTGATTGGTGGACCTGAAGGTCCACCCTACGGCTACCGTTGCCGTGGGGTAGCGCGGGGCGGGCGTAGGGTGGATCTTCAGATCCACCATCCCTGAACACCGCTAACGCCACCACCTACGCCGGCTTGGCCGTGCGCCAATCCCCCTCGCCAACGCCCGACGGGCGCCAGCCCGATGCCAGGGCCTGCTCCCGGGTGCGGCCCCAGGGGTAGGCGCGTGCCGACTTGCGGGCGCGCTCGTGCAGGGCGCTGGCGTGGGACCGCTCCATGTCCAGCCAGTAGCGGGACGGGCGCTCCCACTTGCGGTCGTGCTCTGCTGTCACCGGGTCCAGATGGCGCGTGCCGTCGAACTCCGGGATGTCCGGCAGCGGCCGGCTCACGTCCATGAACTGCTGCATCGCCTCCCAGATCAACTGCGTCTCCCACAGCTCGATCTGCGCGCCCGGATAGCCCACGCTGTGGCCCGTGCCGCGGTGGATGAGCCCCAGCCGATGACGGATGGTGCCCACGGCCGTGGAGACCGGTGAGGCGAACGCCTCGAACTCAGCGAACGGCAGCTCGACACGCCCCACCTTGCGCCCCGCCCACAGGCTCACCATGCCGGTATCGCGGTAGAAACGGGTGTCGCGCTTGAAAGTGAACCAGCCGCTGTAGACCAGGAGGCGGCAGAGGAGCCAGATGGTGAAGAGGGGTAAGAAAAGATAAATTAACTGAAAACGGATTTCGCCGAGCGCGAACTCCGAGATGCCATCCGTAAGGAGAAAGATACCAGAGACCGCAATTGGCCCAAGAGTGAAAAAACCAGCCGCGGCACCAATGGAGGCAATCAGTACCAGCGGATCCGCCCGTGAGGCCCACATGCGACAACGGTGGGGCTCGCGCTCCGCCAGATCCTTCTCCAACTGCTCTCCAGCCTTCTCCCGCAGCCGATCCAGTTCGAAGACGTTGGTGGCGGCCGCCATGAACTCCCGGCACTGCGGCCCCAGCAGCGGCAGCCGCACGCCCAGCGCCTTGCGATGAAAATACCCCATGGACTCCAGATCCTGCCCCGGTGGCAGGTCTGCCGGGCGGCTGCCGGCGAACGCCGTGTCCGCGTAGGTCGTCATCCCGGCCTTGGGTGTGCCGTCCGTGGTCATTGGTTGTGGTGCTCCGTTCTTGTGTTGATTGGTGGACCTGAAGGTCCACCCTACGGCTACCGTTGCCGTGGGGTAGCGCGGGGCGGGCGTAGGGTGGATCTTCAGATCCACCATCCCTGAACACCGCTAACGCCACCACCTAAGCCGACTCAGCCACGCGCCAATCCCCCTCGCCAACGCCCGACGGGCGCCAGCCCGATGCCAGGGCCTGCTCCCGGGTGCGGCCCCAGGGGTAGGCGCGTGCCGACTTGCGGGCGCGCTCGTGCAGGGCGCTTGCGTGGGCGCGGTCCATGTCCAGCCAGTAGCGGGCGGGGCGGCCCGACTTACGGTCGTGCTCCGCGGTGACCGGGTCCAAGTGGCGCGTGCCGTCGAACTCCGGGATGTCCGGCAGCGGCCGGCTCACGTCCATGAACTGCTGCATCACCTCCCAGATCAACTGCGTCTCCCACAGCTCGATCTGCGCGCCCGGATAGCCCACGCTGTGGCCCGTGCCGCGATGGATGAGCCCCAGCCGGTGACGGATGGTACCCACAGCCGTGGAGACCGGTGAGGCGAACGCCTCGAACTCGGCGAACGGCAGCTCCACTCGCCCCACCTTGCGCCCCGCCCACAGACTCACCATGCCGGTGTCGCGGTAGAAGCGTGTGTCGCGCTTGAGGGTGAACCAGCCACTGCGTACGAGGAGGCGGCAGAGGAGCCAGATGGTGAAGAAAGGCAGGCAGAAGTACACCAATTGCACCGTGATCATCTCAACCCCGAACTCAGAAAGGCCATCAGTAATCAGCCAAAGCACAGCGACGGCGAGCGAGGCAAACCCGAAAAACCCAGCAACAGCACCTATCGAGGCGATCAGCACCAGCGGATCCGCCCGCGAGGCCCACATGCGACGGCGGTGAGGCTCGCGCTCCGCCAGATCTTTCTCCAACTGCTCTCCCGACCCCTCCCGCAGCCGGTCCAGCTCGAAGACGTTGGTGGCGGCCGCCATGAACTCCCGGCACTGCGGCCCCAGCAGCGGCAGCCGCACGCCCAGCGCCTTGCGATGAAAATACCCCATGGACTCCAGATCCTGCCCCGACGGCAGGTCGTGCGGGCGGCTGCCGGTGAATGCCGTGTCCGCGTAGGTCGTCATCCCGGCCTTGGGTGTGCCGTCCGTGGTCATTGGTTGTGGTGCTCCCTTGCTTGTGTTGATTGGTGGACCTGAAGGTCCACCCTACGGCCTACGCCCGGCAAGGTCCGTGGGCGAAGATCGGGGATTGGGGCTAGAACTCCTGGTCGATCTGTCGCTGCGTCTTGCGGATCGTCAGGGCATCGGCATAGGCCCAATCCTCGGTCTCACCGTCGGGATCGATCATGGCCGCGCTCGCCTGTGTGCCTGCGTAGTTCGGGTTGAACGGAAGGTTACCGTCGCCTTCGCGGCGTAACCGCGCTCGGGCCCGCAGGGTGCAACGGCGTCTACCGTCCCGTGTTACATACCATTCATTGGGATCCGGTAGCCGGAACCACCATGCCTGGCAGAGCGGGCCCGGCCCATCAGGCAATTCGCCGGTGGCAACGACCTCCAAGGGCTGCTGCCCCCCTCCACCTTCCGACGTGACGTAGAGTTCCACACTGTCGGTGGCCCGAGCCGCCGCAGGCGCCCGCACTTCCACGCGCACACGCGGTGGACCGAAGCGTTCATCTTCTTTGATCGTAACCTGTGGAGCGAACAGCAACGATTCCAGGGCCAGTCGTATCTGCCGTGGCTCGAGACCGGCATATTCCTCGGTGAGGCGCCGCTCATGATCGGCACCGAAAGGCCCGTAATAGGCCCAGCGTTCCAGCGACCCCCGAGTCAGGTGCCTGGCAATGGCGCCAGCGACGATGCCGGTGGCGAGAAACGCCCAGCCCCATGGGCCAAACCCGAGTACCACCGCCGCTCCGGCCTGCCGCGCTCCGGAAACCAGGGTACTGACAGCCAGTCCTGTCATGGCCGCGGCCTCGACACCATGCGCGGCCGCAGCGGCGGTGTCACCGCGGTTCAAACGGTGCATCACGTCCCACGCAGCTAGGCCAGCACCGATCCCTGCCAGGCCGGCACCAAGGACTGCCATGGATGGAACGGACGTCCGTCCTCGAACGCGCAGCTCACCGTCGGCCACCCAGTTCGCGACCCGTGGTCCGGTCACCTGTGACAGCCTCGCCGCGGTGCGGTCCGGCCCACTCAAATTCAAGCTGGCCTCCGTCAGGGCGAAAGCGAGCCCGGCGGTGCTCAAGAACATCTCTGCCCCTTCACGGATAACGCGATCAGAGCCTTCGCGTAACCGATTAGCAGCCGAAGCAATATTCACCACCTCAAACACCGCGATAACCGGCGGCAGCCCTGCCTGCGCCGCACGCACCGCTCGGGATGTGGTGAGGGACGGTTCTGCATCCGGCTGGCTCAGCTCGCGAACGGTCTCGGACACGGCGGGCACCAAAACCAGATCCGCCCGTGCGCGATAGAGCCCATCGCCACCCTTGGCGCTGAACAGTGCTCGCCAGTCTGAATCAGTGGCGGCGGCAACGGAGGTCGTGGCGGGAGCCAGCCCCTGAAGACCGGAGCTGGCAATGGGGCTGTTGGTGCTCCCGTCCAGTATAACGACCGTGTCGGCGCCGGGGTTGCGCACCGCGTCGCGAGCGGCCTGCCGGCGGGCGCCGCGCTGCATGCGGTGAAGACGTTCCACCTGGGAGCCAATGACCGTGTAGCCCTCGGGGATCACGTCACCTTCACGCACCAGACGGGCGCCCTCGAGTTCGGGGAACTGTCCCGCCTTACCGATACGCGTTAACAGCTCAACGGATACGGTCTGCTGCTGATCGAGCGCGGCCTGCCACTGCCGCTGGACGACATACATGAAGTCCATGACCACTTCCCGACCAAGCCAGGCCACATCGCGGCCCACTGAACCGAACACACCGCCAGACCCAGCGCCGTTCAGCATCAGGGCGAATGCACCCGGCCGGAAGGCGGTCTGCCCGGTGACTTCGTTCAGGTCATCGGTTGCGGGGGGTGTGTCGTCATCGAGCGGGACCTGATCCTCGCCCGGGAACAGCATCGGGAAAAGCGGGTGCTCCGGATCGGTCAGGCGCGCCTGCCACGCTGCCAGTGGATCATCTTCCGGGTCATCGGGATCGGCATCGTAGCCACTGTCGATCTGCGCTGGATCCGGTCCGGCGCCGGCGGTCAGTCCGTTGACCGTGGCCCAGAGCCGCCAGTATTCCTGCGGCGAAAGCGCCGCGTAGTCCTTGATGGCCTGGACGACGGTGACCGGCTGGGCGACGCGTTCATCTGCGGAGCCGCCGTTCGGGCATTTTCCGTCCAGCCATTGACCGAGCGTGTTGCGGGCCTCGCGGATGCGTTCCCTGACCGCCCGCCGCTCGTCGACCTGGAGCAGTGCCTCAATGTAATCGCGGTCCATATCCCCGGCCACGCTCCGTAACTCCCTGGCTTCATTGGAGTCATCGGCGTGACGGTAGCCACCATCACGCTGAGTGCTTTTCTCATGCAATGCCTCATTGAAGAACGCCTGATACGCCATCACGGCGCTCTGCACGTGCTCGTGCTGATCGATCTCCTCGATGCACGCCTTGAGCGCCTTGGTCTCGTCCTGAATGGTGCCGATGAGCTCCATTGCCACGCCCAGCGGGTCGTGGACGGCCATGATGGCGAAGCCCGCGGTGATGTCGTCTTCGGTGAGGCCGGGGAGCTGGGGTGGTTGGTCCGGGTCGTCCGACGGATTGAAGTGGCTCTCGGCGGTGCTCGTGGGCACCAGGAACGTCTCGCGCAGGCGGTTGATGTCCGGGTCGCCGTCGTAGGCGGCGAGATCGATACGCTGGCAGCGCGCCTCGCGCAGGCTGTCGTCCACGGTGATGTTGTAGGGGGCGTACACGTCCAGATCAGGGCAGTAGCGCCGGTCGTCCGGGTCGAAGCCGCCCATGCGCTCGATGGTGGCCCAGCTCCACTGCACGTCCGCGTACGCCACTTCGACGACGGGCTCGGCGGCGTTCATGCGGTACGGCAGAGAGACGTGGTGGAACAGCGCCTCGCAGGCGGCCGGGCGGTCATCGCGGCCCTGGTGGCGTGCGAGGTTGACGTCGCGGAACACCTCGCCTTCGTTGCTCACCTGGATCTCGCGCCACAGGTGGCCGTTGATGAAGACGTACATCCAGCCGTCGCGCAGCGGTGCCAGCCGTTCGCCTTCCGGATCCGCAAACCGGACCGGGATCACGGGCATGAGGCCGACGTCGGACTCGGTTTCGTCATCATCCACGGGGATGCTGCGCACACGCCCCAGGGGCAGGCGGTACTCGCCGGCAATGAGGCCGGCACGCCCGCCGTAGCCGCGCCCCTCAAGGGCGTCCCTGATGGCCCGGGGGTAGTCACCGGCGCCGTCGCGCAGTTTCAGCGCCATGCGGCGGGTGCCTGCCTCCTGCGCGCGGAAGCTCAGCCGGCTCCGGGGCACCGACCCCGGGACGTCCAGCGGCTGTGCGGCGTTCAGTGGCTGATCGGAAAGCGGGGCGCTCATTCCGCGTCCTCCTCGACGATCGCGACCTCGCGGGCGCTCCAGTGAAAGGCGCTGCTCGCATCGACCGGAAACTGCACCGGCCCCTCTTCAGGCTCCAGCGCGTCCGCGGCAGCAGCCGTGATTGCGGGCGGCACCGGGCCACCCGGCTGGGACAGGGGAATTGGTGGTGTGTTGTGGAAATTGCTGACCATGTAGTCGCCCTGACGCACGGCCGGCTGGCCTTCGATGAGCACGTCCGGCGAGAAGGTCACGAACTCGGCAGGCCCCTTGATGGTGCCGGAGGTCACGCCGCCGCAACTGCCGGGCTCATTGGCCGTGCTCTGGGCAAACAGCGATCCCGCGTGGCACATGGGTTGCCCGTTGACCATGACGGTGGTCGCCGTGGCCGTGGCGTCGGCCGACGTGGCAATGCTCTGAAACAGGTCCGTCTTGCACTTCGGCGGTGTCTTGCACACGTCCGGCGCCGTGAGCGTGCCACCCGATGCGGCGTGAACGGCGGTGCGTCCGTTGATGAGTACCGTTGCCATTGGGGTCCCTCCCTGGTGGTGTTCAGTGGCTCGTTTGCTGCGTGGACAGGCAGACCGCCAGGCGCTCCGGCCCGGCGGTGGCGTCCAGCACCAGGCAGTGCCGGACGGGCATGAGATCAAGCTGAAAGCGTGCGTGCGCAAGGGCGAGCGCGACCGGAAGCCCGGCGGCGCCGGTCTCGCCCAGGGTGAGCGCGGGCCGGAGCGTCTCCACGGGCGGCTCCGGGTCTGGTTGTGGCGCCTCCAGCTCGCCCCGCCGCATGGCGAGCTGTTGCCGCGCCGGGAGGCGTTGAGGCCACAGGCCGCTGTGGGCGTGATACCACTCCAGCTCGGCCAGCGACTCTTGCGCCCGGGCAAGGATGACGGCATCCGGCTTCCCACCCGTCAGGCCGGCAGCGTCCAGCGCCTCACCGGCGGCCGCTCCCAGACCCTGGAGGTGGTTCCGGCCGACCGCCCCGTGGTGCGGCTCGTGCCCGGCGACGGGCTGATGCATACGGATCTCGGCCGCGCCACGGGTATCTTGCTCGAGCCGCACGCAGGCGGCTGCTTCACCCAGGGCCCAGCCGTCCGGGAACTCGGTTGTCCGGACATGCCCTGCGCGCTGCGCCTCGGTCAGGGATTCCAGGTTGGCCAGGCTGTCGACCCCGGCCACCAGGGCACAGCGGCAGCGCCCTTCGGCCAGCGCCTGCCAGAGCGCAGCCAGGGCGGCGGGCGCTTCACGGTGGGTGGTGCACTCCAGCACCACATCGTGCATCCACGGTTGCGCGGCCGCGACCCGTTTGACCACAGCGTGCTGCGGCAACCGCCGGGCACAGGCGGCATCACTGGCGGGGAGCACGAGCAGAACCCGGTCGACCGCCGTGTCGGCGCCCTCCATCGCCCGCTGGATCGCGGCGACGAGCATGTTGCCGACGGTGTCGGCATCCACGTGCCCGATGGCCGCTTCCGGATCCACCGGTGCCAGGACGGGTGCCGCCAGTTCTCGGGTCACCGGATCGGTCTGCGCCAGTTCGTCCCGTGGACGGACGGCCCGCACGCCGGCAAGTAGCGCACCCAGCAGGGCTCCGGGCCGGTCGCCGGTGGCGCATTCCACACCGGCGCCGGTCACGGCGATGTGACGGGAGGGGGCGGTCATGCGGGCGCCTCCTGGTCGCTATCGGCTGACGTTGTCTCCGGCGGGCCCGGCACCGGCGGAAGCACAACGTAGCCGCGACGCCTGGCGTCGATCTCCCACGGGATGACACACCGGTACAGCAGGTGAAACACCATGGCGTCGCTGTCGACGATCAGCGTGTCGCACGCGCCGCGCAGGGGCATGCGGTGGGTCTCGTGCAGCCAGACCACCGGCTGCAGCGGCGGGAGCGTGACCCGCACCGGGTCGCCATGCTCCGGAAACAGCCCCTCCAGGGTCACCCGCTCACCCCCGCTGAACGGCTTGTCGAAGCGCTGATCCGGTGGCGCGGCGTTGTGAACCGTGGGCAGTGTCTTCGAGCCGTAGGGGCAGCCACCGGCCTCGAGCCGCGCCTCGGAGACATTGCCAGCCTCCCGCCGGCGCGGATCCCAGTGGGGCGCCAACGGCCCCAGGCCGATGGGGACCATCCGCTGCCTTGGTGCGCTCATGAACCGGTCCGGCCGCTCAATGAGCGGCAGACGCGTGTCGTGGAGACGCCACTGCCCGGAGTTGAACCCCCGCCCCACGGGATTACGCCGTTCCTCGCCGGCTGTGCGCGGATCGTGGCCACCAAAGGCCATTTCGTAGCACAGCGGCACCGGCTCCATGGGCTCCAGTGGTGTGCGGTAGTAACCGAGCGCACCCCGCTCCCAGCGCGACGGCCCCACGGCCACCAACCGCTTCTCCCAGGCCTGGGCTCGGTCACGGTCAATCTGCACCCGCACCTGGACCCCATTGGCACCGGGCTGACCCGGATGGGCGGTGCCGAACAGGTAGAGTTCGCCGCCCGCCTTGTGGGGCACCGATTCCCACGCGGCTTCGAGACTGCTCTCCGCGGGCTTGCCGCGGTACTGGTCACCTTCGACCACCTCCGGCTGCTCGTCATGGAGCGTAACCTCGCCAGTGAGACTGAACCGGTACGTGGCCTTGACCGTCAGCGTCCACTGCGGCGCGCCGTTCAGGGCCCAGCCCGTCGCCAGGCTTGCCGCGTACGGCGACTCATTGGCCAACTGCAGCATCAGCCACCTCCTCCTCTTGCGACTCCGGCAACACCGGCCCCGGCTCACCCCGCCGATGAAACCAACCACCGGTGACGTACTGGCTGCGCTCCCGCAGAGCCGCCAGATCCATCAGGGCGTCGCCGGCACGGCCCGCCCAACGCGTTGCCAGCGTCGCCACCCGCTCCGGATCGGCGGGACCATCGAGGATGCGCCGCCCGGCCGGATCCCAACCCGGCGCGTTGGCGTCCCACCACTGCCTTGCGACTGCAGCGTCAGGGACGGGGCCGCCGGCCGCGGCCCGGCCAGGGTCATTGACCACCTGCAGCCGGTCGCGGAGCGGGAGCGCCTGGGCGGTCAGCCAACGCCACGCGGCGGCGGCAGATTCCGGCGCCCGGGCATCCCGGAGCGCCTGCAGGATCCGCTCCGCGGCGTCCCGCCGTCCGCTCAGCGCGAGCAGCCAGAGGCCGGTCTCCGGGGTTTCATCCGCCGCACGCCAGACGACGTCCGAGAGGTGGTCCGGGCAAAGGAGCGCGTTCAGGCGCAGCGCGTCCGTCGTCGCCTCAAGGGGAATGGCTCCGTCGAGCAGTGACAGCAGGGCATCCGCGGCCTCGGGATCGTCACGGAGCAGGCCGGCGCGGAGGGCAGGCAGTGTGGCCGGATCGGTGAGGTCGCTTCGGTACCGGGGCCGGAATCGCGCCGCCGGCCAGTTGTGTTGGATGGAGGCACAGCGCAGGGCTGCGGCCTGCTGCTCCGGCGATTCCAGGGCCTCATTCAGGAGGGCGTCCGGCACGCGCGCGGCAGCAAGGTAAAACGCATCCAGCAGCGGAGTACGGGCGCCCGGGTATCGGTGGTAGGCACTCAGCACCCGGCACCAGCCGAAGGGCGGTGTCGTTAACGCGACAGCCTCCACCAGACCCTGGCACTGATCGCCCTCTGCCTCTTCCAGTGCCGGGGCCAGCCACTCCATGGCGGCCCGAGTGTCGTTGCGCAACGCCGCAGACGCGGCGGCAAACGCCTCGGCGGGATCGCCGGGGATGTCATCCGGAAGCGGCTCCGCCGCCTGAGCGCAGGCATGGATATGCCCGATCAGGCGCTGGTCCAGCCGCGCAAGTTCGGCACCCGGCACGAAATCGCGCGTGCTCATGGACGCACGCTGCCGGTACAGCCGGCTCAGCGCACTCTGGTGAGCTGCAAGCAGGCGCACCGCCACGACGGCAGCCTCAGTTGATCTCGACGAGGCTGGCCTGCAGAGCCAGGGCCTGTTCGGCCCGATGCTCCACGTTGCGCCCGTGGATCAGCAACCTCCCATCGGGCTGCAGCTCAATGCGCGCCTCTCCGGCCTGCAGCACCACTCCCTCTGCCGCCTGAACCAGCAGCCGGCCATCCGGCAAGCGCCGGGCACCTTCCGGGGAACGGGTGAGCGAGAGCGTGATGACCGCTCCGCCACGGACGGGACAGGCGACGACACGGTCGCCGTCGTGGAGCGTGCCAACCTCGGGCACACGATCCATCACGGGAAGACGTTCGGTGGGGTCATCCTCGGCGACAACGAACACCTCAGCACCATCAGCGGCGTGGACGCGCGCGATGAAGGCCGCACTTGCATGATCGGCGGTCTGGCGGGCACGTACGTGAGCAAAAGCGGGCATGGCAACCCCTCCCTGGTCGCGAACCGGACAAGTCCCTGTCGGTTGATCCGAATTGATGTGCAACCGGCACTCGCGGCCGGTAAGTGGACAAGCATGCCGCGCCGGCGGCGGAAGGGCAAGCCCATGGCGGTAAAACGAAAGAAGCCCCGCACCGGTGATCGGCGCGGGGCTTCCGGAAAAGGCGTTGGACGCCGGACGGCTTACATCATGCCGCCCATGCCTCCCATGCCGCCCATTCCGCCCATGCCACCCATGTCGTCGCCACCCTTATCTTCTTCAGGGTGCTCGGCGATCATGCACTCGGTGGTGATCATCAGCGATGCGACCGAAGCGGCGTTCTGCAGGGCAGTCCGGGTGACCTTGGTCGGGTCCAGGATGCCGTACTCGATCATGTCGCCATACTCGTCGGTCTGGGCGTTGTAACCGAAGTTGCCCGAGCCTTCGAGGATCTTGTTCAGCACCACGGCGCCGTCGATGCCGGCATTGCCGACGATCTGACGCAGCGGCTCCTCGATGGCACGGCGGACGATGGCCACACCGGTGTCCTGATCGGCGTTCTCGCCTTTCAGGTTCTCCAGAGCAGACAGGGTGCGGACCAGTGCCACACCGCCGCCGGGGACAATGCCTTCTTCCACCGCAGCGCGGGTGGCGTGCAGGGCGTCCTCGACGCGGGCCTTCTTCTCCTTCATCTCCATCTCGGAGGCGGCACCGACCTTGATCACGGCCACGCCACCGGCGAGCTTGGCCACCCGCTCCTGCAGCTTCTCGCGGTCGTAGTCCGAGGAGGCGTCCTCGATCTGCGCCCGGATCTGCTCCACGCGGGACTTGATCTCGTCGTTGCGGCCGGAGCCGTCGACGATGGTGGTGTCTTCCTTGGTGACGTTGATCTTCTTGGCGGAGCCGAGATCGTCCAGGGTGGCCTTCTCGAGGCTCAGACCCACTTCCTCGGAGATCACCGTGCCGCCGGTGAGGACGGCGATGTCCTGCAGCATGGCCTTGCGACGGTCACCGAAGCCGGGCGCCTTGACGGCGGCGACCTTGACGATGCCGCGCATGCTGTTGACCACCAGGGTGGCCAGCGCTTCGCCTTCGATGTCCTCGGCCACGATCAGCAGCGGACGGCTGGACTTGGCGACGTTCTCCAGCACCGGCAGCAGTTCGCGGATGTTGGAGATCTTCTTGTCGCACAGGAGGATGTAGGCATCATCCAGCTCGGCGCTCATGCTCTGCTGGTTGTTGATGAAGTACGGGGAGAGGTAGCCGCGGTCGAACTGCATGCCTTCCACGACATCCAGCTCGTTCTCCAGGCCGGAGCCCTCTTCCACGGTGATGACACCTTCCTTGCCGACCTTCTCCATCGCCTCGGCGATGATGTCACCGACATTGTTGTCGGAGTTGGCGGAGATGGTGCCCACCTGAGCGATCGCCTTGCGGTCTTCGCAGGGCTTGGACAGGTTGCGCAGCTCGCCGGTGGCGGCGGTCACGGCCTTGTCCACGCCGCGCTTGAGATCCATGGGGTTCATGCCGGCGGCAACGGCCTTCATGCCTTCGCGCAGGATGGCCTGGGCCAGCACGGTGGCGGTGGTGGTGCCGTCACCGGCGACGTCGGAGGTCTGGGAAGCGACTTCCTTGACCATCTGCGCGCCCATGTTCTCGAACTTGTCCTTGAGTTCGATTTCCTTGGCGACGGACACCCCGTCCTTGGTCACCGTGGGGGAGCCGAAGCTCTTGTCGAGCACCACGTTGCGACCGCGCGGGCCGAGGGTCACCTTGACGGCGTTGGCCAGCGTGTTCACGCCGGACATCATCCGCTGCCGTGCGTCATCACCGAAACGTACGTCTTTAGCTGCCATGATTCGTTATTCCTCTTGCAATTCGATAGTCGGTTAAGCGGGTGCCGGGAGGCGATCAGCCTTCGATGACGGCCATGACGTCTTCTTCACGCATGACCAGCACGTCTTCGCCTTCGACCTTCACCTCGGTGCCGGCAAACTTGCCGAACAGAACCTTGTCGCCGACCTTCACGTCCAGCGGGCGGACTTCACCGTTTTCCTGGACCTTGCCCTTGCCGACGGCCACGATCTCGCCCTTGATGGGCTTCTCGGCGGCGCTGTCGGGGATCACGATGCCACCCGGCGTGGTGCGCTCTTCTTCCATACGCTTGATGATCACGCGATCATGCAAAGGACGGATATTCATCGGATAGTTCTCCTAATGCGTTGACGGGCACTGGGCCCGATTGCCTTACCAAAGTGTTGTTAGCACTCGCTGCTTGTGAGTGCTAATGATAATTCCGGTTCGCAATCAGTCAAGAGCCGCGGTATCGCGGCGCCGACGCCCGTGATGTGGGGGCGGTACTGATACAATTCAAAGGCCCTGTTTCGAGACCGTGGAGGCAAGATCATGGACAGCGAGCATCTTATGGCTTTCTGCACCTGCCCGAACCCGGAGGTGGCGGGCGAAATCGCGGAGACGCTGGTGGGTGACGGCCACGTGGCCTGCGCCAATATCGTGCCCGGCCTGACGTCGGTTTACGCCTGGAAGGGCGAAGTCCACCGCGATCCGGAGACGCTGCTAATCATGAAAACCACCCGGGTGGCCTGGCGGCGGCTGGAAGAGACCATTCTGCGCTTGCACCCGGACGAACTTCCCGAGATCATCGCGGTCCCTGTGACGCGGGGGCTGAATGATTACCTGGCCTGGGTGACCTACCAGACGGATGGGCGCCAGCAGCCACCCGCGGAGTAAATACCAACAATCCCGACGTGCGCGCATGGATCCCTGGCAGGAATCGATGAAACGGATACTGTTCACCTGGTTGCTACTCATCCTCGCAGTCGTGCCCGCTGCGGGGCACGCCGGGCTAAGCAGCCTGTTCGGCGGCAGCGACGAGCTGCTGCCGCCGGAGCAGGCCTTCCCCTTCTCCGCCGAACTGGTGGCCGAAGACGTGATCGTCGCGCGCTGGGACACGGTGGAGGATTACTACCTCTACAAGGACCGTTTCGACTTCGAAGTGGCGGGCGACGAAAACGCCATCACCGGATTCGAACTCCCCGAGGGGGACGTCATTGACGACCCCAACTTCGGGCGCATGGAGGTCTACCACGAGCCGGTGGAAGTCTACATCCAGCTCGAGCGCCCGGCCGGTGAGTCGCTCACGTTTACCGCCCACTACCAGGGTTGTAACGAGAAGACGGGCGTGTGCTACCCGCCCCTGACCAGCGACTTCTCCCTGGCCGGGGGCGTGAGCGACGCCGGTTTCGGCGCAGGTGCCGGTGGCGGCGGACCGCCTGCCGGCGGCGGCGACCCGCTGACGCAGCTGCTGGCCGGGGGCAACCTGCTCCTGATCCTCGGCGGCTTCTTCGCTGCCGGTCTGCTGCTGGCGTTCACCGCCTGCATGTATCCGCTCATCCCCATCCTCTCCGGCATCATCGCCGGCGAAGGCGAACGGCGCACCGGCCGGCGCGGATTCTGGCTGTCGTTCGTGTTCATTCAGGCCACGGCAATCACCTACGCCATCGCGGGCGCCGTGGCCGGCATGACGGGCGCCGCCATCCAGGCGGACCTGCAGAGCCCCTGGGTGCTGGGAAGCTTCGCGGCGCTGTTCGTGCTGCTCGCACTGGCCATGTTCGGCCTCTACGACATCCGCGTGCCGGCCGGGCTCCAGACCCGTCTGGACGCGCTATCGCGCCGCCAGCGCGGCGGCAGCTTCATCGGCGCCGGCATAATGGGCGTGCTGTCGTCACTCATCGTCGGCGCCTGCTCCGGGCCAGCGTTGATCGCGGCGCTGGTCTTCATCAGCAATACCGGCGACGCCCTGATCGGCGGGCTGGCACTGTTCGCCATGGGTAACGGCATGGGTGTACCGCTGCTGCTGGTCGGGACCGCCCTCGGCAAATGGCTGCCACGCTCCGGCGCCTGGATGGTGCGGGTGAAGCAGGTCTTCGGCGTGATCTTCCTGGCCGTGGCGCTGTGGATGATCGACCGCTTCATCCCCGGCCCCGTCACGCTCGGCCTCTGGGGCGTGCTGCTGGTGGGTGTGGCCATCTGGCTCGGCGTGCTGGACCGGGCCACTGGCGCACCGGGCCTGCTCAACCGCGGTCGCCAGTTCGCGGGTGTACTGCTCATCATCTGGAGCGTGGCACTACTCCTCGGCGCCGCCTCCGGCGGCTCGCGCTTCTGGCAGCCACTCGAGCCGCTCGCCCAGGGAGCGCCGTCCGCGGGGGAGACCGCCGCGGGTCAGTTCCGCGACGTGGACAGTCTCGGTGGGCTGCAGGCCGCCATCGCCGAAGCGGCCGATCGCGGCCAGGGCACGGTGGTGGATTTCTACGCCGACTGGTGCGTGTACTGCGTGCAACTGGAGGAGCGCACCTTCCCGGCGCCGGAGGTGGTGGCGGCCCTGGAGGACAAGCAGTTGCTGCGCGTCGACGTCACCGCCATGAACAACGACCACCGGGAACTGCTCCAGGCCCTGGACGTCTTCCTGCCGCCGGCCGTGATGTTCTATGGTGCCGACGGCGAGGAACGGCGCGACCAGCGCATCGTCGGCTTCGTGCCGCCAGAGGAATTCGTGCAACGCCTGAAGACCGCCTACGGCGCCTCCACCAGCAATACGGGAATCTGATCACATGTCCGAACAGCCCCGGAAGCAACGACGCCGGGTGGCCCCGATCCTGGCGGTGGTCATCGGCCTTGGCGCCGCCCTTGGCGGTCTGGCCGCCTGGCAGACGTGGTTTCAGCCGGAGCTGCGGCCCAACTTCACCCTCCCGGACCTGCAGAACGACGAGGAACGCAGCATCAGCGAATGGGATGGTGACCTGATCGTACTCAATTTCTGGGCCACCTGGTGCCCGCCGTGCGTCAAGGAAATTCCGGTGTTCACCGCACTGCAGGATGACTACGGTGACCAAGGCGTCCAGTTCATCGGCGTCGCCATCGATGATCGCGATGACGCCCTGTCGTTCTACGACGAGCTGGAGATGAACTACCCGAGTTTCTACGGCGTGCAGAACGCCATGAACATCAATGAAGCCTACGGCAACGAACTCGGCACGCTTCCCTATACTGTGCTGATCGACCGCGACGGCGCCATCGTGCACCGCTTCAACCGGGAAGTGGAGCGGGAAGACATCGAGCCCGTGATCCGGGAACACCTGTAGCGCCGACCCTGTCCTACACTGGGCGAAATCATCACTGAAATACCGCAAAATGCGGCGAACGTCGCAAAAATAACGCGACTCCGTGGACAAGCATCCGTCGTTGGTACACAATCGCGGCCACGACTTCAGAACGAGGGGACGGTAGCGGGTGGCAACCCGTGGCGCCGGCACCCTGGCGGCACGACACTCGGGGGAGCCAATGGCGAGCATTCTGGTGCTCAACGGGCCCAATCTCAACCTGCTTGGCCGGCGCGAACCCGGTGTCTACGGCACCGACACCCTGGATACGATCAACGCCCGTCTGCAACGCCAGGCCAATGCGGCCGGCGTGACCGTGGAAACCTTCCAGAGTAACCACGAAGGCGCGCTGGTTGATCGCATTCACGCGGCCGGGGAGGCGGGGGTCGATTTCATCCTCATCAATCCCGCAGCCTACACCCACACCAGCGTGGCGCTCCGCGACGCACTGCTCGGCGTGGCCATTCCCTTCGTGGAAGTCCATCTTTCAAACGTCCACGCCCGCGAACCCTTCCGGCAGCACTCCTACCTGTCGGATGTGGCCGTTGGCGTGATAAGCGGCCTCGAGGCGCTGAGCTACGAGCTCGCCCTGCAGGCAGCGATCCGGCACATCAATCAGAACGCAGGATAAGCACATGGATATCCGCAAGATCAAACGGCTAATCGAGCTGCTCGAAGAGTCCGGCATCAACGAGATCGAGATCAAGGAAGGGGAAGAGTCCGTGCGCATCAGCCGCGGGGGCGGAGAAGCGGCGCCACAGATGCTCGCCCACGCCGCCCCGCCGCAGGCGCCGGCCGCCGCACCTGCTCCCCAGACGCCACCCGCCGCGGCGCCCGATGCCGGCGAGGGGGCTGGCGGCAGCGACGTGCCGGACGGTCACTCGGTGCGCTCGCCCATGGTAGGCACCTTCTACCGGGCACCGGCACCTGGGGCTAAGCCGTTCGTCGAGGTAGGCCAGCAGGTGAAAGTGGGTGATACCCTGTGCATCATCGAAGCCATGAAGATGCTCAACCAGATCGAGGCGGACAAAGCGGGCACCGTCGCCGCCATCGTGCTGGAAGACGGGCAGCCGGTGGAGTACGACCAGCCGCTGTTCATTATCCAGTAACGCATCACCCGGGGATCACTTGCTCATGCTGGAAAAAGTCCTAATTGCCAATCGCGGCGAGATCGCCCTGCGCATCCTGCGCGCCTGCCGCGAGCTCGGGATCCGCACGGTCGCGGCGCACTCCAGCGCCGACCGGGATCTCAAGCACGTGCGCCTGGCAGACGAAACCGTGTGCATCGGCCCGCCCTCGTCCGCCGAGAGCTACCTCAACATCCCGGCCATCATCAGCGCTGCCGAGGTGACTGCAGCCGACGGCATCCACCCCGGCTACGGCTTTCTCTCCGAGAACCCCGACTTTGCCGAGCGGGTGGAGCACTCGGGTTTCACCTTCATCGGGCCCATGGCCGAGACCATCCGGGTCATGGGTGACAAGGTCGCGGCCATCAACGCCATGAAGGAAGCCGGCATCCCGTGCGTACCCGGCTCCGACGGCCCGCTGGATGACGACGACGACCGCAATCTGAGCCTGGCGCGCGGCATCGGCTACCCGGTCATCATCAAGGCGGCCGGCGGCGGTGGCGGGCGCGGCATGCGCGTGGTCCACAACGAGTCCGACCTGCTCGGCGCCATCTCCGTGACGCGCAACGAGGCCCGCTCGTCGTTCGGCAACGCCATGGTGTACATGGAGAAGTACCTGGAGAATCCGCGCCATATCGAGATCCAGGTACTGGCGGACAACTACGGCAACGCCATCCACCTGGGCGAGCGGGACTGCTCCATGCAGCGTCGCCACCAGAAAGTCATCGAAGAGAGCCCGGCGCCCGGGCTGACCGAGGCCCAGCGCCAGGAGATCGGTGAGCGGTGCGCCCTGGCCTGCCGGGAGATCGGCTACCGCGGCGCCGGCACGTTCGAGTTCCTGTACGAAGACGGCAACTTCTACTTCATCGAGATGAACACCCGCATCCAGGTGGAGCACCCGGTGACGGAAATGGTCACGGGCGTCGACCTGGTCCGGGAACAGCTGCGCATCGCCTCCGGCGAGCGGCTCAGCTACAGCCAGAACGACATCGTCGTGCGCGGCCATGCCATCGAGTGCCGGCTGAACGCCGAAGACCCGGTGAAGTTCGTGCCATCCCCCGGCGAGATCAAGCAGTACCACGCACCGGGCGGCCCCGGTGTGCGCGTGGACTCGCACATCTACTCCGGGTACAAGGTCCCGCCCTATTACGACTCCATGATCGGCAAGCTGATCACCCACAGTGATACCCGCGACTCGGCACTGGCGCGCATGCGCACCGCCCTGGCGGAGGTGATCATCGGCGGCATCAAGACCAACGTGGCGCTGCACCAGGATCTGCTTCTGGACCCGAACTTCCAGGCCGGCGGCACCAACATCCACTACTTGGAGAAGCGGCTCGCCGAAGGCTGACGCCCGCACACGACACTTGCACGGCGCCCCTTCGGCGCCGTTTAATGCCGTGGCATCGGGACACCCCTGCGGCGTCCGCCTTTCAGACCGCTTCCACCGGAGGACACCATGCTCCGACGCTTGATGCTGGCCGTCGTCGTTGCCGGCACCGTCACGACCACCGCGCACGCACAGGAACTGGAGCTCGCCCTCAGTGACGAGATGGCGGAACTCATTCTTGCCGACCGCAACTCCCAAGACGCGAACCAGAGCGTGCGCTATGGCGGGGGGCTGCTCTACAACGAGGACACCGACCTGCTCGGCAGCCTCTTCCTGACCGTCAACAATGAGGTGGAGGGGCGCTGGCAGCCCGTGACCTTCGGCGTCGGCACCAAGCTCTACGGCGCCGATCTGGACGCCTCCGGCGAGAGCATTGCGGCGCTGGCGGTGGGCGGCAATGTCGGCGTGGGTATTCCGGCCAACATTCCGCTGGCGATCGTGCTGCAGGGCTACGTCTCACCCAATATCACAACGGGTGGCGACGCCGACCGGGTGACCGAGGGGCAGATCCGCCTGGAAGCGGAACTGGTCAGCGGCGCCCACGCCTTCGTGGGCTACCGGCAGATCAAGTTCCACATGGACGAGTACCGCGACGAGCGGGTCGACGACGGCCTGCACGCCGGCCTGCGCCTGCGTTTCTAACCGAGCAGCAGGCGCAGCGCCACCACCGCCAGCAGCAAAGCGAACAGCCGTTTGAGCAGGGCTCCGGGGAGCCGGTGCGCCAGACGGGCGCCGTGCGGCGCCGTGAGGACACTGGCCACGGCCATGCCCGCCACCGCCGGCCAGTAGACGTACCCCGTGGCCAGGGCAGGCAGATCCGGACGCCCCCACCCCGTGAGCATGAACCCGACCGACCCCGCGAGGGCGATAGGCAACCCGCAGGCCGCCGACGTGCCCACGGCCTGACGCATGGCGACGCCGCACCACGACAGAAACGGCACCGTCAGCGTGCCGCCACCGATCCCCACCAGGGCCGAGAGGCTGCCGATGACGCCACCGGCCGCCGTCATGCCCACGGCTCCGGGCTCACGCCCGCTGGCGCGCGGGTTCAGGTCGAAGCCCATCTTCACGGCCACCAGCACGAGAAAGACGGCGAACACGTTCTGCAACGCCGTGGTCGACAGGCTGTCGGCCAGCCATGCACCCAGCAGCGCCCCGACGACAATCCCCGCAACAAGCCGGCCGAACACCGGCCACATCACGCCGCCGAGACCGTGATGCGCACGAACGGAAGAGAGCGAGGTCAGCACGATCACCGCCAGCGAACTGCCCACGGCCATGTGCATGATCACCGCCTCCGACACCCCCTGGGCAGCAAAAACGAACAGTAGCACCGGCACCATCACCACGCCGCCGCCGAGTCCGAACAGCCCGCCGATCAGCCCGGCCACGGCGCCCGCGGCGAGAAAAACGAGAAGAGTCGTCAGCATGTACAGCCCCCGCTCCAGACTTGCGAATTCACGGCCCGACCCACGCGTACGGCCGCAGGCGCGGCACAGGGTAACGGTTCCGGCGCGGAAATTCGCCACCGACGTCCCGCGGGCTTCTTGATAGACTTGGCAACCAGCACGCCCCAACGGGCCATTTTTCGAGCACACGGAGCCGCGATTCATGATGCGCATGCAACGGGTCTGCATTCTCGGCGGCAGCGGGTTTGTCGGCCGGCACCTCGCCAACCGCCTTCACGACCAGGAAATCCATTCCCGGATTCCCACACGCCGGCGCGAACGCACCAAGCAGATTCTCGTCGTCCCCGGTCTGGAACTGGTGGAAGCGAACATCCATGAACCGGAGACGCTGAGGGAGCTGTTCGCAGAGTGCGACGCCGTCATCAACCTGGTGGGCATTCTCAACGAGAAGGGCTTCGACGGCAGCGGCTTCCGCCACGCCCACGTGGAGCTCACCGACAAGGTGCTGGATGCCTGCCGCGCCACGGGTGTGACCCGTCTGCTGCACATGAGCGCCCTGGGCGCCGACGCCGACCACGGCCCGAGCTACTATCAACAGACCAAGGGCGAAGCCGAGCGCCGGGTGCTGGCAGCCAACGACCTGGACGTGACGGTGTTCCGCCCATCGGTGATCTTCGGCCCGGACGACAGCTTCTTCAACCAGTTCGCGACGTTGCTGCGGCTCTCGCCCGGCGCCTTCCCGCTGCCTTCGCCGCGGGCCCGGTTCAGCCCCGTCTACGTGGGCGACGTGGCCCAGGCATTCACCGACGCACTCACCGATCGGGACACCTTCGGCCAGACGTACGACCTCTGCGGCCCGGACACCTATAGCCTCGAGGAGCTGGTGCGCTACACCGCCGACAAGGCCGGGCTTCGCCGAGCCGTATGGCCGCTGAGCGACCGTCTTTCACGCCTGCAGGCGCGCGTGCTGCAACGGGTACCGGGCAAGCCCTACTCCATGGACAACTACCTCTCGGCCACCGTGGACAACGTCTGCGGCGTGAACAATCTGCCGGAACTGGGTATCAAGCCCACGGCCATTGACGCCGTCGTGCCCTCCTACCTGGCCAACAAGACCGAGCGGGCGCGGTACAACCAGTTCCGCCAGGCCGCCGGGCGCTGAATCGTGGCAGTGGATCCCTGCACCGCCGGCCTGGAGGTGTACCTGGTCGGCGGCGCCGTGCGGGACGCCCTGCTCGGCCGCGCCGTGGTCGAGTGCGACTGGGTGGTGGTGGGCGCGACGCCCGAGGTCATGGAGTCCCGCGGCTTCCGCCCCGTGGGCAAGGACTTCCCCGTGTTCCTGCACCCGGAAACCCACGAGGAATATGCGCTCGCCCGCACCGAGCGCAAGACCGGTCGCGGCTACCACGGCTTCAGCTTCCACGCGGCACCCGACGTGACCCTGGAAGACGATCTGGTGCGCCGGGATCTCACCGTGAACGCCATGGCCCAGCGCCCGGACGGCACACTGGTGGACCCGTTCAGCGGCCATGCCGACCTGGAGGCGCGGCTCCTCCGCCATGTCTCCGACGCGTTCCAGGAGGACCCGGTGCGCATCCTGCGCCTGGCCCGGTTCACGGCGCGTTACGCACCGCTCGGCTTTCGCCCCGCGGACGAGACCAAGTACCTGTGCCAGCGCATGGTGGCCGACGGCGAAGTGGATCATCTCGTCCCGGAGCGGGTGTGGCAGGAGCTGGACAAGACACTCACCGAACCGTGCCCATCGGCGTTTTTCCGTGTGCTCCGCGACTGCGGCGCACTGGCGCGACTAATTCCGGAGCTGGACGGCGCCTTCACGCGGGAAATCACCACCGTGGCCGGCCACAGGGTGAACGCCGGGGACCACGCCCTGGCGGCGGTGGATACCGCGGCCAAAGTGGACGGCGCGGACGGCCCGGTGAAACTGGCCCTGGTCCTCGGGGCGCTCGATCGCGACGACCTGGCCCCGGGGCACGCCCGCTCCGCGTGTCAGCGGCTGCGCACGCCCAACGCTTACCGGGCACTGACACTCACCTACGCGGCGCACCGGAACACGGCTCACGCCGCAGACGCACTGGGCGCCGAGGGCATGCTGCAGTTGCTGGAAGCGTGCGATGCGTTCCGGCGGCCGGAGCGGTTCAGCGCCTTTCTGCTGGCAGTGTCCGTGGATGCGGTCACCGCCGGGACCGCGGACACCGTGACGGACTACCCGCCGACACGCCGCCTGCAGGCCTGCCTCGACGCCACGCGGGACATCAGCGGCGGACGCTTCGCCAAAGCGGGTCTGAAGGGACCGGCCATTGCCGAAGCGGTGCAAAAGGAGCGGCTCCGCGCCATCGAGCGGCTGCCCCGCCCCGGAGATTAGCCCTCGACAGTGCCACTGCCCTCGCGCTGCGCCTCGCCCGCACTCTTGCCTTCCAGGCGATACAGGGTGATCGCCTCTTTCAGGCCGCGCACATTCGCCTCACGCGGCTCCACGCAGGCAAATTCATCGGTCTCCCGCAGCACGCTGCGTACGGCCTCGGAGACGACGATATCGCCGGGGCTGGCCCAGCCGCACAGACGCGCGGCCAGGTTCACTGTGTTGCCGATTACCGTGTAATCCAGGTGCTCGCCGGAGCCGATATTGCCGGCCACCACGGGGCCCTCGTGGATGCCGATACCGAGCGGAATCTCGAACTCGCCGCCCTGCATGGCGGCGTTGGCCTCGATCATGTCCAACGCACAGGCACAGGCGTCGTGGGCCATGGCGTCACCGTCGAACACGGCCATGATGCCGTCACCGCCGAACTTGTCCACATAGCCGCCGTGGGCGTAGACCGCCTCCACCTGGCTCCCCAGGTGCTGGCTGACGGAGGCGAACAACCGCGCCGGCGGGATTGTCTGGGCCAGCGCCGTGAAGCCACGAATGTCGGAGAAGAGGATGCAGACGTGCTGGGACTGCGGGGGCGGAAAACCGTCTTCCGGTCCGGCGTTCTGGACGATCTGGCGCAGTCGCGGGGAGACGTATCGGGCGAGGTTCGCGCGCACGCGCTCAAGCTCCTGGGCGTAATCCGCCTTCTCCAGGAGGTTCACCAGGCGCGCGCGAACCACCACCGGCTCCAGCGGCCGACGCAGGAGGTCATCACAGCCGGCGGCGAACGCCTTCTGCCATGTGGCGCGGTCGTTGGCCTCGGCGGTGAGCAGAATCGGCGACAGGTAATAGCCGGGCTCGTCACGGAGCTGGCGGCAGAGGGCGATACCCTCCGCACCGAAGCTTTCGGCATCCAGCACGAAGGCGTCAAAGGATTCTCGCCGTGCCAGTTCCAGCGCCTCGTCCGGATCCCGGGCCTGATCGAGGACAAACCCGGACGGCTCCAGGATTTCCCTGGTCGTCGGCCCGGAGTCCCCATGGTCTCCTTCCAGGACCAGTACCCGCCGTTGGGTCGCCGCTCCCACCATGATTTACGCCCTCGGCTATTCCCGGTCGGGGATTATCGCCGCTAAACGACAATCGCTAAAGCTGTTCCAGATGATTGTAGAGCGAAAACCCGGAAATCCCGGTGAATTCGCTTGTGGCCGCTGCCAGCACTCGGAACCGTTCACCCATGGCCCCGGGCAGCATCAGAGTCTTGGCCTGTTGCGCCAGTCGGGCCTGCTCGACGGGGTCGTCGCCCCTCCGGGCCTGCAGCAGTTCCGTCACCCCCGCCCCCATCAGGAAGTGCGCCTGGGTGGTGTACCCGAGGATACGCAGTCCGGCGGCGTGAGCCCCCTCGGCCACCGCCGTGAAATCCACGAACGCAGTCACGTCCTGCAACCCCGGTACAACCAGTGGATCCCAGTGTGCGCGATGTCGGTAGTAGCACACCAGCGTTCCCTGATGACGGTCTGCCCGATAATACTCGCTCCGCGGGTAGCCGTAATCAACGAGCAGCAACAGCCCCCGGCGCAGGGAATCGGCAAGGCTCGCCACGAATGCGGGCAGCTGCAGACACAGCTCCGAACAGTACCCGTCCGGTAGCGGCGCGCCCAGCTCCGCCTCAATGGCCGTGACCGCGTCAACCACCGCTGGCCGGGCCGGCTGCACGTGCCACCCGAAACCGCCGTCGTGCGTGGTGACTGCCAGCTCCTCGACGCTGTCGCCACGGCGCTGGAACCGCACCACGGGCAGTGCATCCAGTACTTCATTGCCCAGGATCACGCCGTCGATGGGCGTCTCGGGCAGAGTATCCAGCCAGTGCACCCGATCAAGCAGATGCGGCACTGCGCCGGCGATCCGCTCGTGCTGACGCTGGCGCAGGCTGGCGCTGCGCTCGAGCAGGCAGTACCGCACCGGGAGACAGCCCTGGCGATCCAGCTCGGTGAGGATGTCGGCCGCCAGCGAGCCTTCTCCGGGCCCCAGCTCGAGAATGGTGTCACCGTCCACGGCCGCAAGGGCTTCCGCGCACTGCCCCGCCAGCGTCCAGGCGAACAGCGGCGAGACGAGCGGCGCGGTGATGAAGTCGCCGGCGGCGCCGAACTTCTCCTGGCCCGCACTGTAATAACCGAGGCCGGGCTCGTAGAGCACGCTCTCCATCCAGGCATCAAAGAGTAGCGGACCGCCGTCCTCGATACGGGCACGGAGCCGTTTGGTCAGCGCCTGACTGAGCTTGAGGGCATCGGGGTCCGGAGCCGGCCAGTCCGTCGGCAGCCCGGTCTGCGGATCCATGGGCGTGGGGCGCTCTTCGTGCATCAGGCGCTCACTTCATCCAGCGCCACCGGGTGCAGCGGCTGATCGCTGGCGTCGAACGCCGCCCAGAGATCGGCATAGGTCTGCCCGAGCTCCGGATGCAACTCGTCGCCGGCAATGTCCGCCAGCGGACGCAGCACAAAGGCGTAACGCGTGATTTCGTTGCGCGGCAGCACCAGCCGGCCCGCCCGGACGCACTGGTCGCCATAGGTCAGGGCATCGAGATCCAGGGTCCGCGCGGCATAGCGTTCCGGGCCGCGGACCCGGCCATTGGCGTCCTCGATCCGACGCAGGGCATCGGCCACGGCCTCCGGCGACTCGCTGGTATCCAGCCCGACAACCAGGTTCAGGAAGTCGTCACCATCAAAGCCCACGGCAGCACTGGCGTAGACCGGCGAGATCACCATCTCGCCGAACGCCCCGCGCAGATCCTGCAACGCCTGTCGGACGTGGCGGGCGGGTTCGATATTGGAGCCGATACTCACATACACACGTACCATTGCATCCATTCCTCAGGCGCCCCCCGGCCACTCTCCACGCTCGATCGCCACCCCCACGGCACGCGCCCCGGGAACGGCTCCCGGCTTGGTGACGCGCAGCCGCAACCACGGCACGCCGAATTCGTCGCGCAGCATCATTGCGACATCCTCGGCCAGGGTCTCGACCAGGGCGTGTTCCATCTCGCGCACGTGCTGCGTGAGCTGCCGGGTAACGGCATCGTAGTCCAGGGCATCGCTGACATCGTCGGATTCCGCCGCCATGGCGGTATCCGCGGCGAGCTCCAGGTCGAGCACCAGCGTCTGCCGGACCCGGCGCTCCCAGTCGCGCACACCAATGACGGTGTCGATCCGGAGTTCATTGATGAAAACAATATCCATGCCGCTCCCCCTGGCGTCGGAACCGGCGATGATAGCGCCCCGGCCGGTGCGCGGGCCAGCCGCAGCGGATCAACGGCCTGATTCCGCGCTTGACCCACCACCGGCAAACCCATTCAATACCCGCCATGATCATCGATGTCGTGCTCATTGCCGCCGCCTATCTGTTCGGCTCCATCTCCGCGGCCATTCTCACCTGCCGCGCCATGGGGCTGCCGGACCCGCGCGGCGAGGGCTCCGGCAATCCGGGAGCAACCAACGTGCTGCGGGTGGGGAATCGCCTTGCCGCGGGCATTACGCTGGCGGGGGATTTCGTGAAGGGCACCATCCCCGTGCTCATCGGCGTGATTGCCGGGGTAGAGCCGGTCACCCTAGCGCTGATCGGTCTCGCGGCGTTTCTCGGGCATCTGTACCCGGTGTTCTTCCGTTTTGAAGGAGGCAAGGGCGTTGCCACCGGCCTCGGTGTGCTGCTGGGCTGGTCGTGGCCGGCGTTGCTGCTCACGGTCATCACGTGGCTGGCGGTCGGGGCGCTGTTCCGCTATTCCTCGCTGGCAGCACTGGTATCGTTCCTGCTGGCCCCGTTCTACCTGGCGTACTTCGACCAGCCGCAGACCGTGATGCTCGGCATGCTCGGCATCACCCTGCTCACCTACTGGCGGCACCGAGGGAATCTGCAGTCGCTGCTGAACGGCACCGAGAAGAAAATCGGCGAGAAGGACTGAACCGTCAGGCCCCGCCGGGTTCGACCAGGGCCTCCAGCGGCCAGCGCGCCGTGACGTTGAAACCACTGGTGGCGCGATCACCCCCCGCCAGCCTCAGGTAGCCCGTATACGCGATCATCGCGCCGTTGTCCGTGCACAGCGCCAGGCGTGGGTAGTGCACCGTGGCCCCTTCCGCAGCCGCCATGGCATCGAAACGCGCCCGCAGGGTGCGGTTCGCACTGACGCCACCGGCCACCACCAGCCGCCCGGTCCCGGACTGCCGCAGCGCACGGCGGCACTTGATGGCGAGCGTGTCCGCCACCGCATCCTGAAAGCCCCGGGCGATATCGGCGCGCGCCCGGGAATCGTCCCCGGCTTCCATGACCAGGTTGCGGGTGAACGTCTTGAGGCCGCTGAAGCTGAAATCCAGCCCCGGCCGGTCGGTCATGGGTCGCGGGAACCGGTACCGGTCCGGCTCGCCATCGCGGGCGAGTTGCTCGAGCTGCGGGCCACCCGGGTAGGGCAGACCCAGGAGTTTCGCCGTCTTGTCGAATGCCTCACCGGCAGCATCGTCCAGGGATTCACCGAGCAGGCGGTAACGGCCCACCCCGGCCACCTGCACCAGCATGGTGTGCCCACCGGAAACCAGCAGGGCCACAAACGGGAAGGCCGGGGGGTCGTCCTCCAGCAGCGGCGCCAGCAGATGGGCTTCCATGTGATGTACGCCGATGGCCGGCAACTGCCGCGCCCACGCCAGGCTGCGCCCCACGGCGGCCCCCACTAGCAGGGCACCCACCAGCCCGGGGCCGCGGGTGTAGGCGACACCGTCCAGGGCGTCTGCGGTGAGGCCGCTCTCGGCCAGCACCTGCTCCACCAGCGGCAACACCCGGCGCACGTGATCCCGCGATGCCAGTTCCGGCACCACGCCGCCGTACGTGGCGTGCAAATCCACCTGACTGTGGACCGCGTGCGCGCGCAGGCCCGCGTCTCCGTCATAGACGGCAACACCGGTCTCATCGCAGGAGGTCTCGATTCCCAGAACGCGCATCAGTCGCAACCCGTCAGCCAGTACGTGGCGCAGTCTACTACCGCAGCCACGGCGCCCGCGAGGGCCAACGCAACCCGTGGTTGTCTTGGCGGCAACAGCCGGATAGAATACCGCGCCCGCTGTGGAAACGATTGTTCCACTTGGATAAAGCATTCAATGAAGGAAGGTGAGTAGCTGCATGCCGATCGTCAAGGTACGGGAAAACGAGCATTTCGAGGTCGCCCTGCGCCGCTTCAAGCGCTCCTGCGAGAAAGCCGGCATCCTCTCCGAGGTGCGCCGCCGGGAGCACTACGAGAAGCCGACGCAGGTGCGTAAGCGCAAGCAGGCTGCCGCCGTCAAGCGCCACGCCAAGAAGCTTCAGCGCGAGCAGGTGCGCCGCGAGCGCATGTATTAAACGCCTGCCTGGACAAAGAGCATGAGCGATAGCGCCCTGAAGGACCGCATCCAGACTGCGGTGAAAGAGGCCATGCGATCGGGAGACCGATCCCGGCTTGGTGTATTGCGCCTGATCACCGCTGCCATGAAGCAGCACGAGGTGGATCAGCGCACCGACCTGACCGATGACGACGTGACCGCGCTGCTGAGCAAGATGGTCAAGCAGCGCCACGAGTCCATCGAGCAGTATCGCGCCGCCAACCGGGACGACCTCGCCAAGAAGGAGGAGTACGAACTCACCGTACTCCAGGAGTTCCTGCCCCAGCCGCTGACCGATGACGAGGTCGGTGAGCTGATCGATCAGGCCATCGCCGAGTCGGGCGCGGAGTCGATCCGCGACATGGGCAAGGTGATGGGGCTGCTGAAACCGCGCCTTCAGGGCCGTGCCGACATGGGCAAGGCCAGCGCGCAGCTCAAGGCACGCCTGAACGGTTGACCGCTCCGGCCGCCCGTCGGGCGACCATGCCTCCCGCGCAGCCGACCCGGTTTCTGACCGGTCTCTGCCGCGGGCATTCCACCGTCATCGAAGCCGACAGCAGGAGCGCCCGCAATGGCCGGGATTCCGGATCAGTTCATCGATGACCTTCTCGCTCGAGTGGACATCGTCGAGCTGATCAGCTCACGCCTGGCCATGAAGAAGGCCGGGGCGAACTACCACGCCCTGTGCCCGTTCCACTCCGAGAAGACCCCGTCCTTCACCGTCAGCCCCACCAAACAGTTCTACCACTGCTTCGGCTGCGGTGCCCACGGCACGGCCATCCGCTTCCTCATGGAATACGACCGGATGAGCTTCCCCGAAGCGGTGGAAACGCTGGCTCGACAGGTGGGCATGGAGCTGCCCCGGGAAGCGCGGACCGCACCCAACCCCGAAGCAACGCCGTTATACGATCTGCTGGACCGGGCCGCCCAGGCCTATCGCAACTGGCTGCGCCGCCATGCGGACAAGGACCGCGCCGTGGAGTACCTCCGTCGCCGCGGCCTGAGCGGCGACGTGGCCGCGCGCTACGGCATCGGCTTTGCACCCGCGGGATGGGACAACCTCCTGCGGGAGCTGGGCAACGAGAGGGAGCTGGTGCGCGCCGGGCTGGCAATCCGCAAAGAGGAAACCGGCAGTGTCTACGATCGGTTCCGCGACCGCATCATGTTCCCGATCCGCGACCGCCGCGGTCGCACGGTGGGCTTTGGCGGCCGCGTCCTGGATCACGGCGAACCCAAGTACCTGAACTCGCCGGAGACGCCGGTTTTCCACAAGGGGCGCGAGCTCTACGGGCTGCACGAGTGCCTCCAGGCGCAGCGCTACCCGGATCACATGCTGGTGGTCGAGGGCTACATGGACGTGGTGGCGCTGGCCCAGCAGGGGCTGCCCAACGCGGTGGCAACCCTGGGCACGGCGACCACCACGGATCAGGTGGAACGGCTGTTCCGCACCACCCGCAACGTGGTGTTCTGTTTCGACGGCGATGAAGCCGGACGCCAGGCGGCGTGGCGTGCTCTGGAGAACACCCTGCCGGCCATGCGGGACGACCGTCAGGCCCGCTTCCTGTTCCTGCCCGAAGGCGAGGACCCCGACTCCCTGGTGCGCCAGCTCGGCGCCGACGGGTTCCGCGCCCAGGTGGAGGATGCGCTGTCCTTGTCACAGTTCCTGCTCAAGGAGCTGGGCCGGGATGCCGATGTACAGACCGTGGATGGGCGTGCACGACTTCTGGAGCGCGCGGCCGCCACGGTTCGGCGCGTTCCGCCCGGCGTCTTCCGCGACCTGCTGATCGACGAAGTGGCCCGGCACGCCCGTGTGGACCGCACCCACATGGAGCGGGCGGTGGCCGGGGACGGCGCAACGCAACCGGCCGCGGAGAGCCGTCGGCCGGCGCGCAGCGCGCAGCCCCAGCGGCGCACATCCATACGCGTGGCCGTAGCGCTATTGCTGCAGCATCCGGAGCTCGCCGCCCGGGGCGGTGAGCCGGAACGGTTCCGCGACCTGCAACAGCCGGGGGCGGCCCTGTTGGGCCAACTCCTTGAATTACTGCAGGAGCAACCGCATCTTACAGCAGGAGCCATACTCGAACGGTTCCGCGATCACGCCCACGAGGAGGCGCTGGCGAAGCTGGCCGCCTGGGACCATCTGGTGCCCGAGGACGGGGTCGAAGCGGAGTTCAGGGGCGCGATGGCGCGCCTCGACGCATTGCTGGACGAGCAACGCCTGCAATACTTGAATCAACAGGCTGAAAGCGGGCGCATGACGGAGGACGAGCAGGCCGAGTGGCTTGATCTCCTGAGACGACGCAAGGGAACAACACTTGACACGGACTGACAAATAGCCAAATGGCAGCTATAATGGCCGGTTCATTTTACGACGGGCCTTACGCCAACCATCCAGGTAGCGAGTGGTATGACCCAGGATCAGCAGTCACAGATTAAACAATTGATCGCCAAAGGCAAAGACCAGGGCTTCCTGACCTATGCCGAAGTGAACGATCACCTCCCCGATGACATCGTCGATCCGGAACAGATCGAGGACATCATCGGCATGATCAACGACATGGGCATTACCGTCCATGAGGTTGCACCCGATTCCGACGAACTACTGCTGAACGATTCCGCGGTCACGACGGACGACGAAGAGGCCGCCGAAGAGGCTGCGGCCGCGCTCGCCGCCGTGGATGCCGAATTCGGCCGCACCACCGACCCGGTGCGCATGTACATGCGCGAAATGGGAACAGTTGAGCTTCTCACCCGCGAAGGCGAGATCAAGCTCGCCAAGCGCATTGAGGAAGGACTCGATCAGGTCGTCAGCGCCCTGGCCGCGTATCCCGAATCGGCCCGTTTCCTGCTCAAGGGCTTCGAGCGTGTCGAGGCCGAGGAGCAGCGTCTCAGTGACATCGTCGCCAACTTCCGCGACGGCGACGAGCCGCAGGAAGCGTCCAGCACCGAGACCACGCTGGAAGACACCAACACGGAGTCCGACGACGACGCTGACGACAACAGCACCGCCGACACCGGTCCCGATCCGGAGGTGGCGCGGGAGCTGTTCAACCGCATCCAGGAGCTCTACGACGAGACCCAGGAGGTGCTGGCCCAGGGCGACGTGGACAGCGCCAAACTGCAGCGTCAGCGCGAGGAAATGGCAGAGCTGTTCCTGCGCATCAAGTTCCCGCCACGCATTCTGGAGGCCATGGTGGACCAGCTCCGCAAGGCCGTGGAGCGTATCCGCCGCCAGGAGCGCGCGGTCATGGAGAACTGCGTGCGCAAGGCCGGCATGCAGCGCAAAGTCTTCCTGAAGTCGTTCCCCGGCCGCGAGACCGACGACCAGTGGCTCGACGAGGTCAAGGCGCGGGACGACGTGGACGGCGACCGCCTCGGGGAGGTGCAGGAGCAGGTCCGCTACGCGCAGGAACAGATGCGCGAGCTGCAGAACCTCTCCGGCCTGGACGTGGGCGAGATCAAGGAGATCAACCGCCGCATGTCCATCGGCGAGGCCAAGGCCCGTCGCGCCAAGAAGGAAATGGTCGAGGCCAACCTGCGCCTGGTGATCTCCATCGCCAAGAAGTACACCAACCGCGGCCTGCAGTTCCTGGACCTCATCCAGGAGGGCAACATCGGCCTGATGAAGGCGGTGGACAAATTCGAGTACCGGCGCGGCTACAAGTTCTCCACCTACGCCACCTGGTGGATCCGGCAGGCGATCACACGCTCCATTGCGGACCAGGCGCGCACCATCCGCATCCCGGTGCACATGATCGAGACCATCAACAAGTTGAACCGCATCTCCCGGCAGATGCTCCAGGAGATGGGCCGCGAGGCCACCCCGGAAGAGCTGGCCGAGCGCATGGAGATGCCCGAGGACAAGGTCCGCAAGGTGCTCAAGATCGCCAAGGAGCCGATCTCCATGGAGACGCCCATCGGCGACGACGAGGACAGCCACCTGGGCGACTTCATTGAGGACATCGGCGTCATGTCGCCGGTGGACTCTGCCACTCGCGAGGGCCTCAAGGAGGCCGTGCGCGGTGTGCTCGGCGGCCTGACGCCTCGCGAGGCCAAGGTGCTGCGCATGCGCTTCGGGATCGACATGAACACCGACCACACCCTCGAGGAAGTGGGCAAGCAATTCGACGTGACCCGCGAGCGCATCCGCCAGATCGAAGCCAAGGCCCTGCGCAAGCTGCGTCATCCGACCCGCTCGGAATCCCTGCGCAGCTTCCTGGACGAGCAGTAACCGTCCACCGGGCTGACGCCCGACGGGGGCCGCGCTATACTGCCGCCCTGCGGTTTTCCGCAGGGCGGTTTTTTGTGCCACAGCGCGGCACCACCGCACCGACCCGCTGCACCAAAGGGCCTGTAGCTCAGTTGGTTAGAGCAGGGGACTCATAATCCCTTGGTCGCTGGTTCGAGTCCAGCCGGGCCCACCACTCCCCCTCCCGCACCCGCATGTCGTCGCGCGGCAACGACTGCCACTGGCGGGACTCCTGTGTTTTCCTGTCGCCGCGCCTCCACGAAGGGGCTCATCAGGACAAGAAAAAGGAGTCTGCCATGCGTAAGACAATCACCGCGCTCACACTCTCGTCCGCCCTGATCGCCGCCGGTGCGGCGCAGGCCCAGACGCCTGGCCAGGGCAACTTCCACCTGTCGATCACCGACCTGTTCAGCGGGCCGCTGTCGTCGGCGAACCCGGGGGTTCAGGGAGGAATCGGCGCCCCGAGCGGCCCTACCTACAACTTCGGCTACTTCGTTACAGACGACATCATGCCGTACGGCTCGCTGATCGTCTCCAGCGGCGACGACACCAACCTGCTGCTGCGCGGCGGTTCGCGGTTCTACATGATCCCGGGCGACACCGGCAGCCTGCGCACCTTCATCGACGGCGAGCTCACCTACTGGTCCAACGGCAACGACGCGCTGGGCCTGGGCTCCCACTTCGGGCTTGAGTACTTCGTCTCCAGCAACTTCAGCGTCTCCGGCCGCGTGGGCGCCGAGTTCGTCAGCCCGGACGAGGGCGACAGCAGCATCACCATCGGCTCTGCGGGCGCCAGCGCCAACTTCTACTTCTGAGCCACAGCCATGCCGACGTCCGGCGGACCACCCATCCGCCGGGCGCCTTTCCCATGGTCGGATCGCCGGTGGCCCTACAGCTGCGACTCGATGGGCAGAAGCCGCGCCGCACCGGCTCCGAAACGCCGCCAGAACCCGGCTTTCGGGTCGCGGGTATAGCGTGTGCCGTCGCCGTCCAGCCACTGGACCCGGCCGCCGTCATCCAGCGTTACCCGGTACGCCAGCGCCGGTTCCACGGACGCGTCGTAGAGCTGCCTCAGTTCGCGGACCAGCGTCGGGTCGGCCACGAAAACCCCCATTTCGGTGTTGATGTTCGCTGAGCGGGGGTCGAGGTTGAACGAGCCGATGAAGACCTCCTCACCGTCCAGCAACTGGGCCTTGCTGTGCAGACTGGCCCGTGACGACCCGAGACCGAGCCCGCTGCCGTATTCCGACTGCACGCTGGACCAGGCGCTGGGGCGCAGTTCGTGCAAAGTGACACCCCCTTCCAGCAGGGCCTGGCGCCGCCGCGCATAGCCGCTGTGGGCAAAGGCTACGTCCGTGGCAGCCAGGGAGTTGGTGAGCACGCTCACATCGACGCCACGATCCACCAGGTCCACCAGCAGCGCCGTGCCCTCGGCTCCGGGGACGAAGTAGGGCGAGATCAGCACCAGCTCGCGCTCCAGCCCGGCGTATCGCGCCAGCAGTACCTCAATGACTCCGGGCTCAAGCGTGTCTTCGCCCAGCCCCTTGGCGGCATCGTCCACGACCAGCTCGGCGTCGCTCGTCCAGGTGTAGCCGTCCTCATCCTGCAGCGCCCGCAGGCGCTCGCCCCGTTCGCCCTGGGCGAGGCCGAGCAGAGGGTGGTCCTCTCGGTGAGTATCCATCCAGTCGTCGAGAAGCGTGCGGTGCGCCTCCAGCACCGCCGCCTCCTTCTCCACCCGCCGGATCTGCTGCACCGGGATGGCCGCCGGAGAGTTCCAGTAGCACACAAAGGCGTGATCCGCCTCCAGGGCGAGACGCCCTGCCATGGCCACGTCCAGGTCCGAGAAGTTGTAGGTCTCGCCAGCATCGAAGTATTCGTCACCGATGTTACGGCCACCGATGATGGCCAGTTGGCCGTCGGCAATCCACGCCTTGTTGTGCATGCGGTGGTTGAGATGACTGCCGCGGAAGACGAACTCCACGCCCGCACGGAGAACGCCCCAGCGAGACCGAAAGGGGTTGAAGACACGGACGGAGACGTTGGGGTGGCTGTCGAGAATGGCAAGGGAGCGGTCATCGCCACGGACGTCCATGTCATCCAGCAGCATGGAGACGTCAACGCCCCGGTCGGCTGCAGCCAGAAGCTCTGCAATCAGGGCACGGCCGGCGGCATCGTCCTGCCAGATGTAGTACTGGACATGCAGGCGTTCCTCCGCCGCACGGGCGGCGCTGAGACGCCATTCGTACGCCTCGCCGCCGAAGGCGAGCAGACGGAATCCGGTGGCACCCTCACGCGCTTCCGGCACTGAATCCAGCCACGCTCCCAGGGACGCCGAGTCCGCCGCGGGTTCCGGCGACATCCTCGGAGTTTCCGGCTCCTGGCGGATGGGCGCGCACGCCGCCAGCAGCAGCGCTGCCAGCGCCACCAGCACACCGGTGCCGCGACGCCCGCGCTCTGACCCCTGCTCCGGAACACCCCGCGCCATGTGGCAGCTCTAGAAACCGACCCGTACTTCCAGCGCCTGGATGTCGTAGCCGTCGTTGGGTGAGTAGAGCCCGGCGTTGGATGTGTGCTGGATGCGGTAACCGACGCTGACCTGATCTGCGACCCGCAGCCGGACGGCGGCGTGGGAGGTGAACTGCCAGTTCCCGCCGAACTCGCGCCCGCCCAGACGGCGCTCCGAGATGTAGGTCGGCCCGGTGCCGACACCGATACTCAAGGGCTGAGTCGGATGGGTGAGCCAGCCACCGACGCCGACGCCGCTGCTGTACATGGAATCGCCACTGACGCTGACCCGCGCTGCATTGAACTCGGTGTAACCGGCCACGTGCCAGCGGCTGCGGTCCCCGAACCGCGGCGCCAGCGCCGCCGGGCGCCAGTAGATCTCCTGGTAGTTGTAGTCTTGGCCGCCAGTGCCCGCCCCGGCGCGCACGCCGATCTCGCCGGCGGACCACGCGGAGCCGGGCACGAGCAACAGCAGAGCGGCAAGGGCCGCGCCCGCCACTGGGAGGGCCGGCATGGGGGGTCTGAATGGATGCATCAATCGTCCCTGTCAGAGTTGGTGGCGACCGCCCCGCCCTGGACTGTCTCCAGTCGTTTGACGCGGCGGAACAGATCGTCCAGCTGAGTGAAGCGCACCGTGTTGCGCCGCCACTGCCGCACCGGCTGCGCCGGTAGCGGCGAGGCGTAGGCGCCGGACTCGCGGATGGGCCCGGTCACGCCGGTCATGCCCATGAGCGTCACGCCGTCGGCGATGTCGATATGACCGGTGATGGCCGTCGAGCCGCCGATCATGCAGTCGCGGCCGATGGTGGTGCTGCCGGCCACCACCGTGTTGCCGGCGATGATGGTGCGCTCGCCGATACGCACGTTGTGGGCGATGTGCACCTGATTATCCAGCTTAACCCCATCGGCGATTACGGTGTCGTCGATTGCACCGCGGTCGATGGTGACATTGGCCCCCAGATCCACATCGTCGCCGATGATGACCCGGCCGAGCTGGGGCACCTTGTGCCACCCTTCCGCACCCGGGCCGCGCGCGAACCCGAAGCCGTCGGAGCCGACCACCACCCCCGGATGCAGCACGGCACGACGACCGAGTATACAGCGCTCGCCCACAGTGACCCGGCCGAGCAGACGACTGCCGTCGCCGATGTGCGCACCGGCACCCACGTGGCAGCCCGGCCCCACCACGACGCCACGGCCGAGGGAGGCGCCAGTGTCGACCACGGTGTGCGGGCCAACGGACACGCCCTGACCCAGCGCCGCGTCCTCTGCCACCACCGCGGTGGGGTGAACGCCGGCGTCCGGCACCGGCCGCGGATGCAGCCGCTCGGCGATACGCGCGTAAGCGAGGTAGGGGTCGGCGACCACCAGCGCCGTGGTGGGGCAGGCATCCAGATGCTCGCGGCGCAGTAGCACGGCGCCGGCATCGGTGCGCCGGAGATGGTCCAGGTAGCGCGGCGCACCGCAGAAGCCGATGGCGTGCCCATCCGCGCCCGCCAGGGTTGCGACCCGGTGGATCGGCGTGCTGCCATCGCCAACCACTTCGGCGGCAACCAGTGCTGCCAGCTCGTTGACGGTAACCCGCTGATTCATGGGGTACTCCTGGACCATGTCCGTTGACGATGCCGCCGACGAAGCCCTGCTACCGACCACACCGGTCCTCGAGCGGGGCCCTGGCCCCGCATCGCCTTGAAGATAGCTCACGTCGACGCTCCCGGCCGGATCAGGCCGTCGGTGCTCACCGGCCATCCACCTCCTGGGCGTCGAGCACATGGGCGGCGCTGCCGTCCCAGCCACCACCCATGGCCTTGAACAGGGTCGCAGTGGCGCTCAGACGGTCACGGATGGCTTCCACCTCGGTGAGCTCGGCATCCAGCAGGGCCCGCTCGGCGTCGAGCAGCTCGAACAGGCCGGTCAGCCCTTCCTGGTACTGCAGCTCGGCCATGTCGCGGGTGTCCTCGATGGCGTCGAGCTGGCGGTTCACAGCACTGATGCGGTTGCTGCTGGTGTCGTAGACGATCAGGGCGTCGCGCACCTCCCGGAAGGCGGTGGTCACGGTGATGTTGTACCGGATCTCCGCCTGCTCCCGCAGGGACTCCGCCGTGTCCACCTGCGCGCGACCGCGCCCGAAGTCGTACAGCGGCCCTCCCACGGAAGCACCGAGCCCCCAGGTTTCGGCGGGGCCGGTGAACAGATCGCCGGTGGCCGTGGCGGCAGTGCCAATCAGGGCCGACAGGCTTACCCGTGGCAGCCGGTTCGCCTCGGCCACGCCGATCTCGGCGGTGGACGCCATCAGCCCCGCCTCCGCGGCACGGATGTCCGGGCGACGGCGCAGGATGTCGGCAGGGGTATCTTCGGGCATGGCGTCCGGCAGCTCCAGCTCGCGCAGACGGCCGTCGCCGAAGTCCAGCTCCCCGAGCAGTTCGCCCGGCTCCGCTCCCACCAGCACGGCGAGCGCACTCTCCAGGGTCATCACCTGTTCCCGCAGCGGTGGCAGGCTGGCGCGGGTGGTCTCCAGCTCCGAGCGGGCCTGGCGTACGGCCAGAGCGTCGGCACTGCCCTCCTCGTAGCGGGCCTCCTCGATGTCCAGGGAGCGCTGCCGGGAACGCGCCGTCTCCTCGGTCAGGGCGAGCTGCTCCTGGGCGGCCCGCAGATTGATGTAGGTCGTGACCACGTCGGTGGCCACGTTCAGGCGCACCGCGTCGCGACTGAACGCCGACTCCAGCAGCATGCCCTCGGCGGCGTCCCGCTGACTGGCGAGCCGACCCCAGAGGTCGAGCTCGTAGCCGAGCATGCCCGATACCGAGAACAGATTGCCGGTGCCGGCCGCGCCCGGCAGCGGCATGGTGGTCTCGGGCTGGCGTTCCCGCGAGGCTTCCGCCTGGGCATCCACCGTCGGCATGCGCTCGGCGTCGGCCAGGCCGAGGCGGGCATGGGCCTCAATCACTCGCTCGGCCTGCAGGCGCACGTCCAGGTTGTCGTCAAGGGCGCGCTCCACCAGGGCATCCAGCGTCGGGTCGTCGAAGTGCGTCCACCACGCCTGCCAGTCGGCATCCTCTGCGGTATCGAACAGCTCGTGCTCCGGCCATTCATCGGGCAGATCGACCTCCGTCTGCTCGTACTCGGGGCCCACCGCGCATCCCGCGATCAGGACGATGGCCGCGGCCAGGCTCAGTAGCTTACGCATGGGCTTCCTCCTTGCGACGCTCGCGCCGTTCCTTCTGCCGTGTGGCCAGATCCTCCAGCAGTTTGTAGAACAGCGGCACGAACAGCAGCGCCAGGCTGCTGGCTGCGATCATGCCGCCCACCACCACGGTGCCGATCTCCTGGCGGCTCACGGCCCCGGCGCCAGTGGCGAACACCAGCGGCAACGTGCCGATGATGAAGGTCAACGCCGTCATCATGATGGCGCGGAAGCGCTGCCGGGCGGCGGCCAGCGCCGCGTCCAGCGACGACATCCCCTGGCTGCGGTTCTGCGCCGCGAACTCGACGATGAGAATGGCGTTCTTGGCCGCGAGCCCGATCAGCACCAGAAGACCCACCTGGAAGTAGATGTCGTTGGGGAAGCCCCGCAGGACGGAGGCCAGCGCCGCGCCGAAGACGGCAAAGGGCACGGCTGTGGCGACGGCGATGGGGAGCGTGAGCCGCTCGTACTGCGCGACCAGAATCAGGAACACCATCACCAGACCGAGAGCGAAGGCGATGCCACCCGCCGCCTCGGCCGCCTCCAGCTGATAGGCTTCGCCGGTCCACCCGAGCGTCGCGTTGGCCGCGAGCATCTCCCGCTCCAGTTCCTGCAGGGTCGCCAGCGCGTCACCGGTGGTGTAGCCGGGCGCCGGATCGGCCATGATCTTCGCGGCCGGATAGATGTTGAAGCGGTCGATGATGTCCGTGCCACGGGTCCGCTCCATGGTCACCAGCGAACTCACCGGCAGCAGGTCGCCGCTGTCGCTGCGCACGAACACCCGGCGCAGATCGTCCGGGTGGCTGCGGTACTCGCTCTGGGCCTGCATGTTCACCTGCCAGTTGCGGCCTTGCAGGGTGAAGTCGTTCACGTAGTCGGCCCCGAACGTGCTCTGCAGGGCGCCGAACACCGCGTCGATGGGCACGCCGGCCGCCCGCGCCTTCTCCCGGTCGACGTCTGCGTGGTAGCGAGGAATGTCCGTGTCCAGAGTGACATTGGCATTGGTCACCTCCGGACGCTCGTTGGCAGCGGCCACCAGCGCATCGGCCATGGCCCGGATCTCCTCCGGAGACTCGCCGCCCCGCGCCTGGAGGTAGCCCTCGACACCCCCCGTAAGCGACAACCCCTGGATAGGCGGCGGCACAAAGGCCATGATGTTGCCCTCTTCCATCTGCGCACCCATGCCCATGAAGCGGCTGGCAAGGCTCTGGGCATCCTGGCCCTCGCCGGTGCGCTCGCTCCAGTCCGAGAGGGTCACGAAGGCAGCACCGGCGTTGGGCCGCAGCGAGCCGGCAAGGATGTCCCAGCCCGCGAAGCTCACCACCTCGTCCACCTCGTCCATGGCAACGAGCTGGTCGGTGAACGCATCCCGGAAGGCCTCAGTACGGCCCATGGCCGAGGCCGGCGGCAGGGACGGAGCGGCCAGCACGAAGCCCTGGTCCTCCTGGGGCACCAGGCCGTCGGCCATCTGGCTGAGCAGATAGACCGAGCCGCCCACCACCGCCAGGAACACCGCCACGCCCGCCACGGCGTGGCGCAGGAAAAAGTGCACCACCCGGACGAAGCCGTTGGTCAGGCGATCGAAACCGGCGTTGAACCAGCGCAGGGGCGCCACCGGCTCCTTCAGCGGCTTCTCCAGAAGAATCGCGCACATGGCCGGCGTGAGCGTCAGGGCAACGATCGCCGAGATCACCACGGATACGGCAATGGTAATGGCGAACTGCTGGTAGAGTTCGCCGCTCAGCCCGCCCAGGAAGGCCACCGGCGCAAACACGGCCACCAGCACCAGAGTGGAGGCCACCACCGCGCCGGAGACCTGTTTCATGGTCTCGACCGACGCCTCGTAGGCCGACAGGGCCTTCTCCTTGATGAGCCGCTCGACGTTCTCCATGACAATGATGGCGTTATCCACTACCACGCCGATGGCGAGGATGAGCCCGAACAGGGTGAGCAGGTTCACCGAGAAGCCCAGCGCCTGCATGCCGGCAAAGGTGCCGATCAGTGACACCGGGATCGCCGTGAGCGGGATCAGGGTGCTGCGTAGGTGCTGCAGGAACAGGAATGTCACCGCCACCACGAGCAGCAGGGCCAGCCCCAGGGTGATCAGCACTTCCTGGATCGAGGACTCGATGAAATCCGTGGTGTCATAGGGGATCCGGTACTCCAGGCCTTCCGGGAACCGCCCCTCCACCTCTTCAAGCACGCTGCGTACGCGCTCCGCCGTCTCCATGGCGTTGGCCCCGGGCTCCAGGTAGACACCGATGGGGACCGTGGGCTGGCTGTTGTAGGTGGCGGAGAAGGCGTAGCGCTGGGCACCCAGCTCCACGTCGGCGACCTGCCCCAGGCGCAGGGTCTGGCCATCGGCGCCGCTGCGCAGGATGACGTTCTCGAAGTCCTCGGGGTCGCTGAGCCGGCCCGGCGTGCTCACGCTGAAGGTGAACGCCTGCTCTTCGCCCGCGGGCTGATCACCCAGGCGTCCCGCCGCAAACTGGGCGTTCTGCTCACGCAGCGGCGCCGCGATATCCGCGGGTGTCAGGTCGTACTGGGCCATGCGCTCGGGCTCGAGCCACACGCGCATGGAGTAGTCCTGGGCGCCGAACAGCGACGCATCGCCGACGCCGGGCAGCCGCACCAGCTCGTCGATGACATTGAGCAGGGCGTAGTTGCTGATGGCCACGTCGTCCATGCTGCCGTCTTCGGAGAACAGCGCCAGCACCTGCAGGATGTCGGTGGAGCGGGCCTCCACCTGCACGCCCTGTTGCTGGACCTCCTGGGGCAGCCGCGCCATGGCGCGCTGAACGCGGTTGTTGACGTTGATGGCCGCCTGGTCCGAGTCGGTCCCCATCTCGAACGACACCGTAATACGCACGCTGCCGGCGTCGTTGCTGCTGGACTCCATGAAGATCATGTTGTCGACGCCGTTGATCTCCTGCTCCAGCGGCGCCGCCACCGCATCAGCGATGACTTCGGCGCTGGCGCCCGGGAACTGGGCATCCACCACGATCTCCGGCGGCGCCACGTCCGGGTACTGCTCCACGGCGAGCGTGGCCAGTGCCGCACCGCCCATGATGAGGATGATGATGGAGATCACCGAGGCGAACAGTGGCCGGTCGATGAAGAAACGGAACATCAGGTGTCCTCCTCATCGGAGACGTCCACCGGAGCCCCGTCGGCCACGGACGCGTGGCCGTTGATGATGACCCGGTCGCCATCGTCGAGGCCATCGACAACCACCTGATCGCCATCGACCACCGGCCCCAGTTTCACGCGGCGCACGCTGGCGTGGCCGTCGCCGTCGACCACGTAGAGCTGTGGCCCGTCGGCGCTCTCGCTGATCACGGTCTCCGGGACGCGGTAGACGTCCTCCAGGGTGTCGAGGACCACCGTAATGCGCACGAACTGCCCCGGCACGATGGCGCGCTCGGGATTGTCGAACACCGCGCGGGCGGACACCGAGCCGGTCCCGTGGTCGATGGTGCTGGCGGTGAAATCGATCTCCCCGGTGCGCTCGTAGTCGCTGCCGTCCGGCAGGCGCAGGGAGGCTTCGTGCCGGAAGTCATGGTCCTGACCGTCAGCAGCACGGGCCCGGCGCGCCGTGCGCTGAACCGCGGCGTCGTCCTCCGGGAGGGCGAAGCGCACGTGGACCGGGTCGTGCTGGACGATGGTGGTCAGCAGCGTGCCCGGATCCAGCAGACTGCCCTCGGGATACGCCTCCAGGCTGGTGACGCCGGAGACCGGTGCCTCCACCGTGGAGTAATCCAGCTGCAGCCGCGCCTGGGTGACCAGGGCCTCCGCCACCGACACCGCCGCCCGCGCCAGGGTCACCGCCGACCTCGCCGAGTCGCGCTCGCGCTCGCTGATGGCGTCGCGCTCGAAGAGCCGCTCGATCCGGCGCCACTCGCGTTCGGCCTCCTCCAGATCGGCCCGCGCCGATTCCCGCTGGGCCTCCGCCTCCTCCAGTCGCGCCTGGAATGGCTTCGGGTCGATGCGAAACAGGGCGCCACCCTGCTCCACCATCTGCCCTTCCTCGTAAAGACGCTCCTCAAGGACGCCCTCGACCCGCGCGCGCACTTCCACCTGGCGCGCCCCGTGGGCCCGACCGGCGTAATCCTGCTCCACATCCACGGACGTGGCCGAGACCGCCGCCACGGTGACCGGCGGAGGTGGCTCATCGGGCTGGCCGGATTCCTCCGCATCTCCGGAGCAGGCAGCCAGCAGCAAGGCGGCGAAAACGGAAGCGGTTGCGGCGACAATGCGTCGCCTCTGTTCTGGCAGTCGGAAGGTGGCCATCACCGGCGTCTCCAGTTGAGATCGTTTTGACTGTCGTGTCGGTACAAGCCTGCCGGGGTCAGTCAGTGCGCTGCCCCGGCACAAGCATGCCGTTAAAGATGATGTCGAGAATCATGTCCGCCCGCTCGGCGAGAGGGTCCGTAGCCCCCGCGAGGCAGTGAGCGATGACAGTGCCGTACATGGCGTCGGAGAAGACCCGCCCGGCCTCCGCGGAGTCGATCGACCGCATGCGCCCCTGCGCCTTGAGCTGATCCAGCAGCACGTCCCAGTCCGGCCGGTCGCGCTCCCAGTGCACGAAGTACACCGGTTTGCCCCGATCCCGGAATTCGGCACGCTCCTGGATGAACAGCTCGATGACCTCCGGGTGGTCATCGAAGAACTGCAGGTAGGCGCGGGTGGCGACACGGATCTTCTCCAGCGGGTCGTGCATGCCTTCTATCGCGCTAGTCGCACGAGTGCTGATGGTTTCGACAGCGCGCTCGACACAGGCAAGGAAAAGCTCGTCCTTGGATGCGAACAGGCGGTATATGGTGCCCTTACCCACGCCGATGGCGTCGGCGATATCCTGAACGTCCGTGCACCGATACCCGTGTTCGGCAAAGTGGGGGCCGGCGGCACCGAGGATCTGCTCGCGCCGTTCGTCGGCGGAGAGTCGAGTGCGCTTCTTCGTGTCCTGCTGATTGTTCGGTGCCATGAATGGAGTGCCCTGTTCCCTCCAGCGCGAAGCGGAAAGCTATGACCTCGAGTGTGCTTGGGGTCAAGCCGCCGGAAGTGTGTTTCGACCCATTGCGGACGGACGCGTCAGTCCGCATATTGGCGGCCAACCGCATGGGGGGTCAACCCAGGCAACGTCGCTGCCGGGAAGACCTTGCACATGGGCGCTACGCTCCCTGAGCGCCAAGGAACACTTGCATCCCGGCTGGCGGGCGCCCCATTCTCTTCGCCATGATTCCGCTCGCCGCCATCGAGGACGCACTCCCCGCCATGGACCTGACACTGGCCACCCCGGCCCTGCTGTTCCCGGCCATTTCACTGCTGCTGCTGGCCTACACCAACCGGTTTCTGGCCCTGGCGGCACTGATCCGCGACCTGCAGTCGCGCTACCAGGACACCCACGAGGAAACCGTCTACCGGCAGATCGAGAACCTGCAGCGGCGGGTGATCCTGATCCGCAACATGCAGGTGCTGGGTGTTTCAAGCCTGTTCATCTGCGTGCTGTGCATGCTGCTGCTGATGGCGGGCTGGAGCGTGATTGCCACGGCGCTATTCGTGGTCAGCCTGCTGCTGATGATGCTCTCCCTGGCGCTATCCATGCGCGAGATCCAGATTTCCGTGGAGGCGCTCAACATCCAGCTCGGCGACATCGCCCATGACCGCTCGGGCGCCCGACCGCAGCCGCAGGATGACAACGACACACCACCGCCCGCACCCTGATGGCCGCCAGCCCGGACGAGTTCGGGTACACTGCGGGCCGGACGGTTGGCATGACCGGGCACGCTCGCCCGCCGCGACACGGAACACGTACATGATTGTTGATCCCTGGGTCATCTGGATACTCGTTGCTGCCGCCCTGTTGCTTGTGGACCTGCTCATCGTGGGCGGCACCGACGGGCTGCGTCTGACCTTCACGGTGATGGCCGTGGCGGGCGCCGTCGCCGCCTGGGTCGTGCCGGACAGCGTGCCGGCACAGTTCGGCGTGGCCGCAGTCACCGGGGTACTCGCGCTGCCGCTGCTGCTGTGGCTGTTCCGCCGGTCGACCCGGGGCGAGGCGGGCGCGGGCCATGACGACCCGCGGGTGCAGGAGCGCGTGTTGTCGGTGGAGATGCGCGACAGCACCGCCGGAGTCGTGTTTCTCGGCGACTTCTTCCCGGCGCGGCGGGCCGACGGGGGTCATCTGCACCCGGGCGACCGTGTGCGCATCCGCCGTTTCGAAGGCATCACCGCCGTGGTCGAGCCGGAACACCCCGACCCGCAACACTAATCTGCCGGCGTTGTCTGACGCCGGGCCAGTTCAAACGAAGAGGCTGATTGTCATGGATATCCCGGTTTCCGGAATCATTGCGCTGATCGCGCTCGCCCTGGTGGTGGTGCTCCTGGTCCAGGGGCTGGTCATGGTGCACCAGCGCCGCACCATGGTCATCGAGCGTCTGGGCAAGTTCCACCGAGTGCTGGAGCCGGGCCTGCGGTTCATCATTCCGTTCATTGATCAGCCCCGCGCCATCAGCATCCTGCGCTTCAAGGGGGACGAGCCGTTCGTGACCCAGGAGCGGCTCATCGACATGCGCGAGATCGTGCTGGATTTCCCGGCACAGTCGGTGATCACCAAGGACAACGTCAACACCCAGGTGGACGGCGTGCTGTACTACCAGATCCTGGATCCGCAGGCATCGGTGTACGGCACCGAGAACCTGGTGCTGGCCATCCAGACCCTGGCGCAGACCTCCCTGCGCTCGGAGATCGGCACCATGGAGCTGGACAAGATCTTCGAGTCCCGCCAGGACATCAACGACCGCCTGCGGGCCACCATGGACGAAGCCGGCGACAAATGGGGTGTCAAGGTGAACCGGGTGGAGATCCGCGACATCTCGGTGCCCAACGAGATCCGCGAGGCCATGAACCAGCAGATGGTTGCCGAGCGGAACCGGCGCGCCAAGGTGCGCGAAGCCGAAGGGTACAGGGAGTCGGAGATCCTCCAGGCTGAGGGCGACAAGCAGGCCGCCATCCTGCAGGCCCAGGGCGAGCGCGACGCCGCCATCGCCAACGCGGAAGGAGACAAGCAGGCGGCGGTGCTGGTGGCCGAAGGTGAGGCGGAGGCCATCCGCAAGATCGTCGACTCCATGGGCGGCCAGGCCAGCGCTCAACAGGCGGTGCAGTATCTAGTGGCGCAGAAGTACATCGAGATGCTGCCGGACATGGCGAAGAACGGCGACCGCGTGTTCATTCCTGCGGAAACCAGCTCGCTGATGGGCTCGGTGGGCGGCATTCAGGAGCTGCTGCGCTCGGTTCCGGGCGCTGGACGCTAGCGGCCGCCAGGGAGGCCTGCACAGGTGATGGACTGGCTGTTCGGCAATCCGGTGCTGATGTGGTGGATGGCCGCCGGCTCGCTGATGATGCTGGTGGCCGGGCTGGTACTGGTTCCCGTGATCGTCGTGCGGTTGCCGCGCCGGTACTTCGCCCACCGACGAAGGCGTGAGCGCATGCTGGCACCGCGGCATCCGCTGGTCCGCTACAGCGTACTGCTCATCAAGAACGTGGTCGGGGCGGTTTTGGTGGTTGCCGGCCTGTTGATGCTGGTGCTGCCAGGCCAGGGGGTGCTGACGATCCTGGTCGGGCTAAGCCTGCTCAACTTCCCCGGGAAGTACCGGCTGGAGCGGTGGATCGTCAGCCGGCCGGCGGTGTTCCAGTCCATGAACTGGTTGCGCCGCCGTTACGGGCGCAGGCCGCTGGTGCTGTAAGTCGGTTTGGTGGACCTGAAGGTCCACCCTACGCCTGAGGCGACGGCCGGGGAGAACCGATCCCGGGTGCGGTGGACCTGAAGGTCCACCCTACGCGGGCTCGCGGCTACACGGTTCCCATGGCACCCGCAGGGTGAACCTTCACGTCTCGTAGGGTGGACCTTCAGGTCCACCAGCCAAAGACTCGGCCTTCCGGTACCCAGCCGCGGTCGATCTGCCTAGAGCTTTGTATCCAGCGGCTTGAGCCGGCGCTCGATCGACTCCCTTTGCGGTTCCAGGAACGGCGGCAGGGCCAGGCTCTCGCCCATGGCTTCCTTCGGCTCATCAGTGGCGAACCCGGGGCCATCGGAGGCCAGCTCGAACAGGATACCGTTGGGCTCCCGGAAATACAGGCTGCGGAAATAGTACCGATCCACCGGCCCGCTGTTGGGCAGCCGGATGGCCGCCAGATGCTGCGCCCAGTCGTCGTAGTCGGCATCATCCACCCGGAACGCGACATGGTGAACACCACCGGCGCCGGGCTGTGCCTGGGGCCGGTCCGGCTCCACCGCCACGTGCAGCTCCGCCCCCGCGCCCCCGGGCCCCATACTGTAGACCAACACGTTCGCCCCGTCGTGTTCGTAGGAGCGAGCGTGGGTCATGCCCATGACCTGAGTGAGGAGCGCGTCGGTGGGCTCGTGGTGGCGGATGCTGATGGTGATCGGCCCGAGGCCCCGGATCTGGTGTTCCATGGGCACGGGGCTGCGCTCCCACGGGTGTGCCTCGCCGGCACCACCGTCATCCACCAGCGCCAGGCGCTGCCCTTCGTGATCCTCGAAATCCAGCGTCAGCCGGCCGTCACGCTCGGCGACCGGCCCGTGGGTCACGCCAAGTGATTGGAACCGATCCTGCCACCACCGCAACGTCTCTTCTCCCGCAACCCGGAAGGCGGTGCGCACGATACTCTGACTGCCCCGCTGCTCCGGCGGTGCCGGAAAATCGAAGAAGGTGATGTCGGTACCGGGCGAGCCTTCGGCGTCGGCATAGAACAGATGATAGGCCTCGGTCTGGTCCTGGTTCACGGTCTTTTTCACGAGCCGCAGCCCCAGGGTACGGGTGTAGAAAGCATAGTTCCCGGGCGCGTCGGCGCTCACGGCGGTGAGGTGATGAATGCCCTTGAGCTGCATGGTGAACGAACCTCCAGAACCATTGCGTTACGCGGCGTGTCATACTCTGCACAAGTCTGGTAAAGGATACCATGAGCCCCATGACAGATCGCCGCGACCACCCTGCCGCCACCATGGAGCAGGCGTGCTCCACGCCCGCCATCCCGGCGCGGGAGCGGGCGCTGCTCCAGGCGTTTGGCTCGCGCACCGGCATACACCGGTTGCTGCCACGGCTCAGCCCGCTCCTGCTGGCTCTCACCATTGGCATCTGGCTGCTGGCGCCACCGAACGCCATCCACACGGTCACGCCCTGGGTGGGAGCCGCCGCGCTGATCGGCGCCGGTGTCTATCTGGCACGGATTGTTCTGGTGACCGGCCGGGTGACGCTGGATCAGGCCATCCGCAACGCGGCGCTGACACCAGCCACGGTGATCCGCATCCGGCGGGGCGTTCTCCAGGCCATGGCCATGGCGGGCGGCACGATTGCCCTCGGTGTCGCCTTTCTCGTGACAAGCCTGCACCTGCTGCAGGGCGGCGCACCTGCCAGCTACGCCGCACTCCTGTGGGGCCTGTGCCTGGGCGGCTTTCTGCTGTCTCTATTCATCGGCGAACTGGTCATGCGCCTGGCCGACACCATCGAGATCCGGGACAAGGCACCCGACAGGCAGTAACCGGTATTCTCGGCCACACTGAACGTACGTACAATTCACACCGACCCGCGTGGCGCGTACGTTGACCCGAAGGAGGCCAGGGGCGCGCCCGAACACAACAACGACAGAGGGGCGCTGCATGGGCGATCAGGTACAGCCCAAATTTCCTTCCGGCGTGGCGGAACGGATTCTGGACCATACCTCGGAAGCCGTGCTGGTGGCCGATGCGAACCGCGAGATCTGCTGGGTGAATCAGGCCTTCACGGAGATCACCGGCTACGCCTTCGACGAGGTCCACGGCCGGCAGCCAACGATGTTCCGCAGTGGCCACCACGACGACGCCTTCTACCAGGCCATCTACGACAGGCTGATGACCACAGGCTCCTGGTGTGGCGAGATCTGGCGGCGTCGCAAGGATGGCGAGGTTTTCCCGGCGCTGCTCACGGTCACGCGGGTACTCGGCGCGACGCCCGACGATACGTTCTTCGTGGATTTCTTCACCGATATGGCCGCCTACAAGCGCCACGAGCGCCGGGTCGAGTTCCTGGTGCACCACGACGTGCTCACGGAACTGCCGAATCGCTTCCTGCTCATGGACCGCCTGGCCGGGGCGCTGGCGCGCACGCGACGCCGGGGAAGCGCCCTTGCGGTGCTGTTCATCGACATCGACAATTTCAAGAGCCTGAACGATCGCCACGGTCACGCCGTGGGTGACGCCATGCTGCGTGCCGCTGCCAACCGGTTCCTGCGGTGTGTGCGCGAGGGGGATACCGTGTGCCGGCTGGGGGGCGACGAGTTCGTGATCCTGCTGGAAGATCTGGCCTCACCTCAGGACGCGGCCATCATCGGCGAGTCCATTCGCGCCGCGTTCCACGGACCCGTTCGCCACAATGGCATGGAACTGGAGATGACGATCAGCATCGGAATCAGTCATTATCCGGGTGACGACATAGAGGCAGACGCGTTGATCGACCGAGCGGATGCGTCCATGTACCGCGCCAAACGCGCGGGCAGGAACCGGGTCGACCCGCTCCTCGCGCGACAATACAACCGATAGCAACCCAGCAGAGGGCCGCAAGCGCCATGACGGACACGGTGAAATACCTGCTCGACGAAACGCATATCCCCCGCCATTGGTACAACATCAACGCGGACCTGCCCGAGCCCATGGCGCCGGTCCTGCACCCGGCCACCCACGAGCCGGTCACGGCCGATGACCTGCTGCCGCTGTTCCCGCGCGGGGTGATCGAGCAAGAGATGAGCACCGAGCGCGAGATCGACATCCCGGAGCCGGTCCGCGCCGCCTACCGGCAGTGGCGACCGGCCCCGCTGTACCGGGCACGCCGCCTGGAGCAGGCCCTGGGCACGCCGGCGCGCATCTACTACAAGTACGAAGGGGTCAGCCCCACGGGCAGTCACAAGCCCAACACGGCGGTGGCCCAGGCGTTCTACAACCACCAGGAAGGCGTGAAACGCATCACCACGGAGACCGGGGCCGGTCAGTGGGGCTCGTCCCTGGCGCTGGCGGGCGCCATGTTCGGCCTGGAGATCGCCGTCTACATGGTCAAGGTGAGCTTTCAGCAGAAACCATACCGGCGAGCATTCATGGAAAGCTTCGGGGCCGAGTGCATCGCCAGCCCCAGCGACACCACCCAAGCCGGCCGGGCGATTCTCGCCGAGCACCCGGACAGCACCGGCAGCCTGGGCATCGCCATCAGCGAGGCGGTGGAGATGGCCGTGCAGCGCGATGACACGCGCTACGCCCTGGGCAGCGTGCTCAACCACGTCCTCCTGCACCAGACCGTCACCGGCATCGAGGCGCGGGAGCAAATGGCCATGGCCGACGACGAGCCCGACATGGTCATCGGCTGCACCGGCGGTGGCAGCAACTTTGCCGGACTGGTGTTCCCGTTCCTGGGCGATCAGCTGCGCGGCGGCAAGTCGATGGAGTTCATCGCGGTGGAGCCGGCCGCCTGCCCGACCCTCACGAAGGGCCGCTTCGCCTACGATTTCGGCGACACGGCACACCTCACGCCTCTGACCAAGATGCACACCCTGGGCTCCGGCTTCGTGCCCTCCGGCTTCCACGCCGGCGGGCTGCGCTACCACGGCATGGCGCCGCAGATCAGCCACCTGGCCGACCTCGGCCTGATCAAGCCGCGGGCCTACGAACAGCTGGAGTGCTTCGCCGCCGGCCTGGAGTTCGCCCGTGCGGAAGGCATCATCCCCGCCCCGGAAGCCAACCACGCTGTCAAGGCGGCGCTGGACGAGGCGCGCAAGTGCCGGGAGACGGGCGAGAGCAAGGCGATCCTGTTCAACCTGTGCGGCCACGGCAACTTCGACATGCAGGCGTACACCGACTATCTCGCCGGCAAGCTGCACGACCAGGAGTATGCCGAATCCGAGGCGGCCATGGCCCTGGCCGGCCTACCATCCGTTTGAACCACGCCACGGCACCCTGCACCGGTTGCATGCGCCGACGGAGGTATTGAATGTCTGAACTTCTGTTGATCGGTGCGGCGATCGGTGTCGTGGCGCTGGTGGTGTGGCTGCGGCGCCGCCGTGGCGCTGTCGACCCCGGGAACGACCGGCTCACCCGCGCCTGCTCCGGCGACCAGGCCCAGGCGCAGCGGCTGGAGGATCTGGAGCACTCCCAATCACCGGAGCCGCTGAGCCGGCAAGAGGCGCGAGCGCGCGCCCTGGAGCGGCTCATTGACGACCGGTCCACGTAACGGGGAAGGCCGCCCGTCATCAAACGGTCATGTAACAGAAACGTAACATTCATCTACTTGTAACCTACCCGCCTTTCGGGCACGCTTCCCCCGGCTCAAGAACAAGGGTTGCCTCGATTACTCATGTCCCAACCCCAACTGCCCCAGTCGTCTGACTCGGCGCTGGCGCGCGCCCAGACGTCTCCGGAAGTGCCGGCCTGGATGCGTGGTCTCTACGCCGGGCTGTTCCTCTACCTGTTCCTCTCGGCCCTCAATGTCATGAGCGGCGGGCTGGGCATGTTCGGGGAGGAAAGCGACTGGATGCAGCGGGTATTCGCCTACGGCGAGAACCCGTTCATCGCGCTCATGGGCGCCGTGCTGGTCACGGTGCTGGTGCAGAGCTCGTCGTTCACCACTGCGCTGATCGTGACCCTGGTGGCCGCCGGCGACATGCCGCTGGGCACCGCAGTGTTCGCCATCATGGGCGCAAACATCGGCACGGCCGTCACGGGCGTCATCGTCTCGCTGGCGAATATCCGCATCCGCCGCAACTTCCGCCGCTCGTTCACCGCCGCGCTGCTGCACGATCTCTTCAACCTGCTCACGGTCGCCATCCTGTTTCCGCTGGAGTGGATCTCCGGCGCCATGCACGAGCAGGGACGCGGGCTGCTCACGCGGCTGGCGAACTGGCTCAGCGACCTGATCGGCCTGGAGGAAGTGGCCAACCCGAACAGCCCGGTGAAGGTCGTCACCCGGCCGATGGTGGAGCTGTTCGAATGGCTGACGGGGCTCGCCACGCCGACGGTCATGGCCCACGGCCTGTTCATGGCGGCCATGGGCCTGCTGCTGATGTTCGTCTCGCTGGTGTTCATGGTGCAGAACCTGCGCGGCGCCCTGCTGCGACGCATGGACGGGCTGTTCCGCACCTACTTCTTCCGCAACGACATCCGCTCCTACCTGGTGGGCGTGTTCTCAACGGTGATGGTGCAGTCGAGCACCATCACCACCAGCCTGATGGTACCGCTGGCAGGGGCCGGCGTGGTGCCGATGCGGCGGGTGTTCCCGTTCATGATCGGGGCCAACCTGGGCACCACGGTGACCAGTATTCTCGCCGCCACGGCCAATCCGGTGTCCGCCGCGATGACCGTGGCGCTGTTCCACGTGTGCTTCAATCTGATCGGCACCGCCATCTGGTACCCGCTACGCAGCATCCCGGTCATGCTGGCCACCTGGTATGGCCGGCTGGCGGCAAACGCAACCCGTTATGCGTTTGCGTTCCTGTTCTTGATATTCTTGATATTGCCGGTGGCAGGGATTGTCCTCACCGAGCTACTCATCATCCATGGATAATGCCCCGCGGGGTTACTGAATGTTTCGACAGCTTTATTCGGCACTGACCGCCGACAACACACTGGATCAGGCCTTCTCGGAACTTACCGAGATGCTGGACCACGCATCGTGGATGTTCATCCGCGCCAACAACGTGCTGCACAACTCCGTGCCGGCGCGGGATGTGCGCGACAGCATCTACGCCCGCGACCGCGCCATCAACGAACTGGAGCGCTCGATCCGGCGCAAGGTGCTGCGCCATCTCACGGTCAACCCCGGCTATGACGTGGCCGTCAGCTTGGCGCTCATGAGCGTCGCCAAGGATGCCGAGCGCATCGGCGACTACTGCAAGAACGTCTTTGAAGTCGGGCAGTTCTATACCCAGGGCTTCCATGTGCCCAAGTATCAGGAGCCGCTGGATCACGTCGCCGAAGAGACGGTGGAGATGTTCCGCATGGTCTCCGACGCCTGCCGCAAGTCCGATGAAGCCAAGGCGGAAGCCGCGCTCAGCAAGGTCCGCGACATCCGGCATCAGTGCGACAAGGTGATCCAGGAACTGTTCGCCGACGAGAACGAAATCGAATTCCACGAAGCCGTGGCCTACTCCCTGCTCGCGCGCCACTACAAGCGCGTCGCCGCGCATCTGGCCAACATCGCCACCGCCGTCCTGGGGCAGGTGGAGGATCTGGATTTCTACACGGAAGACTGACCCGTTCATCGCGGCCATGGCGGTGTGATAAACGCCGCCATGGCCGACGATTGATGCGGCCCATCGGATTTGCCTGGCGCATAAGTTCTGTATAACTTATCGTGCGCGTAGACGGCATTCCGCGGACCGACCCCCGGGCCATGGATGCCGCGCACCCCGTTACCAAAACTCGCCCGTATTCGGCGCCACCGCCGGATCAGTCACTACGGAGACGTCCATGCGCTATACCGCCAAAAAGGGGTTCCGCCACGATGATACGCCGCGTCTCGGCGTGCTGATCGCCAACCTCGGAACACCGGATGCCCCGACCACGCCCGCGTTGCGCAAGTACCTCGCGCAGTTCCTCGCGGACCCGCGAGTCATCGAACTACCACGCATCCTCTGGCGCGCCATCCTGCACGGTATCGTCCTGCGGACACGGCCAAAGAAGTCGGCCGCGGCCTACCGTGAAGTCTGGAGTGATGACGGCTCGCCGCTGCTGGTAACGGGGCAGGCGCAGACCCGCGGCATCGGGGAACGACTGGCGGAGCGGCTCGAAGGCCCGGTTGCGGTGGAGCTGGCCATGCGCTACGGCAGCCCGTCCATGGCCGAAGGTCTGCAGAAGCTCCGGGACCAGGGCGCGGAGCGGCTGGTGATCCTGCCCATGTACCCGCAGTACTCTGGGAGCACCACCGCATCCACGTTTGATGCGCTCGCCGACGAACTCAAGCAGTGGCGGTGGATTCCGGAACTGCGCTTTATCGGTCAGTACCACGACGACGAACGCTACATCCAGTGCCTGGCCAACAGCATCCGCGAGCATTGGCAGGCGCACGGGCGTGGCGAGAAACTGCTGTTCTCCTTCCACGGCACGCCCAAGCGCTATCTGCTGAACGGTGATCCCTACCACTGCCAGTGCCTGAAGACGGCGCGGCTGGTTGCCGAGGAACTGGAACTCACCCATGACGACTGGATCGTCTCGTTCCAGTCACGTTTCGGCAACGAGGAGTGGCTGAAGCCGTATACCGACGAGACGGTCACCGAGTTCGCCCGCGCCGGCATGAAGACGCTGGACGTTATCTGCCCCGGGTTCTCTGCGGACTGCCTGGAGACCCTGGAGGAGATCGAAGGGGAGAACGCCGAGTATTTCGAGGAAAACGGCGGCGAGTCGTTACGCTACATCCGCTGCCTCAACGACCGCTCCGATCACCTGGACATGCTGACGGACCTGCTGATGGAGCACGTACAGGGATGGCCGGAGGCAGGGGGCCCGCCCCGCGGTCTGCGCGACCAGCAGGCCACCCGCGACCGCGCCCTGGCCCTGGGAGCAGAGGACTGATGCCGCGCCGGATCGGCGGCAGCTTTCTCGCCATGCTCCTGCCGGCCTTCGGGGTGGCAGGAGCGATGGAACCGAGCGCCGAGCCCCCGACGGACGACGACACCCCCGTACTGACCCTTGTCCAGGGTGGCGAACGCGAAACCCTGTCACTGGCGGACATTGAATCCGTTGGCCTGTACGAGGCGGACATCACCCACTTCGAGGGGCTGGAAGGCGTATTCACCGGGGTTAAACTGCAGGAGTTCGTGGAAGCGCATGCGCTGGACGACGCGCGTCGCATGCGGTTCATCGCCGCAGACGACTACACCATCTTCCTGGAGCCGCAGGAGGTGGCGGATCGCGGATTCCTGCTGATTACCCGCTTCCAGGGGGAGCCCGTGCCCAGGGACATGCTCGGGCCGTTGATGCTGATCGTACCGGACGAGGAAGAGGCAGTCCTCGCTGGAGAAACGGCCATGACCGACTGGATGTGGGCCATCATCGAGATCCGCGCGCGATGAACCCGCGCCGCCGGCTGCGCTATGCGCTGACGGCAGCGTTCGCGCTGCTGGTGACGACGCTGGGGACGGCCTCGTGGCTGTTCATCGACAGCGCCGGCCGTTACATCGGCGCGGACTACACCGCCTTCGCCAGCAACCTGGTCCGCGGTCAGCACGAAACCAGCATGCTGCGCTACCACACCGAGGCACTGCTCGCTCACCCTCGCCCGGAGCACCGGGAACAGCTCCTGACCACACTGGCCGTCATTCGCAGCCGCGAACACACCACCCGCCACGGCCTGGAACAGCGCGAGCTGGATCCGGCCGACTACGGCCCGGTCATCGCCGAGTTCGACGACGTCAACGCGCGCCTGCCGCGTCTGGAGGCATTGGTGGAGCTCGCCGTTGGCCATCCCGAGGTGCACGAGGAACTGGACATGCTCGCCATGGAGGTGGAGGACACCCTGGCGTTCATCTACAGCCAGTTGCACCAGATCAACCACGCCGCCGCGGCGGAGCAGCGGCGACTGACCCACTGGCTGTCCGTTGCCGTTGTGGCGCTGGGCGTTGTGGTCCTGACCATCATCGGCGTTCTGCTGTGGACCATCGACAAGGTCGTCGGCCAGAAGGCAGCGCTGGAACAGCTGACCGTCACCGATTCGCTGACCGGCCTGCCCAACCGGCGCGCCATGGTGCAGCGCATGGAACAGACGCTGTCCCTGGCCCTACGCAACAGGCGACCGGTCAGCCTGGCCCTGATCGATGCAGACCACTTCAAGGCCATCAACGATCAGGATGGCCATCCCGTGGGCGACGCCGTTCTGCGCACCCTGGCTCAGCACCTGGGCCGGCAGGTGCGGCGGACCGATCTGCTGGCGCGTATCGGCGGCGAGGAGTTCGGGCTGCTGATGCCCGAGACGGACGAATGCGGCGCACAGGAGCTGTGCGAGCGGCTGCGCCGCTCGGTGGAGAGTCTGCCGTTGCCAGTGGTCCGGTCTGGCCCCACCCTCACCGTCAGTATCGGCGTCACGACCGGTCACCCGGACAAGGGGATCAACTTCAACACTCTGTACTTCAAGGCGGATCAGGCGCTCTATGCCGCCAAGCACGCAGGCCGCAACCGCGTCATCAGCCAGCCCTGAGGAGCCGCAGAATGCCGCCCAGGGCGATGAAGACACCTGCGAACAGCGCGGCGTAGGCCAGCAGCGAACGCATCAGGCCGACCTCCAGGGCGCCGGCGACCATGGCCAGAAGCACCGCCAGTGCCGCCAGCGCGATCAGCGCCCCCGCCACCAGCCACGCGGCCGCGCGCCACACTACCGGTGCAGCCAGCAGGCGGACTGGTGCCCCGGGCGCGGCTCGAACACGGGCGGGTCATCCACGTCGCAGGTGCCGGCCATGGCCTGCGGGCAACGAGGGTGAAAGCGGCACCCCGGCGGCGGGTGCAGCAGGCTCGGCGGCTCACCCAGAGGCACCTCGCGCTGGTGCTGCGCATTGGCCGCATCCACATCGGCAATGGCCGCAAGCAGGGCCTGGGTATAGGGGTGCTGCGGGTGATCCAGCAACTCGCTGACCGGCGCCTGTTCCACCACGCGCCCCGCATACATGACGAAGATCCGGTCTGCATAGTGGCGCACGGTGGAGAGATCGTGGGTGATGAAGGCGAGGGTCAGCTCCCTCTCCGTCTGAATCCGGCGCAACAGGTTGAGAATCTCCACCCGCACCGAGGCGTCGAGCATGGACACCGGCTCGTCGGCGATGATCATGGACGGCTCCAGAACCAGCGCCCGGGCGATCACCACGCGCTGCTGCTGGCCACCGCTAAGCATGTGCGGAAACTTCTCCAGCACGGCTTCGGCCGGCCCAAGGCGCACCTCATCCAGCACCTGCCGGATCCGCCGTTCCTGCTCCTGGCGATCGGTGACGCCGTGAATACGCAACGGCTCGGCGAGGATGCGGCGGACATCCATGAACGGCGGCAATGCGCCGTAGGGATCCTGCTGCACATAGCCGACACTGGCGCGGTACCACTGCATGTCCTTGCCCGCGAGCTCACTCAGGTGGTGGCCGTCAAAGACCACGTCGCCGCTGGTGGGCCGGTACAGCCCCAACAGGGTGCGCGCCAGGGAGCTCTTGCCGCAGCCGGACTCACCCACGAACGCGACCGACTCGCCGCGAGCAAGATCAAAGCTGACGCCATCCACGGCGCGCACGGAGCCGACCCGCAGAAACCCCCACTGCCGCAGCTCGAACCACGTGTGGAGATCCCGCACCGACAGCAACGGCGTGGACTGCGCCGGGGCGGCGGCCGTATCGGGCATGGCACTCATGAGTCACCTCCACCTGTGGCATCGGGGGCGTGCAGCCAGCAGCGCACATGCCTGCGGGCGGAGACCCGGAACGGTTCCGGCTCACGGTCACACCGCTGGAAACGCGACGGGCACCGGTCCGCGAACCGGCAGCCTTCCGGAACGCCGATGAGATCCGGCGGCTGCCCGGGGATATGTGCCGGCTCGTCTTCCTGGCGCAGCCGCGGCACGCTGGCCATGAGCATCTGCGAGTAGGGGTGCGCGGGCTGGTGGAAGAAGTCGCCGGCATCGGCCACTTCCACGACCTGGCCGGCATACATCAGGGCAACGCGGTCGGCGATCTCGCTGGAGGTGGCCACGTCGTGCGTGATCAGCATGAAACTGGTGCCCTGCTCCTGCTTGATGCGCTTGAGCACGTTCATGATGCTGGCCTGGGTCAGCACGTCCAGGGCCGATGTAGGCTCGTCGAGGATCACCAGCTCGGGCTCGGTGACGAGCGCCATGGCGAGCACGACGCGCTGACGCATGCCGCCGGAGAGCTCGAACGGGTAGCGCTGCAGGAAATCGGTGGACACGCCCACCAGCTCAAAGGTCTTTGCCACCCGCTCCAGTGACCGCTGCCGCGACCACCCCAGGTGCACGCGCAACGGCTCCGCCACCTGCTCGCCCACCCGCACCACGGGGTTGAGGGCGTTCATGGCCGCCTGCATGACCATGGCAATGCGGGTCCACTGGACGTCGCGGCGGAACGCCTCCTGGCCCAGGTTCATGATATCCGTCTCGCCCAGCATGATGCGGCCGGAGAAGCGGTGCACGTTGCGCGGCAGCACGCGCAGCAGCGCCTTCGCCAGGGAGCTCTTGCCGCAGCCCGACTCCCCCAGCACCACCAGCGCCTCGTTGGCACGGATGTCAAAGCTCACGCCATCCACCGCCCGGGCGATGCCGCGGCGGGTCTGGTAGTGCAGCTGCAGGTTCTCCACGCTGAGCAGGGTCTTCTCCACCATGGTTACTGCGTCCTCAGCCGGGGATTGAACACCCGGTCCAGCGCGAAGCCGAGCATGGCAAAGCCGAGACCGGTGAGCATGAGCAGCAGCGCCGGCGATACCACCCAGTAATAGAAACCGTTGTACAGCGCGCTCTGCACCTGGGCGTCGTTGAGTACCTTGCCCCAGGTGGGCAGCACCGGGTCGCCCAGGCCCAGCACCGCAAGCGAGGCCTCCAGGAAGACGTAGGTGGGGATCAGCGTGACAAAGGTCGGGATCAGCACCGGCAGTATGCGCGGGATCATGTAGCGCATGATGATGCGCGTGTTGCTCGCCCCGTACGCCCGCGCCGCCTCGATGTAGGGCGCCTGCCGGATGGGCAGCAGCATGGCGCGGTACATCTTGATACCCGCGCTGAAGATGCCCAGCGCAATCACCACGCCGAGCATCAGCCAGATACTGGTGGAGTAGAGGGTGCCGACCATGACCAGTATCGGCAGCAGCGGCAGTATGATGTTCACCTCCGTGAGCCGCTGGATGGTGGCGTCCACCAACCCGCCGAACCACACCCCTGCCGCGGCGATCACCAGCGTGGTGACGGTGGTCCCCACCGCCGCCAGCAACCCGAACGCCAGCGCCACGGGCGTCCCCCAGAGCAGTGCCACCATGAGATCGCGGCGCTGGTGGTCGGTGCCGGCGATACCGTGCACACGCCCGTAGACCGCCAGCTCGGCGCTCAGCGTCGGGTCGTCGCCAAACAGCATGGCATCCACCACCAGCTCGTACCGGCCGGCCACGGGCTCCGGATTGTCGCCCGGGTCAGCTCCCGCGAACAGGCCGATGTGCGGCGGCTGACCCAGACGCCCCTCCAGGGACCGGTTCTGGGAGATCGACACGCGGTCGTCCCTGGCAATGCGCTGGGTGCCGAGCGGGATGGTGTCGCCGTCGGGGGTCCGCCAGCTCAGGCGCACGAACCCCTGCCGCTCCGTCCCGCGGGACTGCAGGAACAGGTTGATTTCGCTGGGAAAGTCGTCGTAGGTGAAATCAAACCCAAGAGGGATGCGCAGCTGCCGACCGCCGTCAAACGTCCGCTCCTCCACAGTGGCGTCGTCACTACTGACGGTAATGGTCTCGGGCTTGTTGCCGCCCAGCAGGCGATCCGCCCACACGGGCCCGGCGTTGACCGGATGCATCTGCCACTGTTCACCACCCCGCCACTGCTCCAGGGCCTGGGAGTAGGGAATAACGATGACGGTATAGACAGACAGCCCGATCAGGAACGCGATCAACGCCATGCCGCCGATGGCGGACGGGTACTGCCGCAGCTCGCGCAGGCCGCTCAACCAGCGATTCATCGGTTGTCCCCCTCGATGCCCACCCGCACACGCGGATCGAGAATGGCGTAGAGGATATCCAGCAGGAACACCGTCAGCGCCAGCAGGTAGGCGAAGATCACCACGGAGCCGATGATCACCGGCGTGTCCCGGTAGCCGATGGCCTGGAACAGCAGCGTGCCGAGGCCAGGCCAGTTGAACACCTGCTCCAGGATGATGGCACCGCTCCACAACCCGATCAGCATGAGTGCGAAGCTCGTGACGATGGGGGACAGCGTCGGCCGCAGGATGTAGCGCCGCTCGATCAGCGACGACGGCAACCCTTTGGCCCGCGCCATCTCCACGTAATCCTCGCTGGAGTGGATGAGGAAGAATGTCCGCCACGAGTAGATGGAGATGAAGATCGACGAGATGAACATGGCGGCCACCGGCAGCACCATGTGGCGCATGACACTGGCGGCGTAGGCCCAGCTGTCCTCCGGCGGTGGAATGTCCACCATGCCGCCGGCGGGCAGCACCGGCACCAGGAAGGCGAAGATCAGGATCAGAAAGATGCCGTAGAACCACCCGGGCGCCGCGGAACTGGGTGCCAGCGCGATCACCGACCGATCCGCGGGACTGCCGTAGCGTCGCGACAGCCACAACGCGGCCCACACGGAGACGAAGAACACCAGCAGGTTGGCGGTGCCGAACAGCAGCAGCGTCGCCGGCAAACGCTCGACAATGATCTGATACACCTCCCGGGAGCCGCTGTCGCTGTGCATCTCCTCGGCGCGGCCCAGATCCAGCTGCATGCCCTGGGCGAGGTAGTCGATGCTGCGGACCATGAACGGTTCGTCCAGGCGCCGCCGCTCCACCTCCAGCTGCACCTGCCGCTCGATGAGCTCGTTGCGCTCCTCCGAAGGCATATCGAAGAACGCCGGGTCGGCGCGCACCTGTTCGGAGACGGTGGCGCGGATCTGGAGCATGCGCAGATCGTCCACCTGCCCGCCCATGTTGGCGATCAGGATGGTGAGGTACACCCCCACCAGCACCGTGAGGATGAGGGCGATGAGCCGCTTGCCGGTAAAGGTGGCGATGCGGCGCAGATCCCGTAACCAGCCGGTGCGGGCCGGCGTTGCGGCAGGCAGCGCACTCACAGGTCGTCCTCCAGCAGTTGCGTGCCCGCCGGCACCGTGGCGAAGGCGTGGGAGGCGAACGCCGGCAGGGCGACGTCCCGGGAGGTGATGGCCACCTCAAGGCTGTTGGCACCAAAGCCGAGACCGGCGAGCTCCTCGCGGCCGAGATCAATCCGCCACTCGCCGTCGTCACCACGCTCGGCCTCGCCGCGGTGTCGCAGCTGACCGTCGCCGTCGAACAGCAGATACTGAACCTGCTCGATCGCCTCCGCCTCGTACGGCTCGCCATCGTAGGTGATGTGCACCGGGAAACGCACACTGTCGTCGTCCGGCGTGACCGTCATCGGACCATCCATGGCCACCTCGGGGATGCGTGGCCGGGTGAAGCGCAACCACTTGTCGGCGCGGTCCGGAAAATCCTCGTACCGGCGCAGCACCACGGTGCGCTCCACCGGATACACCGCATGCAGATAGAAGGGACCGTCGCCGACCCAGAAGTGGTTGCGCTCGGCGTACCAGTCGGCCAGGGCGGCGTAGCGCGCCTCCGGCTCGCCCTCACGCAAGTGCTCGGAGAGGACGTTCGCGTACGGCACGAAACCGACCTCGCTGGCGGTATCCAGGCCTCGGCGCAAGACATTGAGACTCGGCCCGGCGATCAGGCTCATCCAGTCCACTTCCATGCGGTCCGCCTTGTTGGAGGAAAACGCCAGCTCGCCGCTGCGCTCCGCCAGAATACCCAGCGCCAGCGTATGCCATGGCTGGGCGGACGGCGTGCGCTGGGCGACGATGGTTTCAGCATCCGGGAAGATCTGGTCGCTGTAGATCTCGATCTCCAGCGGATCCGTACCGACGATGCGCCAGCCGCGGAAGTGGCGCTGGAACACCTCGAATGACGGCATGTGACTGGGGTCGAACAGGCTGCTGGCCTCATCGGCACGGGCAAAGTTGAGAACCCAGGGCAGCACCACATCGGCCATGGACACCTGGGTGCCATCGTGCCAGCGGCGCTCCAGGTAGTCGTCCTCGTAGACCACCCGCGTACGGGTGCGCGCGGTGACGCCGTCCTCGTGCTTCTCGCCCACGGTAATGAACCGGCTGGTCTCGCCGTCCCAGTCGATCAGGGTGTCCTCCGGCACGCGGATTTCATCGGCGAAATCGACGCGTAGCCAGTCATGGGTGCGCTCCACCGGCACACCTTCCTGCACGGTGACCTCCGCGAACTGGATGCGCTGGGGCCAGTACAGACCGGTGAACGGATCGGGCAGCACGGCGGCATCACTGAGCGCACGGCTGATCATGGTGTCGAACAGCCAGTTACTGCCGGCCACCGGGTTCCAGGGCTCGGTCAGCAGACTCGGTGCGGCGAACACCACACGGCCGCCGATGCGGTCACGGAAGCGCAGGGTGTAAGGCCACAGCCGCGACCCGGCGATGCCCCCGGCCAGGTCAGCGGCCAGTTCGACGTTCTCGGCACGCGGAATGGCGTTGATCTGATCCACCAGCCAGATGCGCGCGGAATCATGCATGGCGAGTTCCATGCCCCGGGCCATCAGCTCACGTCGCTCCTCACTGGAGCCGTAGTCCCGGCGTTGCAGGCGATCCGCGATCTCGTCCAGTTCCGGGTCGGGATCGTACGCCTGCCACAGCGGCTCCGGGCGCCCGCGCGGGGTGTAATAAAAGCTGAGGTTGTCGGAGACGTCCCGGTTGATCACGGTGGACACCCAGCTGCCGGTGTAGGCGTGCCAGCGACCCGAGGCCGGATCACCACCGATCCAGATCCGCGACGCCTCCTCGGCCGTGCGGTACTGGCGCTCGACCCGGAATCCTTCGTCCTCCAGCAGGTTGGCCACGTAGTCACCCACCTGCTTGCGGGCGTCCTCGGAGCGGATCAGGACGTTCAGCCGCACCGGACGGCCGTCGTACATCCAGCGGCCGCGCTCCAGCGTCGCGCCCAGGGCTTCCATCTCTTCGCGGATCACCGTGCGCGCACGCTCGGGGTCGTAGCCGTATTCCAGCTCCAGCGCGCGGGCCGTATCGGCAAGGCGGGCGTAATCAGGGAACGCCGTGTTCACGGGCAGGGTGCGCGGGACGGCAAGGCCGCCGTAGATCTCCTCGGCGATGTGCCGACGGTTGACCAGCCAGTTCATGGCTTCGCGTATCTCACGCACCGCAAACGGGTTGAGCTCGCCGTTGTCCAGCTCCGGGCCGGCCGGATTGAGGGTGAGCTCGCCGGAGGTGCCGTAGGCTTCTTCGTAATCGGTGCGCGACGAATCGCGCAGCCGGTTGAACACGGTGTTGTTGGTGACCCCCTGGGCGAATACGTGGTGGGAGCCGCCTTCGATCAGGCCGGCAACCTTGCCCACGTCGGACTCCTGGGTGAACACCACTTCATCCACCAGGGCGCCGCGACGGTCACCGGGGTGCGCATCTTCCTCGTCGGGTGCGTCTCCGACCCCCTGGTCGGAGGGCGAATCACCGCCGAAACGGAACGCGAGAATGACGACAAACAGGCCGGCAGCAAGAACAAGCAGCAGTTTTCGCATGAACAACGTCTATCCGTAACGGTCGGTGGTCGGGGCCCGTTCGCCAATTCCGCCAACAGGCTGCCACATTCCTCGCGCCGGGCACACCATCACCCACAGGGGAATTGCGCAACAGGCGGAGGACGATGGTATTCTTGTGCACATGAGCAACCGAAGCCACCATTTTCCGCTGGCACACGAGCAGGTGAAACCGATGCTCGAGCGGTTCGGCATTCAGCCGACCCAGCAGCGCATCGACATAGCCCATCTGCTGTTCCAGCGCCCGCAGCACCTATCCGCCGATCAGGTGCTGGCGCAGGTGAACGCGGCCTACGGTCACGTCTCCAAGGCAACGGTCTACAACACGCTGGGCCTGTTCGTCCGACACGGGCTGATCAACGAAGTGCTGATCGAGCCGGACCGGACGCTCTACGACTCCAACACGGCGGATCATCACCACGTCTACAACATGGACACCGGTGAGCTGTCCGATATCCCCGCGGGCCGCCTGGCGATCCAGGGTGATCTCGGGCTGCCGGAGGGCACGGAAATCGAGGGCATGGAGGTGGTGGTCCGTGTGCGCAGCCGCGCCGCTCACTCGGCCGACCGCTGACCGCCGCTACCCCCTCGTCAACAACGCCAAGATGGTCTAGACTGAGTCTAAGTCGCATTTCTGAAGCGGCAGGTTTCAGCCGGAGTCTGAATCATGGAATATCCCCAACTGAAAAAAGCGGGCCTGAAGACGACGCTGCCCCGGGTCAAAGTGCTGGAGCTGCTGCAATCCCTGCAGGAACAGGATGGCCAGCACCACCTGACTGCCGAGGAGGTGTATCGACGCCTGTCCGATTCGGGCTCCGATTTCAGCCTGGCCACGGTCTACCGCGTGCTGTCGCATTTCGAGAGCGCCGGCATCGTCCTGCGGCACCACTTCGAGGGCGGGCAGGCACGCTTCGAGCTGGCCGATGGCGGCCACCACGACCACATCGTGTGCGTGAACTGCGGCAAGGTGGAAGAGTTCGTGGACGACGTCATCGAGAACCGCCAGAAGAGCATCGCCCAGCAGCGGCAGTTCGACCTCCGGGAGTACAGCCTGGTGCTGTACGCGAACTGCCTGCGCGAGTGCGACCGGCAGGACGAAACCGCCGACTGAGACGGCTCGACGCCCCCCCTTGCCCTGACGGCCGGTTGACCGGCCGCCAGGTCGCAGCACTGGCCTGCGTTCTACTTTCCTTTCTTCTTCTTGCCGTCCGGCTTTTCCGACCCCTGGTGCACGAGCGCGCCCGCCTGATCCAGGCGCGGGTGATTCTCGCGGAAGGCCTTGTGCGCATCAGGCAGGGCGTCCAGGGACTCCACGGTGCGGTGAATCACGTGGACCGCCGCCAGCAGGTCGCCGGTGTGGCCGGTCTCCGAGATGGTGTGCATGTTGCGGATCGGGAAGCCGATGGACGTGGCGGCGCAGTCCACGCTCGCCAGTACGCCTGCCATGCCGTCGGTACCGGTATCGGCGCCACAGACGTCCCGCTGCAGCGGGATCTTGTGGGCGTTGGCCGCGGACTCCACAACGCGGTTGAGCTGTTCGCTGGCAATGGCACCCACCGCCAGGGTGAAGCCCTTACCCATCTCCAGCGGTTGCATCCGCCGGTCACCGATGCCGGGCGCAGCCACGTAGTCGTGGTTCACGTCCACGCCGATGATGGCATCGGGCTCGAGCTCACCCGCGAACACGCGGCTGCCGAGACGGCCGATCTCCTCGTAGGTGGCCATGGCAAACATCACCCGGACGTTGCTCGTGCCGCCGGCTTCCGCGACCAGACGCGCCACTTCGGCCGTCACGAAGCAGCCAAGGCCGTTGTCCAGATAGGCGCCGTAGAAGGTGTCGGGGCTGAAGCCCTTGCGGATGGGGCGGTTGAGGATGATGGAGTCGCCCGGCCGCACGCCCAGGTTCTCCACCTGCTGCTTCTTGTTCTCGCCGTGGATCTGCAACTCGACATACAGCTGCTCTTTCTTGATCCCCTTCTCGCCGGTGCGCAGGGCGTTCTCGGCGAAATGGATGGCGCCGAGCGCCTCGACGGTGCCGCCCTCGATCACGCGGTAGCTGCCGGGCTGCTTCGGGTCTTCGCTGAACAGCTTCACCTCGTGGCCGACCAGCGTCATGGGGAGAAAAGAGTCACTGTTGATCCAGATCTTGCCGTCATCACCGATGGAGCGCACCTGCATGCGGATCTTGTCGGCGTGGCCGATGATCATGATGCTGAACAGGTCGTCACGGCCCGGATGGGTATCCAGCACGACGCCAGCGTGCCCCTTGAACTGGTGCACGTGCCAGTCCTTCGGCGCAAAGCTCTCGAAGTAGGGCTTGAGCACGCCGAACGTCATGGCGCCTTCCAGGCCGACAGGGCTGGGAGCAGCGAGAATGTCCCGCATCAGGTTAAACTGCCGCTCGGGCATGGGCTGGGTCCAGGGCTGCTTCGCTTCGGTCATGGTTCTCTCTCTTCCGGTTTCGGTTCGCGGTGACTCAGTCTGACAGATTCTACAAGAGCAGGGCGGCCCGACGCGCTCGTCCCGCACTTGCTTTACAACGGCACAAGGCTCCGGGCACGCAATGACAACGCTGCAACGACAGGAACTCCTGGCTTACGGCGCGCTGGTCGCCGCGGTCCTGTTCTGGGCCGGCAACGCCGTGGTCGGCCGCGGTGTCGTCGGCGAGATCCCGCCCATCGCGCTGTCATTCTGGCGCTGGGTGCTGGCGCTGATCATCCTGTTGCCGTTCGCCTGGCCGCATCTGCGGGCATCGGCGCCGGTCATTCGCCGACACCTGGGGCTGCTGACACTGCTAGGAGTTCTCAGCGCCGGCCTGTTCAACACTCTGCTGTACGCGGCGGCCGTCACGACCACCGCCGTGAACATCACGCTGATCAACGCCACCATGCCGGTGGTCATCGCCCTGGCCGCCTGGGCAACGGCGACGGAGCGGCTCACCGCCCGCCAGGGGCTGGGGCTGTGCATCGCGCTGCCGGGTGTGCTGGTCATCATCAGCCAGGGCGACCTGGACCGGCTCACCGGGCTCGGCTTCGCTCCCGGCGACCTGCTGATGACCGTGGCCATCACCAGCTGGGCCATCTACTCGGTACTGCTGCGTCGCCACCCCCTGGAGCTGCGGCCGACGGTTCTGCTCACGGCGTTGGTGGCGCTGGCCCTGCCGTTCATCTTCGCGCTGTACATGGTCGAGCTGGCGCGGGGGCACACGTTCACTGTGACCACCAGCCAGATCCCGGCGTTCCTGTACGTCGCCACGCTGCCATCCATTCTGTCCTATCTTGGCTGGAATCACGGCGTGCGGGTGATCGGCCCGGGGCGTGCCGGCATGTTCATGTATCTCATGCCGCTGTTCGCTGCCGCGCTGGCACTGCCACTGCTCGGTGAGCAGCTCGAGGGCTACCACGCCGCCGGCGCCCTGCTCATCCTGATCGGCCTCTACCTGGCTACCTGGGGCGCCAGAAAGGCGTAACCACACGCCGGTTTGCCATCGGGACAACGCGTTATAGGATGAGTCCAGACGTTCCACCACACAGGGAGCTTCCCGATGCCCGGCGTACGGCCCGTTACCACCATCATGCTGCTCGCGTTCCTGCCCGTCATCGCCCTCGCTAACGGAGCACAACTGGATGACCGGGACCGCAACATCCACATTCCCGGCGACGATGACCTGTTCGATCAGTTACGTGTTTCTGCGGCGTACGACGACTCGCACATCCAGATTCACTACGAGTACGTCACGGACAATCCCAGCTGGTACCACCAGTACTGGGTGTACGAGGACGGCGACTGGGTGCGCTACGGCTCCGGCTCCCCGGGTCCCGATGAGCACGGGTTGTATGAAGACCGCATCTCCATGATGCTCGACGACGGCACCGTGGACGACTTCGCGCGTATCGGCGGCTGGATGACCGTACACCAGGGCATGCGCACGCTCACCAGCGAGGCGGACAGCGACGAGGTGGAGGATCACCCCAAGCTGGGCGAGGACATGGGGCGCAGCGACGTGCGCAAGTATCTGGCACTGTCACGGGACACCGACGACGAGCGCGAGGCGGCCTGGCAGGACGTGCGCGACGACGACGAGCTGGAGCAGCTGCGGCGCGACGGCAAGTTCCTGGATTTGTGGCAATGGCGCGCGCATCGCAGCAACCCCATGGGGTACGCCGACAACGGCTACGTGCTGCACTACCGGATGTCGTCCGAGGGCCGCAGCATGTTCACGGACAACTGGGACGAGGACGCCGGGCAGCCGCGTTACATGTTCGACCCGGACCAGGTGGGCAGCCGCTCCCTGGACTGGGACGCGCTGATCGACCGCGAATACGGCCAGGATGATCCGTACTACATCTACGAGGGCAATGCGGTCAATTTCGACCCGGATCACGACTGGCAGGAAGGCGACGTCATCCCGCAGCGCTTCCTTCGTCCGCCCCACGGCAGCCGCGGTGCCATCCAGGCCGCGGGGCGGTACACCGATGGTGCCTGGCGCGTCACGCTGATCCGCACCCTGGAGGCACCGGACCCGATGGACAGCAAGACCCTGGAGGACGGTGGCACGTACAACGTGGCCTTCGCCGTGCACTCCGGCGGCGTCGGCGCCCGCTGGCACCGCGTCTCCCTGCCCCAGACCCTCGGGCTGGGCCATGACGACGCTGACATTGTCGCGGTGCGCGCGGACGGTGACTTCAGCGACGTGGAACTGGAGTGGACCGAGCTGACGCTGATCTACCCCGGTCAGGTGACCTGGCAATGGCTGCATGGCGACCACCCCGGCAGCGAACCCCTGGCCACCGGCAACCTGGGCGTCCGGGACTTCCACGATATCGAGCAGCTGCAGACGTTCATCATTGGCCATGAGACGCGCTTGGCCGAGGAGGAGGACGACGACGAGCAGGACAGCGACGACGACTGAACGGTGACGACGCCGTCAGTGACTGCGGGCCCGCCGCCGGGCTCGCTGCGCCGCCATGATCACCGGACGCTGATGCGCTGTCGGCATCCAGTGGTAAGCCGGCAGATCGAAACGTCGGGTCTGCCAGCGAAAGCGCCAGGTGAAGTCGGGCCACAGGGTCACGTTGCGGCCACTCACCGGGTGCAGATACCAGCTCCGGCAGCCACCGGTATTCCAGACCGTGCCGGACAGCCGCTGCTGCACCCGGCGGTTGAACGCATCCTGCCTCTCCGGCCGCACCTCGACGCTGGCGATGCCGTGCCGGTCCATCTGCCGGACCGCGTCCAAAACGTAACGGATCTGCGACTCGATCATGTACACCACCGAACTGTGGCCGAGGCCGGTGTTCGGCCCCATGAGCAGAAACAGGTTGGGAAACCCGGCCACGGTGGTGCCCTTGTAGGCCTCGGGGCCACTGCGCCATTCACGCCCGAGATCGCGCCCGTCACGGCCGGTGATCATGCCCTCGGGAACCGGATCGGCGGCGCTGAAGCCGGTGCCGAAGATCAGCGTGTCCACCGGGCGTTCCTTGCCGTTGGCGTCCACCACGCCATGCTCGCGGATCTCGCGCACCCCGGAGGTGATCAGCTCGACGTTATCCGCGCACACGGCCGGGTAATAATCGTCGGCAATCAGCACCCGCTTGCAGCCGAAGGTGTAGTCCGGGGTGAGCTTTCGGCGCAGGTCCGCGTCGGCGACTTGCCGGCGAAGATGGGCCAGGGCCTGTCGCCGCGGCAACGCCATCAGGCGCGGGGCGATGGCAAAGGGCAGGACCCGGCCTTCCAGCAGGGTGTAGATCCCGGCTCGCACGCCGCGCTGGATCGCAGGGACGGCCCGGTAAAGCCGCTGCTGCCACGGCCGCACCGGCCGGTCGGGTTTGGGCACGATCCACGGGGGCGTGCGCTGGTAGAGATCCAGCCGTTCCACGTGCGGCTGGATCTGCGGCACGAACTGAATGGCGGAGGCGCCGGTCCCGATCACGGCCACCCGCTTTCCTGCGAGCGTGTGGTCGTGATCCCACTGCTGGGAGTGGAACGCGTGACCGCGGAAGCGCTCGATTCCGGGAATATCCGGGTACGCCGGGCGCGACAGCCCGCCCATGCCGGAGACGACGATGTCGCCGGTCCAGGTCACCCCGTTGCTGTCGGTCAACGTCCAGTAGCGGTTGCTGTCATCCCACTGCAGTTGCTCGACGGCGGTCTCCAGGCGCACGTGAGGGCGCACGCCGTAGCTGTCCGCACAGCCCTGGAGGTAGTCGCGGATCTCGGGCTGGGTGGCGTAGCGCCGGGACCACTCCGGATTGAGCGCGAAGGAGAACGAGTACAGGTGCGACTGCACGTCGCAGGCGCAGCCCGGGTAGTGATTCACCCACCACGTGCCGCCAATGCCGCTTTCCTTCTCGAAGATGACGAAGTCGTGCTCGCCGTAGGCCTTGAGCTGGATCGCCATACCCAGGCCGGCAAACCCCGAACCGATGATCAGCACCCGGTGGTGGCCGCTCATGCGCGCTCCCGACGCCCGTGAAAACCTGACCGGGCTGCGCCCAGTATAGTCGGTCACCGCGCGCCGCAAAAAGAGCCCTTTCCTGTTTTCAGGCAACCACGGCCGCCCCGGAAATTACGGCAGGAACTGCTCCTTGACGATGCGCTCCTCCAGATTGTGCTCCGGGTCGAACCACAGCGTCAGCGCCCGCTCCGGGTCCTCGCGGATGCTCACGTAACGCACGTCGCGCACCTCCGTGAAGTCCGCCACCGCGCTCACCGGGCGTTTCGGCGTTTCCAGGATCTCGAACTCCACGTGGGCGCTGTTGAGCAGCACGGCGCCACGCCAGCGACGGGGACGGAACGCAACAATGGAAGTCAGAGCGAGAATCCCGGCCTTGAGCGGCAGGATGGGCCCGTCGGCGGAGAGGTTGTAGGCCGTGCTGCCGGCCGGCGTGGCCACCAGCACCCCGTCGCAGATGAGCTCCTCCAGACGCACCACGCCATCGACCTTGATGCGCACGCGCGCCGTCTGCCGCGTCTCGCGCAGCAGCGACACCTCGTTGATGGCGCTCGCCTCGCGCCAGTTGCCGCCGGCGGTCCGGGCGCGCATGTGCAGCGGCTTGATGGTCACGGGCTGGGCGTTGGCGAGGCGCTCGTACAGCCCTTCGCTCTGCAGGCGGTTCATGAGAAAGCCGACACTGCCGCAGTTCATGCCGAACACCGGCTTGCCGAGGGTCATGTACTTGTGGAGGGTGCGCAGCATGAGGCCGTCGCCCCCGAGGGCCACCAGCACGTCCGCCTCCTCCGGCGGCACCGTGTCATACTGCGCCAGAAGCGCCGCCTCCGCCTCGCGGGCGTTCTCCGAGGTGCCTGCAATGATTGCGAGACGGGGTCTGTTCATGCCGCTCCCGATGGTTTCCTGTACAAATGCGCCGATTGCGCTTTCTACTCTAACCGATGCGCCCGGCGCCTGCGCAGTGGCTCAGCCCTCACCCTCATCCCAGCGCGCCGCCGCCCGCTGGCCGCGCGCCTGGTTCACCGGCACGCAGATCGCGATGGCCACGAGGAAAAGGAACGCACACAGCAGAATGGACCCCTGCAGTCCCACAACGGACTGCAGCAGACCGAGCGCGACGATGCCGAACATGCCCGCGAGCTTGTTCGCCAGACCCCAGAACCCGAAGAATTCGGCGGCCTTGTCCTCCGGCGAGAAAAGCCCGACCAGGGTGCGGCTGGCCGACTGACTGGATCCGAGACTCACGCCCGCGAGGCAGCCCACCACCAGGAACAGGTGCTGCGCCTCCCAGTCCACGGCGAAGGTGTCGTTGATGAACTCGGTCACCTCCGGCGTCCCCCAGATGGCGAGGATGGCGAGGACCCACAACGTCAGCGTGCCGATGTAGGTCCGCTTGGCACCGAGACGGTCCTGCAGGAAGCCGAAGCCCAGCGCGCCGATGGCCGCGGTGATCTGGACGATGATGAACATGATGTTGCGGATGTGCTCATCCCAGCCGATCACCTGCGCCCCGTAGATAAAGGCGAAGGTGATGATGATGTAGATCCCGCCCATGGAGAACAGCAGCGACGTGAGAAAAGTCGCCAGGTCGCGGAACCGGGCGATGTCCCGGACGGTATCCCGAATTCGCCCGAACCCGAGGCTGACGTAGCTCGCGCCCACGGGCAGCGGCCGTGCGACACCCCGCTCACGCAGAAACGCGAACGTGGGAATGGCCGCCAGCAGGAAGAAGCCGGCGGCGAACGGGCCCACCCAGCGAATGCGATCGAAGTTCTCCGCCGTGGCGTCGCCGAGGAACGCCAGCGTGAACGCGGCGGCGAACAGGCCACCGATATAGCCCAGCGCCCAGCCGAAACCGGAGATCTTGCCCAGGTCCCGCGAAGGCCCGAGGTCGGGCAGGAACGCGGCGATGAAGTTCTCGCCGATGGAGTAGGCGAAGTTGGAGGCGATGATCAGGACCAGCCCCAGGAGGATGTCCCCCGGCTCAACGAACACCAGCAGCCCGGTGGCAACCACAGTGGCGATGTAGCTGACGAACAGAAAACGCTTCTTGCTGGCGGAGTAGTCCATGACCGCGCCACACACGGGCCCGGTGACCACCACCATGAAGTAGCTCAACGCCAGCGCCAGACTCCAGAGCAGATTGCCCAGGCGGTAATCGTCGCCGCGGTCGCCCACAATCACGGTGGTGAAGAGGTCACCGAAGACCACGGTGATGATGAGCAGAGTGAACGCCTGGTTGGCGAAGTCGAACATCGCCCAGCCGAAGATCTCGCGCTTGGGCGCGCGCGCCTTCTCCTGCGTAGTTGCTTCGCCCTCGGCGACACTCATACCTGCCTCCTGCATCGGTTCACGAGGTGCGCCTCACTCGAGCGGGCGCCGCCCGCCGTTGTCGAGCATACGATACAGCGCCCAGCCGCCGTCTGCCGATCCGCGGCACATGCCGTAACGAAACGGCGAATCCATGCCCTCCAGCCGGAAGCGCAGGTCCTCGAACACGACACACTGATCGCCATTGCGCTGATCCACCTGCCGCAGCGCCGGATAGCTCGCGAACCAGTGGAAGAAAGCCATCTCGTCCTGGGCCCACACGTCCCGTGCCAGCGGCTCCACCGACGCGTCACCGAAGTGCGCGAACCGCTCCCACTCGGCCTCGGCCACCGGCGGATAGGATGCCCAGAGCCGGCGCAGCAAACCGGCGTCGTCCCCGGGGTCGGCGGGCGCCGTGTCGCGGCGCAGATTCACCCGCGCCATGTCGTAGACATCGCCGTGGTCCACCACGAGCTTCCAGTTGAACGCCGACCACGGCTGGGGGTAGGCCTCGGCGGTGTACTGCGAATACCCCTGCGCCCGGGCCCAGCCATCCGCCACGCCCACCGCGGTGCGGTACTGGGTGTACTGAAACAGAACCAGCGCCGTCACCGCGGCCAACCCTAGCGCAGCGCCGACACGCGGGCGCCAGTAGAGACTCGCCACCAGACCGGCCAGCAGTACCCCGCTGAACCACGGGTCGATGATGAAGGTGGTGTTGAAGCCGGGCGCCCAGTTGCTGAATGGGGCCAGGATCTGGGTGCCGTAACTGGTAATGAGGTCACCCAGGATGTGAACGAAGAGCGCCAGCAGGATGACGCCGTAATAGGCGCGCCACGTGTACCGGCGCCCCAGCGCCACAGCACACAGGGCCGCCAGCAGCCACGCCCACAGCGGCATCAGCAGCAGCGAGTGAGTAATGCCCCGGTGGTTCTCCAGGTAGCTGACGTGGCCGAAAAGCGTGAAGACGATGTCGATATCGGGCGCGGCACCGGCAAGCAGGCCGATCCACGTGCGCTCGCGCAGTGACAGCTGATCCGGCCGGGCCTGGCGGGGTGCCGTGGCACGACCGGCCAGCGCCCCGCTCAACGCGTGGGTAAGAGTATCCAGAATCGTCTCCTCGCTGTCGCGTCAGCCCAGTGAGCCCAGTGAGCCGGGCACTCAGGCTTGGGTCTCCGCGGCGCCGGTGCGCTCGTTGTCCGCGACCTGCGCGCCGGGCAACGCGCGCACATGGGGCGCGTGATGATAACCGGGAACCCAGCGCGCCATCCACGCGGCACCGTGCAGCAGGCGGGACAGCCGGGCGCGGGTTGCGCTTGCACCGTCGCTGGCGTCGGTCAGCCAGCCGCTGAAGGTGGTAATGAAGATGCTGGTCAGAACAGTTTCTTCCAATCCGCGGTGCATGCCCGCCGCATCCCGGCGGGCGGCCTCGCGCAACCATTGCACCGTGCGGCTGATGCGCAGCACGGCGGGAATCTGCACATGCAGATGGCCCGGCTCCAGCTTGCCCTTGATCATCTCGCGCGTCACCCGGCGATGGGGTGACAGCACGTCCAGCCACGCCATGATCAGATAGTGCAGGCGCTCACTGGAGGGCAGCGCCTGCACCCCGGGCTGCGAGGCCGCCGCCACCATCGCCGCATCGGCCCGGTCGAACCAGGCATCCGCCACCTCTTCCTTTTCGCGGAAATGTGCCTGAATGGCCGCAAGGTCGGTACCGAGATGGTCCGCCACGTCGTACAGACGCACCGCCTCCCAACTGCTCTGCTCGGCCACCGCAAGGGCCGCATCCACAATGGCATCTCTGCTTACCGGCATGACGTTCCTCCCTGTCGGACGGTGTCCGCATGGCTGAAGGATCTCTCCGCGCCCCGGGGCGCCTGTCCGGTGTTGACTCCGGGCGGCGCCGGCCTGTTCCCGGGCGGTTTCGCCAACCTTCTCAGAGGAGGCGCTATCCTCATGATAGGGTGATCGCCGGCCCGGACGCGAGGACAGAACCATGACCACCACGGTGTGTTTCGCCCACGGCAAGGAGAGCGGCCCCTGGGGCCGCAAGATCTCGGCACTGGCGGATGTCGCCCGCCGGCGGGGGCTGGCGGTGATGAGCCCGGACTACCAATTCACCATGGACCCGGACGAACGGGTGGGTCATCTGCTGGAACAATCGCTGCCAGGGGGCGATCAACTGGTTCTCGTCGGCTCGAGCATGGGCGGCTACGTCTCCGCCGTGGCGAGCGGCAGCCTGCAACCACGCGGGCTGTTCCTGCTGGCGCCGGCCGTGGACATCCCCGGCTACACCGGCGACACCACGCCGAGAGCGGGCCTCACGGAGGTGGTCCACGGGTGGCACGACACCATCATCCCGCCGCAGATCGTGGTGGGCTGGGCGCAGCGGCATGCCGTGCGGCTGCACCTGGTGGACAGCGAACATACGCTCACGGACCACATCGAGTGGCTGTGCAGGGCCTTCGATACGTTTCTCACCGAAACGGGGGCAGGCGATACGGCGCCACGCCTCAACGCTGGGTGAGGCGGATCTCGATACGGCGATTGCGCCGCAGGGATTCCGGGTCCGTGCCCTCTGCAACCGGGTGATATTCACCGAAACCGGCGGCCGCCAGGCGCTCGGGCGGCACGCCCCGGTCGATGAGGTAATCCACGATCGCCTGCGCCCGGGCCGACGAGAGCTGCCAGTTGGACGGGAACTGCTGCGTGGCGATGGGCCGCTGGTCGGTATGGCCCTCCACCTGGAGCACCCAAGGAATCCCCTCGGGGATGTTGTCCTGCAGCTCGATCATCGTGTCGGCGACATTGTCGAGCTGGTCACGGCCTTCGTCACCGAGTTCGGCCGACGCCGTCGCGAAGAACAGCTCCGACTGGAACAGGAAACGATCTCCTTCGATGCGGATGTCCTCGCGATCCCCGAGCACCTCGCGGAGGCGGCCGAAGAACTCGGAGCGGTAACGGCTGAGCTCCTGGACCTGTTCGATGAGCGCCAGATTCAGCCTGCGGCCGAGGTCCTGGATTTCTTCCTCCTGCTCCGCCACGGTCTCCTCGGAGAGCGCCAGGGCCTGGGAGACCCGCTGCAGCTGCTCCCGCAGCGCTTCCACCTGGCGGTTGAGCCGGTCGATGCGGGACTGCTGCGCCGTGGTCAACTGCGCCTCCTGCTCCAGCGCCCGCTGCTGCTCTTCCACGAGAGCCTGGAGGTCCTGTACGCGGATCTCTTCACGCTCCAGTTCGCGCTGGGCGAGATGCGTGCGTTCTTCGGCCTCGGCCAGCTCCGCCTCCAGGGCCCGGGTGCGGTCGCGGGCGACCGCGGCCTCCTCTTCGGTCTCTTCCTGCCGGGTGGCCAGCTCCCCCACTTCCTCTTCGAGTTCGTCGCGCAGGGTCCGCAGGGCCATGAGATCCTGCTGCAGGCTGGCGATCTCCGCGGCCTGGCGCTCCCGGGTTTCCGCATCCGCTGCCATGGTGGCCTCGGCGTCGGCCAGCTCGTCCTCAAGGCCCGCCACGCGCGTCTGCGCATCGCCGAGGGCCTCACGCAGCGCCTCACGCTCGGCGATGGATACCACCAGGTCCGCCTCCAGCTCCTCGCGGAGCTCGCGCTCCATGGCCAGCTCGTCGCCCAGGTCGGCAATCTCCGCCTCCAGGCGCGCCAGTGCTGCCTCGCGGCCGGCCAGGGTGTCGGTGAGGTAGTACTGGGCCACCATGAACAGGCTGAGGACGAACACGAACAACAGCAGCAGCGTGGCCAGGACGTCCACGTAGCCGGGCCAGATATTCACACCGTTGCGATTGCGCCGCTCGGGAAACACGTCTGTCGCTCGCCTACCGCTCGCCGTGGTCGTTACCCGTGGATCGCGCCACGGTCCGGGTCAATAGCCGGATCTCGTCACGCAGCTCCGCGGCCAGGTCGGTTCGCTCGGTCTGCATCTCCTCCACCAGACGGTGCAGGGTATGGTCCAGGGAGCGCAGACGCTCCTCCATACCCTCGGAATCATCGGAACGCTCGCCCAGGCTCTCCGCGAGACGCTGCAACACAGGCTGCAGTTCCATCTGTCCCCGGGCCTGGCTGAGCATGCGCTTGTGCTCGCTGCGGATCTGCTCGGCCAGCTCGCCGACCTGCTCGGTTATGGTGGCCACACTCTCCTCGGCGCTGCGGCGCTCTTCCTCACGCCGCGCGACCAGGCGCTGCAGCCGGTCGAGGCTTTCCGCCGTCTGCTCCAGCAGGGCCTGGATATAGGACGGCACGCTGTGCTCGGTATCGACGTTAGCCAGGGCGCCGGAGCTGAACCGCGTGAGACCGGAGAGCTGCTCCTCGAGATCGTTGTAGAACCGATTCTGGGCGTGGCCGGCCTGCAGGTCGACGAAACCGAGCACCAGGGCGCCGGCAAGGCCGAACAGGGACGAACTGAATGCCGTGCCCATGCCGGCCAGGGGCTCCTCGAGCCCGGTGCGAAGCTGCTCGAACAGTTCGGTGGCGTCACCGCCACCCACGCTCAACCCGCTGATCACACGGCCAATGCCACCAAGAGTATCCAGCAGCCCCCAGAACGTGCCGAGCAGCCCGAGGAAGATCAACAGTCCGATAAAGTAGCGGGAGAGATCCCGGGCCTCGTCCAGTCGCGAACGGATGCCGTCGAGAATGGCACGCATGCTCATGGTGGATAGCTGCACGCGCTCGCCGCGCTCCTGCAACATCCGCCCCAGCGACCCGAGCATGCCGCGTCTGGGCGGTGGCGGCAGCTGTTCCGCCCCGCGCTGCCAGGCCCGCAGCCACCCGGCATCCGGCCCCAGTACCACCACCTGGCGGACGTTGATGATGATGCCCACCAGGAGCACGGCAACGATCATGCCGTTGAACACCGGGTTGGCCAGGAATGCGTCCGCCAGGGGCACGTGAAGCAAGCCGGCGACGGCCGCCACGGCCAGAAGAAAGACCACGATCCAGATCAGCACACGGCCTGGTTGTCTCACGCCAGCCTCCCACTTGTGCCCCAGACAAACTGTCGTTATTCGAAGCGTTCGGCGGCGCCCCTGCCCGCCGCATGGCCCTACCATACAACGAAATGCCAGTTTCGCATTCCATCCTAGACCATTCGTTGTGATGTAACGCCGGGGACGGTACCGGAAACTCCCCATGAAACCGGGCCGGGGGCGCCTGTCCGCAACGGTGGACGCCGACCACGGGTTGCGTCTATGGTCGACGTGCCGCTGGCGCGAGCGGTCCTATAACAATTACATCTAACAATCACATCAACCCAATCGGGGGAGTATCCATGTTCAAAGGCCTAACCAACGCATCCGTGCGTCTCGTTGAGCGCTATCTGCCCGATCCCTTCGTCATTGTCCTGCTGCTGAGCCTGGTGGTGTTCGCCCTGGGCATGGGCATCGAACGGCAGAGCCCTGTCGCCATGGTCGAGTTCTGGGGCAGTGGCTTCTGGGACCTGCTGACCTTCGGCATGCAGATGGTGCTGGTCCTGGTCACGGGCTTCGTGCTCGCCAGCACGCCCTTCTTCAAGAAGATTCTCGCATCGCTGGCGCAGATGGCGAAGACACCAGGGCAGGCCATCGTCCTGGTGACGGTGGTCTCCATCTTCGCCGCCTGGATCAACTGGGGCTTCGGCCTCGTCATCGGGGCGCTGTTCGCCCGGCAGCTGGCGCAGGCCGTGCCTCGGGTGGACTACCGGCTGCTGGTTGCCAGCGCCTACAGCGGCTTCATTGTCTGGCACGGCGGGCTGGCCAGTTCCATCGGCCTGGTGATTGCCACCGACGGCCATTTCATGGAGGACAAGATCGGCATCATCTCCACCAGCGAAACCATTTTCGCCGGGTTCAACCTGATCCTGGTTCTGCTGATGCTGATCGTCATCCCGCTGGTCAACCGCCTGATGATGGGTCGCCCGGAGGACGCCGTCACCGTCGACCCGGACAAGCTGGCAGAGGAGGAGAAGTCGCCGGAGCTGAAATGGGAACGCCCGGCGGACAAGGTTGAGAACAGCGTCACCCTGTCCCAGGCGACCGGTGTCATGGGGCTGGTCTTCCTGGGGTACTACTTCCTGGTGCAGAGCGGCAGCCTCAACCTGAACATCGTCAACTTCACGTTCCTGTTCCTCGGCATCATGCTGCACGGCCGGCCGCGGCACTTCCTGAACTCCATGCAGGAAGCCATCAAGGGGGCGGGCGGCATCGTCATCCAGTTCCCGTTCTACGCCGGCATCATGGGCATGATGATCGAATCCGGACTGGCGGCGACCTTCTCGCAGTGGTTCGTGGCCATTTCCAATGAAACCACCTACCCATTGTTCGCTTTCCTGAGCGCCGGCATCGTCAACATATTCGTGCCATCCGGCGGCGGCCAGTGGGCCGTGCAGGCGGACATCATGCTTGAAGCGGGTGCCGCCCTCGGGGTCGACCACGCCCGCACCGCCATGGCCGTGGCCTGGGGTGACGCCTGGACCAACCTGATCCAGCCGTTCTGGGCCCTGCCCGCCCTGGCCATCGCCGGCCTCAAGGCGAAGGACATCATGGGCTTCTGCCTGATCAACCTGCTGGTGACCGGTGTCATCATCGGTCTGGGTCTGATGTTCCTGCCGTAAAGGGTCTGCGTGCCGCCGGGGTGCTTCCCCGGCGGCACGCCCCTACATCAATTGCCGCACCGCCCCGGTCTCTCCATCAGGCCAACCCCTGTTAGACTTGTATACAAATACGTCAAACAGGAGAGCACCGTGCGCGATTTCATCCAGGCACTGCCGAAAGTGGAGCTGCACGTCCATCTGGAGGGCACACTGGAGCCAGAACTGATGTTCCAGCTGGCCGAGCGCAACGGCGTAGCGCTGCCCTACCCGGACGTGGCAAGCGTCCGTGCCGCCTACGAGTTCGACGATCTGCAGTCGTTTCTCAACCTCTACTACAACGGCGCCTGCGTGCTGCTGGAAGAGCAGGACTTCTACGACCTCACGCGCGCCTACCTTGACCGGATCGCCGCGGAGAACGTTGTACACACCGAGATGTTCTTCGACCCGCAGACCCACACCGAACGGGGTGTGCCCTTCGATGCGGTCATCGGCGGCATCCTGCGCGCCTGCCGGGACGCCGAGGCTGCCCACGGCATGAGCACGGGGCTCATCCTGTGCTTCCTGCGCGATCTGTCCGAAGCGTCGGCGTTCGAGACGCTGGAGGCGGCCATGCACTGGCGCGAGCAGATCGTCGCCATTGGCCTCGACTCCGCCGAAACCGGCCACCCGCCGGAGAAGTTCGCCCGGGTCTTCGAGGAAGTGCACAGCCGCGGCTTCCATGTGGTGGCGCACGCTGGCGAGGAAGGACCGCCGGACTACATCCGCCAGGCCCTGGATATTCTGCGCGTGGAGCGCGTCGACCACGGCGTGCAATGCACCGGCGACCCGGAACTGGTGGAGCGGCTGGCCGACAGCGGCATCTGCCTGACCGTGTGCCCGCTGGCCAACGTCAAGCTGCGGGTATTCGATACCATCGACGACCACAACCTTCCGCGGCTGCTGGAGGCGGGCCTCAACGTCACCGTGAACTCGGACGATCCCGCCTACTTCGGCGGCTACATGACCGCCAACATGACCGCCGTGGCCGAAGCCTTTGACCTGAGCCGGGACACCCTGTGCGGATTCACCCGCAACGCCATCGACGCGGCGTTCATCGGCGATGATCGACGGCGGGAGCTGCACGGCATACTGGATCGGGCAGCGTGAGGCGCTGGCTAGCGGATCCTCGGCCATGGTGGACCTGAAGGTCCACCCTACAGCGGCACCGGACCGCCAACGATGCTCCCGTAGGGTGGACCTTCAGGTCCACCGAGGCCGGGCGAATTCCTTCCCGTAAACGAAAAACGGGCGCCCGATGGGCGCCCGTTCTGTGTTGCAACTGTGTTGTCGCTTACTTCTGGCCGGTGGAGACGAACTCCGGATAGGCCTCCATGCCGCACTCGAGCATGTCCAGACCGTTCTCCTCGTCTTCCTCGCTGGCACGGATGCCCATGGTGAACTTGAGCGCGAGCCAGACCGCGGCACTGGCGATGAACACGAAGCCGAAGATGGCGATCAGGCCGATCAGCTGCGTGCCCAGGTTCGCCTCCGGCACCGACAGGAGCACTGCCAGCACACCCCAGATCCCGCAGGTACCGTGCACGGAGATGGCACCGACCGGGTCATCGATCTTGAGCTTGTCCAGGCCGATGATGGAGAACACCACGATCACGCCGCCGATCGCCCCGATGAGCACGGCCAGCAGCGGGGCCGGCGAATCCGGCGCGGCAGTGATGGACACCAGGCCGCCCAGGGCGCCGTTGAGCACCATTGTGAGATCGGCCTTGCCAAACAGGATCTTGGAAGTGATCAGAGCGGCCACGACACCGGCTGCCGCGGCGAAGTTGGTGTTCATGAACACCGTGGCCACGGCGTTCGCAGAGCCTTCGGACGCAACCGCCAGCTCCGAACCACCATTGAAGCCGAACCAGCCCATCCACAGGATGAACGTGCCCAGCGTCGCCAGCGGCAGATTGCCACCCGGGATCGCGCGGATCTTGCCGTCCTTGGTGTACTTGCCTTTGCGGGCCCCGAGGATCAGCACACCCGCCAGCGCCGCCGTGGCGCCCGCCATGTGGACGATGGCGGAACCGGCGTAGTCGGTGTAGCCGAGCTGATCCAGCCAGCCACCGCCCCAGGTCCACAGACCCTGAATCGGATAGATGAAACCGGTCATGACCACGGCAAACAGCAGGAAGGCCCCGAGTTTCATCCGCTCGGCCACGGCCCCGGAGACGATGGACATGGCGGTCGCCACGAACACCACCTGGAAGAAGAAGTCAGAGTAGTACGAGAAGCCGTCTTCGGTGGTGTGCGGCTCACTGCCGGGCAGGAAGAAGCTCAGCGACGGGAACACGCCGCCCCCGCTCTCGTACATGAGATTCCAGCCCACCAGCAGGTACATCATCACCGCCACGGAGTAGAGCGTGATGTTCTTGGTGAGAATCTCCACGGTGTTCTTGGAGCGCACCAGGCCCGCTTCGAGCATCGAGAAGCCGGCCGCCATCCACATCACAAGCACGCCCGAGAGCAGAAAGTAGAAGGTATCCAGCGCATACGCGAGTTCAGTAACTTCCATCGTTATTATCCTCTTGGTTGCACGGGCCGCCGGTTAAAGCGCGTCCTTGTCGGTCTCACCGGTACGGATTCGGATCGCCTTCTCCAGTTCGAAGACGAAGATCTTGCCGTCGCCGATCTTCCCGGTGTTCGCGGCCTTGGAGATGGCCTCGATGGTGCGATCGGTGAGATCGTCCTGAACCGCCGCCTCGATCTTCACCTTGGGGAGAAAATCGACGACGTACTCGGCGCCGCGATACAGCTCCGTGTGCCCTTTCTGCCGCCCGAAGCCCTTCACTTCGGTGACGGTAATGCCCTGCACGCCGATCTCGGACAGTGCTTCGCGCACGTCGTCCAGCTTGAACGGCTTGATGATTGCGGTAACGAGTTTCATTCCCGGCTACTCCCTGAAAACCGGTCCGGATTCTCCGGACCCTGGTACGGTTTCCCCCGCGCAGGCGGGGCTCCCTGCGGACAGGCTTCATAAACCGGCCGCCCGCATCGGACTCGACAGGGCTTGAGCATTTCCCGTGCCACTTGTTGTTTATGCCGGTAATTCATGTTGTTATTGGCTCCAGAACGCTGATTCCGGCGGCACCGCACCAACGGCACGCCCCGATTCGGTGCATTTCGCACTGAATCGGGGCGCACACAGACCAGTGATCATCAGGAGTGCACGATGCTCGACCCGAAATCGCTCGATGAGATGGCGCGCAAATTCGCGGCCAACCTGCCTCCCGGCCTGCGGGAGTTCCAGCAGGAGATGGAGCGGAACTTCCGGACCACCATGCAGAGCACCTTCAATCGCCTGGATCTGGTCACGCGGGAGGAGTTCGACGCCCAGTCCAAGGTGCTCGCCCGCACGCGCGCCCAGCTGGAAGCGCTGGAAGAACGTGTCGCGGCGCTGGAAGGGCGCACCGGCGGCGAAGACCAGGCCGGAGAGAGCTGAACCCAACGCCGCGCCCTGACGCGCGGCACGCCCAGGGACGGGACACATGACACTTGCAGTGGTATACGGCCGCGCGGGCCTTGGCGTGGATGCACCGCTGGTGGATATCGAAGTCCACCTCGCCAACGGCCTGCCGTCGGTCTCCATCGTCGGGCTGCCCGAGACCGCGGTGAAGGAAAGCCGCGACCGGGTTCGCAGCGCCATTCTCAACAGCGGGTTCGAGTTCCCGACCCGGCGCATCACCATCAACCTGGCACCAGCGGACCTCCCCAAGGAGGGTGGTCGCTTCGACCTGCCCATTGCCATCGGCATTCTCGCCGCATCCGGACAGATCCCCCGGGACCGGCTGGCACACTGGGAGTTCGCCGGCGAGCTGGCGCTGACGGGCACCCTCCGGCCCGTGCGCGGGTGCCTGCCCGTTGCGGTGCAGGCCCGGCGGGCGGGGCGCGCGCTGGCGGTCCCCGCCGACAACGCGCCGGAGGCGGCACTGGTCCACCCCGAGGCCAGCTATGGGGCCGCGCACCTGCTGGACATCACCGGACACATTGCGGGCACGGCTCTACTCGAGCCGGCCCGGGCCGAGGTGCCGGCGGTCACCGCCGATGCACCACCGGACCTGGCCGACGTCCGCGGGCAGTGCGGTGCCCGGCGCGCGCTGGAGATCGCCGCCGCCGGCGGTCACTCCATCCTGTTGAGCGGCCCTCCGGGCACGGGCAAGAGCATGCTCGCCGCGCGCATGCCGGGGATACTGCCGCCCATGACCGATGACGAGTGCCTGGAAACCGCGGCCGTGCTCTCGCTCACACGCTCGGGCTTTGCCCCGGCGGACTGGGGCCGACGCCCGTTCCGCTCGCCCCACCACTCCGCCTCCCATACCGCGCTGGCGGGCGGCGGCTCCCGCCCGCGTCCGGGTGAGATCTCGATGGCTCACAACGGCGTGCTGTTTCTGGATGAACTGCCGGAGTTCGGGCGTCACGCGCTGGAGGTGCTACGGGAGCCGCTGGAGAACGGCCGCGTCAGCATTTCCCGGGCCGCCGCCCAGGTGGAATACCCCGCCCGCTTCCAGCTGGTCACGGCCATGAACCCCTGCCCCTGCGGCTACCTGGGCGATCCGGTGCACGCCTGCCAATGCACACCGGATCAGGTGGCGCGCTACCGCGGCCGCATCTCCGGGCCGCTGCTGGACCGCATCGACATGCAGATCAGCGTGCCACGGCTGCGTCCGGCCGAGCTGCAGCAGGCGGAACCGGGGGAGGCGTCAGCCGCCGTGCGGGAGCGGGTCTGTGCGGCGCGGGCGTTCCGGGTCGCGGAGAGCGGTGCCGCCAGCGCCGCGCTGGGGCCCGACACCATCGACGCGGCCTGCGCCATCGGCAAGACCGAAGCACAATTCCTCACCAATGCCATGGAGCGGCTCGGGCTGTCGGCACGGGCGTACCACCGGTTGCTGCGCGTCGCCCGCACCATCGCCGACCTGGCGGGCGCCGAGCGTGTCACCGTGCAGCATCTAGGCGAAGCGCTGGGCTATCGACGCCTGACCGCGGACGATGAGCCTTCCCGCATTCGCGCGTGAGCCGGCCAGCGTCGTGGCCCGCGGAGACTAGACGGTGAGGTGTTCCTGGATCAGGTCGTCGCCCAGCTCGTCCATCTCTCCCGACGCCACCACGCTGCCGTTGTTCATGATGTCGAACCGGTCGGCCGTGGCACGGGCGAATGGGAGCTTCTGCTCCACCAGCAGGATGGTAATGCCCCGCTCCCGGTTCAACAGCCGGATCACGTCGCTGATCTCCTTGACGATGTTCGGCTGGATGCCCTCGATCGGCTCGTCCAGAAGCAGTATTTCCGGCTGCAGCACCAACGCCCGGCCGATGGCCAGCTGTTGCTGCTGACCACCTGACAGGTCACCGCCGCGGCGACGGGCCATGTCCTTGAGGACGGGAAACAGATCGTAGATGTCGTCAGGGATGGCCCTGGAGCGCTTGCTTGCCAGGGGCACCCGCAGGTTCTCCTCCACCGTGAGCTGCGGGAAGATCTCGCGCCCCTGGGGCACGTACCCAAGGCCGAGCCGGGCGCGCTCATACGGCTTCCTGCCACTGATGTCCTCGCCATGGAACAGCACCCGGCCGCCCGTGATGGGCACCAGCCCCATGATGCACTTCAGCAGCGTCGTCTTGCCCATGCCGTTGCGGCCCATGAGGCAGTTGGCGCGGCCGGCCTGCACGTCGAGACTGATATCCCGCAGGATATGACTGCCGCCGTAGTACTGGTTCAGGCCTTCGATGCGGAGCATCTCGGTTCTCCCGTCTTGTGTCTTCCCGTGGGAACGTCGCGGCTTGCGCCGCTCCTGCGGGTGGTCTGTCTGGCTCTATCGCGGCTCGCGCCGCTCCTACAGCATCACGGCGCCGTCTGTAGGAGCGGTGCAAGCCGCGACCAGGGCAGGCATGTCCGTCTATTCCTCTTCCCCGAGGTACACCTCGCGCACCCGCGGGGCGTTCTGCACCTGATCCATGCTGCCCTCGGCGAGAACGCTGCCCTGGTGCAGCACGGTGACCTGGCGGGCAATGGAGCGCACGAAATCCATGTCGTGCTCCACCACCACCACGGAATGCTTGCCAGCCAGGCTGGTGAGCAGCTCGGCGGTGGCTTCTGTCTCCTGACCGGACATGCCGGCCACGGGCTCGTCCACCAGCAGCAGGCGCGGGTTCTGCATCAGCAGCGATCCGATCTCCAGCCACTGCTTCTGGCCGTGGGAGAGCAGCCCTGCCTCGGTATCCCGCCGTGCGGTCAGCCCGATCAGCTCCAGGATCTCGCCGATGCGGTCGTGCTGCTCGCCGCTGAGTCGCCAGGTGAGGCTGGTTACAAGGCCGCGGTCGGCGTGCATGGCCAGCTCCAGGTTCTCGAACACGGTGTGGTTCTCGTACACGGTCGGTTTCTGGAACTTCCGGCCGATGCCGCGCTGGGCGACCTCGTGCTCCTTCAGGCGCAGCAGGTCCATGTTGCTGCCGAACCAGGCGGAGCCCTCGTCCGGCCGGGTCTTGCCGGTGATCACGTCCATCAGCGTGGTCTTGCCGGCGCCGTTGGGACCGATGATGCAGCGCAGTTCGCCGTCGCCGATGTAGAGCGTGAGGTCGTCCAGGGCCCTGAAGCCGTCGAACGACTTGGTGATGCCTTCAAGGTAGAGGGCCACGCCGTGGCTCATGTCCACGGTATCGTTCCGCGCCGACCGGTTGACCAGGTCGAAGACCTGGTCGCGCCGCATCAGTTCGCGGAAATCGTCCAGTGACCGACTCAGGGCGTTCATGCCTCACCTCCCCTGCGCCGGCGCAGCATGCCGAGAACCCCGACCACCCCCTTGGGCAGGAACAGGGTGACACCGATGAACATGGCGCCGAGGATGTACAGCCACAGATCCGGGTAGGCGCTGGTGGCCCAGGTCTTGACCACGTTGACGATGCCGGCACCGACGATGGCGCCCACCAGCGTGCCGCGACCGCCCAGAGCGACCCAGATGGCCATCTCGATGGACGCCGGCGGAGCCATCTCCGAGGGGTTGATCACCCCGGTCTGCGGCACGTACAGCGCACCGGCCACCCCGCACAGCACCGCCGAGACCACCCACACGAACAGCTTGTAACGCAGTGGGTCGTAGCCGGTGAAGCGCAGCCGGGTCTCGGCATCGCGAATGGCCGTCATCACGCGGCCGAGCTTCGAGGTGACGATCCAGCGGCACAGCAGGTAGGCGGTGATCAGCGTGGCAGCACTCACCCAGAACAACGCCAGGCGTGACCCGGGCGTACCCAGCTCGAAGCCCAGCAGGGTATCGAAATTGGTCAGGCCCGTGTCGCCACCGAAGCCCGTCTCCGTGCGGAAGAACAGGTGCATGCCGCCGAACGTGAGCGCCTGGGTAATGATGGCGAAGTACACACCACGCACCCGCGAGCGGAAGGCGAGAAAGCCGAAGATGAAAGCCAGAATGCCGGGCACCAGCCCGATCATCACCAGGGTGAACAGGAACGAGTCGAACCCCGCCCAGTACCAGGGCCAGTCGCTGTAATCCAGCCACTGCAGGAAGTTGGGCAGGCGCCCGTCATCGTAGGCGACACGGGTGAGGTGCGCGCCCATGACGTAGCCGCCCATGGCGAAGAACACCCCGTGGCCGAGCGAGAGAATCCCCGTGTAACCCCAGATCAGGTCCAGCGCCAGGGCCACCAGCGCCAGACACAGGAAGCGGCCGGCCAAGGTGACCATCCAGCCCGGCATGTGCAGGGGATGGTCCGGCGGCACCACCAGGTTCAGCACCGGCACCACCACCAGTGCCAGCACGGCGAGGGCTACCAGGATCAACCAGGCCGTACGCGTGTGCAGTCGGCCGACGCGGGACAGCGCAGTTTGCGGCTGCATGATCGGTCTCCTTAATCGTCAGCAGACCGCCCCTTGAGGGCAAAAATGCCCTGGGGACGCCACTGGATGAACAGAATGATGGCCGCGAACACGAGGATGGTTGCCAGAACCGCCCCCGTTGCGGGCTCAAGGAACTTGGTGGTCACGCCAATGCCAAGCGCACTGAATACCGGCCCGAGGAGGTTGCCGACGCCGCCCAGCACCACGACCATGAACGAGTCGACGATGTAGTTCTGACCCATCTCCGGGCCGACGTTGACGATCTGTGACAGCGCCACACCGCCGAGGCCGGCCACGCCGGCGCCCACGGCGAAGGTCCACATGTCCACGCGCTTGGCGGGCACGCCCAGGGCGGCCGCCATGTCCCGGTTCTGCATCACGGCGCGCACCTCCAGTCCGAGGCGGGTGCGGTTCATGAGGAACCACACCAGGGCCACCACGAAGATCGCGAACAGGATCACGCCCACGCGGCTGGTGGAGAGGGTCACGCCCTGCATGATCTGCACACTGCCGGAGAACCAGGGCGGGCTGGCTACGGCCACGTTCTGCGCACCGAACATCCAGCGCACGCTCTGGATCAGGATGAGGCTGATGCCCCAAGTGGCCAGCAGCGTCTCCAGCGGCCGGTTGTAGAGGAACCGGATCACGCCACGCTCCATGAGAATGCCCACGCCCGCCGTGACCACGAATGCCAGGGGCACGGCAGCGATGAGGTAGTACTGGAACCACTGGGGCGCGAACAGCGCGAACAGGCTCTGGGTCATGAAGGTGGTGTAGGCGCCCACCATGAGCAGCTCGCCGTGGGCCATGTTGATGACGCCCATGAGCCCGAACACGATGGCAAGGCCCATGGCGGCGAGCAGGAGCACGCTGCCCATGGACATGCCGTAGACGAAATCCGAGGCGAAGCCGGCGAACCGGGCACGACGGTCGATCGCCTCCACGCCGGCGGCCGCAGCCTCACGGATCTCGGCAACGGGCTCCAGGTAGTTGCCGTCGTCGTCCATGCGGGTCAGCGCCTCCAGGTCGGAGCGCAGCCGGTTGGCCCGCACCTCGGCGATGATCTGCACCGCTTCCAGCCGGCGCGCGTCGTCGTCGCTGTCGAGATCGAGCTGGGCCAGGGCGATGTTCAGCAGGCGATCGGTCTCGGCGGCGGTCTCGCGCTCCAGTGCCTCGGTAATTGCGTCGCGCATCTCGGGCCGGGGGCGTTCCGCCAGCTCATCGGCTGCGGCAAGGCGGGCCTGCGGATCGTCGGAGAAGATCTGCAGGGCGCCGATGGTGGGCCGCAGGGTGCGCCGCACCACGTTGGTCAGCCGCGGCTGGGCGAGGTCGCCCGAACTGAGATCGGCTCGCTCACGGCCGGTGGTCGCCTCGCGGAGCGAGCCGTCCTGTGGATTCTCGATGATCAGGGTGCCGTCCTCGGTGTAGTACAGGCGGCGATCCTGCAGGGCGAACAGGGTTGGCAGGGCATCGGCATCCTGCAGCCCGGCGATGTCCTCCATGGCCGCCTGCAGCTCCCGCCGGTCCGCCGTGGCCAGGCGGCTGAGCACCTCGGCGGTCCCGGGCGCCAGATCCCGCTCCTCGACGGCAGCCAGCTGGTCTTCAATGGCCTCGTCGTCGTCCTGATCGAGCTCCTCCACGCGCTCCTCCGCCTGATCCAGGGCGGTGTCCGCCATGGCCCCGGATCCGGGCAACGCCAGCAGGATCAGAAGCAGCAGTGACCAGCGGTGCGTCCACGCGGTCTTGCACATGACACGATCTCCTCGGAGCCGCCCGGTGAACGGCTGGTGTCCGTGTTCTGGTGTTTGGGGGTCGCGGGGACGACCGCCCCGCGGATGTTCGCGGTGACGCGCACGCTCCCTGTGCGCGCCCGCGGTTCTTGCTGAGTCCGTCAGAACCCGAGGTCGTAGGTGGGTTCCTCGCAGTCGCCACAGACCCACGGGTACCGCCAGTTGGCAGTGCGGTTCTCGTTGCCCTCGACGTACTCGCTCCAGGGCTCGGCGCGGACCACGTCATCGGTCTCCCAGACCGGGAAGAACTGACCGTCGGGCTCGATCTCGCCGATGATGACCGGCTTGTGCAGGTGGTGGTTCTCCTCGTCCATGCACACCTCGAAACCGGACGGGGAATCCACGCACTGGCCGTAGACGGCCTGGCGCACGGCGTCCACATCGGTAGTGCCGGCCTGCAGCACGGCCTGGGCCCACATACGGATACCCATGTGGGTGGCTTCCATGGGGTCGTTGGTAACCCGGTCGGAACCGCCCGAGAGGTCGTTCTCCTCCACGTACTCGAACCAGCGCTCCGTGAACTGCTCGTTCTCCGGCGTATCGATGGACATGAAGTAGTTCCAGGCCGCGAGGTGGCCGGCCAGGAGGTCCGTGTCCATGCCGCGCAGCTCCTCCTCGCCCACGGACGTGGCCAGCACCGGCACGTCGATGGGGTCGATGCCCTGGTTGGCCAGCTCCTGGTAGAACGCCACGTTGGCGTCGCCGTTGACGGTGTTGATCACGGCGGTGGGGCCGCCGTCGGCGAAGCTGCCGATGTCGTCGACAATGGTCTGGAAGTCATCGTGGCCGAAGGGCGTGTAGACCTCCTCGATGTCCTCGTCGCCGATGCCGTGGGCATTCAGGTAGGCCCGCACGATGCGGTTCGTGGTGCGCGGGAAGACGTAGTCCGTGCCCAGCAGGTAGAAGCGCTCCGCACCGCCACCCTCTTCGCTCATGAGGTACTCCACGGCGGGCAGCGTCTGCTGGTTCGGCGCCGCGCCCGTGTAGAAGATATTGCGGGAGGACTCCTCGCCCTCGTACTGCACCGGGTAGAACATCAGGCCGTTGAGCTCTTCCAGCACCGGCAGCACCGCCTCGCGGGAGACGGACGTCCAGGAGCCGAAGATCACGTCCACTTCCTCGCGCTCGATCATCTCGCGCGCCTGTTCGGCATAGGTGGGCCAGTCGGAGCCCGGGTCCATCACCACCGGCTCCAACTCGCGACCCAGCAGGCCGCCCTGCTCGTTGATGTCCTCGATGGTCATGAGCGCCACGTCGCGCAGGGACGTCTCGCTGATGGCCATGGTGCCGGAGAGGGAGTGGAGAATCCCCACCTTGATGGGGTCGTCCGCCTGGGCGTTGCCCGCTGCCAGCAGCCCCAGCGCCAGGGCGCTGCCTGCAGTGGCTCGAACGAGCGCCGTTTTCGGTTGTTCTGAATGCATCGGTTGCCTCCGTGGTCCTGTTGATCGGCCCGGCATGCACCGGGCCGGGGCAGTGACTCCGCGGTACCGGGCCGCCGGGCCCGGCACTGCATCCATACGGAGCAAGCCGCATGCCAGGGTTAAAGAAACCGCAAAAACAACACGTTTCGCACTCGCCTCAAGAATATTGCACCGCCATGACGCCTGGATTCGCACCGCGGAAACGCATACGCACAATGACAGTGCGTCGGCTGCGCTGGTCGGGGGACGTGTGAGGCGCAGAGCGAGCGTAGGCAGGCGTAGGGCGGACCTTCAGGTCCGCCACGGGTGATTATCAGCCTTTCAAACAGGAAAGCCGACGGGAACAGGTGGACCTGAAGGTCCACCCTACGGTTAAGCAATGTCGCGGCTGCGCAGCATGCCTTCGCGGACGATGAAATCGACGACCTCGTCGAGGCCCTGACCGGTCTTGAGATTGGTGAACAGGAACGGGCGTTCGCCGCGCATGCGCTTGCTGTCCCGATCCATGACTTCGAGCGAGGCGCCGACGCCCTCGGCCAGGTCGATCTTGTTGATCACCAGCAGGTCCGAGCGGGTCACGCCGGGGCCGCCCTTGCGCGGGATCTTGTCGCCGGCGCAGACGTCGATGACGTAGATGGTGAGGTCCGACAGCTCCGGGCTGAAGGTGGCCGAGAGGTTGTCCCCGCCGCTCTCCACGAACACCACGTCCAGCCCCGGGAAGCGGGCGTTGAGGTCCGCCACGGCGGAGAGGTTCATGGACGCGTCCTCGCGGATGGCGGTGTGCGGACAACCGCCGGTCTCCACGCCCATGATGCGCTCGGCCTCCAGAGCGTTACGGCGGGTGAGGAACTCGGCGTCTTCACGGGTGTAGATGTCGTTGGTGACCACGGCAATGTTGTAGTGGTCACGCATGGCGTGGCACAGGGATTCCAGCAGCGCGGTCTTGCCGGAGCCCACGGGCCCGCCGATGCCGACGCGCAGGGCCTGTTCGGTTGTGGACATGGTGTCTTCCTCCTGATGTTGCCGTTGGGCGTCCGCTGTGGCCGTAGGAGCACCGTAGGGTGGACCTTCAGGTCCACCAATTGGGCTTCGACAGACCACCGCAGGGTGAGTGCCGGAGCATGGTGGACCTGAAGGTCCACCCTACGGTGCTGCTGCGCCTAGCTTCGGAACAGCCGGGAATACTGCGTTTCATGCAGGCTGCTGGCGATGGCCACGCCCGGGGCGGTACCGCCGATGGCGTCATCATCCAGTTGCAGGCCCGCGGCCGCGGCGGCGCCGATGGGCTCCGCCAGCTCCAGCAGCAGCTTCTGCCCGGCCGTCTGCCCCAGGGGCACCAGCTTGATGGCGGCGGCCACCTGGTTCTCGCACCAGGCCCACAGGTACGCTTCGGCGCCTTCGGCCAGCGGAATCTCCCAGCGCGCCAGCGCCAGGGCGTACAATGCGGCCCAGCTCGCCTCGGGCTCGGCCGTCCACGGCTGCGCCTCGGGCATGTCCAGCTCTGCCAGCAGTCGCGCCAGGGCCCGACCCAGGTGGTGGTCCTCCGCCACCAGTTCCCGGGTTTCGCGGCTGGCGCGCAGCCAGCGGCTGTAGCGGGTCACGGCGGCGGTGTCGTTGCGGCGCCAGGCCGCGTGCAGGCGCGCCAGCAGCGGGATGTCCACCCGCCCCAGGGTGTGCCGGAGCTGCCCCTGGAGCCAGTCGGCGACCGCATCCGCATCGCCGACCCAGCCTGCCTCGATGGCATACTCAAGCCCCCCCGAGTAGCTGTAGGCGCCCACGGGCAACGTCGGGCTCATGAGCTGCCACAGGCGCCGGCGGGCCAGACCGGTGTCAGTGGTGGTGGTCATGGTCGTGCCCATGCCCGTGGCCGTGGCCACCGCCGTAGGCGCCCGCCTCCGGCTCGAAGGGGGCTTGCTCCGCTATCGGCTCGACGCCGAGACCACGCACCATGTCATCCAGTACGTGGTCATGGCGGTAGCGGCAAAGACCGTGGCCGATCTGCAGCGGCACGTGGCGATTGCCCAGGTGGTAGCACACGCGGGCGAGCAGCGTGGCATCACCACAGCGCACGGTGGAGACCGTTTCATCGGCCGCCTCAACCCGCACCACGCGGCCGTCGACGGCGCGCAGGCAGTCGCCGTCGCGCAGGATGTGGCCACGCTCCAGGAACACCCCCACCTCCGTGCCGTCGCTCAACGCAGCCCGGAAACGGCTCTTCTGGCGGGTATCAAAGGGCAACCGCAGCACACCGTCCTCCGGTGCCGCGCCCACTCGCTCGGTCAGTTGCAGCATGGCTTGCTCCTCAGAACAGGAAGTACCGCTGCGCCATGGGCAGCTCGGCCATGGGCTCGCAGGTAAGCAGTTCGCCGTCGGCGCGCACCTCGTAGGTCTCCGGGTCCACCTCCATGTGCGGCTGCCAGTTGTTCAGCACCAGATCCTGCTTCTGCACGCTGCGGCAGCCCTGCACGGCCACCAGCCGCCGCTGCAGCCCCAGCCGCTCGCCGATGCCCGCGTTCAATGCCGCCTGCGAGACGAAACTCACGGACGTGCCGGTCATGGCGCGGCCGTGGCTGCCGAACATGGGCCGGTAGTGCACCGGCTGCGGCGTGGGGATGGAGGCGTTGGGGTCGCCCATGGGGGCGCTGGCGATGAACCCGCCCTTGAGAATGAGTGCCGGCTTGACGCCGAAGAAGGCCGGATCCCAGAGCACGATGTCCGCCAGCTTGCCCGGCTCCAGCGAGCCCACCTCGTGGGCGATGCCGTGGGCGAGCGCCGGGTTGATGGTGTACTTGGCGATGTAGCGCCGGGCACGGTAATTGTCATCGCCGGCACTGTCCTGTTTCAGGGCGCCGCGCTGGACCTTCATCTTGTGCGCCGTCTGCCAGGTGCGGATGACCACCTCGCCAACCCGGCCCATGGCCTGGGAATCCGAAGAGATCACCGAGAACGCACCAAGATCGTGCAGGATGTCCTCGGCGGCAATGGTCTCGCGCCGGATGCGGCTCTCGGCGAAGGCCACGTCCTCGGGGATGCGCGGGTCCAGGTGGTGACACACCATGAGCATGTCCAGGTGCTCGTCGATGGTGTTGGTGGTGAACGGCCGCGTCGGGTTGGTGCTCGACGGCAGCACGTTGGCCAGGCCGCACACCTTGATGATATCCGGGGCGTGGCCGCCACCGGCGCCCTCGGTGTGGTAGGTGTGGATGGTGCGGTCCTTGAATGCCGCCACCGTGTCCTCCACGAAGCCGGACTCGTTCAGGGTGTCGGTGTGGATGCACACCTGCACGTCATGGTGATCCGCCACCGACAGCGCGCAGTCGATGGACGCCGGGGTGGTGCCCCAGTCCTCGTGCAGCTTGAGCCCCAGGGCACCCGCCTCGATCTGCTCGTTGAGCGCCTCCGGCAGACTGCCGTTGCCCTTGCCGAGAAAGCCCAGGTTCATGGGGAATGCCTCGGCGGCCTCCAGCATGCGGTGGATGTTCCACGGCCCGGGCGTGCAGGTGGTGGCATTGGTACCGGTGGCCGGCCCGGTGCCGCCGCCGATCATGGTGGTCACGCCCGAGGTAAGCGCCTCCTCGATCTGCTGCGGGCAGACGAAGTGGATGTGGGCATCGATCCCGCCGGCAGTGACGATCTTGCCCTCGGCGGCGATCACCTCCGTGCCGGGGCCGATGACGATGTCCACGTCCGGCTGGGTGTCCGGGTTGCCGGCCTTGCCGATGGCTTGGATGCGGCCGGCCTTGATGCCGATGTCCGCCTTGACCACGCCCCAGTGGTCGAGAATAAGCGCGTTGGTGATCACGGTATCCACCACGTCACGGCTGGTGCGCTGACTCTGGCCCATGCCGTCGCGGATGACCTTGCCGCCGCCGAACTTCACCTCGTCGCCGTAGACGGTGTGGTCGCGCTCCACGCGAATCAGCAGCTCGGTGTCGCCCAGGCGCACGCGGTCGCCCGTGGTGGGGCCGAACATGTCCGCGTAGGCGGTGCGGGAGATGGTATTGCTCATGCCGTGCCCTCCTTCAGCGGCCCCATGACGCGGCCCTGAAAGCCGTAAACGGTGCCGTCGCCGGCGTAGCGCACCAGCTGCACCGTGCGCTCCTGGCCGGGCTCGAAACGCACCGCCGTGCCGGCGGGGATGTCCAGCCGGAAGCCCCGCGCGGCGCCTCGGTCGAAGGTGAGCGCATTGTTCACCTCGAAGAAGTGGTAGTGCGAGCCCACCTGCACCGGCCGGTCGCCGGTGTTGGTGACCGCCACCGTGACGGTCTCACGGCCGTCGTTCAGGACGATGCCGCCATCGGCGGGCAGAATCTCTCCGGGAATCATGGCGCGCCTCCTCAGCGGATGGGTTCGTGGACGGTGACCAGCTTCACCCCGTCCGGAAACGTGGCCTCCACCTGCACCTCGGGGATCATCTCGGCGACGCCGTCCATGACGTCATCGCGGGTGAGCACCTCGCCGCCCAGGCTCATGAGCTCGGCGACCGTCCGGCCCTCGCGTGCGCCCTCCATGATGGCCGCGGAGATCATGGCCTTCGCCTCCGGGTAGTTCAGCTTCAGGCCCTTGGCCTGGCGCCGCTCCGCCACCAGTGCGGCGGTGAACAGCAGCAGCTTGTCTTTCTCGCGGGGTGTAAGCTCCATGAGACGCCTCCAGAGTGTTGTTCAGGTCTTCCAGATGCGAGGGGTGCTCGGTGTACGGCCCAGAACGGGCTCCCGCACCACCTGCCACGCATCTTCGAGTACGGCCCGCGCGGCCTCGGCCCCGTTGGCAAGGCCGCGTAGCAACAGCAGGTCGCCGATGCGTGATACGCCAAGGCGCACGGGATGGCGCTCCAGCCGGGCGCGAAGGGTCTCCTCGAGACCTTCCGCAGCTGGCGTCATCACCAGCGAAATCACCGTGGTATAACCATCCAGCCCCCACGGCCGGGTCAGCAGGGGGTCGCCGGAGGCCAGATTCAGCCGCTCGTGCAGTAACACCTGTCCGTCCCGTTCGATCAGCAGCTCCTGAGCGCAGCGCGCCGCATCGAAGTGGTCGCCACTGCCTGGACGGCCCAGACAGAGGATGTCCCAGGCACACAACCGGGCTGCGCCCGAGAGCTGGAACCGATTTGTCAGCGCGGTATCGGAGCGACCATGGAGAATCGTCTCCATGGGCAGGAACTCCAGAGACGCATCGTCCTCGACCCGGAACACCTGCTCCTGATGGGCCACCGGACCCGCCGTACGGTAGAACTTGGCCGCGGCGGGCGTGGTGAGGAGGACGTGAGCGCTCGGGGCCACATCCGCGTCCAGCCGCAGCCGGTCACCGCCGACCACGCCACCGGGCGGATGGATCAGGTAGGCGTGGCAGACGGCACCTTCCGGATGGAAAGTTCGCTGCACCAGCAGAGGGCCCTCGTGGCGGCGACGCGCAAGCACGGTGCGATCGCCTCTCGGTGCAAACCGCAGCTCCAACCGGCCCAGCCAGCTGCCGTCCATGGCGCCCTCTGCCTCAACGGGGATCGCTGTGGGCAGTGCTACCACGGTTCAGACCACGATCAGCAGATAAACGCCGGATGCCACCAGGACGCCGCCGCCCACGCGCTCCATCGGTCGCATCTGACGCATGCGCGCGGCAGCGGCAGCAAGCCCGGCACCCGCCGTCAACAGCAGGGCCGACGCGAGGGTGAACCCCGAGGCAAACAGGGCAGCCGAGAGACCGGCCGCCATCTCTGCACCGTGTGCATGCCCGTGAAACAACGCGAACAGACCGGCAATGGCGGCGGCCGCGGCCATGGGAACCCGCCGGGCACCGAAGATGAGCGCGCCCGTAATCAACAGCGAGCCGATGATGCCGAACTCAACCAGTGGCTGGGCGCCTTGCCCAGCGCCCACGGCAAAGCCCAGGACAACCGCCCCCAGAAACGCGCCGATCACGCCCAGGGTTCCGCGCAGGGTGTGCTGGCGGGCCGCCCAGAAGCCGATCCCGGCCATGGCCAGTAGATGATCCAGGCCGAGCAGCGGATGCACGAACCCGGCGCCGAAGCCGCCATGCCCGTGGCCGGGGTGCGCCAGCGCGAGGGCGGGAACAAGCAGGAACAGGGACCCCAACAGATATCGCATCAAACAACCTCCACGCAGGGTTCGGGTGAGCCGGGAATGTTCGAGCGCCCCGGCACGAAACGTCTGCGCGAAGCTGGAGCAGAACCTGTGCCAGAACAAAAAAGTTAATGATATCCGCCGGATGGAGCACAGGAAGGGCGGAAGGGCGATCCAGATATGCACAACGACGGTGCAAACAGATCGGTTCACGCACGAAAACGGGGCGGGCATCGCGCCCGCCCCGGAAGGGCTCCGCAGAGCCCCATGGGAGTTGTTCTGTCTTCCCCTAGAAGTCAGTGGCGACGGTGAACGCCCAGCGGTCACGGTTGCCCGAGATGTCGTTGTCGCCGTACATCACACTGAAATCGAGGCCTGCGTACTCGACGCCGGCGCCGATGTGCCAATAGGCGAAATCATCATCGCTGTCGTCGGCGTCCACATAGCCCACGTCGGTGAACACGTAGGTGTCGCGCGGCAGTGCATAGGCGAGATTGAGCTCATAGTAGATGTAGTCGCCGTCGTCCGCCTCGTAGACGACGTAGAAGTCCGCGGCGAGGTCACCGACCCCCGTGTTAACGCCCGCATAGAGCTCCGTGAATTCCGCGGCGCCGCCGGCGGCAGGATAGAAGTAGTGAATCACCCCGACATCAATACCGACTTCATCAGTAAGATCGGTGGCAAAGCCGCCGTAGACATCCATCTCGATGTAGGCATCATCGCCCTCACCGAACTGGACGCTCGAGTTCCAGTTGCCCAGATACAGCCCAGACGCGTGTTCCAGGTCGAAGCCACCCTGGATTGCCGGGCGCCCTCCCGTCTCGCTGGCCCCCTGGAAAATGTAATCCGACGTCACCGCCAGATTGCCGCTCCACGCGAAGCCAGCGCCAAGGTCATTGGCGACGGCACCGCCGGAAGTGACGAGAAGGCCGCCGGTGGCCAGCGCAGTTAGGGTCTTTTTCATTGGTATCGCCTCTGTTGCGGTTATCCCTGAATCGTTCCGCCACGTTCCGGTGGCTCAGACCGATCGGGTCACTGCAGAAGCCATGCCACTTACTGGTTACTTTTTCTATTCAAATGCTTAGGCGTTGCGTCCAGGCCCCCGCCGTGGCATCGCGCACCACCGTGCAGCGACGGTCCCTCCGCCGCCCACTTTCCGTGCACAAAAAAGCCGCCCCGGAGGGCGGCTTCTATAATGTTCGGTGCTGCGCGCGCGATTCAGTCGTCGACGGCCACACCGCTCTCTTCGAGCATGTAAACCACGGCGTTGCGCACTTCCTCGTCACTCAGGCTGGAGTCGCCACCACGGGCCGGCATGGCGCCGATGCCGTTGATGGCATTATCAACGAGCTCTTCCAGGCCCTTGTCTTCATACAGGCTGGCCCAGACGCCCTCGTCACCCGTCACCGGTGCATCCATCACGCCGCTGGCGTGGCAGGCCATACAGGCCGATTCATTGACCTCGGAGCCGGACATGGCGACTTCTTCTTCGTCAGCGTCGTCATCGTCTTCGTCCACCGCCGCAACAGGCGCGGACTCGCCGGCTTCCCGCACGGCACCAACCGACTGCAGATTACGCTCCGCACGGTCGCGCTCATGGGCGAGCTGGGCCTGCTGGCGAGATTCATCGAACGTGCTGGCAAATACCGCCAGGATGCCGATGATCACCGCGCTCACGACGAGCAGTGCCATCACGCCGCCGAAGGTTTTCATGAATGCCTTATCGTCTTGCTCGTCGCTCACGCTCCACACTCCATCGAATTACCGCCCGCGCGGTGGGGCCGAAAACCGGGAGAGCAGTATATCGGAAAGACCCGACCCGCAAAACCTCGCCGGCCCCGGACGAGCATGGACGTATGCGGTCATAACCGCTATCCTACGCAGCTCAGATCAAAGCGCCCGTAGCTCAGTTGGATAGAGCGTCGGCCTCCGAAGCCGAAGGTCGCAGGTTCGAATCCTGCCGGGCGCGCCATCTACTCTTGAAGCACCCCCAATCCCCCCGATTGCAACCGAATCTTCACGAGTCGGGATTCGAACCTGCGACATCCAGACCCCTCAGGTTCGACCGGCCGCCGCAGGCGGCCAGTGCCGCGGCGCGCCGCGACGCGGACCCGAAGGGCGAGGCGCCAAAGGCGCCGTCGTAATCCTGCCGGGCGGCCATCTCTATCGGGACTTCACCGAGTCGCAATCCATCCGTGTCCTATACTCCCCTGTGACGAATCCGCGACTTGACGCGGACCTGTGGGTGCAATCCAGGCCAAGTGCGTCCGGACAGCGCCCGGCGATCACGGGGGCCCCGCCGTGCCGTCACTGGTACCCGATCATGCCCGCAGCCTGCTTTTGGTGGACGACCACGCCGTGGTACGTGCCGGCTATCGTCGGCTGCTGGAGCAGTCCGGCGGCCAATGGCAGGTGGAGGAGGCGGAGAGCGGCGAAGCGGCCTGCGTGCGCTGCGCCGAACGGGCGTTCTCGCTGGTGGTGCTGGACCTGGCCCTGCCCGGGCTGAGCGGCCTGGAGACACTGCGCCGCCTCCGCGCCCGCCATCCGGATCAACGGGTTCTGGTCATGAGCATGCACGACCAGCGGGCCTTCGTTGAGCAGGCGCTAAGCGCGGGGGCAACCGGTTATGTGACCAAGGCCAGCGCACCGGAGACGCTGACCACCGCCGTGAGTCGGGCGATGGAAGGGCGCCGGTTCCTGGGCCCGGATCTGCCGCCAGGCATTGGCGGGGACAACGCGCCCTCCGGCCTGGCGGTGCTGTCTCCCCGGGAGTTCGAGATCTTCCGGATGCTTGCCGCCGGCAAGCGCGTGTCGCAGATCGCCGAGACGCTGTCCATCAGCTACAAGACCGCGGCGAACTGCAGCACCCGGATTCGCCGGAAGCTGGCGGTGTCCGGGCCGGCGGATCTCGCCCGGCTGGCAATCCGGGCCGGCGTCATGGAGGTCTGACGATGACGCTGGTCACGCGGCTGCAACTACTGTTCGCCGTGCTCACCCTCGGGTTTCTCGTCGCCGGACTCACGCTGGTCATCCACCACGCCCGCACGGCCGTTCACGCTGAACTGACCTCGGCGGTGGACCTGACCACGGCACTGGTCCGCAGCGCCGTGGCGGACACCAACGGGAACGCCCCGGCCAGCGGCACCGACGACTTGGTGGACCGGCTCGAGACCGTCACACCGCAGCGGCATGTGCGACTTGAAAAGGTCCGTGAAGACGCGCACCGGCCACTGACAGCGGCCGCGCCAGACCGGGGTGCCACGGCTCCGGCCTGGTTCGCGTGGCTGGTGGGATTCGAGGCCGCCGCCCATACACGCACGATTACGCTCAACGACGGCGCCGGAACGGCGCTGCTGATCCGGGCGGAGCCCGGCGACGAGATCGCCGAGGCGTGGCAGGGGGCGCGCGGCCTGCTGGCGCTGCTGGTGGGATTCGGTGCTGTGGCCGCCGTTCTCATTCAGTGGTTGCTGCGGCGTACGCTTGCTCCGCTGCAGCAGCTCAGTGGCGGCCTCGGCGCCCTGGAACGTGGCGATTACACCCGTCGGCTGGCCACGACCGGCACACGGGAGCTGGACCGCCTGGCCGACCAGTTCAACGCCCTGGCTGCGGCACTGGCCCGCACCCGGGAACGGAACCGCCTGCTCAACCGCGCGCTGATGGACGCCCAGGAGCACGAACGGCGGCACCTGGCCCGGGAACTCCACGACGAGATGGGGCAATGCACCAGCGCGCTGCAGGCCGAGGCGGTCGCCATCCGGGATGACCGCGCACCACTGCCGGCACGCATCCGGGACGGGGCCGAGGCAATCCGCAGCACCGCCCATCACATCCACGGACTGGCGCGTAACCTCATGCGCCGCCTGCATCCGGCCGATCTGGACACCCTCGGTCTCGGCCCCGCACTCCGATCTCTGGCCGAGGACTGGCAGGGCCGGCATCTGCAGGTCCGCCTCGACATAGCGGCCCTGCCCCCGCACGCCACCGAGGATACGGCGCGGGACATCCATCTCTACCGGCTGGTGCAGGAGGCCCTGAGCAACGCCAAACGCCATGGGGGCGCGGAGCGGGCGCGGGTTCGGCTGCGCGAGTGCGCCGGGACATTGCAACTGGGCATCGCCGATAACGGTCGTGGTTTTGACGCGACGACGCCCACGGGCGGACTCGGCCTGGCCGGGATGCGCGAACGCGTGCGCAGCCTGGGCGGGCGCATGCGCGTACACAGCCGCCCCGGCGCCGGCACCGTGCTGGTCTTCAGGTTCCCCGGCGCCTGCGTCCCCGCCGCGGTGCCCGACTGTCAGAAACGGGCGGTGACACCTGCCATCACCGTGCGCCCGACGCCGGGCCGCAGCCCGTCCTGAACATCGCTGATGTAGAGCTTGTCAGTGAGGTTGCGTCCCTGAACCCAGAGCGTTGTGTCCACGCCCTGCAGCGCGGTGCGGTAGCTGGCGCGAGCGGACAGAAGCGTGCGGCTCGGCACCCGCCCCGAGTCCGCGTCGATGGTGCGGGTGTTTTCGATGTCGGAGTAGAACGCGCCGAAATGGCTGGCCGTGGCGCTCAGCTCCCAGCCACTGAGGTGGTCCACGCCAAGGGTGAAACTGCCGGCGTGGCGGGGAATCTCCGGGACGCGGTTGCCATCCAGGGGGCCGGTACGGAACTCCGCCTCAGTGTAGTTCCAGGCAAGCTCCGCGAACACGTTGTAGGGGGACGGGATATACGCCGCGGAATCGACACGCCCCTGCACGTCGACACCGTAAACGTTCGAGTCCGCCGAATTGACGAACAGTGCGTCACCGAACGCGTCCACGTCATCGCGGATCAGGGTGTCGCTGATGCGATTGTAAAAGGCGGCAACGTCATAACTCACCCCGCCGAACACGTCGCCACGCATCCCGAGCTGCGCATTGATGCCCGTCTCGGGAGTCAACGGGAAGTCCTCGGAGCGCGCCGGTGCCGGCGCGTAACCGCGGTGGACACCGGCGTAGACTTCCGTGGCATCGAAACCCTGGTAGAGAGCACTGATACCGGGGAGATACAGGGTGTTCCACTCACTCTCCCGGGCGCCTTCGTCCTCGTGTCCGGGTCGGAACCGGGTGTGCGCTTCCTGTCGGTAGGTCTCCACTCGCAGGCCCGGAGTAATGGTCCAGTCGCCCGCGCGCATGCGGTCCTGCACAAAACCGGAGTAGGCCTCGGCCTTGTACGTGATCAGGCGTCCGTCCGCCGGGTAGCCGTCCTCGCCTTCGACGGCGCGCAGACGCCCGCGGTTGCCGGCGTCCAGTTTCTCGCCCTCGAGCCCCACCGGCCGGCGATCATCGAAATCATGCCGCTCGAACCGCAGCCCTCCCTCGAAGGTGTGCGCCACGGCACCGGTCTGCACGCCGGCTAGCGCGGCACGGGTCTCGAGGCCGAACGTCTCGTAACGGCGGTCACGGCCCTGCATGAAGCCACCGTCGTCCAGCGGCTCGCCGCTGGTCCGGAAGCGGGGGCGATCGACATTGGTGTAGAACGCCTTGCTGGAAAAACTCAGACGCTCCGTTGCCTGGAAGTCGTGGCCCAGGTCCACCTTCCAGTAATCCACCGAGATGTTGTTGTCTTCGCGGCCCTCGTTGAGGCGGCGCTTGCCGCGCGGATTCTCGTCGAACTGCTCCGGGCTGAGGTTGTTCTCGTCGTAGCCGTCCGAGCGCTCCCTGAAATGGGTCACCGACGCGCCCAGGTCGTGGCGGTCGTTCACGTCCCAGCGGACACTGCCGAAGAAGTCGTCGTACTGGTGCTCTTCGACGTCGAAGACACCGTCGGCGTTCTTGCCCGTGTACGCGAATACCGTGCCGACATCGCCGTCAGTGCGCCGGTGCATGAGATGGCGCTGAAAGGTGTTGCGGTTGCCTCCTGCCAGTTCGACCGTGGTTTCAGGGATCGGCGTGGGCTGCTTGTTGCGGAAGTTGACGATGCCGTGGTTGTTCAGCGGCCCGTGCACGATCTGGCCCGCACCCTTGAGGACCTCGATGCGCTCCAGCCGCTGCACCGGCGGCGTGTAATGGGCACCGGAATCCAGGTAGTTGCTGGCACTAATCGGCGTTCCATCCTCCAGCAGCAGGGTCTTGCGCGAGCGCCGGGGCGGCGCCCCACGAATCCCGATGCCGGACCGGCGGCCCAGGGCGTCGTCGTCGATGGTGCGCACACCCGAGACGAAGTCCAGCGCGTCGTGGAGGGTCTGCGGGCGATACGCCTCGATGTCGTGATCGCTCAGGACCGCGGCCGCTCCCGGCGTTTCCGTGATGTCGTCCAGCAGCAACGCGTGGACTTCCAGCGCCTGCAGACGCTGGGGCACATCACTCCCGGAATCCGCGGCGACGGTGAACGTGCTCGCCAGCAGCAGGCTGGCACCCCGTGCGCACAGACAAGCCATTCGCGTGGTGGCGGTCATGGTCACCCTCCCGATTTGTCGTTGTTCTGCTTCCGAGTATTGGCGCTGGCCGCCCGGTGTGACATGGGAAGTTTTCCCGGGCTACACTGAAAACAGTGTTACGAGAATAGGCGATGCACGATTCGAGCGCACGGCAGCGCATTGCGAGGTGGCCACATGAGCAGTCAGCCCACGGATATCCCGTCCGCCGCTCCTGACATCCCGGACCACCGCACCCACGCGGTGCTCAACCAGCCGGGCGACCTGGTGAACTACAATGCTTACACCGGCGATCAGGCGCTGGTGGAGGCGGTGCGTGCCTACGGCGGCAACTGGGCGCGCGACCGGCTCGACCGCGCCGGTGCACTGGTGGGGTCGGAGCACGTCCAGCAACTGGCCCGCTCGGCCAACCGCTACGAGCCGGAGCTGCATACCCACGACCGCTTCGGTAACCGGACCGACACCATCGAGTTCCACCCCGCCTACCACGAGCTCATGGAGCTGATCTTCTCCTGCGAGACCCACTCCCTGGCGTGGACCCACCCGCAGCCCGGCGCGCACGTGGCGCGGGCCGCCCTGAGCTACCTGTGGAACCAGGGCGAGAACGGCATCTGCTGCCCCATGGGCATGACCTTCGCTTCGGTGGCGGCCCTGCGGCACGACCCGGCCCTGGCCGCCGAATGGGAGCCGCTGATCATGCGCCCGGGCTACGACGCCCGACCCATTCATGCGCGGGAGAAGTCGGCCATCACCGTGGGCATGGCCATGACCGAGAAGCAGGGCGGCTCGGACCTACGGCAGACCCAGACCACGGCGCGCCCGCTGGGAGCGGCACGGGGTTCCGGCGCGGAATACCTGATTACCGGGCACAAGTGGTTTTTCTCCGTGCCCATGAGCGACCTCTTTCTCACGCTGGCCCAGACCGAGGGCGGCGTCTCCTGCTTTCTGGTGCCGGGCTGGCTCCCGGACGGCCGCCGCAACAACCTCCGCATCCAGCGACTCAAGGACAAGTGTGGTAATCGCTCCAACGCGTCGTCCGAGGTGGAGTTCCAGGATCTTTACGGGGTCATGGTGGGCGAGGAAGGCCGCGGCATCCGTAACAGCATCGAGATGGCACACCTGACCCGGCTCGACTTCGCCGTGGGCTCGTCGGGGCTGATGCGCCAGGCGCTGAGCCAGGCTTTGCACCACGCCGGCAACCGCACCAGCTTTGGCAAGCCGATCATCGAGCAGCCAATCATGGCCAACGTCGCCGCCGACCTGGCGGTGGAATCGGAGGCGTTTCTGTGGCTGAGCATGCGCCTCGCCAGCACGCTGGATCATCAGGACAATGACGAACACGAACGCCTGCTGTCCCGAATCGCCACGCCCATGGCCAAGTACTGGGCCTGCAAGCAGGCACCGGCGTTCGTGGTGGAGGCGCTGGAATGCCACGGTGGTAACGGCTTCATCGAGAATCACCTGATGGCGCGGCTGTACCGGGAGGCCCCGCTGAACGGCATCTGGGAGGGCGTGGGCAACGTCATCTGTCTGGATGTGGTGCGCGCCATTGAGCGCGAACCGGAGTGCGTGGATGCTGCGATGGCGGAAATCCGCCTCGGCACGGGCGACGACCGAATCCTGTCTGACCGCGCCGACGAGTTGGAAGACCGCCTGCGGCGGCTGCCCGACCACCCGGGGGAGGCGCGCCGCACGGTGGAGCTGCTGGCCTACGTGTTGCAGGCCAGCCTGCTGCGCCGGCACGCGCCCGAAGCGGTGGCCGACGCCTTCATCACCAGCCGGCTGGGCGGCGACTGGGGGCGCGGCTTTGGCACACTGCCCGAACACGCCGACACCGGGACAATCATCCGTCGGGCGACACTGCGGACGTGATCGTGTCGCCATCGCCTTCGTTCATGCGATCATCATCCGCTTTCAGCCACTGAAGGAATCCGTTCATGAACGAAGGCGTGTTCCGCCGTGACGGCGAGGCGTTCATCCCCTCGGACCAGAGCCGCGGGCCCTGGAACCCCGACTTTCTGCACGGCGGGCCGGTGGTCGGGCTGATGGCTCACACCCTGCAGGAGGCGGCGGCCCGGCCCGATCTGCGGCTGGCGCGCCTGACCGTGGATCTGCTGCGCCCGGTGCCCAAACAGCCCCTGACCGTGGAAACGCAGGTGGTCCGCCCGGGCAAGCGGCTGCAGATTCTGGAGGGGCGGCTGCTGGCGGACGGCAACGAGGTCACGCGGGCATCGGCGCTGTTCCTGGAGACCGGTTCGCCATCGGTTCCGGAGCACGGCCGGTTCCCACCGACCGGCCTGACACCCCCTCAGGAGGACAACCCGCGCAGCCTTGCCGAGGCGGCGGGCTGGGGCACGCGCTACAGCCCCGTGGGCTTTCACACGACCGCACAGGCGGTGGTGCTGAAGGGCACCCGGGGGAACGGCCATGGACAGGTCTGGATGCGACTGCCCCTGCCGCTGATTGCCGGTGAAACCACCGACCCGCTGGTGACCGCCGCCACCCTGTGCGATTTCGGCAACGGGGTCGGCCAGCTCCACCTGGGCGAGAACCAGGGCAGCATCAATGCCGACGTGACGCTCTACCTTCATCGCGCGCCCAGGGGCGAGTGGCTGGGCCTGGAAGCCACCGGTCGTATGCAGGACAACGGCATGGGCCTGGTGGAGACGACGCTGTTCGACGGCGATGGCCCCGTGGGCCGGGTGCTGCAGGCGACCATCGCCATGGGCACGGCCGGCAGCTGACAGCCGCTAGACCTGCGCCGTGATCTCGTTGTCGCACGCCTCGCCACGGTTCACGGCGTCCAGGTTGCTGAGGGTCACCTCGGCGATCTGCGTCATGGCCTCACCGGTGAAAAACCCCTGGTGGCCGGTGATCAGCACGTTGGGGAAGGTCAGCAGGCGCGAGAGAACATCATCGGCGAGGATCTCGTCGGAGAGGTCGCGGAAGAACACGTCGCCCTCCTGCTCGTAGACATCCAGCGCCAGATGCCCGACCTTGCCGGACTTCAGCGCGGTCACCACGGCCCGCGTGTCGATCAGGCCACCCCGGCTGGTATTGACGATCATGACGCCATCTTTCATCTTCGCGAGGCTATCGGCGTTGATCAGGTGGTGATTATCCTTGGTCAGCGGGCAGTGCAGGCTGATCAGATGCGCGGTAGCGTACAGGGTGTCCAGGTCCACGTACTCGCCGCCCAGTTCCTTGAACGCCGGATTCTCGAAGACGTCGTAGCCGAGAATGCGCACGCCGAACCCGGACATCACCTTCGCCGTGGCGACGCCGATGCGACCGGTGCCGATCAAGCCGACGGTGCGGCCGTGGAGGTTGAAACCGAGCAGCCCGTTGAGGTTGAAGTTGCTCTCCCGCACACGGGCGTAGGCGCGGTGGGTGTTGCGGTTGAGGGTGAGAATCAGCGCCATGGTGTGCTCGGCCACGGCTTCCGGGGAGTAGGCCGGCACCCGCACCACCTGCAGCCCAAGCCGCTTGGCCTCCTGCAGATCCACGTTGTTGAACCCGGCGCAGCGCATGGCCACGGTGTGCACGCCCTGGCGCTGCAGCTCCTGCAGACAGGCGGCATCCAGGGTGTCATTGACGAAGGCGCAAACGGCATCATCATCGCTGGCCAGCCGCGCAGTGTCAGCATCCAGGGAGGACTCGGAGAACTCCAGATCGAAGCCGAAGGCGGCGTTCGACCGCTCGAAGAACTCACGATCGTACCTCTGGGCACTGAAGAACCGGATACGCATCGCTCCCCCTCCTGTGATCACGTCAGCCCGGCGGCAGTTCGGATGCGCGCCTGATGCAGTTTCTCCCGTCGCCCTTGGCGGCGTAGAGGGCTCGGTCAGCCTGGTTCGCCAGGGCACCGCCGGAGAGCCCGGGCCGCATCTCCGCCACACCAAGGCTGGCGGTGACGTACCCGGCACAGGCCACCTCATGGCGCGTCACGGCATCGGCGATGCGCCCGGCCACGGCGGCAGCGGCCCGTTCGTCCGTGCGGGGCAGCAGCACCATGAACTCCTCGCCACCCCACCGACCGGCATGTTGCTCCGGCTCGAGGACGCTGGCGATGCGCCAGCTCAGCTCCTGCAGCACTTCATCGCCGATGGCGTGCCCGAACCGGTCATTGACCGTCTTGAAGTGATCAACGTCCAGCAGCACCACCGAAAACGGCTCCCTGGCATCACGGTAGCCCAGTTCCATCTCCCGGAGTAACTGCTGCAGTTTGGCACGGTTGTACAAACCGGTAAGCGCATCATGAGAGGCCCGGTACTCCAGCTCCTGCTGCAGGGCCCGCTGGCGCGTGATGTCGAGGATGGTGCCGATCACCCGCTCGACGCGGCCGGAATCATCACGCAGCACCCGGCCCAGTTCGCGCACCCAGACGGGCTCGCCACCGTCGCGCACGACGCGGTATTCGACCTCGTACTGACCATCATCCCCGCACTCCGCGACCAGCCTCTGCAGCCGTTCACGATCCCGCGGATGGATGATTTCCCGGTACTGCTCAATGGTTGGCGCGCCGTCGGCCGGGTCACAACTGAAGATGTCATAGGTCACCCGTGACCACCACAGCTCCCCCTGTCCCGGATCATTATCCTCCGGACGCGCAATCCAGTGCCCCAGGCGCGCGATGCGCTGCGCCTCTTCCAGCCACTCCTTACTCAGCGCCAGTTCCTCCTGGGCTTCGCGCAGCGCCGTGATCTCCACGAATACCCCCAGATTCCAGGAACCGATGGAGGTGGCATGGGCCTGGAAGACGCGCATGGCGCCATCGCCGCAGCGGATACGCACCTCCATGGGCTCGATCCGGTCGCGATCCCGCGCCGCCCGGGCCATGCGGGCCTTCCAGGCACTGGCGATGGCCTGACGGTAGGCGGGGTCGGGGTACGCCAGAGGCCACCAGTAACGCACGTCCGGAATATCCGACTCGCTGTAGCCGATGCGCTCCCGGAACTCCCGGTTGAGGAACACGATCCGCTCGAGGTCGCCGGTACCTTCGGTGATGACCATGGGCACGGGCGAGGCATCGATCAGGTCGGAGAGTGCTGCGGGTGAACTGGCCAGCTCACCCGATTCGAAGCCCCGGGCTGCGAACAGGTCATCGAGGCCGCGGGCCGTGGGCAGCACCTCCAGCCAGACGGCCTTGGTCGCCAGGTCGGCGCCGGCCACCATCGCCTGCTGTGCCGGAGTCAGCGCACCAAAGCGGCGCTCCAGCACAAGCACCAGAAGCGCGGTGCTGTCGCTGTCTATCTGCTCGCTGATAAAGCCACCCTGCCCGTCGCCCGCGCCCGTCCGGGTGCGGACGCCGCTGTTCTTGTGTGGAATGCTCCTACTCTACACCGGGGTTACCACGTTGAGTATCCGCCCCGGCGTCATGCCCCGACTCACCGCGTTCGTCGTAGTCGAGCCAGGCGTCGTAGACCGCGTCGCTCCAGTGGGACTGAAACCAGGCGATGGCGGCGTCGATCTCGTCATCGTCCAGGCGATCACCGAACCCCGGCATGCGATTGAAGCCATCGCGGATGAACATCCGCAGTTCATCCTTCGGATGATGCCAGGCGTGGGCCGTGCCGTTCAGGGGCGGCGGCGGAAAGTAACCATCGTCGTCCCGCTGCCGCCAGTTCTCCGCACCCTGCGCCCGGTCACCATGACAGACAGCACATTCCGCCTCGAACACGGCCTCACCAATCCGGACCTGCTCCTCGGTATACCACCGGTCGTCGGCGGGGTCCGAGCAACCGGCGACGATCGCTGCGCCGAGCAGCAGCGCGGTTGTCGAGCGGCGCGCCAGCATCTATGACACCCGGGATTCGCCGAGGTAGCGCCACTGCCCGAACAGCAGGCGGACAATATGCCCGAGCAGATCGGCGCGCGAGACTTCACCCTCGGTGAGAATGCCGATGGCCCCTTCGCGATGCCGCACCCCCTCACGGCCGGACCAGGAATCCACCACATCACCGAGCTCACCCCCCTTGCGCAGGGACTGCGCCAGCTCCCGCGGCAGGGGGATACGGGCGCCACTGGCAACCAGCAGGTGTCCGCGCGAGGTGGCCAGAGCGCCCCAGTTGCACAGCCACATGTCACCGGCGTGATCCACCAGCCCGCCTTCCAGGCCGATCCCGAGCTCGACACCCGGCTGGCGCACCAGCCAATGGGCCCGGTTCACGGCGCCGGTGCGGGTCTCATCATCGCTGCGCGGCTGGTCGGCCACGCCCGACGGCGCGCTTCTGGCCACCACGGTGAACCCCTGATCGGGGGTGAAAACGGCCTGAACGGCATCGAGCTTGGCGGGGTTGGTCGATCCGAGATAGAGGGTGCGGTATGACATTGCTGGGAACGGTCTCACCTGTCAGTTAGCCGGCGGAGAAAAACACGGGGCAGCCCCACCCTTATAACGCAAAAGGCGGCCCGGACGTAACGCCGCGGGAGGCCGTCCATCAATGCACCAGAATGAACCAGGCACCCATGCCAACCAGGATGGCAGCGGTGAGATAGGACAAGTGCGGCAGATACTGCTCCACCAGCTGCCGGTGCCGCTGGTAACCGAGCACAAGTAGCAGCGTGGGCACCAGAATCGCGACGATCACCGCCAGAGAGTACACCGCCATCAGCGTGAGGCAGTGGGCCGTGCCGGCACAGATGGCGAGGATCTGGACCGGTTCCTCGTGGGCAAGGCCGAGCAGTATGGCGACGATCGCGAGGTGCCCCAGGCCACGCTGATCCGGGTCGCCCAGCCGCGCCTGGGCCGAGGCCTGCAGGCGCGCCAGGGGGCCGTGGCCGTGATGGGCATGACCATGATGGTTGTGGCCGTGCCCCTGCCGGGCCTGCAGGTACTGCCAGATGCCAAGCAGCACCAGCATGCAGCCGGCCGCGACCGATAGCCAGCGCGCCTCATGGAGATCGTAGGCCCCGGCCAGCAGCAGAAAGATCACGACCAGGGCGATACTGCTCAGCAGGTGCCCGACCCCGATGATCAGCGCCGCCACCGCCCCCGCGACGTAGCGGCGTTTCCGACGCAGGGCATACGTAGCGGCGATGGGCCAGCCGTGGTCCGGGAGCACGCCGTGGATCAGCCCGATACCGATAACGGCCGCGATCAGCCCAAGGGTCATTGCCTCACCTGTGCATCTCCAGTGCCCGATTGCGCCGGACGCCCGGGCGGCTTCCGGGAGAGTAGCATGGGCAATGCCCCCTCACGGGTGCACATCGGCCTCGTCGATGGGCTTGCCCTGGGCCTGTGCCACTTCCTCCAGAACGCGGCCGCTGGCGTTCCTCCCGCGCAGGGCGTTCGACAACCAGACCGTCGCCGCCAGGCTCAGGGCGGAACCGGGGGCGCAGGATGGAGCGATGGTGTTGATCGGGCATCAGGACATCCTTGTCCCGGGTCGCATCGTGACGTGGGGGCAGTCCAGCGCATCACGGGCGGCTGATGGCGTACTTCCAGAGGCCGTCCAGTGACGCCACGGGCAGGGCCTCGCCGATGCACACGATGGCCGTATCACTGACGCCGCCGGGCCAGGCGGACAGGCGGCCGACCGGGTGGCGCAGGGCGCGGACCGCGTGGACCACCGCCGGGCGCTCCGGCTCGTCGGTGACGCGCACAATACCCTTCAGCCGCAGCAGGCGACGGCCGTGGAGCTCGCAGACGGTATCCAGGAATGCGTCGAGGTCTCGCAGCGGTATCGCACCATCGTGGTGCAGAACGTGGCTGAAGATCCGGCCGTGGGCACTGTCATCGCCATCGGCGGGCGCGGGCGACGGTGAGCGGGCATCGTCCAGCGGCTGAAAAGCGCCGAGCTGCAGCCACTTGCGGAGATGGCGCCCATCTCCGGTTGCCGGGCCCGTCTCCAGCAACGCGGTCGGATCAACGGCGCCATGCCGGGCCCGGATGACCGGCGCCCCCGCGCCGGCGTGCCGCAGCTGCTGCTCCAGCGCGTCCACATCACTGTCGTCGGCCAGGTCCGTCTTGGTGAGCACGATGCGATCGGCCATCGCCGCCTGGCGCACGGCTTCCGGGTGCTCCCGCAGCGTCGTGCCTCCATGGACGGCGTCTACCATGGTGACAATGCCGTCGAGCCGGGCCTCCATGGCGAGCATCGGGTCCTGCATGAGGATCTGCGCCACCGGCGCCGGGTCCGCCAGCCCCGTGGTCTCCACGAGAACGCGGCGGAAACGGGGAATCTCACCCGCCGCGGCACGCTGAAACAGGCGCCGCAGAGTTCCCACCAGATCGCCGCGCAGACTGCAGCAGATGCAGCCCTGATCGAGGGTGATGATCTCTTCCTCGCCGCCCTGGATGAGCCAGTGATCCAGCTCGGTCGCACCGAACTCGTTGACGATCACCGCAGAGTCGGCCAGATCGGGGTGCGACAGCAGGTGGTTGAGCAGCGTGGTCTTGCCGGCACCGAGAAAGCCGGTCAGCACGGTCACGGGGGTCAGCGCAGCCACCTGTCCACCTCCAGCGGAAAAGTTACATTATAACAATACTGCGCGATGGTTGCCGGCGCAGGGCCGGACGGCGCCGGTCAGGGGTGGAAGTGGTCACGTCGTGCGGTGTAGTCGTCCACGAAGGGGCCCATACGGGATTCATCCCAGGGCTGCAGACCGCTGATCACCACCTTCTTGGAGCCTTCGCCCACGACCTGGTCACCATCGACCACCTGGAAGCGCAGCCACTCTTCGCCGCGCTTGCCGTTTACACCCAGGCTGGCGGTCTCCAGCACCATGTCGAGGCCCGCCGTGACAGCGCCCTTCAGCTCGAACGCCATGCTGTCGTAGAGCACGAGGGGGCGGTCGGGGTTGAACATCATCTCCCGCTGCCGCATCAGTGGCTCGAGGAATTCCGGGAAGTTGCGCCCCGAGAAGGCCGAGTACCGGCGCACGAACGCCTCCACCACGTCGGCGTTCCGAACCACCGCACCACTGCGCTCCACCTCCAGGTAGACCTTGCCATCCAGGTCCGCAATGGTCAGCGGCCCACCATCCATGGCCTCCGGGAACACCAGCGGCACGTCGTCGCCCACCATGCCGCGAAAGCGGAACGCCATCCGCTCCGACACGCCGTAGTAGCCGAGTACCAGGGCGAACAGCAGATCCCCCGGAACGCAGAACCGTCGCGCATCGGCGTCGTGAATCGGGTTGAAATCGCCGGCGACTTCCTTGGCGAAGCGGCTCGCCTGGTTGGCGGAGATCCGCACCACACCGTCCTGGAGCGCGTGGTAAGCATCGAGAAACATGGTCAAGGCCAACTCCCTGGTCGAGGTGGGGATGAGGGTCAAGCGAGGACGAGCGCACGGCCCCGCCCGGCAATGGCTCGGAAAAATAACCGGCCAATCGGTCAGTCACAACGCCGGAATGCCAAATCCGGGCCGCCTCGATTATAGTCGAGGATCGGATATCACCACCCGGGGCGGAGGATGGCAGAATGAACAGTACGTTTCTGAATGACCTGCTCACCAGTGTAACCCAGCGGTATGCCGGGCGCTTCCGGAGCCGGGCGGATCGCGCCGGGCAGGGCTCCGACGCCCTGCTGGAACAGTGCGACGACCTCCTGGCGAGCGACGGCGAGGTCTCCGGCCTGGGCCGTGCACGCACGGCCCTGACCACCTACGACGCCATGGACGACGCGGGCAAGCTGGCGTTCTTCCGCGGCCTCGCCACACGCTACGCCCCGGCGCCGGAGGCCGTGGCCGCCGCCTACGCCCGCTACACGGACAACCCCGACAGCAGCAATGCCCAGGCGCTCAGCGTGGCCGCGCGCTCGGCGCGCCCCGAACTGCTGCGCCGCCTTAACACGCCTCCCGGCCACACGTTCGGCCTAGTACGCATGCGCGCCGACCTGCAGCGCTACCTGCGCGAGGCGCCGGAGCTGCAGTCCGTGGACACCGATTTCATGGAGCTGTTTCGTTCATGGTTCAACCGCGGCTTTCTGGTGATGCGCCGGATCGACTGGACCACGCCGGCGCACGTGCTTGAGAAGATCATTGCCTACGAAGCGGTGCACGCCATCCACACCTGGGACGACCTGCGGCAGCGCGTCGGCCCGGACAACCGCCGGTGTTTCGGATTCTTCCACCCGGCAACGGGTGATGAGCCACTGATCTTCGTACAGGTGGCGCTCACGCGCGGGATACCGGATCGCGTTCAGCCCCTGCTGAACGGCCCCGCGGCGGAGGACACTGCCGACACACCCGCCGCCGGCGCGGACACGGCGACGTTTTTCAGCATCAGCAACTGTCAGTCAGGGCTGCGCGGCATCTCGTTCGGCAACTTCCTGATCAAGCAGGTGGTCGAAGAGCTGCGCAAGGAGCTGCCCGGGCTGACGCATTTCGTGACGCTGTCGCCGATGCCGGGTTTCGCCGACTGGGTCCGCGCACTGCCACCGGCCTCGCTGGACGGGTTCGACGCCGCGGAGCAGGAAGCCATCACGGCACTGGTCCACGGCGATCCGGCCGCGACCCTCGACGGCAGCGCCCCTGTCCTGCGCAAGCCCCTGATGCAACTGGCCACGCGCTACCTGGTGCTGGAGAAGAACCGGCACGGGCTGCCGCTGAACCCGGTGAGTCGGTTCCACCTGGGCAACGGCGCGGAGGTCCATCGGGTCAACTGGCTGGGGGATGCCTCCGCCAACGGGATTCAACAGAGTTTCGGCATGATGGTGAACTACCTCTACCGCCTCGATGACATCGAGCGGAATCACGAGGCGTACGCCACGGAAGGCCGGGTTGCCTGCTCGAAGGAGGTGCAGCGGCTGACCCGACAGGCGAAGGCCATGCCGGTGCCCGCCTGAGACGGAACACCAGAGGCTCAGCCGCCCACGTGGGACATCTCCACCTTCCACTGCAGCGCGGTGGCTTCGACGGGTGCGGTGTTGTTGGTGCGCATCTCGGAGTAGCGGTCGCGGCGGTTGCCCCAGATGTCACGGATGATCGCCGCGAGCTGGGCATCGTCCACGGACGGGTCGCGGAGGGGTGTGCGCAGATCGTGCCCCTTACCCGCGAACAGGCAGGTGAAAAGCTGCCCCTGGGAGGCGAGGCGGGCGCGGGTACAGGTGCTGCAGAAGGGCTCGCTCACGGAGGAGATGATACCGATCTCGCCGCCGCCGTCGGCATAGCGATACCGGCTCGCCACTTCGCCGGTGTAGTTCGGGTCCAGCGGCGCGATGGGCCATTCAGCGTTGATGGTGTCACGGATCTGCGCGGCGGTAATGACGTCGTCGAGGCGCCAGCCGTTGCTGTTGCCCACGTCCATGAACTCGATATAGCGCAGGATGTGCGGTGTGTTCCGGAAATGCGCTGCCATGGGCACGATCTGGCCGTCGTTCATGCCTCGCTTGACCACCATGTTGACCTTGATCGGGTTGAGCCCTACCTCCGAGGCCGCCGCAATGCCGTCCAGCACCGGCTGCACCGGATAGTTCACGTCGTTGATGGCCTTGAACACGTCGTCGTCGATGGCATCAAGGCTGACCGTCACCCGGTTCAGGCCGGCGTCCACCAGCGACTGGGCGTGCTGGGGCAGCAGCGTGGCGTTGGTGGTGAGCGTGATGTCGTCGATGCCGTCGATATTCGCCAGCATCTCGATCAGCTCCGGGAGGTCTTTCCGCACCAGCGGCTCGCCGCCGGTGATGCGCAGCTTGCGGACACCCTGTTCGGCGAAGACGCGCGTCAACCGGACGATCTCCTCGAAACTGAGAAGCTCCCTGCGCGCAAGAAAGGGGTAGTCCGAGCCGAAGATCTCCTTCGGCATGCAGTAGACGCAACGGAAATTGCAGCGATCCGTCACCGATATGCGCAGATCCTGCAGTGGGCGTTCGTAGACGTCCTGCGTGGCCATGAAGCCGCCTCCCGACACGGCGCACCGCCGTGCTGAACCGATAAGCCGCGCTCCCTGCACCCTTGAGCCGGCGATCCGTCACCTGTTCGTGTCAGTGTGACACAGACATGTACCGGAAATGAATCAAACATGCACCGCACTGGTGCTTCCCGTATTCGCAGGATAACAGACACCGGGGCCGCTCAGTCCTGACCCCGGTAACGCCGCACGTGCGCCGGGTCGTAGAGCGCGCTGTCGCGGAACAGTCCCGGCCCCAGGGCCGGCCCCACCAGAATCAGGGCGCTGCGGCGCAGGGTCCAGTCCGCCGTGGCCGCGGGCAGCTCGCCCAGGGGCGCCCGCACCACGGTTTCGTCCGGCCACGTTACCCGCAGTGCCACCGCGGCCGGGCAGTCAGCGCCGTAGAAGGGCGTCAGCCGGGTCACCACGTCCTCCAAGGCGTGCAGCGACAGGTGCAGTGCCAGGGTGGCCCCGGTGGCGGCGTAGGCCTCCAGGGTCTCGTTCGGCGGCATGGAGGACGCCCGCCCCTGGGTGCGGGTCAGCACCACGGACTGGGCCACCTCCGGCACGGTCAGTTCTCGCTGCAGCGCCGCGGCGGCAGCACTGAACGCGGGCACGCCGGGCGTGAGCGTGTAGTCGATTCCGGCGGCGTCGAGCCGGCGCAACTGCTCGGCCACGGCGCTGTAGACCGACAGATCCCCGGAGTGCAGCCGCGCCACGTCGAGCCCCCTGGCGTGGGCATCGGTGAACTCCGTCATGATGCCGTCCAGGGTCATGGGTGCGGTGTTGACCAGCCGCGCATCCACTGGCGCATGAGCGAGGATCTCTTCGGGCACCAGCGAGCCGGCATACAGACACACCGGGCAGGCGGCGATGCGGTCGCGCCCGCGCAGGGTGAGCAGGTCCGGGGCGCCGGGGCCGGCGCCGATGAAGTGAACGGTCATGGCGTCTCCGTTATCGGGTTTTCGGCATCAGTCAGCGCCAGAGCGCAGGTGGCCGGGCCGGCCGTACGGCGAGGGACGCACAGCCTTGCCCCTGGGCCGGCGGCGGCCAGCGCCGCCGCTTCAGCCACGGCGGGCAGGCCCACCGCCGCTTCGGCGAGTCGCGAACGGGTGACCGTCGCGGGCTGCCACACCGAGAGCTGGTCCCGAGTGACATAAACCGGCGTCAGCCCGAGATCCCGGGCCACTGGCTCCAACAGCCCGGCGTGTCGCTTGTGCGCCGGCGCCGCCAGGCGACCGGCACCCGCATGGGCGTCCAGCAACCCGGGCACTTCGGCCAGAACGGCCGTCACCACGGCGGCCAGCTCGTTCCCGGTGCAGCGGCTGGCGAACCCGACCCCCAGGGCAATCACGGCCGCACCAGCGTCCAGATGGTCACCGGCCGCAGGGGCCGCCACCCGTGGAATCCGCCCAGGGGCTCGCTGCGGCTCACCGCGAGGCGAGTCAGCTCGCCACCCCAGCGCGCAACCGCATCCGCGAGCACGGCATCTCCCTCCACGGTCACGCTGTTGGCCACCAGACGGCCCCCGGACGGCAGCGCCTCGTGGCAGGCGGTCAGCAGGCCGACCGTGGTCAGGCCGCCGCCCACGAATACCGCATCAGGCCGCGGCAACCCGGCCAGCGCTTCAGGCGCCCGGCCATTGACGCAGGCAAGATCGGGCACACCGCAGGCCCGGGCATTGGCCTGAACGCGCTGCGCACGATCCGGATCCGGCTCGACCGCGACGGCGTGGTTGTGCGCGTCCACCAGCATCCACTCGATGCCGATGGCGCCGGAGCCGGCACCCACATCCCAAAGCGTCTCGCCGCGGCGTGGGGCCAGTTGCGCCAGGGTCACGGCACGCACCTCACGCTTCGTGATCTGGCCGTCGTGCTCGAACAGCGCGTCCGGCCGCCCCGCCGTCGCCGGCAACACCCGCGCATCGGGGGCCGACTCGCAGGCAATGGCGATGGTGTTGAGATCCGCCGTACGCGTCTGGCTCCAGGCCGCCGCCGTGGCCTCGACGCGCTGCTCCACCTCGCCGCCGAGGTGCTCCAGCACGGTCAGCGTGGACGCCCCGAAGCCGTTGGTGCGCAGCAGCTCGGCCAGCGCCGCTGCGGTGGTGCCATCCCAGCTCAGCACCAGCAGGCGCGCACCGGGCTGCAGCCACGGTCGCACCCGGTCCAGGGCACGACCATGTGCGGACAGGCAGCGGGTTATCTGCAGCGGCCAGCCCATGCGTGCCGCCGCGAGGCTGAAGGCGGACGGCACCGGGTGAACCGTCATCTCCGCCGCCGGCACCTCGTGCGCCAGGGTGGCGCCGATGCCGTACCAGAAGGGGTCCCCGGTTGCGAGCACACACACGGGGCGACCGCGACGGTCCCGGATCCACGGCAGGGCATCGCTCAGGGGCGATGGCCAGGCGATGCGCGCCTGCCCCTCACGGGCCGGGACCAGATCCAGATGGCGCTGGCCGCCGAACAGAGAGTCCGCCCCGGACAGCGCTTCCCGGGCGGCCGGCGCTAGACCGTCGACGCCGTCCTCGCCGATGCCGATAATGGTGAGCCAGGGGGTGTGAACTGGGCCAGTCACGACAGCCTCCCCGACACACCACCCAGCCCCGTAGGAGCGGCGCAAGCCGCGACCTGATTGGGGATAATACCTTCGGTCGCGGCTTGTGCCGCTCCTACGGGCCGGTCGAGACGTTTGCAACCCAGGCCCAGCGCGGGAGCACTATAATGCAGGTCCTCATCCTTGCCGGCACCAGCGACGGCAATGCCCTGGCAACGGCGCTGGCCGGGCACCCGGTGATCCGGGCACAGGCATCGCTGGCCGGCCGCACGCGCACACCCGGCAACCTGCCGGTGTCCCACCGCGTCGGCGGATTCGGCGGTGCCGAGGGCCTCGCAACCCACCTGCGCGCTGACGGCATCGATGCGCTGGTGGATGCAACCCACCCCTTCGCCAGTGGCATCACGGCCAACGCCGCCGCGGCCGCGCGGCAGACGGGCATTCCCCTGGCCATCCTGCGACGGCCACCGTGGACGCCCGGCCCGGGCGATCACTGGCTGCCGGTGCCGGATCTCGGCACCGCCGCCGACGCCCTGCAGGACCTCGGTCACCGGGTGCTTGTCACCACCGGCCGGCAGGAACTCGCGGCCTTCGAACGCACGCCGGAGAAACACTACGTCATCCGCACCATCGATCCGCCCGAGCCGCCACCGACTCTGCCCGACGCCGTCTACCTGCAGGCGCGCGGCCCGTTCCGGCTGGCGGACGAGCAGACACTGATGGCCGGGCACGGCATCGACGTGCTGGTGTCCAAGGCAAGCGGCGGCGATGCCACCTGCGCCAAGCTCGGCGCCGCAAGGGCGCTGGGCATCCCGGTGGTGATGGTAGAGCGACCACCGGAGCCCGTCGGCGTGCCGGCATTCACCGACGCCGCAGACGTTGTCCGCTGGCTGGAGGGACTGCGTCGGTAACGGCCCCGCCGGGCCGCGGTTGGTGGACCTGAAGGTCCACCCTACGGGTCCTAACGGCCCCGCCGGATACCACGGGGGGTGCGCTGGGCGGGGTGTCGTCATGTGCGCTCCTCCGGATAGTACCGCGACGTATACACGTAACGCCGGCCGCCGCGGTCGATCACGCGCGTTGTGGACGCTCCCACCAGCACCAGGGTGCGCATGTCCGCATCGGCCGGGTTGACGTCGGCAAGCGTGGTCAGGTGCACGCGCTCGCTCTCGCCCCGACCGACCGCCGTCGCCAGCACCACCGGCGTGTCCGGCGCATGCACCGACCGCAGCACATCCAGCGCGGCGCCCAGCTGCCAGGGTCGTGCCTTCGAGATCGGGTTGTAGAAGGCCATGGCGAAGTCACCCTCCGCTGCGAGGCGGATGCGCCGCTCCACCAGCGACCACGGCTTGAGATTGTCCGACAGGGACAGCACACAGAAGTCGTTGCCCAAGGGCGCGCCAAGCCTGGCCGCGGCCGCCTGCATGGCGGAGACGCCGGGTTCGACGGTGATCTCCACCGCGGACCACCGGCCGTCGCGGTCGGCATCCAGAGCTTCCATCACCGCCGCAGCCATGGCGAACACCCCGGGGTCACCACCCGAGACCACCGCCACCCGGCCGCCTTCACGGGCCAGATCCAGGGCGTGCCGGGCACGGTCCAGCTCCTCGCGGTTGTCGGAGACGTGCCGACGGGCTGCGGCGGTGCCCACCCGGTCCACGTAAGGCCCGTAACCGACCAGGTCCGTCGCGTCCTGCAGCGTGTGCGCCGTCTCCGGAGTGAGCCACTCCGGCCCCGCCGGGCCGACACCCACCACCCGCAACCAGCCCTCACTCATCGCCGCTCCCCCATGCCGGGCACCACGATCATGGAGAAATAGGGCGCCTTGTCCACGCTGGCCTCCGGAAGCCGGCAGCAGTACTCGGCCGCCATGCTGGAGCGCTCCACGTACCAGGCGCGCTGGCACATGCCCAAGCGCTCGAGCACGGCCACGATGCGGTCGAGATTGCTGCCCACCTTCATGATCACCGCGGCATCAACGCTGGAGAGGCGTTCATGGAGCGCATCGTCCGGGAGCGTACCGGGGACCACCGAAAGCACGTCGTCACGCATGGTCAGGGGGGTGGGCAAGAGCGCAGCACTGCTCATGATCGACGGGACGCCCGGGATGATCGTGGAGGGGAAGCGGTCCTTGAGGCGCAGGTAGACGTGCATGAAGGAGCCGTAGAAGAACGGGTCGCCCTCGTTGAGGACGACCACCGAGCGGCCCGCGGCAAGATGCCCGGCCAGCATGTCGGCGGAGGCATCGAAGAACGCCTCGATGCGGTCCCGGTAGGCCTGCGAGGTATGCGGCAACTCCGTGGTCACCGGATAGACCATAGGCTCCTCGCGCTGCTGGTCATGGATGTGGGGGTCGGCGATGTCGCGCGCGTTGCCCCGTTTGCCGCGCTTGCAGAAATAGGCCACCACGTCCGCCGAGGCGATCAGCCGCGCGGCTTTCAGGGTCATGAGCTCCGGGTCACCCGGCCCCGTACCGATGCCGTAGAACCGGCCACCTTCAATACTGTTCAGGGTTGTCATGCGTTCACCACCGATCCGTTGCCAGCGCGTTCACCGCCGCGGCCGCCATGGCACTGCCTCCCCGGCGACCGAACACCGTCAGGTATTCGATATACGGCGCGCGGGCCGCCAGCGCCTCCTTGCTCTCGATCGCGCCGACAAAGCCCACGGGAATGCCAAGCACGGCCGCGGGTCGCGGTGCGCCGGCGTCGAGCATCTCCAGCAGGCGAAACAGCGCCGTCGGCGCATTGCCGATGGCCACCACGGCGCCGTCGAGCTGATCCCACCAAAGCTCCATGGCCGCCGCCGAGCGGGTATTGCCGATGCGCTCGGCCAGCGCCGGCACCCGTTCGTCCCGAAGGGTGCAGACCACCGGATTGTCCGCCGGAAGCCGCGCACGGGTGATACCGTGGGCGACCATCTGGCTGTCGCACAGAATGGGCGCACCGGCATCCAGGGCGTTCCGTGCGGCCGTCGCCACACCGGGCGAGAAGCCCACATCGGCGGCCAGATCGGTCATACCGCAGGCGTGAATCATGCGCACCACCGCCGGCACCACGCGCTCCGGGAATCGCGTCAGGTCGGCCTCGGCCTGAATGATGGCGAACGATTCCCGATAGATGGCCGGGCCGTCCTTGATGTAGTCGTGCTGCACGCTGTCAGGCATGACTGCTCTCCTCCTCCACGCGCCGGACCACATCATTGCGGCCCAGCCGGTTGATCACGTCGTTCAGGGATTCCCGGGGTGTGCGCCGCTCCCCGGCATACACCGCATCCAGCGCCATCAGGCGGCGATGCACGCCCGCCAGTGGCATCGCAGGCCAGTCCGGCATGGCGCCGACGCCGCCTGACAGCGTCAGGGCGTAGCGCTCTCCGTCCGCCACCAGCATGGCGGCCGCCCGCACCGGCGCACCGCAGCCCTTGCCACAGCCGGAGACGTGCAGCCGCTCGCCGGCAGCCAGCAGTGTCGGCATGGCCGCCTCCAGAGCCAGGGCATCGTTCCGGGTCGCGGTGGTACCGGACGCACAGCCTGGCGCGCCGACGCAGGCACCGAGCCCGAGGCGGGCATCGGCCGGTTCGGTGATGGCACCCAATGCAGCCAGGGGCTCCAGCGCGGCGGCGCTGACCCCCGCGAGCAGAACACTGCGCCAGGGCGTCAGCCGCAGCGTGGGTGTGCCGCTTGCCGCCGCGTGCAGCTCCGCCACCACTGCCAGCTGCCGCAGCTGCGCTGCATTGAGCGCACCGAACGGGAACGCTGCGTGTACCCAGACCCCGTGCGGCGCAACTCCCGGTGCCGGAGGCCCCACCGCGGGCACGGGCACCGTGCCGGCGGGCTCGGCCAGCTCAGCCAGCGCATCCTGGAACGGCGCGGCGCCGCGCTCGGCCAGGGCCGCAGCCATCCGCCGCGGCGGGTTGTCGTCCAGCAGTCGCGCCAGCACGCGCCGGGCCGCAACGGCGGCCTGCTCCGGAGCAACCCGTCCCAGCGGCACCGCGTCCGCCGCTCGGCCGCCAATGCTCAGCAGATAGCGCACGCCACCGTGATCACAGGTCACGGCGTCCAGGCGCAGGTCGGCATGGACACCGGCGATCCCCGCCGCGCCACCCCCATCCACGACCACGCCGGTCTTGGCCGGCAGGCGGTGAAGTGCGGTGTCGGCGGCAATGGCATCGGCCACGGCCCGCGCCACCGGCGTGATATCCGCGACGGCATCCGGGTCCAGGTCGGTCGCGGGGGCGGACAGCACGTTGCGTACCGCCTCACGGTCGGGGTCACTGTCGGCGACGCCGGCCGCCACGAGGGCGGTTTGGGCGCCCATCAGGGTTGCGGGGCGCACCCCACGCAGCTGCAGGTTGCCACGGACGGTGAGTTCCAGTGCGCGATTGCCGTGTTCCTCGGCCACCTGCGCCACGGCGCCCACCTGCGCTGGCGTCCAGCCACCGATGGGATGGCGCAGGCGCAGCAGCAGCCCGTCGCCACTGGCCATGGGCGCGGCCACCCCCGGGCATACACCGCGCACGGCGCCGTTATGGTTGGCGCGCGCCCCACTCATGGTTTCACCCGTGTGCCCCGGGCCACCAGCGTCAGGGCCACGGTGCCAACGATGGCGGTGGCCACACCGAGCATGGCAAACGTGGCCCACCAGGGCACCGCACTGGTGCCGAGCAGGCCGTGGCGGAAGCCCTCGATCAGGTAGTACATGGGGTTGGCCAGTGACAGGCTCTGCCACGGCTCGTCCAGGCGGCTGACGGGATAGAACAGCCCGCCCAGGTAGATCAGCGGTGTCAGCACGAAGGTGGTGACCACTGAGGTGTGGTCAAAGGTGCGTGCATAGATGCCGTTGATGAGCCCGGCGAAGGAGAACAGCAGCGCGGCGAGCACCGCCATGCCGGCAATGGCCGCCGGGTGGTGGAACTGCAGCCCGGTCAGTGGCAGCGCCAGCGCGGCCACCAGCAGCCCCACCAGCAGTCCGCGCAGTACGCCGCCGGTGACGAAACCGGCAACGATCAGCCACGGTGGCATGGGCGCCACCAGGACCTCCTCAATGTGACGCTGAAGCTTGGCGCCGAAAACCGCCAGGGTCACGTTGCTGTAGGCGTTGGTGACCACTGCCAGCATCACCAGACCGGGCATCAGGAACTCCGTGTAGCCCACGCCGCCGAAGGTGCCGATCTCCCGCCCCACGAGCTGGCCAAGCACCACGAGAAACAGGGCCGCGTTCACCACCGAAGGCAACAGTGTCTGGATCCAGGTGCGCACAACGCGGCGAAGCTGCTTCACGACCATGCCGCGATAGGCATTCCAGTAGAGCGCCGCTGTCATGCCGGTGCCTCCTGCCGTCCGCGCAGGCGCTCCAGGAACAGCTGCTCCAGCCGATTGCTCTTGTTACGCAGACTGGTCACCTGCACCCCCGCTTCGGTGAGCGACGCGAACAGGGTGTTGAGATGCCGGCCTCTGGGCACGTCCACCTCCAGGGTGCGCGCATCCACGGCGCGGACCGTGACGCCATCGAGACGGAGCGGTTCCGGGCAATCGACGGCCAGATCCAGTACCAGGGTGTCGTGGTCCATCCCCTGCAACAGGGCTCCGGGGCCGCCGCGGGCGATGAGGCGACCGTCGTCGATGAAGGCGAGATCGTCGCAAAGCTGCTCCGCCTCCTCCAGGTAGTGTGTGGTCAGCAGCACCGTGGTGCCGGCGGCGTTCAGCCGCTGCAGCACGGCCCAGAGGTCGTGGCGAGCCGCAACATCCACACCGGCGGTGGGCTCGTCCAGCACCAGCAGCCGCGGCTCGTGCGCCAGGGCACGGGCGATCATGAGCCGCCGCTTGAGGCCGCCGGACAGCCCCCAGGCGGTCTGCCGTGCGCGATCGGCCAGCCCCATCAGGGACAGGACGGCATCGGTGCGCTGCCGTGCGCGGCGCGGCGACAACCCGTAGTAGGCCGCCTGGGTGGCGACGATCTCGGCCACCGGTTCAAAGCTGTTGAAGTTCACCTCCTGGGGGACCAGGCCGATGAGCCGCCGCGCGGCAACCGGCTCCCGTGCCAGATCGTGGCCGAACACGCGCACCGTGCCCTGTTCCAGCCGCACCAGCGAGGTCAGCAGGCCGATCAGCGTGGTCTTGCCGGCCCCGTTGGGGCCGAGCAGGCCAAAGAAACAGCCAGCATCCACCGTGAGATCCACGCCCGCGAGACCGGTGCGACCGCTGGCGTAGTGTTTGGTCAGGCCTTCCAGCGCGATTGCCGGCGCGCTCATGCCGCCACCCCCGTGGTCGCCGTACCCACCAGACGACCGCCCCGATCCACCGCGCAGACGTCCAGCATGACGGCATCGGGCAGCGTGCGCCGGGCCTGATCATAGGCGCGGGCACAGATGCGGTCCGCCAGGGGAATCCCTGCGCTCTGGCACAGGGACAGGGCCTCGATGCTGGTATTGCAGGCGGTCATGCGCATGCGCAGGTGGGTATCGGCGCCCAGAGCGGCCGCTTCGCCGGCGAGGCGGTCAAGGTCGATGGCGCACTTGCGGCTGTGGGTATCGGCGTGGCCGGCGGCGAACTTGCTGAGCTTGCCGAAGCCGCCGGCCAGGGTGACCCGTGGCACCGGATGGCGTTTGATGTACTTGAGCACGCCACCGATCAGGTCGCCCATCTCGATCAGCGCCATGTCACCAAGGCGGTAGCGGGCACGAGCCATGGCCTCGCTGGAGCCACCGGTACAGCAGGCGATGTGGGTGATGCCGTTGGCGCGGGCCACGTCGATGGACTGGTGAATGGAGGCGATATAGGCAGCGCACGAGAACGGTCGCACGATTCCGGTGGTGCCCAGGATCGACAGCCCGCCCTGAATGCCGAGACGTCCGTTCATGGTGCGCTCGGCGATGCGCTCGCCATTGTCGACACCCACGAAGACCGAGAATCCGCCCCGGTAATCGAGGGCGGCGGCACACTCGAGGAGATGATCGGTCATCATGCGCCGGGGCACCGGGTTGATGGCCGGCTCGCCCACCGCGACGGGCAGACCGGAGCGGGTGACAACCCCCACGCCAGCGCCGGCATGGAACGTGAGCCCCGCCTCCCTGCGCGGCTCGGCATGCGCCCACACCCGGGCTCCGTGGGTGGCATCGGGATCATCCCCCCCGTCCTTGATGACCCCCGCCTCCGCGCCATCCCCGGTGCGCCGGAGATCATTCAGGACCAGCTCGACGCGCTTGCCCTTGGGCAGGACGACTGTCTGGCGCTCGCCCACGTGATCCCCCAGCGCCAGACGGGCGGCCGCGGTCGCCGCGGCCGTCGCGCACACCCCGGTGGTGAGACCGGTGCGCAAGGGACCGCCGCCGTCACGGCTTTCCGGGCGCATGGAGGGCGCGCCGGTGGCTGATTGTGGCTGCTGCGTGTCGGTCACGTCTCGCGGTCCCTCGTCAGATGATCGCGCGACGGGTGCAGAGGCTGGGTGGGTACCGATCAGCGGGACAGGTGTTCACCACCCGGTTCCGCCGCACCCCGCGGCACCAGGGAATTCAGGCCGGTCTCCGGGCTGGTGGTGTAGGGTCCTTCCCCGGCGGATCGCCTTCCCGACGCACCCGTGCGGGCGTCGTCAGTGGCCTGTGATCCGGTCGTCACCACTTACCGTTGCGGGGGCAGCGCCGGCCTTGCACGCGACGCGTGCGCACCGGCTTCCCGATTATCCCCAATTGCACGCGGGGCACCTGAAGCTGGCTGTACCTTATGGGACCCCCTTGGGGTGGTCAACCGGAGACAAATGAACTGAATTGATACAGACTCTATGCAACACCTAACCATCATCAATGAGCCTACGGGTAGGATGACATGACCGGGAACGACGCACAGGACCGGACGGTGGATCCGGACGAACTGGCGCGCTATCGCGCGCTGGCGGCGATGTGGTGGCAGTCCGATGGCAAGCTGTGGCCCCTCCATGTGCTGAACACGCTGCGAACCGGCTACATCCGTGACCGGCTGGCGGAGCAGTATGATCGTGACCCGGCCGAGCCGGCACCACTCGCCGGTCTGCGCATGCTCGACATCGGCTGCGGCGGCGGGCTGCTCAGCGAGGCCATGGCCAGGCTCGGGGCCACGGTTCACGGGGTGGACGTGTCCGACAGCAACATCCGGGTCGCCCGCCTGCACGCCCGCGAACAGGGTCTGGACATCACGTACGAGACTGCCACGGCCGAGGCGCTGGCCGGGCGCGGCGCCCGCTACGACGTGGTGCTGAACATGGAGGTGGTAGAGCACGTGGCCGACCTGCCGGCGTTCATGGCCGCCGTGAACCGTCTGGTGGCGCCGGGCGGCCACACCTTCGTGGCCACCATCAACCGCAATGCGATCTCCTTTGTCGTGGCCATCGTGGGCGCGGAGTACATCTTCCGGCTGCTTCCAAAAGGCACGCACCAGTGGTCCCGGTTTCCCACCCCCGCCGAAATCGAGACACTCATGGAACGGGACGGCATCACGACGATTCAGCGTACCGGCGTCAAGGTCAATCCATTGACGCGGCGCATGTGGCTGTCACCCTCGGAGAGCGTCAACTACATGCTGCTGGCCAGGCGCCAAGGAGAGGGGGAGACATGAGTGACGAGCCACAGCCCGTCGCCCTGGTAACGGGAGGGGCCCAGGGCATCGGCCTTGGCGTGTCGCGCAAACTGCTGTCGTCGGGGTGGCGCGTGTCGGTCATCGATCTGGACGGCGAGGCGCTGGCGGCACTGGACGATGAGTGCCGGGACGACCAGCGGCTGTTCACGGTGCAGGCGGACGTCGCCGACGAGGCGGCCGTGGAAAGCGCCGTGGATGCCACGCTGGTGCACTATGGCCAACTCGACGGTCTGGTGAACAACGCCGGTGTCGCCGACCCGCTGAGCGGACCGGTTGAGGCGCTGGCCCTGAAGGACTGGCAGCGCTGGCTGGACGTCAACCTGACCGGCACCTTCCTGTTCAGCAAGCACTGCACGCCGCACCTGGCGGCGCGCCGGGGTGCCATCGTCAACATCGCCTCCACCCGGGCGCTGCAGTCTGAGCCCGACAGCGAGGCCTATGCCGCGAGCAAGGGGGGTGTGCTGGCGCTCACCCACGCGCTGGCGGTGAGCCTGTCCGGACGGGTTCGCGTCAACGCCGTCAGCCCGGGATGGATTGCGGTTGAGGATCACCGCAAGCCGGGCCTGCGCGAACCCTCGACCCTCACGGCAGCCGACCACGCCCAGCACCCCGCCGGTCGCGTGGGCCGCCCGGAGGACGTCGCGAACCTCTGCACCTTCCTGCTATCGAGCGCAGCCGGGTTCATCACCGGCGAGAACATGGTCGTCGACGGCGGCATGACACGGCGGATGCAATACGCGGACTAGTTCACCGGCCCTCGGTCCTGTGCCCCGACTCCGAGGCGTCGGCCTCGGGGCGCGCTTCGATGATGCGCGCCTGGCGGCCGTCCACATCCACATCCAGCCGATAGACGCCGGGCTGCAGCACCTCGGCATCCAGCACGGATTCGGCAACCTCCTGCTCAGCGTCCGGAAGGGGCTCTCCGTCCGCGGTCTCGAAGCGGACATCGTCCGCGGCCATTACCGCCACGGCGAGCGATAACCCCGCTGCTGCCACCACCAATGGGCCCAGGCCGGGCCTCGGTCGACCTGCTCTCATTTCACGCTCCTTCCGGATAAGGCACATCAGGACCTGCCATCAATAGCCCACTGACCGCTCCCGTGTCCGCGCGTTCAGATTTCCTGATATGGTCGGCTCACCAATAACAACGAAGAGGCCGCCTGCCGTGGACACCACTACCCGCCCCAACGCCGTGCTTACCGTACTGTGCGGCGCGTTCACGGGACTGGTCGTGATCGTCTTCGCCCGCCTGGCCTTTGGCGTGCTGCTGCCGCCCATGCGTGCCGACCTGGGGCTCACCTACCAGCAGGCAGGCACGCTCGGCACGGTCACCGCGCTGGGTTACCTGCTGTTCGTGCTCGCTGGCGGCGCCGCCGCCGCTCGCTGGGGGCCGCGCCGGGCCGTGGTGTTCGGCCTGATCACGGTGGGGATCGGTTTTGCGGGGCTCAGCGTTGCCACGGCCTACCCGGCATTGCTCGCACTCAAGGCGCTGCTCGGCTTTGGCACCGCCTTCAGTTTCGCCCCCATGGTCTCACTGCTGGCCGCATGGTATCCGGCGAAGCGCGGCTTCGTCATCGGCTGCATGTCGGCGGGCATCGGCGTTGGGACACTGCTGATCGGCTTTCTGGTGCCCTGGCTGCAGACACTCTTCGGCGACGCCGCCTGGCGGGTGAGCTGGGGGCTGTTCGCGGCGGCGGCCGCCGCCGTGGCCACCCTGGTCATCATCGTGGTGCGGGATCCACCGGGGTCACGCATCGCGGCCGGGGAACGGCCGCCCTCCGCGGAGAAGTGGCTGATCTACCGCCACCCGCGCATGCTCATCGTCGGCAGCGTCTACGGGCTGATCGGACTGACCTACATCGTGCAGGCGGTCTTCATGGTCAGCTTCGTGGTGGAATCGGGCCACCCGGAACGGACCGCCGGCCAGCTGCTCGCGATGATGGGGCTGCTGTCGGTGGCCGCAGGGCCCGCCTGGGGCATGCTCTCGGACCACTGGGGCCGCGGCAACGCGCTGCTGACGGCCATGGTCCTGGTGACCATCGCCACCATGCTGCCGCTCATCGACCAGACCCTGCTCATGTTCTTTCTCCATTACCTGATCATGGGCTGCGCCGTGAACGGCTCGTTCGCCCTGATCCAGGCAAGCAGTACCGATCAGGTGGCGCCCCGGTACATCCCCATCGCCTTCAGCTTCTCGACCCTGGTGTTCGCCGCCGGCCAGTTCGTGGGGCCGGCCATTGCCGGGTGGCTGATCGAGACCACGGGCGATTTCCGCGCCGCGTTCCTGTTCACCACGGCCGGGTTGATCGTGGGTTGCATCCTGACCGCATGGATCCGCCGCTTCCCCCGCGAACTGGCCGTGGGCGGCCCACCGCAGAGCGAGGCATCGACGGCCCGAGACGGCTGATCACAGCGCGCTGATGATGGCGCCAACGGCGGCCGCGGCCGAGACGCCCAGCAGCGCCGGGCGCAGCCAGTCGCGATCGAGCCAGCGCGCAACGCGGCCGGAGCCCAGAAAGCCGAGCGCAATGGCTGGCAGCAGGCTGATCCCCATGACCAGCTCCGCGAGCCCGAAGTGGCCGGCCAGGGCCAGGGCGGTGAGCACGATCAAGCCACCGGGGACGAACACCGCAGACAGCGTGCCGCGCAGCCGCGCACCGGAGAAGTGCTGAAACGCCAGGGCCAGGGGCGGGCCACCTATGGATGTGGTGGTCGCCATCAGCCCGGCAAGCCCCCCGGCCCCGAACAGGTGCGGCGGACGCGGGCTGGCGACCCCGCCGGCCAGGCTCAGGACCACGGCCAGCAGCACCAGCGACCCGAACACCAGCCCCAGCATGTCCTGCGCGATGACACCAAGGACCAGACCGCCAAGGGCGGCGCCGGGTACCTGGCCGACCACCGCCCAGCCGGCGTCGGGGAAATGCACGGCGCGCCAGTCCCGCATGAGTATCAGCACCGGCAGGCACATCCCCGCCACCACCATGGCCCCGGGGATCAGTGCCGGCTGGATCAGATACAGCAGTGGCGCGCCGACCATTCCGAGCCCGAAACCGATTGCGCCCTGCAGCAGCGACCCGGCCAGAATCACGGCGCTGGCCAGCGCCCACTCACCAAGGCTCAGTGGTAACTCCACCCTTGCTCCCTGGATTCAGCCAACGAAGCGCCGGAGTCTACCGGGGTTCGGCCCCGGCGGCGATGCCGCCGGGCGCAACCGGCGGTGCTGGTCATTGCGCGAAGGCTAACGGGCGTCCAGAAACCGGGCGAGGGCGGTGACCATTGCCTCCGGCTGCTCCACCGGTGGCAGATGCGCCGCGGCGGGGATGATCTCCAGCCGGGCGCCGTCAATGCGTTCGGCGATGGCCTCGGAAGCCGCCACCGGCGTACCCGGATCGTCCTCACCGACCACCACCAGCGTCGGCACATCGATGGCCTCCACCTGCGGCTCCAGGTCCATGCTGCCGATCGCCTCGCAGCACCCGGCGTAACCCTCCGGCGGCGTGCGCAGGAACATGTTGCGGATGCCGGCCACGGTGCTGGAGCCGAGGAAAGCGGGGGTGAACCAGCGCTCCATGGCGCCGTTCACCAGGCCGTCCAGCCCGTCGGCCCGCACCTGGGCGGCGCGCTCGGCCCACATGGACGGCTCCGGCATACGCATGGTGGTGTCGCACAGAATCACGCTGTGCAGCCGCTCGCCGTGGCTGCCGGCCAGCTGCTGGCCGATCATGCCGCCGATGGAGAGCCCGCAGAAATGCACCCGGTCTAACCCCAGCCCGTCCATGAGCGCCACGCAGTCCTCCGCCAGTCCGGCAATGGTGTACGGGCCGGCCGGCACAGAGGTCAGCCCGTGGCCGCGCATGTCATAGCGCAGCAGGCGGTAGCGGCCCCGCAGCCGGTCGGCGACGCCATCCCACATGCGGAAGTCGGTGCCCAGGGAGTTTGCGAACATCACCACCGGGGCATCGTCCGGCCCTTCGAGGGTATAGTGGATGACGCCGTTGTCGTGTTCCAGAAACTGCATGATGGGCTCCTGCGCTCAGCGGGTATATCCCGGGACGGGCCGGTTCGGTGGACCTGAAGGTCCACCCTACTAGACTGTGCCCGCAGCCGGGACTTATGGGCGTAGGGTGGACCTTCAGGTCCACCAACCGGAACCCGAACCTACTCCGGATCCTGCAACGGCGGCCGAACCGGCGGGAGGTCGGCGAACTCGCCGGGCCGCTGCTCGGCGTTGGCCTGCATGGCCTCGCGGATCTCGGCGTGCTGGAGCATGCTGGCGTTCCACACACCGATGTAGTCCAGGCTGTCCGCCACTGAGTGGTCCCGGGCGTAGTTGGCCATGCGCTTGGTGCCGTGAATGGCCAGCGGCGGCTTGGTGGCGATCTCCCGGGCGATGCCCATGACACCGTCCAGCAGACTGTCCTGGTCCGGGAAGACGCGGTTGACCAGGCCCACGGCCTGCGCCTCCTCCGAGGGCATGCGCCGGCCGGTGTATGCCAGCTCCCGGGCCACGCCTTCCGGGATCAGCTTGAAGATGCGCGGGAACGTGCCCACGTCGGCGGTCATGCCGATGTTGATCTCGTGGATGGTGATGAAGGCATCCGCCGTGGCGTAGCGCATGTCGCAGGCGGTAATCAGGTCCACGCCGCCGCCGATGCAGCCGCCCTGGATGGCTGCCAGCACCGGCACACGGCACTGCTCCAGGCAGGAGAAGGTGTCCTGCATGGCGCGGACCGTGTGCTGGAATCGCAGGCCCGCCTGCCGGCCCGCCATGGGGTCGTCACCCCCGTCGGCGATGGCCTCGAACGCCTTGATGTCCAGCCCGGCCGTGAAGTGCGGCCCGGTGGACGAGATCACGATCACCCGGGCACGGGCGTTGTGGTCGATATCGCGGATGATCGCCGGTAGTTCGGTCCAGAACGCCGGGATCATGCTGTTGCGTTTTTCCGGGCGGTTGAGCACCAGATGGGCGACGCCGCCCTCGATGGTCACCTCGAAGCACTCGTGGCTCATGTGCCGTCTCCCTTGCAGGACTTCAGTAACCGCGCAGACGCGCGAAACGCCGGGCGTGGTACCGCTGATCGCCGAAGGTCTGCTGAGCCGCGCGGGCGCGCTTGAGGAACAGACCCACGTCGAACTCGTCGGTCATGCCCATGCCGCCATGCATCTGCACGCCCTCGTTGGTGGCGAGCTCCGCCACCTTCGATGCCCGGGCCTTGGCGAGACTGCAGAGCTGATCCGCATGGTCGTCGCCCTCGTCCAGGGCCGACAGCGCCGCGACCACCGCGGATTTCAGCAGTTCGATCTCACTGAACAGGTCCGCCGCCCGGTGCTGCAGCGCCTGGAACGAGCCGATGGCCACGCCGAACTGCTTGCGCTCCTTGAGATACTGCACCGTGCGCTCGAACACCTCCTGGGTGAGACCGAGCAGCTCCGCGGCCAGATGCGCGTTGCCGATATCCAGCAACTGTTCCAGGACCGGCAGCCCCTCATCGACCCGCCCGAGCACCGCGTCCGCCGGCACTTCCGCATCATTGAAGCGCACCTCGGCGGCATTGCGGGCGTCCACCATGATCGTGCGCTCCACCTCGACGCCCGCCGTGTCCGGATTCACGAGGAACAGGGTCACGCCATCGGTGGCGCGCGCATCACCGGACGTGCGCGCGGCCACAATCAGCCGGTCCGCAACGTGGCCGTCGAGCACGAACGTCTTGCAGCCGTTCAGGGTGTAACCGCTGCCATTGTGTTCGGCGCGGGTGCGGATGCACTCGGGATCATGCCGGCCGGACTCGTCCACGGCCAGGGCCAGCAGCAGCTCGCCCTGGCCCACCGCCGGCAGGAGATCCGCCTGTTGCGCCTCGGACCCGGCCAGGGTGAGGGCGGAGACACCCAGCACGGCCGAACTCAGCAGGGGTGACAGTGCCAGCGTCCGCCCGCTCTCTTCCATGATCTGCCCCATGCCCACGTGGCCGAAGGCGAAACCGCCGTGGGCCTCGGGTATCAGCGTGCCCGCAAAGCCCTGTTCAACCATGGCGGCCCAGACATCGCGGGAGAACCCGGTGGCATCGCGCGTATCCCGCAGGCGACGGAATTCGGCAATCGGCGCCCGCTCCTGCAGGAATCCGCGCGCCGCGTCCTTGAGCATCTGTTGTTCTTCATTGAGTACCAGCGTCGCCATGTCAGCCAAGCTCCAGGATGTTCTTTGCGATCACGTTGAGCTGGATCTCCGACGTGCCGCCCTCGATGGAATTGCCCTTGGACCGCAGCCAGTGCCGCGGCATGGACCCGTCAAAGCCGCCCTTGCCTTCCCAGTACAGGGCGTCGGTGCCGTTCAGCGCCATCAGCAGCTCCTGCCGGCGCTTGTTCAGCTCGGTGCCGTAGTACTTGAGCATGGCGGACGCCGCACCAACGCCCTGGCCGGCCTTGGCCTGGGCGCTCACCCGTTCGGCGGTTAGCTCGAAGGCACGGGCGTCGAGATCCCACTGGGCCACCTCGGCGCGCAGCATGTCGTCGGCCAGCCGGCCGTTGTCCAGGCCGATGGCGTCCACGGCCTGCTCGGCCAGCGTCTTGCTGCCGGCGGCCGTGCGGCCGAAGCCACCGATCATCTCGCGCTCGTGGGTGAGCAGGTACTTGGCGATGGTCCAGCCCTGGTCCACCTCGCCGACCACCTGATCTTTCTCCACGCGGACGTTGTCCAGGAACGTCTCGCAGAACGGCGAGCTGCCGGAGATGAGGGTGATCGGCCGGGTGCTCACGCCCGGAGTTTCCATGTCGAACAGCACCAGGCTGATGCCCGCCTGCTTCTTGGCATCCGGGTTGGTGCGCACCAGGCAGAACATCCAGTCCGCCTTGTCGGCGTAGGAGGTCCAGATCTTCTGGCCGTTGACGATGAAGTGATCGCCCTTGTCCTCCGCCTTCGTCTGCAAGCCGGCCAGGTCGGAACCGGCGCCGGGCTCGCTGTACCCCTGGCACCAGCGGATCTCGCCACGGACGATGGGCGGCAGGTGCTGGCGTTTCAGCGCCTCGGAGCCGAACTTCAGAATGGCCGGGCCGATCATCCACACCCCGAAGCTGTTCAACGGCGAACGCGCCTGAATCCGCGCCATCTCCTGACGCAGGATCTTGTGCTCGTCCTTGTTCAGCCCGCCACCGCCGTACTCCGTCGGCCAGTCCGGGGCGGTCCAGCCGCGCGCGGCCATGCGCTCCAGCCACAGGCGCTGGTCCTCGCTCTGGAACGTCCACTTGCGCCCGCCCCAGCAGGCGTCATCATCGCTCTGCATAGGGGTGCGCATGCTCTCGGGACAGTTCGCGTCCAGCCACTCCCGCGTCTCGCGGCGGAAGGTCTCAAGATCCGTCATGCCGATGTTCTCCTTCATTGGTCCACGCCGGAGCATGCCACGGCGAGACCGGTTCGCGAACCCCCTCACCGACAAGACACTTTCGCGGATTCGGTCAATACTTCCATTGACACTGCATTAACGCGTCCGGGGAGTTATCGGACCGGCCAAGATGTCAGACTGCTCGGGCAAAGGCGTCATACCTGCGCAGGACGAGGCGCAGTGCGTGACAGAACAACGATCCGTCAGCAACGGAGGAGGAAACAATGCGCGGACTCATGATGGACCGCCCGCTTCTCATCTCGCAGATCATCGAATACGCGGCCAGCAACTTCCCGGACCAGGAAGTGGTCTCCCGCACGGTGGAGGGGGAGCTGCACCGCTACACCTACCGGGACGCTGCCCGGCGCAGCCGCCAGCTGGCCCACGCCCTGCAGAAGCTCGGCGTGCAGAAGACCGACCGCGTCGCCACGGTGGCCTGGAACACCTACCGCCACCTGGAGATCTACTACGCTACGTCGGGCATCGGTGCCATCTGCCACACCATCAACCCGCGGCTTCCCGCCGACCAGTTCACCTACATCGTCAACCACGCCGAGGACCAGTACCTGTTCGTGGACCTGACGTTCGTCCCGCTGCTGGAGAAGCTGCAGGACCACCTCAAGGGACTCAAGGGCGTGGTCATCATGACCGACCGTGCGCACATGCCCGAGACCGGCATGAGCAACGTGCACTGCTACGAGGACCTGATCGCCGATGAGCCCACCGAGTTCCAGTGGCCGGAGTTCGACGAGAATACCGCCTCGTCCCTGTGTTACACGTCCGGTACCACGGGCAACCCCAAGGGCGTGCTCTACTCGCACCGCTCCACCGTGCTGCACTCGTTCTTCGTGCTCTCGGTGCCGGGCCTCACCATGGACGAAGAGAGCGCCATGCTGCCAGTGGTCCCCATGTTCCACGTCAACGCGTGGGGCGTGCCGTACTTCGGCCCCATGGTCGGTGCCAAGCTGGTGTTCCCGGGGCCGCGCCTGGACGGCGAGAGCCTGGCGGAGCTGATGAACAGCGAGGGTGTCACCGACGCCTGGGGCGTGCCCACGGTCTGGCTCGGCCTGCTCAAGCACATGCGCGACGCCGGCGAGCGCTTCAAGAGCCTCAAGCACGTGCTCATCGGCGGTTCCGCTGCGCCCCGTGCCATGCTCAAGGAGTTCAAGGAGACCTACAACGTGGAAGGCCTCCAGGGCTGGGGCATGACCGAGATGAGCCCCATCGGCACCGTGTCGCTGGTGCGTCCGGGCGACCAGGGCCGTTCGGCGGAAGAGCAGCTGGACATCAAGTGCAAGCAGGGCCGCGCCGTGTTCGGCGTGGAGATGAAGATCGTCGACAACGACGGCAAGAGCCTGCCCCATGACGGCGAAGCCTTCGGCGAGCTGCTGGTGCGCGGGCCGGCCATTCTCTCCGGCTACTACGAGAATCCGGAAGCCAACGCCAAGGCCTTCGACGCCGAGGGCTGGTTCCGCACCGGCGACGTGGCGAAGATCGACGCCGAGGGGTACATGGAGATCGTCGACCGCACCAAGGACGTGATCAAATCCGGCGGCGAGTGGATCAGCTCCATCGACCTGGAGAACGCGGCGGTGGGACATCCGGAGATCGCCGAGGCCGCGGTCATTGCCGCGGCGCATCCGAAGTGGGACGAGCGCCCGCTGTTGGTGTGCGTGCGCGTCGAGGGCTCCAGCGTGGACAAGGACGGCGTGCTGGAGTACCTGGGTCAGCACGTGGCCAAGTGGTGGCTGCCCGACGACGTGGTGTTCGTGGAGGAACTCCCCCACAGCGCCACCGGCAAGCTGCAGAAGGCCAGGCTGCGGGAGGACTTCAAGGACTACACCCTGCCCACCGCGTAACCGAATGGCGGGCTCCGGCGATCGGCCGGGGCCCGCCCTGCCTGGTTCGGGGCGGCGGGCACGGCTTGGCGGCCTTACCGGGCGCGTGTACTCTCAAATGGGTAGGATCCGCAGGTAACCACCCACAGGCGATCACCGGGGGAGCGAATGGCCATCAACTGGCAGGCGTACGAGAATCCCGGGTTTCACGACGAGCTCATCGATTCCGGCGGCCAGGTCCGGCCTCCCGCGCGGGAACTCCTCACCTACCTCGACTCCCTCAGCACCGACGAGATCCACGAGCGCCAGCACGCCGCGGAACTGGCCATCCTGGAGATGGGCATCACGTTCACCGTCTATTCCGAAGGCGAGAACATCGACCGCGCATGGCCCTACGACATCATCCCGCGGATCATCGACGCCGCCACATGGCGCAGTGTGGACGCCGGGCTCCGGCAACGGGTGAAAGCGCTGAACCTGTTCATCGCCGATATCTACGGCGAACAGGCGGTGATCCACGACGGCGTGTTCCCGCGCACCCTGCTGGACAATTCCGCGAACTTCCGCAAGGAGTGCGTGGGCGTGCGGCCGCCCCAGGACGTGTGGGCCCACATCTGCGGCTCGGACCTGATCCGCGACCATGAGGGCCGTTTCATGGTGCTGGAGGACAACCTGCGGGTGCCCTCCGGCGTGTCCTACATGATGGAGAACCGGGTGCTCACCAAGCGGGTGTTCGGCGAACTGTTCGAGAACACCAGCATCCAGCCCGTGGGCGATTACCCTACCAAACTGTTCGACATGCTCGCGGCCCTGTCGCCCCGGCCCATGGACTACCCCGAGGTGGTGGTGCTGACCCCGGGCATCTACAACTCCGCCTATTTCGAGCATTCGTTCCTGGCCCAGCACATGGGCGCCGAGGTGGTGGAAGGTTCGGATCTGGTGGTGGGCAGCGACGACTGCGTCTACATGCGGACCATCGACGGACCGCGGCGGGTGGATGTGATCTACCGCCGCATCGATGACCTGTTCCTGGACCCTGAAGCGTTCCGCAAGGATTCCGTGCTGGGCGTCCCCGGGCTCATGCGCGCCTGGCGCAAGGGCAACGTGGGCCTGGCCAACGCGCCGGGGGCCGGTGTTGCCGATGACAAGGTGGTCTATGCCTTCGTGCCGGATTTCATCCGCTACTATCTCAACGAGGAGCCGATCCTGCCGAACGTGCCCACCTATCGCTGCTACCTGGACGACGAGCGGCAGTACGTGCTCGACCACCTGGACGAGCTGGTGGTGAAACCGGCCAACGAGTCCGGCGGCTACGGCATGCTGATCGGGCCCACGGCCACCAAGAAGGACCGCAAGCACTTCGCACGGCTGATCCGCAACGAGCCGCGCAACTACATCGCACAGCCGCTGATCCGCCTGTCCACGGTGCCCACGGTGGTGGACGGCAGCGTCGAGCCGCGGCACGTGGATCTGCGGCCATTCATCCTCCAGGGCGACGACATGTACGTCACCCCCGGCGGCCTGACCCGCGTGGCGCTGCGCAAGGGTTCCACCGTGGTGAACTCCTCCCAGGGTGGCGGCAGCAAGGACACCTGGATCGTGGATAACGGAGACGCCTGAGCCATGCTGTCGAGAGTCGCGGAACGGGTTTACTGGATGGGGCGCTACCTGGAGCGCGCCGAGAGCATGGCGCGGCTGGTGGGCGCCCACAGCAACGAGGTCATGGACCTGCCGGTGAGCATGCGCGGCGGCTGGGAGGAACTGGCGGACATCACCGGTGCGCGCGACGCCTTCGCCGGTCATTACAAGAACTACGACGAGCGCAACGTGGTGAAGTTCCTGCTCGCCGACACGTTCAATCCCGGCTCGGTGCTAACCTCCGTGCGCGCCGCCCGCGAGAACGTGCGCACCACCCGCGAGCTCCTGCCCACGGAAGCGTGGGAGGACATGAACCGCCTCTATCTGTACGTGCGCGATCACGTCCAGCGCTCCCTGGCCAGGCGTCACCGATTCGAATTCCTGCACACGGTGATCTTCCGCTGCCAGCAGATCAGTGGGGCCCTGGCGGGCACCATGAGCCACGACTCGGCGTACGATTTCGTGCGACTCGGCCAGAGCCTGGAGCGGGCGGACATGACTACCCGCATCGTCGACAGTGCCGTGGCCGTGCTCATGCCCCGGGAGGATATCCCGGAGGAGTACGCCAACGTGCTCTGGGTCCACGTGCTGAAGTCCCTGTCCGCCTACCAGATGTACCGTCAGCACGTGCACCCGCGGGTGGTCAGCCACGACGTGGTGCGCTTTCTCCTGCAGGACACCCCCTTTCCCCGCTCCGTGGACCACAACATCACGGTCGCCGAGGCGTGCATCCAGGCCCTGCCCCGCAACGAGGCCACCCTGCGCCGCGTCGGCCGGCTGCAGCGGCGCATCAACGAGGCCGAACCACGGGACATGAGCATGGATGACCTGCACGCCTACATCGACGTGCTCCAGGCGGGCATCGGCGAGATCCACGAACAGCTCACCAGCACCTGGTTCCATCTGGACCCGGACGCGGTGCCCGTGGACGGCTGACGGGTAGCACAGGCCCGCCCCAACCGGGTTATGCTGACGGCATCACCGCCGCACGGCCACCATGCCCATGTCTGCAACACCATCCTCCACGCTTCTGTCCGGTTACCGCCCCCTGCAGGGGCACCACGATGAGATGGTCGACGCGGGTGGCGGCGTGACCGGCAGCTGGCGCTACCTGGCGGATGCCTTGGATGCACTCGGCCCGGACGCGCTCCGGCAACGGCGGGAGCAGGTGCGCCGCATCCTCCGCGAGCGGGGGGTCACCTACAACGTCTACGGTGACCCGCACGGCCTGCAGCGCACGTGGGATCTGGACCCGGTACCGGTCCTCATCGACAGCGCGGAATGGGGCAGGGTGGAACACGGCTTGCAACAGCGTGCGGAGCTCCTCAACCGCGTCCTCCAGGACCTCTACGGCGACCAGGAACTGCTGACCCGCGGCCTGCTGCCGGCGGAGCTGGTTCACGGGCACGACGGCTTTCTGCGCCCCTGCCATCCCTATCGCACCGATCTGGCGCACCCCCTGACCCTGTACGCCGCCGATCTGGCCCGCGGCCCCGACGGGACGGTGCGCGTCATCGGCGACCGCACCCAGTCGCCCTCCGGCGCCGGGTACGCGCTGGAGAACCGGGTCGTCATGGCGCGGACGCTGCCCAGCCTGTTCCGGGAGTCCCACGTGCACCGGCTGGCGCTGTTCTTCCAGAATCTGCGCGCCACGCTGTCCGGCCTGGCGCCCGGGCGCGACCGGGACGACCCGCATGTGGTCGTGCTCACACCCGGGCCGCTCAACGAGACCTACTTCGAGCATGCGTTCCTCGCCAGCTACCTGGGCTACACCCTGGTGGAAGGGGGCGACCTCACCGTGCGCGACGGCCGCGTCTGGCTGCGCTCCATGGGCCGCCTGGAGCCGGTGGACGTCATCCTTCGCCGCCTCGACGACGACTACTGCGACGCCCTGGAGCTCCGGCCCGACTCCCTGCTGGGCGTCCCCGGGTTGACCGAAGTCGCCCGCCGGGGTCGGGTTGCCATCGCCAACCCGCTCGGCGCCGGCATCCTGGAGAATCCCGCACTGCACGCCTTTCTGCCGGGCATTGCCCGGCACCTGCTGGGACAGGAGCTGGCGCTGCCCGGCCTGCCGACGTGGTGGTGTGGCGATCCGGAGTCATGCGAACAGGTGCTGGCGCGACTTGAGACCCTGGTGATCAAGCCCATCGACCGGCGTGCCGGAGAACCGGCGGTGTTCCCGGGCACGCTGGACGCCGCCGGTCGCGATGCGCTCATCGCCCGCATCCGCCAGGCTCCCCACCGCTACGTGGGCCAGGAGCAGGGCCGCTTCTCGTCCGTGCCCACGCTCGGCGAGCCCGGCCTCGAGCCCCGGCTCGCGGTGCTGCGCACCTTTCTTGTAGGCCGCCCCGACGGCTACGCCGTCATGCCCGGTGGGCTCACCCGGGTCACCGGCCACCCGAACGACGCCAGCGTGTCCAACCAGGCCGGTGGACTGTCCAAGGACACCTGGGTCATCGCCTCCGAGCCGGTGCGCGAAGCGGCGCTGCTGACACCGGAGGTCACGGAAGACGGGCCCACCGACCGCTCAGCGGCCCTGCCGCCCGCCGCCACGGAGAACCTGTTCTGGATGGCGCGCTACGCCGAACGTGCGGAACAGAGCCTGCGCCTGCTGCGGATCATCCTGCGGCTGCGGGCCAGCGACGTGGGCGCCGGAACCGGAGCCCCGCTGCGGCAGCTCCTGGCCGGACTGGCGGCGATCAGCGGACAGGCCGGTGACACGCTCCGGCGCGACCCGGCTGACGACGCGCTGGTGGCGCTGCTTCAGGACGACAGCCGGACCGGCACCGTGGCGTTCAACTTCAACGCCATGATGGCCGCCTCGCACGCCGTGCGCGACCGGCTCGCGCCCGACACCTGGCGGGTCATCGGCACCATCCGTCGCCGTCTCGCGGAGCTGCCGTCGCCGTTACCGGTGGACGATCTCCCGGCGATCCTGGACGAGCTCATCACCCTGCTGGCGGCATTCCGGGGCCTGCAGGAGGACACCATGGTGCACAGCCGCTCCTGGAGCTTCCTGGAGACGGGCCGCTGCCTCGAGCGCGGCCTGCTGACCAGCGCGTTCCTGCGCGCCGTCATGGTGACACCACTGGACACACCCGACGAGCCGCGCCTGCTGGATGCCGTGCTCGAGCACCTGGAGAGCCTCAACGCCTACCACCGGGAACACCACCGGCAACCCCGGCCGGAGACCGTGCTGCAGCTGGTGCTGTCGAGCGAGACCAATCCCCGTGCGGTGGGCTTTCAGCTCGCCCGCCTGGAGTCCCGCCTCGCCTCGCTGCCGGCGGCCGGAGCACCTGACCGGCTGAGCGCCCATCAGCGTCCGGTGCTGGACGCCCGCACCAGCCTGCGCCTGAGTGACCCCGAGGCCCTTCTTCCGGGAGACGGTGGGCGGCGCGATGCCCTGGACTCCCTGCTCCGGCGGACGGCGGACCGGCTCGGTCAGGCGGCGCGTGCCCTGGCCGCCGCTTACTTCACGGATCCACAGGGTCCGCGGCAGCTGGACCCGGTTGGTGACCGCGGGGGTGAACAGACATGAGATACCGGATCACGCACCGTACCGAGTACCACTACCCCCAGGCCATCAGCCGCAGCTACAACGAAACACATCTCGCGCCCCGGCCCACGCCGACCCAGCAGATTCTCGCCCACGATCTCACCATCGCGCCGCGGCCCGACTACAGCTCCGAGCGCGTGGACTACTACGGCAACCACGTCACCCACTTCACCATCCAACGGCCCCACGACCAGCTCGCGGTCACGGCAACCACGGACGTCTCCCTGGAGGTGCCGGCCGATCCGGTTGCCGGCAAGCAGGGGCTGCCATGGGAGCAGGCCATGGCGGAAACGCGAGGAGGCACCTCGGCGGCGGCACTGGGGGCGCGAGAGTTCCTGCTGGACTCGCCACTGGTGGAAACGAGACCGGCCCTGGCGGACTACGCCAGGACATCGTTCGTCCCCAGCCGGCGCCTGCCCGAGGCGGTCCATGACCTCATGGGCCGGATACACGGGGATTTCGCCTACGACCCCGCGGCCACCACCATCAGCACGCCGCTGGAGCGGGTCTTCCGGGAACGGCGCGGCGTCTGTCAGGACTTCGCCCACCTGGCCATCGCCTGCCTCCGCGGCCTGGGCATCGCCGCCCGCTACGTCTCGGGTTACGTGGAGACCGCCCCGGAGGGCGGCGGGGCCCGCCTGATCGGCGCCGACGCCTCCCACGCGTGGTTCGCCGCCTATGATCCGTCACTGGGCTGGATCGCTTTCGACCCCACCAACAACCGCATGCCAGCGCAGCAGCACATCACCACGGCCTGGGGGCGCGACTACGGCGACGTATCACCACTCAAGGGCGTGATCTTCGGCGGCAGCCAGGGCCAGCGCAGCCAAGTGGCGGTGCACGTGCAACGACTCGACAGCGAGGACAGCCCATGACTGCAGCGCGCGCACTGACCGTCGGCGTTCTCAGCGGCGATCCGGAGCTGCCCTACAGCTACGGTGTGGACGGCCGTTTCAGCCAGGAGGACCGTGTCGCCGCGGAGACCGCCGTCACCACGGTGAATGCGCTGGACGGCTACAGCGCCGTGGCACTCAACAACCACTCGGCGCTACTGGACACGCTGCGGCGGGTCCCGCCGGATCTGGCCCTCAACTTCTGCGATACCGGTTACCGCAACCTGCTGCACCACGAACCCAACGTGCCGGCACTTCTGGAACTGCTGGAGATCCCGTACACCGGCGCGCCGTCGGGCAGCATGGCCGTATGCGCCGACAAGGCCCTGGTGCGGCTGCTGGCCGCCAGTCACGGGATTCCGGTGCCCAACGAGACGGTGGTGGACCTGCATGCCGATCCGCTGGCGCTGCCGGCACTCTACCCGGCGATGATCAAGCCCAACGACGGCTGCGGCAGCCTGGGCGTGTCACCGCGGTCCGTGGTGCATGACGCGGCCGAGGCCCTGGCGTGCCTGCACCATCTGGCGGGCGAGGCCACCACCCCCAGGCCACGGGCGCTGATCCAGGACTTCCTGACCGGCACGGAATACACCCTGGGCCTGGTGGGTAACCCGGGCACGGGCCTGACCGTGCTGCCGCTCCTGGAGATCGACTACAGCCGGCTGGATCCGTCCCTGCCGCCGATACTCTCCTACGGCTCCAAATGCGACCCCGACTCCCCCTACTGGCAGGCACTGCGGTTCCGGCGCGCAGAGCTGGATGCCGGCACGGAAGCGGCCATGGTGGAGCAGGCCATCTGGCTATTCGAACGCCTGGGTCTCCGCGACTACGCGCGGATCGACTTCCGCGCCGGCGCCGACGGCGTGCCCCGGCTGCTGGACGCCAACTTCAACCCCAGCTGGAATCCCGACGGCAAGCTGGCGATCATGGCCGGCTGGGGCGGCCACAGCTACGGCGATCTACTGCGCATGATCCTGGAGGCGGCACGCCGCCGCTACGGCCTGTAGCGCGCGATGGTCCGGCCCGGCACGACGCGGCATGTCCGGGGTCAGAGCAAACGGCGCGGTATTGTCTCGTCCCATTCGCGGCTGGAGATGCGCTCGCCCGATTCGAACGCATCCTGGGTCGCCTTCACGCGGAAGCTGCAGGCGTCTGCGGTGAGCGTGGTCCGGCACGCAATGCGCACCGACCACGCGCCCCGTCGCAGGATGGTCTTCTGCTCCACTTCGGCGCGAGCAGACAGCGGATCGTGTTCGCCGATGCGGAAGGTGCGGCGGATGGTGTAGCCGATGGTGAGGTCGATATCCTCGATGCGCGCCAGCGCGGCGCCACCGAAATCGCCGCCGTCGCCGAAGGTGGTGTAGACCGTCTCGTCCGTGGCCAGGTCCAGCTCCACCATCCGCTGTGCCTGGGCCCACTCCAGCGGCGTATGGTCGGAGACCGGGCCGCGTTCGGGTGCGTCGAACGGGCGCAGCATCTCGTCCTCGGCGCGCGGCGGGCGCACTGGCAGCTCCAGGGTGCTGGCACCGGTGAATACGGTCAGCTCCACCGGCTCCGGCGCCGGCCACAGCATGGGCCAGTAGGTGGTGGACACGGCCACGCGGATGGTGTGGCCGGGCGCAAACGAGTAACCGATGTCGTTCAACCGGATGGGCACGCGGTAGCGCTCGCCGGGAACCAGCGGCTCCGGGTGCTCGTGGCTGTCGCGGTGGGTGAGATTGAGCACACCGTAGCTCACCCGGCTGGAACCGCCGTCCGGGGCCACGTCGTTGAGGCGTACGATGACGAAGGCCACCGGCTTATCCGCGGCGAGGTCGAGGGTGACCACCGGCGCGCCGAGGATCTCCACCGGCTCGGCCAGGGGATCGGAATCGAACACCAGCGACTTGCCGTCGTCGGCCCGCTGGTCCAGGGGGGCGTCGCCGTCGGCGCCGTAACCGTAGAAGTCCCCGCCGCGCAGCCCCGTGGTCTGCGGGGCGCGGACCCGCACCGCGTCCGCGTCGGCGGCAGCGTCGCCCAGAGACAGCACGTTCAGGAACCAGCGACGCGCGCTGATACGCGGCGACGGCCATGTATCCTCCGCCACCCAGCGCCCGGGCCGCTCGGCGTGATAGGGCGCGGGCTGAATCCAGCTCTCCATCCAGGCACGCACCATGGGCTCGTCCATGATCCCCGTATCAATCCCCTTGAGCCAGTAGTCCCACCAGCGCACCGCCTCCTGAAAGAAGCCGATCTGCGGCCCCGGCTCGGCGGCGTGGGGGAAGGCGTGCGGCCAGGGTCCGATCAATGCTTTCTTCGGTGCGCTCAGCCCCTTCATCAGCCGCGGGATGGCATTCGCGTAGCCGTCCGCCCATCCGCCCACGGCGTAGACGGCACACTGTATGGCGCCGTAGTCCTCGCACACGGAGCCGTGCTTCCAGTAGTCGTCGCGATGGGGGTGCTGCATCCACAGTGCCGGGAAAAGCCGGTTCTTCTGCAGCCGCTCCAGCCACTGATCCCGCCAGCGATCGCCACTGATCAACGGGTCGGGTGGGCACGCGTTCAGGGAGAAGAAGGCGGAGCCCCAGACAAAATTCTCGTTGAGCAGGCAGCCCCCCTTGTAGTGAGCGTCGTCGGCGTAGCGGTCATCGGTGGAGCACATGGTAATGATCGCCTTTAGCGCCGGAGGCCGCCGCGCGGCCACCTGCAGCGAGTTGAAGCCGCTCCAGGACAGCCCGATCATGCCGACGCTGCCGTCACACCAAGGCTGGCAGGTGAGCCAGGCGATGGCGTCAACGGCGTCATCCTGTTCCTGCTCCAGGTACTCGTCGCGGAGAATACCTTCCGAGTCGCCGGTTCCGCGCACATCCAGGCGCACGCCGACGTAGCCATGGCCGGCGAAGTAGTGGTGCAGCGGTTCGTCGCGCAGGCGGGTGAAATCGCGCTTGCGGTAGGGCATGTACTCGAGAATGGCCGGCACCGGGGTTTGTTCGGCGTCCTCCGGCATCCACAGGCGAGCGGCGAGGTGCACGCCATCGCGCATGGGGATCCAGACGTTCTCGACCACCTTCACCCCTTCCGGGAAGGATTCAACCACCTTCATGACGCGTCTCCTGTAGCAATGACCCGCCGCGCCGCCCTCCCCTAAGGGACCGGGTCGTCGGGAATGAGCTGCATGCTCGCCGGGTCCATCTCCAGCAGGCGTTCGGTGGTCTTGACCAGAGTGCGGGCGACCTTGTAGGTGGCCTCAAGGGAGACGGACTCGTTGGGGGCATGCGCCAGGTCGATCTCGCCCGGCCCATAGATCACCGTGGGCACACCCGCAAGCCGCACCCAGCCCGACATGTCGCAGCCGTAAGGAACGGCGGCCACTTCGGGCGTGCGGCGGAACTCCTCTTCGGCCGATTCCGCCAGCGCCTCCACCAGCGGATGATCACGGCGGGTCTGGGCGGAGCCGAATCCGGACGCCAGACGGGTGATGCGTGGCGGATTCTCCCGCAGCCAGGGGTCGTTCTTGATCTGCTCCATGATGGTGTCTCGGACGCGCGCCTCGGCCTCATCGATGGTCTCCCCCAAGGCGACCCCCACGCGCACGTGCGCCTCGAGGTGATCCATGACGCTGGACGACCACAGACCACCCTGAATGGTGCCCACGTTGGTGGCGTAGGGTAGCGGGTGGACGGCCATCAAGGGATGCTGCTCGCGCTCATTGAGCCGCCGCTCGTCCTCGCGCATGGCCTGGTAGATGGTGAAGAAGTGATCCAGCGCGCTCTCACCCTGCAGGCGTTTGCTCGCATGAGCAGATTTTCCCGGCACCCGGATTCGGAGCGACATGGCGCCGGCATGGGCGATCACCAGCTCGGGTACTCCGCTGGCGCCGTTAGTGGGCTCGGGGATGATGCAGGCATCGGCCTGCCAACCGCCGCGGATGGCGGCCAGGGTGCCCAGTCCGCTGTCCTCCTCCGCCGGCACGGCAGCGAAGATGATGCGCCCCGGGAAGTTGCGGCCGCTCTCGGCAAAGGCTTCGAAACAGGCCATGGCGGCCACCAGCCCGGACTTCATGTCGGAAGCGCCACAGCCGAAAACGCGGTCGCCGCGGGTGACACCGGAGAAGGGCTCATCCTGCCAGCGCGTGTAGTCACCGGGTGGCACCACATCCACGTGTCCGGTGAGCAACACACTCGGCCCGGGCTGCTCGCCTCGCAGCACCCCCACCACCACCGGCGCCCAGGCGCGCTCCACTTCGTGGCCCGGATAGCGCGGATCACGCTGGAGGGAGGCGATGCCGTCGTTCCAGTAATCGATCTCGGCGTCGAACTGCTGCAGCCAGTTGGCAATATGGGAGACTGCGGCGTCTTCCTCGCCGGTAATCGAGGGGATGCGGATCAGCGATACCAGGCGGTCGCGAATCCTGTCGATATCAACGTAGGAGCTTCGTCTCGCCATGGCTGCGCCATCCTATCGCCGTCTTTGAGCTAGTATTGGCCCACCTTCGCGCAACGGTCAATTTCCACAGGACCTCACGGTGATATCCTGACGCCATGAGCAGAGCAGATGCCGAAAACCGCCCCGCGGACGCCCGGGCCCCGATCCGGCGCGGCGGCATGACCCTGCGGGCGACCACCCCGGACGACTGCTCCTTTGTCGTGGAAGTGGAGCGCCACCCGGACAACGCCCGGCACGTGGAGCAGTGGAGCGAGGCCCAGCACCGCGCCGCGCTGACGCTGCCGGGGACCCGGCACTGGATCATCGAGCACCGCGGTACGCCGATCGGCTACGTGGTACTCGAAGACACGGACGACCCCAACGGCAGCGTGCTGTTGCGGCGCATTGCCATCATCAGCAAGGGGCGCGGCCATGGCCGCAACGCGGTGCTGCTCGCGGCGCACGACTGCTTCGAAGTGCTGGGGTGTCACCGGCTTTGGCTGAACGTCGCCCGTGACAACCGGCGCGCCTTCAATCTCTACCGTCGTCTCGGCTTCGTGGAGGAGGGCGTCGCCCGCGAGAGCGTGCGCAAGGGCGACCGCTTCCTCTCCATGCATGTGCTCTCCATGCTCGACCGGGAGTACCGGGCGGCCCATCAGCTGTAGTTGGTGGGCACCACGTCCGCGAACTGGAAGTCGAGCACCTCCATGACGTAACGGAATTTCTCGTGCAGCGCCTCCTCGTTGTCCGCGCCCAGGAACACGTCGGCGATCTCGAAACTGTAGCTGTCCTGCGCGACCAGCTCCGACAGACGCATCCCCTCGTCCACGCCGACGTGGACGATCACCTCCGGGTGCTGCTTCTGTAGCATGGCGATGTCGTCCGCCGACGGCACCCGCGTGACCACGGTATCGCCGAACACCCGTGGCATGAACTTGCCGGCCATGGGGAAACGCCCCTCGGCGCGCGGAAAATCCGGTCTGCGGCCCAGCGCGATATCGATGGCTACCTCGTGGTGCGAGGACCCCGTGGCGATCTGAAAGATCGGGCAGTGGGACTTCGAGATGCGCGGATTGATCTCCAGCAGCCAGAGCTTGTCCGTGGCCTCCTCCCAGAAGAACTCCATGTTGAACGGCGTGTGGTCCATGCCGATATGATCCAGGATCCGCCCGGCATGGGCGATCATGCGGTTCTGCACCCCCGGCGGCAGGTGTGACGGATACTGGTAGCTGTAGAAGCTGACCTGGTTGGAGGCGCGCAGCGAATCCACCACCGCGTAGACCACCACCTCGCCGTCGTAGACATACCCTTCCAGCGTGCACAGGCGCCCGCTGATGAGCCCCTCGGCAATGCAGGTGGCCCCGCTGCCACGGCCGGGCAGCACCCCGGGGTTCTCGCAGGAGCGCATGATGTAATCGAACGGCTCCGCGAACACGTGGATGCGTTCGCGGATAGTCTGCATGGCCTGCAGGTACTGCTGCTCGTTCTCGATGCGAAAACCCAGATAGGAGGAAAACGCCACCGACGGCTTCAGCCAGAAAGGGTAGTCCATGTCCAGATCACCCAGCGGGTCATCGGAGTATGGATCCAGCCCCTGGAAGTCCGGCGTGCATTCGGGCAGGGCCTCTTCCCCGGCCAGCCGGTTCCAGTACTTGTTCTCGCAGTACAGCACACTCTCCAGCGTCGGCGTTGGCAGCCCCCACTCGCGCCGCAGGATCGGCAGCATGGAGGTGGTGGGAAAATCCCAGTGGCCGATGATGCCGTCCACGGCCGGGGCGGCGGCCAGGGTCTGGCGCGCCTCCGCCATGATGGCATCCATCGGGTAGCTGGGCGGGTTGACCATGGTGTCGTAGTCCACAAGACCGTGGAACGTGTAGTCCCCGGCATTGCGAACCGTCTTCAGCTCGCTGAGGTTGAAGTCGTCGAGGCCGATCACGAAAATGTGCCTGATATCAGTCATGCCAATGAACTCCCTGAGCGATGGGCCTGCCCTGAGCATAACCCTCAATTGCCACAGGCGGCAGAGAAAGGCAGCCGGGAATCCACAATCGATGCAACCAGCAGCGACAGCCCCTCAGCCGCAACCAACAGCGGAGACACGCACGCTCACAGCCGCCGACGGCGGTTGCTTCGAGGTCACCCTGGTACCCGCCGCCTCCGCGCTGCAACGTCCGCCGATCGTCTTTCTGCCCGGCATGTTCAGCGGTCGCGGGTTCTGGCTGTCGGACCGCGGCATCGGCCTTGCGGCCCACCTGGCCGGACACGGCTTTCCCGGGCTGATCGTGCAACGCCGCCGGAACGGGCCGGGACGACCTGGGCTGGAGGAGCACTTGCAGTGCGATCTGCCCCTGGTGAGGGACTGGGTCCGCAGCCACTGGGGCCAGCCCGCATTCTGGATCGGACATTCATTCGGCGGGGTGATTGCCAGCCGGGCCGCCGCGCAACTGCTGGAACCCGAGGATCTGGCCGGACTGGTCCTGTTCGCCGCCCAGTTCGAGGATGGCAAGCGCATGCTGGATTGGCCCGGGAATCTGCTACTGGCGGGTTTCCTGCGATTGCGCCGGCGCTTTCCCGCTCCCTTGCTGGGGATGGGGCCCAATGACGAACCCGGGGCGGCCATGCGCGACGCCATGGCGCTGGTCACCCGCGGCCGGCGGGAACCGTGGCTGCGGTCGACCCTCGGACGCATCCGGGCACCGACACTGGCCATTGCGGGGCTCGGCGATACGGTTGATCCGCCCACGGGCTGCGAAAAACTGATCGCGCACTTCGGCAGCGAAGACCGCCGGTTTATTGCCGCAGGCCGTGCAACCGGCTTCCGCGAGGACTACACGCACCCGGGTGTCGTGGTCAGCAAGCCGGCGCAGGCCGAGATCTGGCCACTGGTCACCGACTGGTTGCTCGAGCGCGCCGGGCCGGGACCTCTCAGGGCAACAGAATGACCGACTCGGGCAGGCGCACGTCCATGGCCACCGGAAGGTGGTCGGAGACGGCGTAATCGAGGACTTCGGCGCCCTCTACGGTGAGCGACGACGACACCAGGATATGGTCCAGGTGGTGGAGTGGCCGCCAGCTGGGATAGGTTGGCAGGAGTAGCTCCGGCTCCGTGAGATTGGTATTCGCCAGCAGGGCCTGGAATTCGGGGCTATCCACGGCACAGTTCAGATCCCCCATCACCACCACGTGGTCCAGACGCTCGATGAGGTTACCCACGTAGGCGAGCTGGCGCATCCGCGTGCGGCCGCCCAGGGCCAGGTGCAGCAGAATCACGTGGAGGGACTCACCGGGGCCGCCGAAGGTCATGTGCAGTGCCCCGCGCCCCGGAATCAAGCCCGGAAGGGCGTGCTCGCGGATCTCCAGCGGCCGGAAGCGGCTGAGAATACCACTGCTGTGCCGTGCGAGGCGGCCGATGTTGCGGTTGGTCTGGTCGTGCCAGTACGGAAAGCCGCCGGCGCGGCTGACGAACTCCGTCTGGTTCATGAAGCCGCTGCGCAGGCTGCCACCATCCACTTCCTGCAGGCCGACGAGGTCGTATCGACGGGTGAGCCGCGCGATGCGACGCAGCGTCCGGGGCCGTTCGGCGTGGGGAAACAGGTGCTGCCAACTGCGAGTGAAGTAATGCCCGTAATGGCTGCTCTGAATGCCGGTCTGGACATTATAGGTCAGCAGCCGCAGCAGATCCGGTCGGTCCTCATCCAGCTGCGGCGCTTCCCGAGGCTCCAGTTCGACGCTTCTATCGTTCACTTATAGATCACTGGACTTGTTCGTATTCCTTCTCGACCAGGTAACGGATGACCTGGATCATGCGCTCCTGCCGGCCCGCATCGCGGACATCAATCAGGTACTTGCCGGCCACGGCCACGGTGGGCGTGCTGCGCACGCCGTAAGCGCTGGCAATGCGATCCCCCTGCCGCATGGCCGAGTCAACGGAGAACGACTCCCAGGCATCACGAACGGCGTCCTCGTCGACGCCCTGCTCGCCCATGACCTCGGCAATCTCGTCGATCCCGCTAATACGCCGGTTGTCCTGATGCAGTGCATTGAATACCGCGCTGTGGGTGTCATCGGTAACATCGAGCACACGGCTGGTGTAGTACGCGCGCGCCAAAGGCTCCCAGCTGCGGTTGAACACCACCGGGGTGTGGACAAGCTCGGCCTGCTCGTCCAGATCCGCCATCAGGGACTGGATGAGCGGGCTGAACGTGTGGCAGTGCGGGCACGCGTAGGAGAAGAACTCGCGCACCTCGACCTTGCCGTCGGCCACGTTCGTGGGCAGGGGCTCGTCGAGAACCTGATAGTGCTCGCCTGCTTCGAAGGACTGGCCCATCACCAGTGCCGGAACCATCAACAGCCCGGCCAACAGCGCCCGAATCGCGGTCATGCAGTTGCTCCTCTCTGTCTCAACCGGCGCCCCGTGGCGCCACAGGGTCAGACCGCACCGGAACGCGGACGTTCCGGCGGTCACCTCAAAGTTCGCCGTACGAGTGCAATCCGCTCAGGAAGATGTTCACGCCGAGGAAGGTGAACGTCACCACGAACAGACCCGCCACGGCCCACCACGCCATGGGCGTACCACGCCACCCCTTGGTGAAGCGCAGGTGCAGCCAGGCCGCGTAATTGAGCCAGGTGATCAGCGACCATGTCTCTTTCGGGTCCCAGCTCCAGTAGCCGCCCCAGGCCTCCGCCGCCCACAGGGCACCGAGAATGGTGGCAAGGGTGAAAAAGGCGAAGCCCAGGGCAATGTTCTTGTACATCAGGTCGTCCATGACCTCCGCCGACGGCAGTCCGCGCCGTGCCCACCCTTCGGGATTGCGCGCCTGTATCAGGTAGGCGACGCCGATCATGGCTGCAATGGCGAAGGCGCCATAGGCGACGAAGTTGGTGGGCACGTGGATCTTCATCCACCAGCTCTGCAGGGCCGGGATCAGCGGGTCGATCTCGTACGCCCCCTGGGCGAAGTGGTACCACAGCAGGAAGCCGATGGAGGCACTGATGATGAGGCCCACGAAACCGCCCATGGCGCGGGTCTGATAGCGGTACTCGTAGTACAGGTAGATCAGGCCCGTAGTGAAGGCGAACAGAACGAACACCTCGTAGAGGTTGGTCACCGGGATCCGCCCGATGTCCGGCCCCATGAGGTAGGACTCCCACCAGCGCACCAGCAGGCCGACAAGGCCGGCGCCACTGGCCAGCCAGGTCAGCGCCGTGCCGAGCTTGTTCAGAAACTCCGAGCGCAGCAGCAAACCGGCAAAGTAGACCGGCGTCGCCGCCAGGAACAGGGCGCACATCCACATGATGGCGGCCTGGCTGGAGAACAGATAGTTCAGGAAGAAGTCGCTCTCCGCAGCGGCCAGATCCGGGTAGCGCATCACCGCAAACAGGGAGACCACCGCCACCGCGATCGTGAACGCCCGCGCCGGCTTCCACATCCAGCCAATAGCCACCGTCGACGCCCACGTCAGATACAGAATGCCGTGCTCGTAGCGGTCCATCCACGGGGCAAAGTGGTAGCTGGCGTAAACGCTTCCCACCAGCAGCGCGGCCGCCCACAGCCAGTCGAACCAGGACAGGCGCGCGAAGAAGCCGCGATCGTCGAAGGTCTCCCGGCCCAGGATCTGTTGTGTGCTCATGACCTTTCTCCATTCGTGTCAGCCGGTGGCTGGCCATCTCCGCCGAGGCGGTGATCCAGCTCGGCGCCAAGGCTGTCGAACGCCTTGGCAAAACCCAGCGGGTCACGCTGACTGTTGCCCGCCAGCAGCACCCGTGTCCCGCCACCTTCCGGCCGTATCAGGCACCACGCGCGCCGGTGCGATACGTAGAACAACAGTAACAGGCCGATGGTCAGCAGCAGTGAGCCGAAATAGACGATGTTCTGCCCCGGTGCCCGCGCAATCTGCAACCCGGTGGCCTGACGGTGATCGTAGTCGGTCAACTCCAGGAAGACCGGCGCGTCGTAATCCGCCAGCGCGGTCATGGCCGAGATGGCGTCACGGTAAAAGACCAGATCCTCCTCGGCAGGTTCCCCGGGGTCGATCCCTTCATCACGCAGCACCTGCGCATAGCCCTCCCAGAGGGTGCGCTCGATGACCAGCCGGTAGAAGTCCATCAGCCGCTCCGGCGCCTGGCCGCCACGCTCCTCGGCGCGGGCCTGCTGTTCCGCCATGACCGCGTCGAAACCGGACTCCAGCAGCGTATCAACCATGTCGTGGGCCTCGGCTGCAATCCGGCCACGCACCTGCGGGTCCTCGACGCCGATGCCATCGAGTGCGCGGTCGGAGGCGGCGGCGACCCCGTCCGGCTGCCGCAACTGCTGCAACAGCGCCATGAAGCGATCCAGTCCGCCGTCGGGATCCGCCGGGATGTAGAGGTAACGGAATTCCTCGGCGGCAGACCGGCGTACGCCGCTGAGAAAATACCGGCCGCCATCCATCTCGACGGGGAGCATGTAGTTCTCGTACTCCAGCGCTTCACCCGTTGGACGGCGCAGCAGGAACGTGAAACTGGGGCCGACGTTGCGCACCTGTCGGCGGTCCGTCGCCTCCGGCTCGGGGTGGATGTTGAACACCTCGAAGCCGGTGATTTCCACACGCCGGGCGCCCCGGGCGCCGTCGATCTCCAGTTCCTCGTTGACCCGGGTCTCGAGCCCCTCGGGATCGCCACCGTCCAGTGGCCAGGCGCGCAGGCCGAGGCGTGAGCCACCATCCCCGAAGCTGGCCTGGTAGATGGCATGGCCGTTGTGGATGAGCGGCTCGTTCACCCGGATGGTCTGGCGGATGGGCTCATCCAGCTCGGGGTCGTGCAGCACCAGGTCACTCTCGTAGGAACGGGGCTCCCCGGTATCATAGTGCTCAATCCGGAAGTCCTCCACTTCGATGCGGAACGGCAGCTCCTGCACCACGTACCCCTCACCGAGCTGCAGGAACACCACGCTCGCCCGCCCCTGCTCGGGAATCGTCACGTTCCCGCGGAACGCCGTCTGCCGTGGTGGCAGTTTGCTGCTGTCATCGATCTGGGAGACGGGGATGTTGCGGGTCTCCACCACCAGATCACCGGTCCAGTACTTCCACTGCATCAGCAGGTTCCCGTCGATCAGTCCGCCGACACAGATGACGACAATCGCCAGGTGCGTGAAGATGTAACCCAGCCGGTTGCTGGTGCCCCGCATGGCGGAGACCAGGCGGGCCTCCGGCTTGCTCTTGTGGCGTGTACGGTAGCCATTGCGACGGAGCGTGGCGTCGGCCGCCGCCGCGGCCTCGTCCGGCGACATCGCCACGAACCACTCCCGCTTGTGGCTGAATGCCCGCAGCGAACGCTCCTGCTGGTGGTCGCGGAAGCGGGTCATCTCCTTCCACATCACCGGCGTATGCCGCGTCAGGCAGACCGATGTGGAGACCACCAGGAACGCCAGCATGAACAGAAACCACGGGGCACTGTAGACGTCGTAGAGCGCCAGGCGTTCGTAGACCTCGAACCAGAACGGCCCGAACTTGATGAGGTAGTCCTGGTAAGGCTCGTTCTGGTGCAGGACCGTGCCGATCACCGAGGCTATCGCCACCGCTACCAGCAGGGTGATCGCCAGGTTCATGGAACCGAGGAAATTCAGCAGGATGGACGCCGTGCTCTTGCGCTGCCGTCCACCTCGCTTCGTGCTGTCAGCGGCTGTCGCCATACCTTAGGATCACCCGGTGCCGTGGAGCCGGCCCCTGAGACGCGCCCGCCAGAGTGGCGGCTGCAAGATGGTTGACCGCCCCCGGAAGGCCGGCGTGCTGAGCCCGGGTGCTCGTCGCGACGGGCACCCGGGGAAGACGCTTACTCCGATTCCCGCTTGTGCAGGCCGGAAATGTAGGAGGAAACGGCTTCAATCTCCTCATCGGACATCCGCTCGGCGATGTCCCGCATCATGCGGTTGCGGTCGGTGGAGCGCTCACCATCTCTGTACTTTCGCAATTGATCCGCCGTGTACTCCGCGAGCTGACCGCTCAGGCGGGGGTACCCGGCGCCGGGCATGCCTTCGCCGGCCGGACCGTGACAGGCCATGCAGGCAGCGACGCCTTCATCAGGCAGACCGCCGCGATAGATCGATTCGCCCAGGTCCTTGAGGTCCGGGTCCACGCCACCGGAGATGCCGCCTTCCTGCGAGGCGAAGTAAGCCGCCAGATCCCGCAGGTCCTGATCATCCAGGTCGGCGACCTGACTCTGCATCACGGCGTTCTCGCGGTCACCGCTCTTGTACGCCTGCAGCTGCTCATACAGGTAGCGCTTGCCCTGCCCGTGGATGATCGGCCAGTCCGGGTTGTCCGTGTTGCCCTCGGCAGCGTGGCAGGCCATGCACTCACCGGAGAGGTCTTCTCCGCGGGACACGTCGCCGGCCTGAAGGAACGGGGTGGCGATCAGCGCCGAACCGGCGATAACAACCTTGATCCAGTTGTTCATGGAATTGATTACTCCTGGCGAAGCGGAATCTCTGGGTATGAGAGTCTCTGGTGCCGGGTCGCTGCCCATCCCTCGAGGGCAAGGCACCCTGACGTGTCTGCGGCACCCGACGCTGTCAGCAAAGCGACCCGAAGTTATACCAGCCACCCCGGACACGGTCAATTTAGGCCACCGGACCGTGCCGAATGGATACCCGGGCCGCGCAACGGGTAGCATACCCCAACCGCCATCCCGCAAATCCGGAAGAAGGTCACACCATGTCAGACCGCTACACCCAGACCCGGTTCCTCAAGAGCGCCAACGAGCTCTCGCAGCTGCCCCCGGATACCGGGCTCGAGGTGGCCTTCGCCGGACGCTCCAATGCCGGCAAGTCGAGCGCCCTGAACGCGCTGACCGGGCAGAAGCGCCTGGCCCGGATCAGCAAGACGCCCGGCCGAACGCAGCTGATCAACATCTTCCCGGTCGACGAGGAGCGGGCACTCATCGATCTGCCGGGCTACGGCTACGCCAAGGTGCCGGCGGCCATCAAACACCACTGGGACCGGGTGCTGCCGCAGTACCTGGATCGCCGGCAGGCGCTGCGCGGTCTGATGCTGATCATGGACATCCGCCACCCGCTCAAGGACTTCGACCGCCAGATGCTCGCCTGGTGCGACCACGCCGGGCTGCGCGTGCATGTGCTGCTGAACAAGGCCGACAAGCTCAAACGCGGCGCGGCGGCATCCGCGCTGATGGCGGTTCGCCGCGAGTTGGAGGCGGAGTTCCCGGAGACATCTGTCCAGTTGTTCTCCGCCCTGCGGGCCACCGGCGTGGAGGAGGCGCGGGATGTGCTGGATGCGTGGTTCGCGACGGACCCGCACTGATCCCGCACGCGCCCCGATTCCCTTCATGAAAGGGGAACTTCCGATACATGAAACGGTCTCATACAGTGCGCCAGTGCCCGGCGCCGCCCGCTCACCCCCCTGTATGCTGAGCGGGCTGTCGCGACTCTCCCCAGGGTCGCACGTTGGTCCCGGTCTTTCCCCCCGAGAGCCGGGACCTTTTCTTTTCCGACCCACGATAGCCCGGCCCCTGCCGCCGATTCAGTGCGCTTCTTCCCAGTTCTGTCCGACGCCGATGTCCACCTCCAGCGGCACATCCAGGGTGGCCGCCTCGACCATGAGCCCCCGCACATGCGTCGCCACGGTATCCACCTCGCTCTCGGGGACTTCGAACACCAGTTCGTCGTGGACCTGCATGACCATGAGCACATCCGGCTCGTCGGCACGCAGCCACTCATCCACACGGATCATGGCGCGCTTGATGATATCCGCCGCCGTCCCCTGCATGGGTGCGTTGATGGCGGTGCGCTCGGCGTACTGCCGCCGCTGCTGGTTGCTGGCGTTGATCTCCGGCAGATACAGCCGGCGGCCGTAGACCGTCTCCACGAAGCCCTGCTCCCGGGCGCTGGCCCGGGTGCCGTCCATGTACGCCTTCACGCCCTGGAAGCGGTCGAAGTAGAGATCCACATACTGCTGCGCCTCACCGCGCTCCACACCGATCTGCCGCGCCAGGCCCCAGGCGGACATTCCGTAGATTAGCCCGAAGTTGATGGCCTTGGCGGCGCGGCGCTGCTCGTCGGTGATCTGCTCCGGTGCGGCGCCAAAGACCTCTGCGGCGGTGGCACGGTGGATGTCCTGACCCTCGGCGAAGGCGCGCCTGAGGGTCGCGTCGCCGGAGAGGTGCGCCATGATGCGCAGCTCCACCTGGGAGTAGTCCGCCGCCATGAGGCGGTAACCGGGGGTGGCAATGAAGGCCTTGCGGATGCGTCGGCCCTCCTCGCTGCGCACCGGGATGTTCTGCAGGTTCGGGTCGCTGGAAGAGAGCCGGCCGGTGGCCGCCACGGCCTGGTGGTAGGACGTGTGCACCCGGCCGGTGTGCGGGTTGATCATCTGCGGCAGCTTGTCGGTGTAGGTGGACTTGAGCTTGGACAGACCGCGGTGCTCGATGATGAGCCGCGGCAGCTCGTAGTCCGCCGCCAGCTCCTGCAGCACGGACTCCGCGGTGGAGGGCTGGCCCTTGGGGGTCTTCTGCAGCACCGGCAGCCCCTGGCGATCGAACAGGATCTCCTGAATCTGCTTGGGCGAACTCAGGTTGAAGGGGCCACCGGCGGCGTCGTGAGCGGCCTTCTCCAGCTGCTGCATGCTCTTCGCCAGTTCACTGCTCTGCTTGCGCAGCAGCTCGCGGTCCACCAGCACGCCGTGTCGCTCCATGCGCGAGAGCACCGGCAACAGCGGCACCTCGATCGCCTCGTAGACCGCCTGCAGGGACGGGATGGCCTGCACCCGCGGCCACAGGGTCCGGTGCAGCTGCAGGGTCACGTCGGCGTCCTCGCAGGCGTAGTCGGTCGCCTCGTCCACACCCACCTGGTTGAAGGTGATCTGCTTGGCACCCTTGCCGGCCACGTGCTCGTACTTGGTGGTGCCGCGCCCCAGGTACTTGAGCGCCAGGGAGTCCATGTCGTGACGGGTGGCGGTGGAGTCCAGCACATAGGACTGCAGCATGGTGTCGTGGCGCACACCCTGCAGATCGATGCCGTAGCGGGCCAGCACACTCATGTCGTACTTCAGGTTCTGGCCGACCTTGAGGTGGTCCTCGGCCTCCAGCAGCGGCCTGAGGGCGTCCAGCACCTGCTGGCGGTCGAGCTGATCGGGCGCGCCCGGGCCGTCGTGGGCCACGGGGATGTAAATGGCCTCGCCGGGCTCGATGGCGAACGACAGCCCGACGATGTTGGCTTCCATGTAGTTGAGGCTGTCCGTCTCCAGATCGAAGGCGAACAGCTCCGCATCCCGCAGCCGCGCCAGCCAGGCGTCGAACTCCGCCTGCTCGGTCACCATGCTGTAGTCGCCGCCGGGTGCGTCACCCTCACCCGCATCGCCGCGGTCATCACCGAGCTGGGACAGCCAGCCGGAGAACTCCTGCTGGCGGTAGAGTTCGCGCAGGGTGGCGGTGTCCGGTTCGCCGCGCTGCAGATCATCCGGGCTCTGGTCCAGGTCCAGTTCGCAGCGGATGGTGGCCAGATCCCGCGACAGGGGCAGGTCGTCCAGGTGCTCGCGCAGGCTCTCGCCCACCTTGCCCTTGATGGCGCCGGCATTGGCCACCACGCCGTCCAGGTCGCCGTAGGCGTTCAGCCACTTCACGGCGGTCTTGGGCCCCACCTTGGGAATGCCGGGGATGTTGTCGGACGTATCACCCACCAGGGCCAGGTAGTCGATGATGCGCTCCGGCGGCACGCCGAACTTCTCGCGCACGCCGTCCACGTCCAGAGACGTGCCGCTCATGGTGTTGAGCAGGGTCACCCGGTCGGTGACCAGCTGGGCCATGTCCTTGTCGCCGGTGGAGATGATCACGTCGCTGCCGGCGGCGGCCTGCCGGGCCAGGGTGCCGATGACGTCGTCCGCTTCGACGCCGCTCACTTCCACCAGGGGCAGCCCCATGGCGCGGACGATCTGCTTCAGGGGTTCGATCTGCGGACGCAGATCCTCGGGCATGCCGGGCCGGTTGGCCTTGTACTGCTCGAAGAGGTCATCGCGGAAGGTGCGCCCCGGCGCGTCGAACACCACACCGATGTGGGTGGGCTCGTATTCCGCCAGCAGCTTGCGCAGCATGTTGACCACCCCGTAGACGGCCCCGGTGGGGTCGCCTGCGGAGTTGGTCAGGGGTGGCAGAGCGTGGAAGGCCCGGAACAGGTACGAGGAGCCGTCTACCAGGATCAGCGGCTGCCTTGTGCTGCGCTCTGCCATGTCGTTCGTCCGTTCAGAAGCGGGCGGAGACCCCCATGTAGGGTCCATCAATGGTCAGGTCCGCGTCCAGATCGTCGAAGCTGTCGAGACGGATATTCTGGTACTTGTATCCGCCTTCGATGGCGATCGAGGCCAGACCGATGCCGGTACGGTAGCCGGCCGAGAGGGTCATGTCGACTATGCGGTTGCCGTCGAAGCTGAGATAGCTGACTTCACCGCCGCCGAACAGACCCGTTCCGGGCAGGCGCGCCTCGGTGCGGGCGTAGACCAGCGGCAGGGGGCCGTCGAAGCTGACGCGCTCGCGCTCGCCCTCGCTCTCAACGTCGATCTCACCGTCGATGTACTTCACATTCAGGCCGATATCGAGATCCACGAACAGGCTCCACGGCGACCAGTAGATGATGAAGTCGGTCTGGTCCAGGGTGATCTCCGATTCGTTCTCTCCCGTGAATGACTCGTCGCCGAACGAGAAGCTGCTATCTCCCTCGCCTTCGAGAGTCACCGGCGTGTGCTTGAGCTTGAGCCGGGGCAGCAGCGGAATCGGGTGGCGCAGGTCCGCCCAGACGAAGTAGCCCACCTCGGAATCCGTATCCAGGTCGTCTTCCAGATCGGCGCGATTACCGTCGGCTTCCACATGACCGCTCGGGCCCTGGTTCCACACACCAACGCCGACACTGGCACCGGTCAGCCCCGCCGTGGCGGACAGGGGCAGCGCCATCAGCACCGCCACCAACACACCCTGTTGCACAAATCGCATATGCCCTCCCATGGAGCGTTTCTTGTTGATTGCCGGCATCCACGCCGCGCCGGATGCCACGCAGGCGGTGCCATGTTACATAATGGGGCTGCGGCCTCGCCGTGCACGGCTCACGGTTCGCGACCGCATCGCATCGATTCGCAACAACGGCACAAGCCACTGGAGCAGCATGATCACACCCGACAAGTTCGCGGGGCGCGCCCCGATCAATGACTCGCTGATGACCCGGGAGTCCTGGAAGATCTTCCAGGTCATGGCGGAGTTCGTGGAGGGGTTCGAGCGCCTGGCGCAGATCAAGCCGTCGGCGAGCCTGTTCGGCTCGGCCCGCACACCGCCGGATCACCCCTGGTACGCGCTGGCGGAGGACACGGCCTACCAGCTCTCGGAGGCGGGATTCTCCGTGGTCAGCGGCGGCGGCCCCGGCATCATGGAGGCGGCCAACAAGGGCGCCTACCGCGGCAAGGCCCCCAGCATCGGCCTGAACATCCAGCTGCCCATGGAGCAGGGGGGCAATCCGTATCAGGACATCAGCCTGAACTTCCGCCACTTCTTCTCGCGCAAGGTGATGTTCGTGAAGTACGCCTCCGCCTACGTGGTGCTGCCCGGCGGCTTCGGCACCCTGGACGAGCTGGCGGAGATTCTCACCCTGGTGCAGACGGGCAAGACCCGGCGCATTCCCATCATTCTGGTGAACGAGGAGTTCTGGCGCGGGCTGGTGCGGTGGTTTCAGGACGTGCTGGTGGCCCAGGGCACCATCAACGCCGAGGACATGGATCTCTTTCACGTAGTGGAGGAGCCGAAGCAGGTGGTGGATGCCATCTTCGACCATTACGAGGAGCGCGGCTTCGAGCCCTCGGCGCGGGAGCGGGAGATTCTGCTGGATCTTTAGACATGATGGTGGACCTGAAGGTCCACGCTACGCACGCACTACGCACTCTCCAGAAACCGTAGGGTGGATCTTCAGATCCACCATGGCGGGCTCCGGTGATGCACCCTGGCCTTTTTGGTAGACCTGAAGGTCTACCCTACGCACTCTCCAGCTTGGCGTAGGCCGCCACCAGCCACTTGGTGCCGGCATCGGTGAAATTCACCTGCACCCGGGCGCTGGGACCCTGGCCCTCGTACTGCAACACGATGCCGTCACCGAACTTCGGGTGGTGCACCCGCTGGCCCAGGTTGAACGCGGCGGCGTCCCCGCCCGTCTGCTCGTCCAGCCCGGAGCGCACGGCCATCTGCGGCCGGCTGACGGTCATGCGCGTGCGCACGTGCTGCAGGCAGTCCTCCGGCATCTCGCTGAGAAAGCGTGACGGCGCACCGAAGGTCTCCTTGCCGTGGAGTCGCCGTTTCTCCGCCCAGGTGAGCACCGCCTGCTGCCGCGCCCGGGTAATCCCCACGTAGCACAGCCGCCGCTCCTCCTCGAGCCGGTCCGGGTCCTCGGCGGACATGCGGTGCGGAAACAGACCCTCTTCCAGCCCGGTGAGGAACACCACCGGGTACTCCAGCCCCTTGGCGGAGTGCAGGGTCATGAGCTGAACACAGTCTTCCCAGGCGTCGGCCTGGCCCTCACCGGCCTCCAGTGCCGCGTGGGAGAGAAAGGCCGTGAGCACGGCCATGTCGCCGTCGCCTTCCCACTCCTGCTCGAAGTGGCGGGCGGCGTTGACCAGTTCGTCCAGGTTCTCCAGCCGGGACTCGCCCCGGTCGCTGCCGTCCTTCTGGAACAGCTCGCGCAGGCCGGAGCCCCGGATCACCACGTCGATGCGCTCGGCCAGCGGCTGGTCACCGGCTTCCTCGGCCAGGGCGTCGATCAGCGCCAGGAACTTCGTCACCGCCGTGGCAGCGCGGCCGGGCAGGCTGCGATCACCGATGGCGCCCCGTGCGGCCGCCCACATGCTCACGCCCTGGCGACGGCCCAGCTCGCGGATGGTGTCCACGGTCTTGCTGCCGATCCCCCGGGTGGGCGTGTTCACCACCCGCTCGAAGGAGGGGTCGTCGTCCCGGTTGTCGATGAGCCGCAGGTAGGCGAGCGCATCCTTGATCTCGGCGCGCTCGAAAAAGCGCAGGCCACCGTAGACGCGGTAGGGCAGGCCGCGCGCTAGCAGGGCCTCCTCGAACACGCGGGACTGGGCGTTGGAGCGATACAGGATCGCCATCTCGCGGCGCGCGTGACCGTCGTTGAGCAGCGAGGCGATGCGCTCCACCACGTAGCGGGCCTCGTCCAGTTCGTTGAACGCCGCGTACACCGCAATGGGATCACCATCGGCGCCGTCGGTCCACAGGTTCTTGCCCATGCGGCCGCTGTTGTGGGCGATGAGCGTGTTCGCGGCGTTGAGGATGGTCGCCGTGGAGCGGTAGTTCTGCTCCAGCCGCATGACCCGCGTGCCGGGGTAGTCGTGGCTGAGCTGGCGGATATTCTCCACCCGCGCACCCCGCCAGCCGTAGATGGACTGGTCGTCGTCACCGACGATGAACAGGTCCGCCTGATCACCCGCGATCATGCGCAGCCAGTTGTACTGGATGCCGTTGGTGTCCTGGAACTCGTCAACCAGCAGGTGGCGGAACTGCTCCCGGTAGTGACCCTGGATGCCGGGATTGTCGCGCAATAGCTCGAAGCTGCGCAGCAGCAGCTCTGCGAAATCCACCTGGCCCGTGCGCTCGCACGCCTCCTGGTAGGCCGCATAGATACGCACCATGCGGTCGGTGTGCGGGTCGTTGCCCTCGCCGATATCCCCGGGCCGCTGACCGTCGTCCTTGCGGGCGTTGATGTAGCCCTGGACCTGGCGTACGGGGAACCGGCTCTCGTCGATCTCCAGCAGGCGCATGACCCGCTTCACCAACCGGCGCTGGTCTTCGGAGTCCAGGATCTGGAACGCTTCCGGGAGCTTCGCTTCGCGCCAGTGACGACGCAACAGGCGGTGGGACAGACCATGGAAGGTGCCCGTCCACATGCCGGCTGCGGAGTAGCCAAGCAGGCTTTCGATGCGGCCACGCATCTCTGCCGCCGCCTTGTTGGTAAAGGTGACGGCCATGATGCTGTAGGGCGATGCGTTCTCCACGCGGCCCAGCCAGGCAGCGCGGTGCACCAGCACGCGGGTCTTGCCGCTGCCGGCACCGGCCAGCACGAGATTGTGACCCAGGGGTGCGCTTACCGCCTCGCGCTGGGCATCGTTCAACGGGTCGAGAATATCGGAGACGTCCATGGGGGCGCAGTGTAGCAAGTGCGGCGGCGGAGAGCAGTGACTAACCTTCACCGAGTGCGCGCACCTCCGGCAGAGCGCGGATGACATCCGCGATTGCCTGCACCGTCGGCTCCCGGGCCGACCCCTTGCGCCAGAGAATGGCGACCTGGCGGTGCGGTTGCGGCGCCTTGAACCGGCGCAAGACCAGCCGGCCATGGCCCACCGCGGTGGCGTCCGCCGCGGCCGCCATCCGCGGCAGCAGGGTGATGCCGGCTCCCGCGGCGGCCATCTGTCGCAAGGTCTCCAGGCTCGTGGCACGGAATTCCCGCGCCTCGCGCGCGCCGACGGTCTGGCACACGCTCAGTGCCTGGTCCCGCAGGCAGTGCCCTTCTTCCAGCAGCAGCACCCGGGCGTCGACAAGGTCGGCCAGAGTAACGTCTCGGCGCTCCGCCAACGGGTGCCCGGCGGGGGCGGCCAGGACGAAGGGTTCATTGTAGAGGGTCGCCTGCGCGAACGTGTCGGCCCCCTCGAAGGGCACGGCAATGACCGCGACGTCGATGACGCCATTGCGCAGCTTCTCCAGACAGGCCGCGGTCTGCTCCTCGCGGAGCAACGGGCGCAGGCGGGGAAGCTCGCGCTCGAAGGCCGGCATCAGATAGGGCAGCAGATACGGGGCCACCGTGGGAATAATGCCCAGACGCAGGTCGCCGGCGAACGGGTCGCTGGCCGCGCGGGCCACCTCCACGATGTCATCGGCAAGATTAAGCATACTTCGTGCGCGGCGGGCGACGTCGTCGCCGATGGTGGTGAGCATGATCTGCTTGCTCGAGCGCTCCACCAACTGGACACCCAGATACTGCTCCAGCTTCTTCAGCTGGGCGCTGAGGGTTGGCTGACTCACGTGGCAGGCTTCCGCGGCCCGGCCGAAGTGGCGGTGCTCGGCGACGGCAACCAGGTAGCGGAGGTCCCGCAGGTTCATACAGCACTCCCTTGTCGGCAGTATTCGGGCGTCGGGCGGCGGCTTCGAAATGGTCGGGGGCCTGACAAACGGCCGGAACAGGTTAGTATGATACGCGGGAAAAGGGGGCGACCGGGCCAATCACATCACAATGCCCGACGCCGGTGACGATGACACAGGACTGTTGGCATGGCGTCAGACCGGACTGAACCGGTTTCCATCGTGGTCGTGGACGACGCGAAGTTCACGCTTGAAATGCTTCGGCGGGTGCTGGAAACGACGGGCTACACCGACATACGCAGTGCGGGCTCCGCCGCGGAGGCCCTGGCAATGCTGGACGACCGGCAGGCGGACATCCTCCTGGCCGACTGGTTGATGCCGGAGATGGACGGGCTGGGACTGACCCGCGAAGTGCGCGAGCAGGACGCGGGGAGTGATCACCGGACATCGATCATCCTGCTCTCCGGCAAGGACGAGGCCGGAGCGCTGACGGAAGCGTACGCCAGCGGCGTTGATCATTTCGTCACCAAGTCGCCGGACAGCGAGGGGCTGCTCGACGCCGTGCGCGTGGCAGTGGAGCGCATCCAGGGCAGCCGGGAGTAACTGCCACGCTCACTCGACGGTAACCGATTTCGCCAGATTGCGCGGCTTGTCCACATCGGTGCCCTTGAGTACCGCCACGTGATAGGCCAGCAGCTGCAGCGGCACCGTGAAAACGATGGGCGCCACCACCTCGGCCACCGCAGGCACCGGCAGCACGATCAGGCCCGGGCGTTCGGAGAAGCGCACCGCGTCGTCGGCAAACACCAGCAGTTCGCCACCGCGCGCCTGGACTTCCTGCAGGTTGGATTTCAGCTTCTCCAGCAGTTCGTCATTGGGCGCGACTGCAACCACGGGCATCTCGGCATCCACCAGCGCCAGCGGGCCATGCTTGAGCTCGCCGGAGGGGTACGCCTCGGCGTGGATGTAGGAGATCTCCTTGAGCTTCAGGGCACCCTCCAGGGCGACCGGATACTGTGGGCCCCGCCCGAGGAACAGGCTGTGGCGCTTGTCGACGAAGCGCTCGGCCAGCTCGGCGATGCGCGGCTCCAGCGCTAGGGTGCGCTCCACGGCCGCGGGCAGATCATGCAGGGCCGCCACGAGGTCCCGCTCGGCGTCCGCACTGAGAGCATGGCGCCGCCCCAGGCCCGCAACCAGCAGCAGCAGACCGGCCAGCTGGGTGGTGAACGCCTTGGTGGATGCAACGCCGATCTCCGGGCCCGCTCGGGTCATGAGCGTCAGGTCGGACTCGCGCACCAGAGAGCTCTCAGGCACATTGCAGATTGCCAGACTGGCGCTGTATCCAAGCCGTTTCGCCTCCCGCAATGCCGCCAGTGTGTCGGCGGTCTCACCGGACTGGGAGATGGTCACGAACAGGGAGTCATCGGTGACCACGTGCCTGCGGTAGCGGAATTCGCTCGCCACCTCCACATCGCAAGGCAGGCCGGCGAGAGACTCGAACCAGTACCGCGCGATGAGGCCGGCGTGGTAGCTGGTGCCGCAGGCGACGATCTGCACCCGGCGCACCGTGTCGAATATGGGCGTGGCGTCCGGGCCGAAGATCTCGGGCAGCACCCGCTCACGAGACAGCCGGCCTTCCAGGGTTTCCGCCAGGGCGTTGGGCTGCTCGTGGATTTCCTTGAGCATGAAATGGCGGTATCCGCCGCGTTCCACGGCATCCGGAGAGACCTCGGAGACGCGCACGGGCCGCTCCACTTCGCGGCCGTGCGCGTCGTAGATGCGCACGCTATCGCGGCGGACGTCGGCGATGTCCCCTTCCTCGAGGAAAATGAAACGCTGAGTAACCGGCAACAGCGCGAAGACGTCAGAGGCGATGAAGTGCTCGCCGATACCAAGCCCGATCACCAGAGGGCTCCCGCGGCGCGCCGCGACCAGGCGTTCGGGTTCATCGGCACTCAGTACACCCAGGGCGAACGCCCCTTCCAGCCGTCCCACGCTGGCCCGCACTGCGGCGAGCAGGTCATGGCCGGCCGCCAGGTGGCGGTGCACCTCGTTGACCACCACTTCGGTGTCGGTCTCCGACTCGAATGCGTAGCCAAGACTTTCCAGCTCGGCCCGCAAGGCCTCGTAGTTCTCGATGATGCCGTTGTGAACAATGGCAACCCGGTCCAGGGCCATGTGTGGATGGGCGTTGGCGTCCGTGGGCCGGCCATGGGTCGCCCAGCGCGTGTGTGCGATACCCGTCGTGCCGGTGAGCGGTTCGGCGCGCAGCGCCTCCTCCAGTGCGGCCACCTTGCCCACCGACCGCCGCCGGCGAACGCTGCCGCGGTCGTCGACCAGAGCAACCCCGGCTGAGTCGTAGCCCCGGTACTCAAGGCGTTTCAGGCCTTCGAGGAGGATGCGCGAGACTTCACGCTCGGCAACCGCGCCGACGATTCCACACATGGTCTGACTCCCTCAGATCAGATCAGCGACGCCCGCGGCACCATGAGCACGGACTGGGTGGCCCGCCGGACCACGTTCTGAGCCGTGCTGCCCAGCATCAGCTCGCGGATGGGGCTGCGGCCACGTTTGCCGATGACCATCATCGTGCTGCCTTCTTCCTCGGCGACAGCGGCAAGCACGCGTGACGGGTTGCCATACTCGATGCGAGTCACAAGCCGATCCTTGACGTTCGCGAACTGGTCGGCCAATGCGGCGAGGCGTTTCTCGGCGTCGGCCCGGGCCGCGTTCTCACCCATGGCATCCACGATATCGTCCTCGAGAACATGGCAGAGCACGACCTTCTCGGCGGAGCCGGCCAGTTCGGCCGCATGCCGTTCGGCCTCGTAACAGGACTCGGAGAAGTCGGTCCCCAGCAACAGCGAGCGGAAGCCGCGACCACTCACGCGGCGCGAGCCACCGCCAACCGGTTCGATCAACGTCGGGGTGGACGTCTTACGGATCAGCTGCAGCACGGTGGAACCGCGCAGAAACTCGCGGAAACGTCCTTCGCCGCGGGAACCGACGAGGATCAGCGACGCGTGCGCGGCACGCGCGATGGTGGAGAGCTCGTGCGCCGGCTGGCCGGTGCGGAGCTCTGCGTTGACATGGAATCCGGCCTCTTCAAGAACGGATTTCTCCTCCTCCAGACGACGGTGCGCGTCCTGACGGTGGACCTCGTCCTGGGTCTCGGAATGATGGGACAGGAGGACGTCAACAAGAGTGATCTCCTCGGTACCCAGCCGGCGAAGCTCGTCCATCTCCTCCAGCAACCTGGATGAGGCGGAAGCAAAATGCGCGGCTACTACAACGTGCTTGAACATCGACTGTCTCCTCTGGGAATCAAGGCCTCCCGTGATTGCCGCTTCCCGGCTCGACGGCTCTGGCAACCACGGCCCGCTACTTCCATCATTGGGCCCCGCACCGGACGCGTCAACAGTGGGCGCATCAGCGCCGCCGCCGGGCCCAGCCGGACACGCTGCGCGCCGGTGCACGGGTGACGGTCAGGCTGTCCGCCTCCGTATCCCGGGTCAGCGTTGTTCCCGCACCAAGGACGGAGCCAGGCGCGACCGACACCGGCGCCACAAGCTGTGTCCCGGAGCCGATGAACGCACGATCACCGATCTCTGTATGGTGCTTGCTGGCGCCGTCGTAGTTGCAGGTGATGGTGCCGGCACCAACGTTCACGTTACTGCCGAGGCGGGCGTCGCCGATGTAGCTCAGGTGATTGACCTTGCTCCCGGGTCCGATCACGGCCTTCTTGATCTCGACGAAATTGCCCACCCGCGCCGCGGCCCCGAGCTCAGCACCGGGGCGCAGACGAGCGAACGGGCCCACACGGCCATCACGGCCGACGTGCGCCCCTTCCAGCACGCTGTGGCTCTCGATCACCGCCCCGCTCTCAATGGTGACATCGCGAAGGCAGACATAAGGGCCGATGCGGACGTTGTCGCCCAGTGTCACCGAGCCCTCCATGACGACGCCGACATCCACGACACAGTCCTGGCCGAACCGCAGTATACCGCGCAGATCGAACCGGCTGCCGTCGGCCAGACCGAGCCCCTGACGCAGTACCGTATCGGCCACCCGGCACTGGTACGCACGCTCCGCCGCCTGCAGCTGCACGCGGTCGTTGACCCCGGCCACTTCGGCCGGATCGGCAGCCTGCGCCGCAGTCACCCGCACGCCGTCTGCGCGCGCCAGTGCAACGCAATCCGTCAGGTAGTACTCACCCTGAGCGTTATCGTTACCGCAGCGGCCGAGCCAATCCCGCAGGGCGGCGGCGGGCGCGGCCATCAAACCGGTATTGGTCTCCGTCAGGGCGCGTTCTTCCGGGCGCGCGTCCTTGTGCTCGACGATGCGCTCGACGAACCCCTCGGCATCCCTTATCACGCGCCCGTATCCGGCGGGGTCATCGAGTTCGACCGTAAGCACCGCCGGGCCATGCGCCGCGGCCGCCACTAACGCTTCCATGGTTTCCGCCCGCACCAGGGGCACATCACCATACAGGACCAGGACCACGGCATCGTCGCCGATCCCGGGCATGGCCTGCTGGACCGCGTGCCCGGTGCCGAGCTGCTCCGCCTGCTCGACCCAGCACAGATCCGTGTCGCCCAGGGCCTCACGGACCCGGGCGCCGCCATGGCCGTGGACCACGTGCACCGCGGCGGGCTCCAGCGCCATGGCGGCGTCGACGACGTGGCGCAGCATCGGCCGCCCGGCCAGGGGGTGCAGCACCTTCGGTAGCGCAGAGCGCATCCGCGTTCCCTGACCTGCGGCAAGGATCACAACGTGGAGAGGAGGGCGTGGATCGGACATGGGCGTAGCTCTCTGGACGGGCTCCCAACGAAAAAAAGCCGCCGCTCCCGGCTTTCGGGGCGGCGGCTGTCACAACGCGCGGTCGACCACGATCGCGGTCGCAGTCAGCTACCCCGCTTACGGCGCAGACTCTGCAACGCCCGCAGCTGCGCCGCAGCTGCGGCGAGCTCGGTCTGGGCCCGTGCATAGTCCACTTCCGAACTGCGGTCGCGCAGGGCTTCCTCGGCGCGGCGTTTCGCCTGCTCCGCCTCCGCTTCGTCGATATCCTTCGCGCGCACAGCGGTGTCGGCGAGTATGGTGACGACGTGCGGCTGAATCTCCAGCATGCCGCCGGAGACGTAGAAGAACTGCTCATCGCCGCCGGGCATGCGCACGCGGACTTCACCGGGCTGGAGCTGCGCCATCAGCGGCGCGTGTCGCGGCATGATGCCGAGCTCCCCTTCGGTGGCTCGCGCCGCCAGGAACTCGACTTCACCGGCAAACACGGCTTCTTCCGCGCTGACGATGTCCAGTTGCATGGTATTGGCCATTAGGGCACCTATGCGACAGAGTTACAGGTTCTTCGCCTTCTCGACGGCTTCGTCGATCGTGCCAACCATGTAGAAGGCCTGCTCGGGCAGTTCGTCGTACTCGCCGTCAACGATCCCCTTGAAGCCGCGGATCGTCTCCTTGAGGGAGACGTACTTACCGGGGGAGCCGGTGAACACCTCCGCCACGAAGAACGGCTGCGACAGGAAGCGCTGGATCTTGCGCGCCCGGGACACGGTGAGCTTGTCCTCTTCCGAGAGCTCGTCCATGCCCAGGATGGCGATGATGTCCTTGAGCTCCTTGTACCGCTGCAGCGTCCCCTGCACCGCGCGGGCGGTGTCGTAGTGATCGTCCCCGATGACCAGCGGATCCAGCTGGCGGCTGGTGGAGTCCAGCGGGTCCACCGCCGGGTAAATACCCAGGGAGGCGATGTCACGGGACAGCACCACGGTGGCGTCCAGGTGAGCGAAGGTCGTGGCCGGGGACGGGTCGGTCAGGTCGTCGGCAGGCACGTACACGGCCTGGATCGAGGTGATGGAACCGGTCTTGGTGGAGGTGATGCGCTCCTGCAGAACGCCCATTTCCTCGGCCAGCGTCGGCTGGTACCCCACCGCAGACGGCATACGCCCGAGCAGCGCGGAGACTTCCTGCCCGGCCAGCGTGTAGCGGTAGATGTTGTCGATGAACAGCAGCACGTCGCGGCCTTCATCACGGAAGTACTCCGCCATGGTCAGGCCGGTAAGCGCAACGCGCAGGCGGTTGCCCGGCGGCTCGTTCATCTGGCCGTACACCAGCGCCACCTTGTCCAGCACGTTGGACTCGGTCATTTCGTGGTAGAAGTCGTTACCCTCACGGGTCCGCTCACCGACACCGGCGAATACCGAGTAGCCCGAGTGCTCGATGGCGATGTTGCGGATGAGCTCCATCATGTTGACGGTCTTGCCCACGCCAGCGCCGCCGAACAGGCCGACCTTGCCGCCCTTGGCGAAGGGGCAGATCAGGTCGATGACCTTGATGCCGGTCTCCAGCAGTTCCGCGCTGGCGGACTGTTCGTCATAGGCCGGGGCGTTGCGGTGGATGCCCCAGGTCTCGTCGTTGCCGATATCGCCCTTTTCGTCGATGGGGCGACCCAGCACGTCCATGATGCGGCCCAGTGTCTTCTGGCCGACCGGCACGGAGATAGCCTTGCCGGTGTTGGAGACTTCCAGCCCGCGCTTCAGCCCGTCGGTGCTCCCCATGGCGATACACCGCACGACACCGTCGCCGGTCTGCTGCTGGACTTCCATCACCAGGTCAACTTCGTTGACCGTCAGGGCGTCGTAGACATTGGGCACGGCGTCACGAGGGAATTCGATATCCACCACGGCGCCGATGATCTGGACAATTTTTCCTGAGCTCATACCCCAGTTCCTCTAAAAACGATTCTTGAAAACGGCACGGGCATCCTGATCGCCGGCCTAGACGGCCGCGGCACCGGAGACGATCTCCGTGAGCTCCGTGGTAATGGCCGCCTGACGCGCCTTGTTGTAGACGAGCTGCAAGTCCTCGATCACGTTCTCCGCGTTATCGGATGCAGACTTCATCGCAACCATCCGCGCCGCCTGCTCGCTGGCAATGTTCTCGACCACCGCCTGATACACCATCGATTCCACGTACCGCTGCAGCAGTTCATCCAGAACGTGCTCGGCGTCGGGCTCGTAGATGTAGTCCCAGCTGTAGGGTTGCTCGTCGAGCACGGGATCAGTCAGAGCGGGCAGCGGCAGGAGGGTCTCCACCTGCGGCGTCTGCGTCATGGTGTTCACGAACTCGTTGTAGACAAGACAGACCTGATCGAGCTCGCCGTTACGGAACCCGTCCAGCATCACCTTGATGGTCCCGAGCAGATCGGCGATGTGCGGCGTATCACCAAGGTGTGTCACCTGGGCCACCAGGTTGCCGCTCAGGCGCCGCAGGAACTGGGCGCCCTTGTTGCCGACGGCACAGAGGTCCACCTCGACGCCCCGCTCCTCGCACTTGCGGAGCTCGGGGATGAGCTTGCGGAACAGATTGCTGTTCAGCCCGCCGCACAGCCCCCGGTCCGAGGTCACGACGATGAAACCCACCCGTTTCACTTCCCGTTCCGACATGAACGGGTGCCGGTACTCCGGCTGTGCGTGTGCCAGGTGGCTGACCACGTTGCGGATCTTCTCGGCGTAAGGCCGCGAGGCTTCCATCCGCCCCTGCGCAGAACGCATCTTGCTGGCCGCGACCATCTCCATCGCGCCGGTGATCTTCTGCGTGTTCTGCACGCTCTTGATCTTGGTACGTATCTCTTTAGCGCCGGACATCGGCGGACCTCGCTTGGCTTACCAGGAACCCTGCGACTTGAACTCGGAGATCAGCGTCTTGAGCTGACCCTCGATCTCGTCATTGAAATCGCCGGTCTCGTTAATGGTCTTGCAGAGATCGGGGTAGTTGGAGCGCATATGGCCATGCAGGGCCGACTCGAAGCTACCGATTTCCTTCAGATCCAGATCGTCCAGATAGCCTTCATTGACCGCATACAGGGACAGCGCCATCTCCGCGACGGGCAGCGGGCTGTACTGCTTCTGCTTCATCAGCTCCATCACGACCTGACCACGCTCCAGCTGCTGCCGGGTCGCTTCGTCCAGATCGGATGCGAACTGCGCAAATGCCGCCAGCTCACGGTACTGGGCCAGGGCGAGGCGAATACCGCCGCCGAACTTCTTGATGATCTTGGTCTGGGCAGACCCACCCACACGGGAGACGGAGATACCGGCGTTGATGGCCGGACGCACGCCCGAGTTGAACAGGTCGGACTCCAGGAAGATCTGACCGTCGGTGATGGAGATCACGTTGGTCGGCACGAACGCGGAGACGTCGCCGGCCTGCGTCTCGATGATCGGCAACGCGGTCAGCGAGCCCGTCTTGCCGGTGACTTTGCCGCCCGTCTGCTGCTCGACGAAGTCGGCATTGACCCGTGCCGCGCGCTCCAGCAGCCGGGAGTGGAGGTAGAACACGTCACCGGGATAGGCTTCACGCCCCGGGGGCCGGCGCAGCAGCAGTGAAACCTGACGGTAGGCCCACGCCTGCTTGGTCAGATCGTCGTACACGATCAGGGCGTCTTCGCCCTTGTCGCGGAAGTACTCGCCCATTGCGCAACCGGCGTAGGGGGCGATGTACTGCAGCGCGGCGGACTGGGACGCGGCCGCGGCAACGATGATGGTGTGCTCCATCGCGCCATGCTCTTCCAGCTTGCGTACGACGCTGGCGATGGAGGAGTTCTTCTGACCAATCGCAACGTAGATGCAGGTAACGCCGGTGCCTTTCTGGTTGATGATCGCGTCGACGGCGACGGCGGTCTTGCCGGTCTGACGGTCACCGATGATCAGCTCGCGCTGGCCGCGACCGATGGGCACCATGGAGTCGATGGCCTTGAGGCCGGTCTGCACCGGCTGGTCGACGCTCTGACGTGCGATGACGCCGGGGGCGACCTTCTCGATGGGCTCACTCTGGGTGGTTTCCACCGGGCCCTTGCCGTCGATCGGGTTGCCCAACGGGTCTACGACGCGGCCCTTGAGGGCATCGCCCACCGGCACTTCCAGAATGCGGCCGGTGCACTTGACCGGGTCGCCTTCCGAGATGTGGCGGTAGTCACCGAGAATCACGACACCCACGGAGTCACGCTCGAGGTTGAGCGCCATGCCGTAGGTCTCGTTAGGGAACTCGAGCATTTCGCCCTGCATGACGTCCGCCAGCCCCGCGACACGCACGATACCGTCCTGTACGGACACGGCGGTGCCTTCATTCCGGGCTTCGGCGACGGCATCGAAGTTCTCGATGCGCTGCTTGATGAGATCGCTGATTTCCGAAGCTTTGAGTTGCATAGGAGTTATCCCCTTACCGGTTCAGGGCCGTCGCCAGGCGTGTCAGGCGGCCGCGCACCGAACCATCGATTACCAGATCCCCTGCCCGAATGATCGCGCCGCCCATGAGGCGGTCGTCGATCTCGCTGGTGAGGTGAACTTTCCGCTTGAGGCGCTTGCCCAGGGAAGCCTCCAGCTCGGCCTGGAGCTTGTCGTCCACAGGCTGTGCCGAGACGATGGTCGCCTCCAGCGTCCCCTCTTCCTCGGCGCGCAGCGCCTCGTACTGCTCCGCGAGCGGGGCCAGCGCGATGAGCCGGCCCTTTTCCGCAAGCAGCCGCACGAGATTCTGCCCGGCGTCGTCCAAGTGTTCGCCGCAGATATCCCGGATCAGTGCATTCGCCTGATCGGGCGACAGCCGGGGACTGGCCAGCAACGGATGAACCCGTTCATCACTGGCCACGGCGGCGAGCAGGCCGAGCGTGTCGGACCACTTGGCCAGCTCGCCCTTTTCACGGGCGAGCTTGAACACCGCTTGAGCGTAGGGCCGTGCGATGGTGTTGAAGTCGGCAGCCATCGATATCGCCTCAGAGCTGTTTCGCCAGGTCCTGGAGCAGGTCGTTGTGCGCCTTGGCGTCCACCTCGCGCTCCAGCACACGGCTGGCGCCAGTGACGGCCAGGGTTACAACCTGATCCCGGAGTTCGGTCTTGGCCTGGTTGATCTCCTGCTCGATCTGGGCCTGCGCCTGCGCCAGCTGGCGTTCACCCTCGCTGCGAGCCGTTTCGCGCGCTTCCTCGATGATCTCGTTGGAGCGCTTGTTGGCCTGCTCAAGGATGTCGCTGGCCTGCTGACGGGCTTCCTTCAGGATTTCCGCCTGCTTGGCTTCGGCCTTTTCGAGCTCTTCACGACCACGTTCGGACGCGGCAAGACCATCGTTGATCTTTTCCTGCCGTTCCTTCATGGCCGTGGCGAGATTCGGCCAGACGAACTTCATCGTGACCCAGACGAACACCCCGAAGGCGATCATCTGGCCTAAGAGCGTGGCATTGATATCCATGCCATCACCTCCCGTGGGTGTACCTATGAATTAGACGCAACCAGCGTTACGCGCCAGCCGCGGCTTCAATAGCACCGACGAACGGGTTGGCGAAGATGAAGAACAGGGACAGACCCACACCGATCATGGAGATGGCGTCGAGCAGACCGGCCAGCAGGAACATGCGGCCCTGCAGCATGGCGGCGAGTTCGGGCTGCCGGGCAATGCTCTCGAGGAACTTGCCACCCATGATGGCGAAGCCGAGGGCGGTGCCGAGGGCGCCGGCGGAGAGGATGATGGCGACGGCGATGACGGTCATGCCCTGCACGTCGGCAATGAGTTCTGCGAGTTCCATTGTCTACCTCCGAGTCGTATGACAGATACGTAAAGTGAAATCGGTGAACGCTTAGTGATCCTCGGCCGCCATACTGAGATAGACGACACTGAGCATCATAAAGATAAATGCCTGCAGCGGAACCACCAGGATGTGGAAGATGGCCCAGATCGAGGCAAGAATGGTTTGCCCGGCGAACAGCATGAGACCACTAACACTGGTGAGCATCTCACCCCAGGCCGTACCGAAGCCGAGGGTCAGGGTGGCGATCAGGATGAAGATTAGCTCCGCCGCGTAGAGGTTGCCGAACAACCGCAGCGACAGGGAGATGGGCTTCGCCAGCAGCTCGACGATGTTCAGCACCAGGTTGAACGGCATCAGCCACGGGCCGAACGGGTGGAACAGCAGTTCCTTGATGAAGCCGCCGAGCCCCTTGTAGTAGAGGCTGAAGCCGATGATCAGCGCCAGAACGGACAGCGACAGGCCGAAGGTGATATTGAGGTTCACCACCGGCAGGACCTTGAAGTAATCCCAGCCGAGCGCGCCCATGGTGTCGGGCACCAGATCGATGGGAATGAGATCCATGAAGTTCATGAGAAAGACCCAGACGAAGATGGTCAGGGCCATGGGTGCGACGAGGGAGTTCTTGCCGTGGAAGGTGTCCTTGCTGATGCCGTCGATGAATTCGACCATCATCTCCACGAAATTCTGTAGCGGGCCGGGGACACCAGCGGTCGCACGGCGCGACACCATCCCGAAGAAGAGGAGAAAGAGCCCGCCAAGCAGGATGGACACAAGGAGGCTGTCCAGGTGCAGCGACCAGAACCCTTCGCCGATCTGCCAGTGCGTAAGGTGGTGCTCGATATAGCCCGTGACGCCCGAAGAATTATCGCTCATCGTTGTTCACCACTGTTCAGCCCGCGCCGGCTCTCAGCGCGAGCCAGTAGACGAGTATGGCCAGAATGTAGGTCGTAATCAGGGGAGCAAAAGCCGAAGCGAACACCTGCAGTGCGATGGCAAACAGCACCACGGTCAGGCCGAACTTGAGCACTTCCCCCCGATAAAACGCGCCGACGATTCGCTTTGGTTCAGCATCCGCCGGCACCGAAAACACTTTGACCGCGAGGTAGAGGGCCGGAAGTATGGCCACAACACCTCCAGCGATAGCAGCCATCCCTGCTTCACCGCCCCGGAACATGCCCCAGACGGCGCCGCTGATCAGAGTCACCGCACCTTGCCCGATGATTACGGTACGGGCGGCATTCCTAGCGCTCATGACGCACCGGGCCGGGGGCGCTTCGCCTGCTCCTGCAGCAGGCGCGCTGCCGGTGGGTAATCGGTCCGGACGCCATTTGCTGTGCCATCACGATACGGTTGTGTCGGCACCGCGCACCGCCATTGGCTGGCCGCACGGTGTCACTTGAGCCGCGGAGTATAATGACTCCCCCCCGGGGGGTCAACGCCGCCTCTGGCGGGTCAACGGATGCGCTCGATGATGCCGTCGAGCTCGTCGAGGCTGCCGTACTGGATGACGAGTTTGCCCTTGCCCTGGCGTCCCTGCTGGATGGACACGCTGGCGCCAAGGCGGTCGGCGAGGTCATCCTGCAGGCGACGAATGTCCGGGTCCACGGCTTGCTTGCGCTGCGAGGCGTCCTGCTTGCTGCCCTCCAGCGCCTTGCGAACGAGGGCTTCCGTCGCCCGTACCGACAGGTCCTTGGCAACCACGCGCGCGGCGATGGCGTTCTGGTCGGCCACGGGCAATGCGGCCAGGGCGCGGGCATGGCCCATCTCCAGTTCGCCACGCTGAACCCGCTCGCGAACCTCGGGGCTGAGATCGAGGAGCCGCAGGAGGTTGCTCACCGAGGCACGGGAACGCCCCACGGCCTCCGAAACGGCCTGGTGGGTCATGCCAAACTCTTCGACCAGCCGCCGCAGGGCCACCGCCTCTTCCAGCGGGTTGAGGTCTTCACGCTGGATATTCTCGATCAGCGCCACCGCCACGGCGACTTCATCCGGGATTTCCCGGACGATGGCCGGCACCTCGCTCAGCCCTGCCAGCTGGGCGGCACGCCAACGGCGCTCGCCGGCGATGATCTCGTAGCGGTCATCGTCGATGGGGCGCACCACCAGAGGCTGGATGACGCCCTGGGCGCTAATGGAATCCGCCAACTCCTGCAGGGCGGTCGGATCCATCTCCCGTCGGGGCTGGTACTGTCCGCGCTCCAGCCATTCCACGGGGAGCCGACGCAGATCGCCGTGGTCGTCGCTGGCGATCTCGTCGGCTGCCCCCAGCAATGCGTCCAGGCCGCGTCCGAGTCCTCGTTTCTTCGCGCTCATTGAGAGCCTCTGTCCGTTCAGGCGGTGGCCGCCGCCGTCATGTCCTTGCGGATGATCTCGCTGGCCAGTGCCATATAGGCCAGCGACCCCCGGGAATACCGGTCGTAGTGAATTGCGGAAAGCCCGTGGCTGGGGGCCTCCGCGAGGCGGATATTCCGCGGGATCAACGTGCTGTAGACCTGCTTGGGAAAATGCTGCATCAGCTGCGCCCCAACCTGGTTGGCAAGATTGTTACGGGGATCGAACATGGTGCGCAACAGCCCCTGGATCACGAGTTCGTTGTTGGCCTGCTGCTGAACGCGACGAATGGTGTCCAGCAGCGCCGTCAGCCCTTCTAGGGCATAGTATTCGCACTGGATCGGGATCAGCACGCCGTGCGCTGCCACCAGGGCGTTGACGGTGAGGATGTTCAGCGACGGCGGGCAGTCGATCAGGATGTAGTCGAAGTCGTCGCGAATCCGGGCGAGCTGGCGGCGCAGGTGCTGCTCCCGCCCCTCGGACTCCATCAGACGCACTTCCGCCGCCGTTAGATCACTGTTGCCCGGCACCACATGGAAGCCGCCTTCCGGCGCTTCAATGAGCGCGTCCCGCACGGAGCGTTCGTCCATCAACACGTGGTAGCCGCTGACCGCCACCTCATTGCGGTCGATGCCGGCGCCGACCGTAGCGTTGCCCTGCGGATCCAGGTCAACGACCAGCACGCGCTGGCGGTTCATGGCGAGCGCGGCCGCCAGATTCACACATGTGGTGGTCTTGCCGACCCCGCCTTTCTGGTTGGCGATGGCAATGATTCTACCCATCGGTTTCTCCGCTTTTGACTTTCTGACGGCGGATACGAACGACGCAGCGCGCGGCATCCAGCCCCGGGACTTCCAACGGCTCGACCTCGAACCGCCAGCCCGGCGGCATCTCCGCGGTCTCGACGTCGCCGTCGAAGTGCCCCTTCATTGCCAGGATCAGGCCGTGCGGTGCCACGATCCGGCCTGCCCCCTGGACGAAATGGTCCAATCGCGCGAAAGCGCGTGCTGTTACCGTGTCAAAAACGGAGTCCGTGGACCAGCGTTCAATCCGCTCCTGAACGACGGTAACCCGATTCAGAGCCAGTTCCAGCGCGGCCTGACGCAGAAACCGCGTCTTCTTGCCGTTGGTGTCGAGCAGAGTCACCTGCAGGTCCGGTCGGCAGAGCGCCAGCGGAATTCCCGGCAGCCCGGCCCCCGAGCCCACATCCAGCAGTCGCGATCCTTCAAGATAGGGAAGGGTCGCCAGGCTGTCCAGAAGGTGCCGGGGCACCATCTCGAACGGATCCCTGACTGCCGACAGATTGAAAGCCCGGTTCCAGCGGCTCAACAACGCCAGATAGTCGACCAACGGCTCCACGGGCGCCGTGGCCGACAGCCCCAGACGCTTGACGCCGTCGGCCACGGCACGCGTGACCGCCGCCCTCGGGAACGCCTCCGTCATGCGCGCCGACGGACCTGCGCCGGGTCGTCGCCGCGGCGGAGGTGAACCAGCAGCAGTGACACCGCCGCCGGCGTAACACCCTGGATGCGCGACGCCTGGCCAATGGTACCCGGCCGGTGATCGAGCAGTTTCTGGCGTACCTCGCTGGACAGCCCGGCGACGGCATTGAAGTCCACGTCGTCCGGTATGGTCAGGTGTTCGAAGCGCTGCGCGCGCTCGATCTCATCGCGCTGACGGTCCAGATAGCCGGCGTACTTCGCCTGAATCTCGATCTGCTCGGCCACCGCGGGGTCCGCCACGCCGGCGTCTCCGGTCAGTGCCGTCAGCCCTGCATAGTCCACTTCCGGCCGACGCAGGACGGCATCGAGATGCTGCTCACGCTTGAGCGGGCCGCCAAGCACACGCTGCGCGACGGCCGGGTCAACATCGGCCGGTCGCAGCAGGGTGGTGGCCAGCCGCTGTTGTTCGGCGGCAATGGCATCGCGCTTGCGCTGGAAGGCATCCCAGCGCCGGTCATCCACAAGGCCCAGCTCCCGGCCAACGGGAGTCAGCCGGAGGTCGGCATTGTCTTCCCGCAGCAGCAGCCGGTATTCCGCCCGACTGGTGAACATGCGGTAGGGCTCCTGCGTGCCACGGGTGATGAGATCATCAATGAGCACACCGATGTACGCCTCATCACGGCCAGGTGTCCAGGGCGCCTGGTCGCGAACGGCGCGGGCGGCGTTGAGTCCCGCGACCAGCCCCTGGGCCGCCGCCTCTTCATACCCGGTGGTGCCGTTGATCTGCCCGGCAAAGTACAGCCCGCCCACGTAATGCGTCTCCAGGCTGGGCCGGAGGTCACGCGGATCGAAGTAGTCGTACTCGATGGCATACCCGGGCCGGGTGATGTGCGCGTGTTCCAGTCCGACGCAGGAGCGCACCAGCGCCAGCTGCACGTCGAACGGCAGACTCGTGGAGATGCCGTTGGGATACACCTCGTGGGTGTCCAGACCTTCCGGTTCGAGAAAGATCTGATGGGAGGTCTTGTCGGCGAAGCGCACCACCTTGTCTTCCACGGACGGGCAGTACCGCGGACCCACGCCATCGATTTCGCCCGAGTACATGGGGGAGCGATGGAGCGCGTCGCGGATCAGGTCATGGGTGGTTTCATTGGTGTGGGTGATCCAGCAGCTGACCTGTTGCGGATGCTCGGCGCGGGACCCCATGAACGACGCCACCGGCGTCGGATCGTCACCGGGCTGCTCCGACAGGCGCGAGAAGTCGATGGTCTTGCCGTCGAGGCGCGGCGGCGTGCCCGTCTTCAGACGGCCGACCCGGAACGGGCGGGCGCGCAGCTTCTGCGCCAGCGCATTGGCCGGCGGGTCGCCGGCGCGGCCGCCCTGGAAGTTCTCCTGGCCGATGTGGATCTGCCCGCCGAGAAACGTCCCCACGGTAAGCACAACGGCAGGCGCGTGGAAACGCAGACCCATCTGCGTCACCACACCGTGAACGCGGTCGTCATCCAGCAGCAGGTCATCCACGCCCTGCTGGAATACGGTGAGGCCGGGCTGGTTCTCCACGGCCGCGCGGATGGCGGCCTTGTAGAGGGCGCGGTCCGCCTGGGCGCGGGTGGCGCGCACCGCTGGCCCCTTGCGGGCGTTGAGCGTACGGAACTGGATGCCGCCCCGGTCGGTGGCGCGCGCCATCGCGCCGCCCAGCGCGTCCACTTCGCGCATGAGATGGCCCTTGCCGATACCGCCGATGGCGGGGTTGCAGCTCATCTGGCCGATGGTCTCGATGTTGTGGGTGAGCAGCAGCGTGCGCGCACCTGTCCGCGCCGAGGCGAGCGCCGCCTCGGTGCCGGCGTGACCACCGCCAACCACGATCACGTCGAAACGATCCGGATAATCCAAAGGTGCGACCTCCCGGCCAGACAATCAGTTACGAAGAACACGGTAGTGTAGCAGGCCGTCCGGATGCGGTCCCAGCTCACAGCACCCGGGCCCCGTTCCACGTGGAACGCGGGGTGGCTACTTGCCGATACAGAAGGTGGAGAAGATCTCGCCGAGCAGGTCTTCGGTGGTGAATGACCCGGTAATCTCCCCGAGCGCGTCCTGGGCGCGGCGAAGATCGTCCGCCACTAGCTCCCCGGCACCGAGAGCCAGTTGTTGCTCCGCGGCCGCCAGCGCGGTGTCCGTGCGGACGAGGGCATCCAGGTGACGACGGCGGGCGATGAATCCACTCTCGGCGGCGGTATACCCCATGCAGTCCTTGAGGTGCTCGCGAAGATCCCCCAGCCCGGAACCGCTTACGGCGCTCAGGGTCACCGCGTCGTGGTCACCACCGTGATCGAGGCCGGTGGCGGCGCCGGAGAGATCCGCCTTGTTACGGATCAGTGTCACCGGGAGGCCGGTCGGGAGCCGGGCAAGAATCTCCCGTTCCGGTGTGCCCACGCCGTCCCGGTCATCCACCACAAGCAACAGCCGATCCGCCGTCTCGATGGCCTGCCATGCACGGCGGATACCTTCCTGCTCCACGGGCTCGTCGCTGTTGCGCAGCCCGGCCGTATCGATGACATGGAGTGGCATACCGTCGATCTGGATGTGCTCGCGCAGGACATCCCGCGTGGTGCCCGCGATGTCGGTGACGATGGCGGGGCTGTCGCCGGCCAGGGCGTTCAGAAGGCTTGATTTTCCGGCGTTGGGGCGACCGGCGATCACGACGGTCATGCCGTCGCGCAGCACGCGCCCCTGCCCTGCCGCGGCCCGGACCGCGTCCAGATCGGCACGGACCCGCCGCAGTCGCGCCGCCACTTCGCCGTCCCCGAGGAAATCGATCTCCTCATCCGGGAAATCGATGGCCGACTCCACATAGACGCGCAACGCGACCAGCGCTTCGGTCAGCGCGTGGACCCGTTCCGAGAATGCGCCCTGCAGCGAGGCCATGGCGGCCTTTGCCCCCGCTTCCGAACCTGCGGCAATGAGGTCGGCCACGGCTTCCGCCTGGGCCAGATCGAGACGCCCGTTGAGAAAGGCGCGCTCGGAGAATTCGCCCGGTCGGGCGAGCCGGGCCCCCAGGCCCGTGAGCCGACGCAGCAGACGATCCATGACCACGGGCCCGCCGTGACCCTGAAACTCGACCACGTCTTCGCCCGTAAAGGAGCGTGGGCCCGGGAACCAGAGCACCAGCCCCTCGTCCAGGGTATCGCCCCTCTCGCCGCGAAACCGGCGAAATGCGGCGTACCGTGGTTCGGGCATCGGGCCGGCAACCGTTTCCAGCAGGCGGCGAGCGCCCGGGCCGGAGGCGCGCACCACGCCCACACCCCCCTGCCCAGGGGGTGTGGCGACGGCACAGATGGTCTGGGTATCCACGGCGTCTACCGCGTCGCTACTCGCTTTCGCCGCGTTCAATCCGCCGCGTGATGAACCACTGCTGGGCAATGGACAGCACGTTGTTCGCCACCCAGTACAGCACCAGCCCGGCCGGGAAGAACATGAAGAACACGGTGAACACCACCGGCAACGCCATCATGATCTTCTGCTGGATCGGATCCATGGGGGCCGGATTCAGCTTCTGCTGCAGGAGCATGCTTGCACCCATGAGCAGCGGCAGCACGAAGAAGGGATCCGGACTGGACAGGTCATTGATCCACAGGATGAATGGCGCATGGCGCAGCTCGACACTCTCGAGCAACACCCAGTAGAGGGCGATGAACACCGGGATCTGTACAAGAATCGGCAGGCAGCCGCCGAGAGGATTGATCTTCTCCTCCTTGTACATCTTCATCATGGCCTGGTTCATGGCCTGACGGTCATCGCCATAGCGCTCCTTCAGCTGCTGCATGCGGGGCTGCAGCTTGCGCATGCGCGCCATGGAGCGATAGCTGGTCTCCGAGAGCTTGTAGAACACCAGCTTGATGCCCAGGGTCAGGATGACGATCGACCAGCCCCAGTTACCGACGATGCCGTGAATCCAGGACAGGGCGATGAACAGCGGCTTGGAGATGATGGTCAACCAGCCGTAATCGACAGTGAGATCGAGCCCTTCGGCAACTTCCGCCAGCCGTTCCTGCTCCTTGGGGCCGACCCAGAGCTTGTGCTCGAAGGTACCGGAGGACCCCGCCGTGATCGTCTTGCGCGGTGACGACAGACCGAGCAGGTACTGATTGTTGTCCAGAGCACGGCTGTAATACGTATGCCGCTCATCCCGCGGCGGAATCCACGCGCCCACGAAATAGTGCTGAAGCATGGCCGCGTAGCCGTTGGTGAGATCCCGGGAGAGATCACTGCTACGCATGTCGGAGAAGGAGATCTTGTCGTAACGCTCCTCCTCACCATGAACGACACCGCCGGTGTAGGTGTAGATGAACCAGGACGTGCCATCGTCGATCTCGCCGCTGCGCAGCTGCGCGTACTGGAACGGTGCCCAGTCCGCGTCCGAGGCATTCTCCACCTCGTGCCGCACCTCAATGACGTAGCTGTCGCGGGAGAAAATGTAGCGGCGGGTCACACGGACGCCATCCTCGTTCTCCCAGACCATGGGGACTTCGATGGTGTCCTCGTTCTCGCCCAGCTCGTACTCCGTGGACTCGATGGCGAACGTGCTCTGGGGCCCCGGACCGTCGCCTTCACGGGGCAGAAGGCCGATCTGCGCAATGAACAGTTCATCAAGACGGTCGCTCATCAGACGCAGCGGCTCTTCACCCTCCAGGGTTCTGAAGTGCTGCAGCAGGTCGACCTGGCGGATTTCCCCGCCCCTGGTGCTCAGCTCCACATCCAGCTTGTCGGTGCGGACACGGACGGTCTCCCCGCGCTCCAGCCGTTCGCCGGAAGCCGTCGCGGGCGTCTCCTCGTCCTGCGCTGCGGGCTGTTCCGCCGGTGCATCATCAGCCGGCGCTTCCGGATCAGCAGGCTCTGCCGGCGCGTCCGCGGGTGGTTCTGCCACTTCCTCTTCGGCCACCGGCTCTTCCGGGGCGCGCGCACCGTAGTCTTCCTGCCAGGCCGTCCAGATCAGGACGAGCACGAGGCCGAGGGCAAAGAACTGGAGTATCCGTTGCGTATCCATCGAGTCTCAGTCTTTCGCAGGTGGTTCGGGGACGGGGTCGACCCCGCCGGGATGCCAGGGATGGCACTTGAGCAGGCGTCTGACGGCGAGCCAGGTCCCGCGCATGACCCCGTGGCTGCTTACGGCTTCAATGGCGTACTGCGAGCAGGACGGGTGGAACCGGCAGCACGGGCCGAACAACGGGCTGATGATCAGCTGGTAGAGCCGGAGGATGCGTGTGACGACTGTTCGCATCGTTTCACCAATCGCTGCCAGAGCTTCGCCAGCGCGTTGTGGAGATCAACCCCGCTGGCGTTTCGGGCTGCGGGCCGGGCCATCAGCACCACATCAACCGGTGGCAGTGAGGCGCGTCGATGGCGGAAGGAATCCCGCGCGATTCGTTTTATTCTGTTCCGATCAACGGCCCGCTGTGACGCCTTGCGTCCGACAGCAAGTCCGAGGCGCGCGGCGTGTTGATCCGACGCCCTGAACAGGACCGTAAAATACCGGTCGGAGACGCGGTCCGCACTGGCGAACACCCGCTGGAAGTCGCGTGGCGTCAGTAATCTTGCCGCGCGCGGAAATGCCAGCGGTGCGTCACCCATCCGTCTGACGGATCAGGGGGTCAGCCGGACACGACCCTTGGCGCGACGAGCCTTGATAACCTGCCGGCCATTCTTGGTGGCCATGCGGGCGCGGAAGCCGTGAGTCCGCTTGCGCTTGATAACGCTGGGCTGATAGGTGCGCTTCATGATTCAGTTCCGTTTTCTGGTGACGTACCGGGTGAATGGATACGGCGGAAATCGAGCCGGCGAATTTACCGCTGTGGCCGGTCCGTGTCAACGAAAGTCGCGCCCAAGCCCTCACGCCGCGGGCAATTACCTGCCACTCATCCCCGAGCGTGTTCGCGTTGTGGATAGAGTCCGGCTGTGGGTATAGACTTCGGAGATTCAGAAGACGGCCGACGACCGTCGGAACAGGGCATCGCCCGCCGTGGTACCGTGCGGAATGGAGCACGTCTTTGCACCCCCCAGCGGCGTGCAGCCGGGAAGCGCCCGGCAACGCCTGGAGGGGTCACGATTCCTGAACCTTACTCGACATCCGACTGCCTGTATTGGGGGCCACTCGTGGGCAACTCAGCGTGGAATTATTGTCTCTCGCGGCTGGAAGGCGAGATCCCGGAGCAGCAACTCAACACCTGGATCCGCCCCCTGCAGGCCGTGGAAGAACAGGGCCAGCTCCGGTTGCTCGCCCCGAACCGGTTCGTCATGGACTGGGTCCGCGACCATTTTCTGGACCGGATCAGGAGCCTGATTACGGCATCCGACGGGCCCGGACTGCGTGAAGTGGTGCTGGAAATCGGCAGTCAGGCGGCGCCGGCCGTCCAGACCACCAGCCGTACCGGCAGCCAGCCGCGCCAGGAGCAGACACGGACACCGGCCAGCAGCAATATCAACCCCAAGTTTACGTTCGACACATTCGTCGAGGGTAAATCCAACCAGTTGGCGCGGGCGGCGTGCACACAGGTCGCCGGTAACCCCGGTGCCGCCTACAACCCGCTGTTCCTCTACGGCGGTGTCGGGCTCGGCAAGACCCATCTGATGCATGCCGTCGGCAACCTGATCCTCCGCGACCGCCCCGGAGCGAAAGTGCTGTATCTCCATTCGGAGCGCTTCGTGGGGGATATGGTCAAGGCGTTGCAGCACAACGCCATCAACGAGTTCAAACGACACTACCGTGGCGCCGATGCGTTGCTGATCGACGACATTCAGTTCTTTGCCCGCAAGGAGCGCTCCCAGGAGGAGTTCTTCCACACGTTCAACGCACTGCTGGAAGGACAGCAGCAGGTCGTGCTCACGTGTGACCGTTACCCCAAGGAGGTGGACGGTCTGGAGGAACGCCTGAAGTCGCGGTTCGGTTGGGGGCTCACCGTCGCCATCGAACCGCCGGAGCTGGAAACCCGGGTCGCGATCCTCATGAGCAAGGCGAGTCAGGACGGCGTCGAGTTGCCCGATGAGGTTGCCTTCTTCATCGCCAAACGCATCTGGTCGAACATCCGCGAACTGGAAGGCGCGCTGAAGCGGGTGGTCGCCAATGCGCAGTTCACCGGCCAGGCCATCACCCTCGATTTCACCAAGGAAGCGCTCAAGGATCTGCTGGCGCTGCAGGACAAGCTGGTCACGGTGGAGAACATCCAGAAGACCGTGGCGGAGTATTACAAGATCCGGGTCGCGGATCTGCTCTCGAAACGCCGCAGCCGTTCGATCACGCGGCCCAGGCAGGTGGCGATGGCTCTGGCGAAGGAACTGACCAGCCACAGCCTGCCCGAGATCGGTGACGCATTCGGTGGGCGGGATCACACCACGGTGCTGCACGCGTGCCGTAAGGTGGAGGAGCTGCGCCAGGGCGACAGTCGCATTGACGAGGACTTTGGAAACCTGTTGAGAACCCTAACAACTTGATGTGGATAACCTGGGAACAACTTTTGCCGGCGATAACCAGCCCGATTTGTCCACAGGTTGTCTCCAGGCTGTACGGTTGTATGTGCACCGTTCCATACAGCCGGGAACACGAAACAAGTAACTGACTTGCAGGGTGATTACCTGGTTGCCCACAATCCGGGGCAGCCGTAATAACAACAACAGGTTCTTTAGGTAAAGAAAAGATAGTAATTATGACCAGGTGGACACTGACATGAAGATCAAGCTCCAACGAGAAGCGCTGCTCCGGCCACTGCAGTCCGTCATTGGCGTCGTCGAACGCAGGCAAACCCTTCCGGTCCTCGGGAATGTCCTCCTGGTTGCCGACGAGCAGGGCATCGCATTGACGGCCACGGACCTTGAAGTGGAACTGGTGGCACGGACCAGCACCGGCGTCGAAGAACCCGGTCAGATCACGCTGCCGGCACGCAAGCTGATGGATATCATGCGGAACCTGCCGGAAGGCGCAGAGGTTTCCATCAATCTGGACGGCGATCGGGCGGTGATTACGGCTGAGCGCAGCCGTTTCACACTGGCAACCCTTCCCGCCACGGAATTCCCAACCGTGGAAGATATCGGTGATACCCGGCCTCTGCTCCTGCCCCAGCCCGAACTGCGCAAGCTGATCGAGAAAACGCACTTCTCCATGGCACTGCAGGACGTCCGTTACTATCTCAACGGATTGTTGCTCGAGCTGGAGCCGGGACGGCTCCGGGCGGTCGCGACGGATGGCCATCGGTTGGCGCTTGGAGAGCTCGAGGGCGATGTTGCCGCGGACGAACCGTCCCAGGTGATCGTTCCGCGCAAGGGGGTGCAGGAGCTGCTGCGCCTGCTGGACGATACGGATGAACAGGTTCGGGTGGAGCTGGGCGGTAACCACATCCGTGTCACCCTGCCGGAGCTGCGGTTCACCTCGAAGTTGATTGACGGGCGGTTCCCGGATTACCAGCGGGTTATCCCGACGGTGGAAGACCGGATCATGCAAACGGACCGGGAGCCGTTGCGCCAGGCGCTGGTCCGGGCATCCATTCTCTCGAACGAGAAGTATCGGGGGGTGCGGTTCATGCTGGAACCCGAGCAGCTGCGGATCCAGTCGAACAATCCCGAGCAGGAGCAGGCTGATGAGGAACTGGGTGTGGATTACCAGGCCGAGGGGATGGAGATCGGTTTCAACGCTAGTTACCTGCTCGACGCGCTGAACGCCATCGACGGAGATCGGATCCAGATGGGTCTGGTGGACTCCAACAGCAGCACTGTGGTCGAAGACCCGGATGATGGCCGTTATCGCTACGTCGTCATGCCCATGCGTCTGTAGCGCGTTGCGCGCCGGTGGCAATCGCAAGCCTTACACTTTCCGGCGTGCGCAACCTCGCCGACGCCACGGTCCAGTGCGACCCCCGATGCAACGTCATTGTCGGGGCAAACGCGGCGGGAAAGACCAGCGTACTGGAAGCGATTCACGTGCTGGCTCGGGTGCGGAGTTTCCGCACTGCGCGTCTCGACCGGGTTCGACGGGACGGAACCGCGGAGTTGGTGATCCGCGGCGATGTGGAGTTCGGCACGGGCGTGCACCGTCTGGGGGTCGCACGGGGAGCCGAAGGTACGCGGGTGCGTGTGGACGGGCAGGATGCACGCGGTCTGTCGGAGCTTGCGCGCTGGTTGCCGGTCCAGGTTATCAACACGGAGAGTCAGCGCCTGTTACAGGACGGGCCCGCTGCGCGCCGCAGCTACCTCAACTGGTCTGCGTTCCACGTGGAACAGGCCTACCATTCTGCCTGGCGCCGCTACGATCGGGCTTTGCGGCAGCGCAACGCGGCCCTGCGCGAAAGCGATCTCCGCACCGCACGTGCGCTTGAAGGTGAGTTGGTGGCGGCGGCCTCGTTGCTCGACGAGTTTCGTCGTTCGGTTCTGACACTCCTTCAGCCCCATCTGGATCAGTATCTCCAACGCTGGTTACCCGATGCGCCGGTGCAGCTTGTGTATCGCCGCGGCTGGTCCCAGGCCAGGTCGTTGGCCGAGGTGCTCCCGGAGCAGCGCGAGTCGGAGATGAATATGGGGTACACCCTGTCCGGTCCGCACCGTGCCGATCTACAACTGCGAGCTCAAGGGATGGAAGCACAGCATTGGCTCTCCAGGGGGCAGCAGAAGGTGCTGGTTATTGCCATGTTGCTTGCTCAGGCTTCGGTGATCGCGGATCAGGGCGGGATCCAGCCCGTGTTGCTGGTAGATGATCTCCCGGCGGAGCTGGATGTGCAGTACCGCGCAGCCGTGCTCGACGCCATCCAGGATAACCAGGGCCAGGTCTTTCTCACGGCCATTGACGCAGACGCACTGCCGGTGGCCGCAGGTCGGCTGTTCCACGTGGAACAGGGCGTGTTACAGGAAATGATATAATGCTGGCACACAGCAAAAGGGAACCGTCATGAGCACCAATCCCAGTTATGATTCCGGAAGCATCAAGGTCTTGCGAGGGCTGGATGCTGTCCGCAAGCGTCCGGGCATGTACATCGGGGACACGGACGACGGCACAGGCCTCCACCACATGGTGTTCGAGGTCGTGGACAACTCCATCGACGAGGCGCTCGCCGGCCACTGTTCGACCATCAGCGTACAGATTCACACGGACAACTCGGTCACGGTGACGGATGATGGACGCGGGATTCCGGTCGACACCCACACGGAAGAGGGGCGCTCGGCCGCCGAAGTGATCATGACGGTCCTTCACGCCGGTGGTAAGTTCGACAACAACAGTTACAAGGTGTCGGGTGGCCTTCACGGAGTCGGGGTGTCCGTGGTCAACGCTCTGTCCGAGAAACTGCAGCTCACCGTCAAGAAAAACGGACGGATCCACCTCCAGGAGTTCAGGCTCGGGGAGCCCGTGGAGCCGTTGAAGGTCATCGGCGAGACCGAAGAGTCGGGTACGCAGATCACGTTCCGCCCCAGTGCCGAGATCTTCACCAACATCGATTTCCACTTCGATCTGCTGGCAAAGCGGTTCCGGGAGCTGTCGTTTCTGAACCCCGGGATCCGGGTGGAGCTCCGCGACGAACGGACCGAGAAATCGGACGTGTTCCAGTACGACGGGGGCATTCGCGCATTCGTCGAGCATCTGAACAAGAACAAGAACCCGCTGCACAAGGACGTGATACACATCACGTCGTGGCGCGGTGACCTGGGCGTGGACGTGGCGCTGCAGTGGAACGACTCCTACCAGGAGAACATCTTCTGCTTCACCAACAACATCCCGCAGCGGGATGGCGGAACCCACATGGCGGGCTTCCGCGCGGCGCTTACCCGGACTCTCAACCAGTATCTGGAGCGTGAAGGGTTCCTCAAGAAGGTGAAGACAACGCCCACGGGGGACGACGCGCGGGAAGGACTGACGGCGGTGGTGTCCGTGAAGGTGCCGGACCCTAAGTTCTCCTCCCAGACCAAGGACAAGCTCGTGTCCTCGGAGGTGAAGACCGCCGTGGAGTCGGTGATGGCAGAGAGCCTGGGTGATTTCCTCTCCGAGCACCCAACCGAGGCGAAGGCGATCGCCGAGAAGGTGGTGGACGCCTCGCGCGCGCGGGAGGCGGCGCGCAAGGCTCGGGAGATGACCCGCCGCAAGGGCGCCCTTGATGTGGCCGGGCTGCCGGGCAAACTGGCGGACTGCCAGGAGCGGGATCCGTCGCAGTCCGAGCTCTATCTGGTGGAGGGTGACTCTGCGGGCGGGTCTGCCAAGCAGGGCCGTGACCGCCGGACGCAGGCGATTCTCCCGCTCAAGGGCAAGATCCTCAACGTAGAGAAGGCGCGTTTCGACAAAATGCTCTCCTCCGCCGAGGTGGGCACGCTGATTACGGCGCTAGGCTGCGGTATCGGTCGAGAAGACTTTGATCCGGACAAGCTGCGGTATCATCGCATCATCATCATGACCGATGCGGACGTGGACGGCTCCCACATCCGGACGCTGCTTCTCACCTTCTTTTACCGGCAGATGTTGACGCTGGTGGAGCGTGGTCACGTCTACATCGCGCAGCCGCCGCTCTACAAGGTCAAACGTGGCAAGCAGGAGCACTACGTCAAGGACGAAGCGGAGCTGACGGAATACCTGCTGCAGCTGGCACTGAACAATGCCGTCCTTTATCCGGGCGGAGACCAGGCGCCGATCCGGGAGCAGGGGCTGGAGACCCTGGCGCGGCAGTATCTTCGCGTAATGGATATCATCAAGCACATGTCCAGAACCAGGGACGGGGAGTTCCTGGAGGCCCTGCTCAGCGCGGATGTGATCGGCGAGCCGGACTTCACCGACGCCGAGCGGATGCAACAGTGGTTCCAGGGTGTAGTCGATGAACTCAACGTCCACCAACCCCAGGGGACGCGCTACCAGGTGACGGTGACCGCGGGCGGTGACGGGGGTTTCCAGGAGGCCGTGGTGTCCAAGCGGCGGCACGGCATCCGGCACGATAACCGCTTCACTCCGGAGTTCTTCCTGACGCCGGAGTACCGGGCCATCGGTGAGCTTGCGACGGTGCTGGACGGCCTGCTCGGGGACGATGCGTCCATCCAGCGCGGTGAGCGCACGCAGCCCGTGACCACGCTGCGGGAGGTCGTCGAGTGGTTGCTGGAGGAGTCGAAGCGTGGTCAGAACATCCAGCGTTACAAGGGGCTCGGCGAGATGAACCCGGAGCAGCTCTGGGAGACGACCATGAACCCGGACAGTCGTCGGCTACTGCAGGTGCGTATCGAGGATGCGGTGGCCGCCGACGAGGTGTTCACGACGCTGATGGGAGATCACGTGGAGCCCCGGCGGGACTTCATCGAGCGGAATGCCTTGGCCGCCACCAATCTCGATATCTAGTGTCGTTTGACGGCGTTGCACCAGCGATTGCAGCGCCGTCACCCCCCTTTCCGACGCACACGTGTTCCACGTGGAACAGCGCTCACTTCCTACCGGTTTCGACACCAGCCGATGCCGCTGGCTGTTCGTAGACCTGGCTGAGTTCGCGCGTGTTCGATTCGATCCACTCGCGGACCTCCTCAAGAAACGCATCTGCCGACGGTGCTGTTGGCTGCATCGGCTTGCCTATGCGTACGCGGATTACCCCAGGATACTTGAGTAGTGAATTGCGGGGCCATAATTCGCCTGCATTGTGTGCTACGGGAACCACGGGCGTTCCCGTCTCCCAGGCGAGCACCGCGCCCCCACGACGGTACTTCCCGCTGTAACCCGCCGGGATGCGGGTCCCCTCCGGATAGACGATGATCCAGCGGCCGTCGGCCAGGCGAGCCCGCCCTTGGTCCAGCATCTGCTGCATCGCCTCCTTACGCGCCGAACGGTCGATCGCGATGGGTGACAACATCCCCAGCGCCCAACCCACCATGGGAACCTTAAGCAGCTCCTTCTTCAGAACCCATGTCTGGGGATTGAACCAGTACTGAGGCGCCAGCGTCTCCCAGGCCGACTGGTGCTTGCACATCACTACGCACGGCTCGTCGGGAATGTTTTCCTCCCCCTCGATCTCGTAGCGGATGCCACAGGCGACGCGGGTCCACCACAGCAAGCCGAAGCTCCATTGCAGGAAAAACCAGTAGCGGCGGTAGTACGGAAGGAAAAGCGCGATGATGATGCCGATGGTGCCAAACAAGAGCGTCCACACCATTGCACCGATGAGCCAGAGCGCTGACCGCGGGACGGCGCGGATCTTCTCGCCGGTGGTTCGCTGCAGCAACGGGGGATGGTGTTTATCGACCACAATGTTCTCCTCGCGCCTTGCCACAGCGGCGCAGAAACTCACTGAGACATGGCTCTACTTGTTGAAAGGTTAGTCATTGTCCAGTAGCCGCGTCACAACGGCCATCAGATCGTCCTCGATCCAGCAAGGCAGTCCAGCCCCGTCGGCGATTGTCCGTGTCCCTTTGCCGGTCCGCACCAGGACGGGCGTCGCGCCGACCGCCCGCGCCGCGTCCGTGTCCCGGCGGCTGTCACCGACGAAGGGTGTGCCCTGAAGCGGGAACGACAGTGCCGCTGCGGCCTGGGTCAGTAGCCCGGGCTTCGGCTTCCTGCAGGAACAGTCTGCCTCGGGGGTGTGGGGACAGTAAAAGAAGCCGTCGACCCGCCCGCCGAGCGCGGCGAGTCGACGCTGGAGCTCCGCGTGAATGGCACTGACGGTGTCGTCGGTGAACAGACCCCGGCCGACGCCGGATTGATTCGTGCAAACGGCGATTACCCATCCTGCACGGGACAGGCGCGCGATCGCGTCCAGGCTCCCCGGTAATGGATGCCATTCGTCCACCGACTTGATGTAAGCATCAGAGTCGACGTTGATGACCCCGTCCCGGTCGAGCATGATCGCTGGCCTGGCCATGGTGTGCCTACGTGGTTGGCAACCGGGACAGATCGGCCACGCGGCCGAACAGTGTGTTCAGACGCGCCAGCAGTGCCAGGCGATTACGTCTCACGGCATCATCATCGGCCATGACCATGACACCGTCGAAGAAGGCGTCTACGGGATCCCTGACCGAAGCGAGTCGTTGCAAAGCACTCCGATAGTCGCCACGGGACGACAAATCGTCGACCTCGACCATCAGCGGCTCGAGCAGATCCGCGAGCTGGCGCTCCTCCGTCATCTGGAGAAGCCCGCTGTCTACGGTCTCCGGCGGGCTCCCGTCCAGCTTCCGCAGGATGTTGCGAACCCGCTTGTTGGCTGATGCAAGGCTGTCCGCCTCCTCCATATGCAGAAACTCTGAACAGGCCTGAAGACGCCGGTGGAAATCGACAGGGTCATCGATACCCAGGGCGTCCACCGCGTCGAAGAGCTCGGCGCCAATGCCCTGATCCTGGTAGTACCGCTTGAGCCGCTCCAGGCAGAATGCGCGCACGGTGTCCACGTGCTCTTCTCCCCGGAGTTCGGTCGGGAGCTGTGCGGCCGCTTTGCCCAGAAGTTCCTGCAGCGACAGCGCGCGTTCACGTTCGATGAGTATGCGCACCAACCCGAGACCGGCCCGGCGCAGTGCAAACGGATCCTTGTCGCCGGTGGGCCCCTGGCCGATGGCGAAAATTCCGGTGAGCGTGTCGGCCCGATCCGCGACCGCGAGCACCTGACCAACCGCACCCGCAGGCGTGACATCGCCGGCGAAGCGGGGCTGGTACTGCTCTTCCATGGCCGCGGCGACGGCATCGTCCTCGCCGTCGTGTGCCGCGTAATAGCGCCCCATGGTGCCTTGCAGCTCCGGGAACTCGTCCACCATCTCCGTGACCAGGTCGCACTTGCCGAGCATGGCGGCGCGCTCGGAAAGGTCCGGGTCGGCGCCGAAGGCCGGCGCGATGGTCCGCGCCAGTGCGGCAACCCGGCGCTGCTTGTCATGCAGCGTGCCAAGCTTGTCCTGAAAGACGATGTTGTGCAGGTCGTCCACCCGATCCGCCAGGGAGCGACGACGGTCCTGCTGCCAGAAGAACTCGGCGTCGGCGAGGCGCGGCCGGATCACCCGCTCGTTGCCGCGCACCACCTCCCGGGGATCGCGGCTTTCCAGGTTGGCGACCATCACGAACCGCGGCAACAGCTTGCCGCCACCGTCGAGAATCGGGAAGTACTTCTGATGTCCCTGCATGCTCGAGATCAGGGCCTCGGCGGGAACGTCGAGAAACCGTTCGTCGAAGCCACCGACCATCACCACGGGCCATTCCACCAGCGCGGCGACTTCGTCCAGCAACGCATCGTCGGCAAGAATGTTGCCCCCGAGTTCTTTGGCCGCTGCACGGGCATGCTCCTCGATGCGCGCCCGGCGTTCATCCAGGTCGGCAATGACCCACCCGTCCTGTTCCAGCCGTCGGGCGTACTCGCCGGCGTTCGCCAGTTCGATGGCGTCAGGCGCATGAAAACGGTGACCGCGGGTGTGCCGGCCGGCCCGGGTCTCTAGCAGTGTCATGGGCACCACGTCATCCCCGTACAGCGCGACGCTCCAGTGGACGGGGCGCACGAAGGTGGCCGAACCGGCCCCCCAGCGCATGCGTTTGGGAATCGGCAGCGCATCCAGGGCAGCCTGGATGATGTCCGGGAGCAGCGCGACCGTGGCGGCGCCCTCCCGGGTGCCGCGGTACATCAACCACTCGCCCTTTTTCGTGCTCTCGGTCGCCAGGTCGGCCACCGCAACGCCACAGGATCGTGCAAACCCTTCCGCCGCCTTGGTCGGGTTGCCGTCGGCGTCGAACGCGGCGGTAACGGCCGGCCCCTTGCGTTCCTCCGTCTGGTCCGGTTGCCGATCCACCAGCCCCTCGACAAGAATCGCGAGCCGCCGGGGACTGGCGAACGAACGGGCGCCATCGAAGCCGATACCGGCCTCATCCAGCCCACCGGTAACGCCCCGGGTAAAGGCATCCCGCAGGGACCGCAGCGCCGTCGGCGGCAGTTCTTCCGTACCGATTTCGATCAACAGATCGTTGAACTCAGCCATGGGCCACCTCCTGGCGGTCGGTGCACAGGGGGAAGCCCAGTGACTCCCGGCGCTCGTAGTACAGCTTTGCGACCGCCCGTGCCAGGGTCCGGACACGCAGGATGTAGCGCTGCCGCTCCGTGACCGAGATTGCGTGACGGGCATCCAGGAGGTTGAACGTGTGCGACGCCTTCAGGCACTGCTCGTAGGCCGGTAGCGGCAGGCCCAGCTCCACCAGGCGCATGCTCTCCTTCTCGCACTGCTCGAACCAGGCGAAGTGAGCCTCCACGTCCGCGTGCTCGAAGTTGTACGCCGACTGCTCCACCTCGTTCTGGTGGTAGACGTCGCCGTAGGTCACCGGGCCCTGCGGCCCGTGGGTCCACACCAGGTCGTAGACGCTCTCGCACGCCTGCAGGTACATGGCGATCCGCTCCAGGCCGTAGGTGATCTCGCCCATGATCGGGTGGCAGTCCAGGCCGCCCACCTGCTGGAAGTAGGTGAACTGGCTGATCTCCATACCGTTCAGCCAGACTTCCCAGCCCAGGCCCCAGGCACCCAGCGTCGGCGACTCCCAGTTGTCCTCGACGAAGCGCACATCGTGGACAAGGGGGTCCAGGCCCACGTGGCGGAGCGAGCCCAGATAGAGTTCCTGAAACTCGGCGGGCGAAGGCTTCATGACCACCTGGAACTGGTAGTAGTGCTGCAGGCGGTTGGGGTTTTCACCGTAGCGCCCGTCGGTCGGCCGGCGCGATGGCTGCACGTAGGCCGCATTCCACGGCTCCGGACCGATGGCGCGCAGACAGGTGGCGGGGTGGAAGGTACCGGCGCCCACCTCCATGTCGAGCGGTTGGAGGACGATGCAACCCTGCATCGCCCAGTAATCCTGCAACGCCTGGATCAGGCCCTGGAAAGTGTCCACGGCCCTCGCCGTCGTCTGCCCCTGCTGCGCCACACTGCCCCCTGCGGTCTGCCTGTGGAAAAGTCGGTGCCAGCCAGCGCCGCTGGGACGCCCGGCCGGCTGTGGAGTATACCCTCTCGGTCTTCCAAGGGAGAAGGCGCACGCCGTGTTGCCCATGTTATTCTGAGCGATTTGCAACAGCCTTCGTACGGACGCGCCATGAGCCAACGCCAGCCCCGTGCCGTCGCTCTGATCTCCGGCGGCCTCGATTCCATGCTCGCCGCACGAGCCATCCTCGACCAGGGGGTGCACGTAGAGGGCCTGAACTTCTACACCGGCTTCTGCGTGGAAGGCCACACCCATGCGGTCAGGGACAAGGACCGTGCCCGCCCCAAGCGCAACAACGCCCTCTGGGTCGCCGAACAGCTGGGGATCAAGCTCCACATCATCGACACCGTGGAAGAGTACAAGGACGTGGTCATCAATCCGCGCCACGGCTATGGCCAGTTCATGAATCCATGTCTGGACTGCAAGGGCTTCATGGTGGGGAAGGCCCGGCAGTGGATGGACGCCAACGATTTCGACTTCATCATCACCGGTGAAGTCATCGGCCAGCGCCCGAAATCCCAGCTCAAGCGCACCATGCCGGTGATTGCCCAGGAATCCGGAGCCAATGACCGGCTTCTGCGCCCGCTGTGCGCGCGCCTGCTGGAGCCGACGTTGCCGGAGCGTGAAGGCTGGGTGGATCGCGAGCGGCTGTTCGACTGGAGCGGCCGCTCCCGCAAGCCGCAGATGGAACTGGCGGAGCGGTTCGGCCTCGACGACTATGCACAGCCCGCCGGCGGCTGCTGTTTTCTCACCGATCCGAGCTACTCGCGAAAGCTGCAGGACCTGTGGAAGGCCCGCGGTGAGCGCCGTTATGAACTCGACGACATCATGCTTCTGAAAATGGGGCGGCATCTGCGTCCGCGCCCCCATTTCAAGCTGATCGTCTCGCGGGAAGACGGTGAGAACCGGTTCATGCACGGCTACCGCCGGCAGTTCACGCACCTGGTACCCACCAGTCACGGTGGCCCGCTCGCCCTGCTGGACGGAGACGCCGGCGCCGAGGATCTGGAACTTGCGGCGCGTCTGGTAGCCCGGTTCAGCCAGGGCCGCGATGCCGAGCGCGTGCGTGTCGCTGTCACAGAAAAGGGTGGCGAGCCCCGTGAACTGGATGTGGCGCCCATGGCAGCCGACGACGTGCCGCAGGAGTGGTATGTTGGCTGAGCCCGTGATCGTGGACGCCCGTGGGTTGTTGTGCCCCATGCCGGTGATCCGCGTGCAGGATGCCATCGCCGGGATGTCCCCCGGCGCCGAAGTCCATCTGCTGGCAACGGACCCCGGGGTGCAGGCGGATGTGCCTGCTTGGTGCCGTGTGCACGGTCATCGTGTGGAGGCCGTCCTCGAGGAGGGTGACACGCTCCGGGTCTGTATCCGTGTCCGGGACTGACCCCGTCAAGCAATGCACCTTTTTGGTGCTTGTCGGTTTTATTTTGCACGATCGCGGTGCATATTGGAGCGGTTTCCCGCACCACTGCACCAGAAACGCCCGTAACTTGCTGTCTTGTGGTGCTGGCACGGTCCGTGCTTCCCGAAATGGCGAGTTGAATTCTTTTGCTGAGGCTTACGTCCCATCTGGAGGTTAAGGCATGTCACGCACCGCAGCCGACGTACTCAAACTGATCAAAGACGAAGATGTGAAATTCGTGGACATGCGGTTCACGGATACCAAGGGGAAAGAGCAGCACGTCACCATCCCGGCCGCCACCGTCGAAGAGGACTTCTTCGAGGACGGCAAGATGTTCGACGGCTCCAGCATCGCCGGCTGGAAGGGCATCAACGAGTCCGACATGATTCTCATGCCGGACCCGCAGACCGCCACCATCGACCCGTTCTTCGATGAGCTGACGCTGAACATCACCTGCGACATCATCGAGCCCAACACCATGCAGGGCTACGAGCGCGACCCGCGCTCCGTCGCCAAGCGCGCCGAAGCGTACCTGCAGTCCACCGGCCTGGGCGACACCGCATTCTTCGGCCCGGAGCCGGAATTCTTCATCTTCGACGACGTCCGCTGGGGCGCCGAGATGAGCGGCAGTTTCTACCGCATCGACTCCGAGGAAGCCGGCTGGAACTCCGAGCGCGTCTACTCCGACGGCAACATGGGCCACCGCCCGAAGGTCAAGGGTGGCTACTTCCCCGTCCCGCCGGTGGACAGCCTGCATGACATCCGTACCTCCATGTGCCTGGCCATGGAAGAGCTCGGCCTGAGTGTTGAAGTGCACCACCATGAGGTGGCCACTGCCGGTCAGTGCGAAATCGGTGTCGAGTTCAACACCATGGTCAAGAAGGCCGACGAGGTGCAGAAGCTCAAGTACGCCGTGCACAACGTGGCCGCCGCCTACGGCAAGACCGCCACGTTCATGCCCAAGCCTCTGGTTGGCGACAACGGCAGCGGCATGCACGTGCACATGTCCTTCTCCAAGGACGGCAAGAACCAGTTCCAGGGCGACCAGTATGGTGGCCTGAGCGAGACCGCGCTGTACTACATCGGTGGCATCATCAAGCACGCCAAGGCCATCAACGCCTTCGCCAACGCCTCCACCAACAGCTACAAGCGGCTTGTGCCCGGTTTCGAGGCGCCGGTGCTGCTGGCGTACTCCGCCCGTAACCGCTCCGCTTCCATCCGTGTGCCGTGGATCTCGAACCCGAAGGCGCGCCGCATCGAGGTCCGGTTCCCCGACCCCACCGGCAACCCGTACCTGGCCTTCGCCGCCATGCTGATGGCCGGCCTGGACGGTGTGCAGAACAAGATCCACCCGGGCGATGCCATGGACAAGGATCTCTACGACCTGCCGCCGGAAGAAGAGAAGGAGATCCCCAAGGTCGCCTTCTCGCTGGAAGAGGCCCTGGAAGCCCTGGACAACGACCGCGAGTTCCTGAAGCAGGGTGGCGTGTTCACCGATGACACCATCGACGCCTACCTTGAGCTGAAGGAAGAGGAAGTTCAGCGTCTGCGCATGACCACCCACCCGGTGGAGTTCGACATGTACTTCAGCGTCTGATTCGGCTTCCCGAGCCGATCCGGCACTGGCCCCGGCCCTTGTGGCCGGGGCTTTTTCGTTGGGCTGTCGCCCCCTCCCGGCCCGCTGCCCCGCGTGCTACATTCCGTGGTATGAGAACACGGATCGTGATCGCCCTCATCGGCCTCTTCCTGCCCCTGGTGGCCACTGCGGACATCTACAAGTGGGTGGATGAGGATGGCAATGTCGTTTACTCCGACGAGCCACGCGAAGGCGCGGAACGCCTGGAGCGCACCGCCCCGGATTCGTCCTACCGCTTCGAGACGCCGCGGCGACCCTCCGGCGACCCCTCCGCTTCCGGCGATAACGGCGATAACGGATCCCGCTACGACCATGTGCGCATCGTCCACCCCACGGACGAGGGAACCGTGCGGGACAACCAGGGGCTCGTGGACGTGCAGCTCGAGCTCAGCCCCGCATTGCGGGCGGAGCACCGCGTGCAGTTTCTCTTCAACGGCGAACCGCAGGGAGAGCCGTCCCGATCCCTCGAGGCCCGCCTCACGGAAGTGCATCGGGGTGAGCATCAGGTGGCGGCGCGGGTGCTCAACGAAGCCGGCGCGGTCATCGCCGAAACCGAACCGGTGACCTTCTACATGCACCAGGCGTCACGTCTGCTGCCGGGCCGGCAGGGTCCGGGCCCGAACCCCTGAGCCGTCGCGCCCCTGATTGACCCCGATCGTGGATGCACCATAATGGGGCACGGTGATGGTGCAGACGCGCCGCTACGGCGCGACGCCATTCGCACCAATGCCGAGCCTTGCCCCACAAGGCACTGAACTGGCGGGCTTTTCCCTCTCCCACTCATCGCGTAACGCGGTTCAGGGCCATTGTGGTTTGCTTTTTGCTTTCCTATGGACATGACCATGCCGCCACAGTCCACACCCGCCGAGCGCGCACTGGAGCACATGAGCAATGCCGTGCTCCTCATGGGCGCAGACAATTGCGTGCGTTACATCAACGGTGCCGCGCAGGTGATGTTTGCCGTCAGTGCCCGTCAGGTCACGGGCCAGCGGCTGCCATCGCACACCACCCCCTGCGTGCGTGCGCTCGAATCCGCGGCCCGCAACGCCATCGAAACCGGTGAGCCGTTCACCAACCGGGAGCTATCGCTGGAGGTCTCTCCCGACCGGCGCATGACCGTGGACCTCACCGTTACACCGGTGAGCCACGACGAAGTGTTGCTCGAGGTGAGTGAGCTGGACCGCAGGCTGCGCATTACCCGCGAGCAGAATCTGATCAACCAGAATCACGCCACCCGCCATCTGCTGCGCGGCCTGGCCCACGAGGTGAAGAATCCGCTGGGCGGGCTGCGCGGTGCCGCGCAGCTGCTCCACCGCGAGCTGCAAGCGCCGGAACTGCGGGAGTACACCCAGATCATCATCGAGGAGGCCGATCGGCTGCGTACCCTGGTGAACGGCCTGCTTGGCCCCAGCAAGCATGTGGAGAAGCAGGAGACCAACATCCACGAGGTGCTGGAGCGCGTCCGTGGCCTGGTGGTTGCGGAGGCCCCTGAGGGGGTCACCATCCACCGGGACTACGACCCGAGCATCCCGACCCTCCTGGCTGAGCCCAATCAGCTCATTCAGGCAACGCTGAACATCGCGCGCAACGCCTTGCAGTCGCTGGACGGCACCGGGAGCATCACGCTGCGTACCCGCACGCAGCGGCAGTTCACCATTGCGGATGTCCCCCACCGGCTGGTGGTGCGCGTGGACATCATCGACACCGGGCCCGGCATTCCCAAAGATCTCCAAGACCGCATCTTCTATCCCATGGTCACGGGACGGGCCGAGGGCACAGGGCTTGGCCTCTCCATCGCCCAGACCCTGATCCACCAGCACGGTGGCCTGATCGAGTGCTGGAGCGAGCCCGGACACACGGAATTTACCTTGTGGTTGCCTCTGGAGGCGGACGATGACAACGAAGGATGACGTTTGGCTCGTCGATGACGACCGGTCAATCCGCTGGGTGCTGGACAAGGCCCTGCGCCAGGCTGGCCTGCAGGCGCGCAGCTTCGAGACCGGGGATGCCGCGCTGGGCGCGCTCGCCGAGCAGCGACCCGGAGTCCTGGTCACGGATATCCGCATGCCGGGAATTGATGGTCTCGCCTTGCTGGAGCGCGTCCAACAGCGCTGGCCCGATCTGCCGGTGATCGTCATCACGGCGCACTCCGACCTGGATGCCGCCGTATCCGCCTACAAGGGCGGCGCTTTCGAGTATCTGCCCAAGCCCTTCGACGTGGACGAAGCGGTGGACCTGGTGCGCAAGGCCTTGCAGAGCGCCCACGAGACGGCTGCCGGGGGGTTGCACGCGGGCGAAGAGAACCCGGAGATCATCGGTGAAGCGCCGGCCATGCAGGAGGTCTTCCGTGCCATCGGTCGCTTGTCCTCGTCCAACATCACCGTGCTGATCAACGGCGAGTCGGGTACCGGCAAGGAGCTGGTGGCCCAGGCGCTTCACCGCCACAGCCCCCGCCGCGACAGGCCGTTCGTGGCGCTGAACATGGCTGCCATCCCGCGTGACCTCATGGAATCCGAGCTGTTCGGCCACGAGAAGGGTGCCTTTACCGGTGCGCAGCAGACCCGTCAGGGGCGCTTCGAGCAGGCGGACGGCGGCACGCTGTTCCTCGACGAGATCGGCGATATGCCGGCGGAGCTACAGACCCGTCTGTTGCGAGTGCTGGCTGATGGCGAGTTCTATCGCGTTGGCGGGCACACGCCCCGCACGGTGGATGTGCGCATCATTGCCGCGACACACCAGGATCTCGAGTCGCGTGTCGCCGAGGGCACCTTCCGTGAGGACCTGTTCCACCGGCTCAACGTCATCCGCATCCATCTGCCCGCCCTGCGCGAGCGGCGCGAGGACATCCCCAAGCTGGCGCGCTTCTTCCTCCAGGGGGCGGCCGAGGATCTCAACGTCGAGGCGAAGCAGCTGCGACCCGAGGTGGAGCGGTTCCTCATGGGGCTCACCTGGGCGGGCAACGTGCGCCAACTGGAGAACACCTGCCGCTGGTTGACCGTGATGGCCAACGGCAAGGAGATCCACATGGAGGATCTGCCACCGGAACTGCGCCAGGACAAGATGGTGGAGAGCAGCGCCGACGACTGGGAGGAATCACTGGCCGTCTGGGCCGAGCGGGCGCTGGCGCGGGGCGAGGAGCACATTCTCGATCATGCGACACCGCGATTCGAGCGCATCATGATCGAAGTGGCGATCCGCGCCACCGGCGGTCGACGGCAGGAGGCGGCGCGCCTGCTTGGCTGGGGGCGCAACACCCTGACCCGCAAGATCAAGGAACTGGACATGGGATTCTGAGCGCCGGGGCCGACGGGTTTCCGCCGGCCCCGGATGCGTGGCTTACATGTAGACGCCACCGTTGACGTTGATTTGCTGGCCGGTGATGTAATCACCGTCCGCTGCCAGGAAAACCACGGCACGCGCGATCTCCTGGGGCTGACCGAAACGGCCCATGGGGATCTTGGCGAGAATCTTCTCCTGGATGTTCTCGGGCACCTGGGCCAGCATCTCCGTCAGCGTGAAGCCGGGGGCGATGGCGTTGATGGTGATGTTGTTCTTCGCCACTTCCTGGGCGGCGCTCTTCGTGAAGGCGATGATGCCGCCCTTGCTGGCCGAGTAGTTGCTTTGGCCGAAGTTGCCCGCCTGGCCCACGAACGAACTGATGTTGATGATGCGTCCGTACTGCTGGTCCTGCATTGTGGGCAGCGCCGCGCTGACGGTGTAGTAGACGCTGTTCAGGTTGGTGTTGATGACGTCTTCCCAGTCGTCATCGGTGAGCTTTTTCATGGTTTTGTCTTTGGTGATCCCGGCGTTGTTGACCAGAATGTCCAGACGTCCCCAGTGATCAATCGTCTGGGTGACCAGACCCCGCGCCTGGTCTTTCTTGCTGACATCCGCCTGCAGCACCAGCGCTTCCGTGCCGTGCTCGCGGATCTCCTCGGCGACCTTCTCGGCCTCCTTCTGGCCGCCGCGGTAGTTGATTGCCACTTTCGCTCCCAGGGAGGCCAGCTCCAGCGCGATGGCCCGTCCAATCCCGCGGGACCCGCCGGTGACGATGGCAACCTGATTATCCAGACGTCGCATCATGATCCAACTCCTCTCGGTTTCGGTTTTATCGATTCTATTGAGCAGTAAAGCCTGAGCGCGGCCACGATCCCGGAGCCCATCCGCTGGCCTTTCCGGGTATGCGGCCCCTAGAGGCATGGTCGGGTCTGTAACCCGGTGCTGGCAACCCCTTTAGTTACGGTTGATCTCCACCCCACACCCCGTCCTGTGAGCATAGCCCGGAATCCCGGCATCGTGATATGGACAGCCGCTCCGCCGGGGGCGAGAATCCCGCCATGCTGCACGTGATCCTGCTCTCGCCCGAAATCCCCCCGAACACCGGCAACGCCATACGCCTGTGCGCCAACACCGGTATGGCGCTGCACCTGGTGGAGCCGCTGGGGTTTACCCTGGATGATGCCCGCATGCGGCGCGCGGGACTGGACTACGCCGAATGGTCGCGCATCCACCTGCACCCGGATCTGGATACGTGTCTGGCGGCGGTTGCACCGCCACGGTGCTATGCACTCACCACTCGAGGCACGGGGCGCGTGTTCGACACCGCATTTGCGGCCGGGGATGCGCTGCTGTTCGGACGGGAAACCGCTGGATTGCCGGACGACGTCCTGGCGCGTTTTCCGGAGCGGGACCGGCTGCGCCTGCCGATGCAGCCGGGCAGCCGCAGCATCAACCTCTCCAACGCCGTGGCCGTAACGGTCTTCGAAGCGTGGCGACAGCTGGGGTTTCCGGGCGGGGAGTGAGCGGCGGGGTCAGAACTCCGACTTGCGCGCCCGCGCCATGAGCTGTTCCAGCGCCTCCCGGGCCGGGCGCTGCTCGTTCACTACCGCATGCACCTGCTCGCAGATGGGCATTTCCACGCCCTGCGCCCTGGCCAGGGCATGCACTTCTGCGGCCGTACGCACGCTCTCCACCGTCTGGCCGATCTCCGCGACAGCGTCCGAGACCGATTGCCCTCGACCCAGCGCCAGACCGAGCCGTCGGTTGCGGGACTGATCGTCGGTGGATGTTAGGATCAGGTCGCCCACGCCGGACAGCCCCATGAAGGTGCGGGACTCCGCACCCATGGCCTCGCCAAGCCGTACCACTTCGGCCAGGCCGCGGGTGATCAGACCGGCCCGGGTATTGGCGCCGAGCCCCAGCCCATCGGCGATGCCCGTGGCCACCGCGAGGACGTTCTTGACGGCGCCGCCCAACTCCACACCGATAATGTCGCGGCTCGTGTAGGGACGGAACTGGTCACCATGGAAGGCGGCTGCCAGATCGGCCGCGAAGCCGTCGTCCCGGGAGGCGATGGTTACCGCCGTGGGCAAACCGGCGGCCACTTCTCGGGCGAAGCTGGGACCGGACAGGACCGCCGTTGGCCGGCCCGGCAGCAGGGATTCCACCACCTGGTGCAGCAGCCCCCCGGATTCCGCCTCCAGGCCCTTGGTGGCCCAGGCGATGCGGACGCCTTCACCCAGGGTCGGTGCAAGTGCCTCCACCAGCGACCGGAACCCGTGGCTTGGCACGACGAGTAGCAGATCGCCCGCGCCGTCGATGGCGCCTGTCAGGGAGTCCGTGGGCGTCAGCATCTCCGGGAACGGTGCGTCCGGGAGGTGGCGGGCATTGCAGCGCGCCTTTGCCAGTTCGGCCATGTGCGCCGGGTCGTGACCCCAGAGGCGGACCGGGACACCGTTGTGCGCCAGAACCAGGGCGAGGGCCGTGCCCCACGACCCGGCCCCGAGAACGGCAATTGGCAGCTGCGTCGTCATGGTGTCTCAGTTCCCGGCCTGACCGTCACCGCTCTGACCACTGGCGCCCTGCTGCTGTTCCTGCTGCTTGCGGCGGCGCTGCATATGGAGGGCCTCGAAGTTCACCGGGGCCAGCACCATCTGCGGGAAACCGCCCTTGGTGACCATATCGGATACCGCTTCCCGGGCGTAGGGGAAGAGCTGTGCCGGACAGTAGCTGCCGAGCAGCGCATCCAGGGTCTTCTCGTCGAATCCGGAGAGCACGAAGATGCCGCCCTGCTCCACTTCGCAGAGGTATGCCGTCTTGTCACCCTGTTTCGCGGTGACGGTGACGCGCACCACGGTCTCGTACGTGTTCTCGGCGATCTGCGTATTGCGCGTGTCCAGGTCAACGCTGACCTCGGGCTTCCACTCGCCGCTGAACACCGCCGGGGCGCTGGGCACCTCGAACGACATGTCGCGGACGTAGATCTTGCGGATGCCGAACTGCTGCTTGTTCTCCTGCTGCTGGCCTGCTCCTGCGGCCTGATCTTCTGCCATGGTAACGACTCCCGTAATGCCGACTTCAGGATTTGGTGTGAATGGGCAGGTTGGCGTCCTGCCAGCTCAGGTACCCCCCCCGGAGCTGGTGGACCTGCTCGAACCCGGCCTCCTTGAGCTGCTTGCCCGCCTTGGCCGACTGCATGCCCTGGGCACAATAGACGATGACCGGCTTGCTCTTGTGTTTCTGCAGGCGCTTGTGGCGCTGGTCCACGTTGCCGTTGGGCACGTTGATCGCCCCGGGCAGGTGGCCCTTGGCGAAATCCGCTTCGCTGCGCACATCGACGAACAGCGCGTCCTCGCGATTATAGAGCCGGGTGGCTTCATTTGTATCCAAGGGCTTGACGCCACGCGTCATGCGCGCGACTTCGGTGGAGATGATCCACACCACTACCAGCAGCAGTGCGAGGAAAATCACCCAGTTGTTGACGACGAATTCGAGCAGGCGATCCATACGGTAGTTGTCCTGGTGAGTCTCTGGAGAAAGCGGAGCCGGCCACGGTTCCCGTGACCGTGGACCAGCGCGTCAGGGTAGCGGCTTGGCGCCGGGCTGCCAATCGGCGTCGTCAGTGCGCTGGCCGCCCAACCCGAAAACGCCGTATTATACAGGCGCCTCCGGTTCCGTGAATCGCCCCGTGGCGACCCCGGTTCCCGTGCAGTGTCCGAATGCCCTCGACCAGGTGTGCCCTTGCCCATTCCCAGACTGCAACGGATTGTTCTGCCGGCCCTGCTCGCTGCGATCACCGGTACTGCCTCGGCAGACGATTACCAGCAGCGCGCCGAGGAGCTCGAAGCCCTGCGGGAGCGCATCGCCGCCATTGAATCCGGCCTCGCCGAGCGCCAGGAGCAGCGGGATGCCGTGGTTGCCGACCTGCGCTCGCTGGAACAGGCCATCGGCGCGGCCGTCCGCCGACTGGACGAGCTGGACGACCAGCTCGCCGAGAGGGAGGCGCGTGTGGATGAGCTGCGGGACGCCGTCGAGGCCGAGCGCCAGGCCGTCGCCAGCCACCGCGACGTGCTGCGCGAGGAGATCCGTGATGCCTATGCCAGCGGGCGTCAGGAGTACCTGAAACTCATTCTGAACCAGGAGGATCCGGCGGCCCTGGACCGTCTGCTGATCTATTTCGACTACATCGGTCGTGCGCGCTCGGACCGAATCCGGACGGCCATGGCGGCCATGGAGGACTATCGCGAGATGCGCGCGGAGCTGCAGACCGAGGTCGACCGCCTTGAGGCGGTTCGCCACGAGCAGGAGGTGGAGCGCCGGGAGCTGGCCCAGCAGCGCCAGGACCGTGAGGCGGTGTTGCAACAGGTGGAGGCGGCCATTGGTGATGATCAGGAGCGCCTGGAGCGCCTGGCCGAGGACGAAGAGGAGCTGCAGGCGCTGGTGGATGACCTCCAGGACGCCCTGACCGATATCACGGACGAGGACCTGGACCGCACCCCTTTCCAGGATCAGCACGGTGCGCTGCCCTGGCCTGCCGGCGGCAGCCTCGCGGCCCGCTACGGCGACAGCCGCAACGGCGGCGGCGAATGGCGCGGCCTGCTCGTGCGCGCCGATCGTGGCACGCCGGTGGAGGCGGTGTCTCATGGCCGGATCGTGTTCGCAGACTGGCTGCGCGGTCTCGGGTTACTATTGATCATCGATCACGGCGATGGCTACATGACGCTTTACGGCTACAACGAGAGCCTCTACAAGGACGTGGGCGACTGGGTGGATGCCGGCGACGTTGTCGCCCGGGTCGGTGATACCGGCGGGCGGGATAACGCGGGGCTCTATTTCGAGCTCCGCGTCCAGGGTCAGCCGGAGGATCCCTTGCAGTGGCTCGACGGAAACAGCCCCTAGCGCTGCAGTCGGAACGGGCCGAAGCCAACAGGCGGGAGAACGCCATGCATGTCAGGAAAACGCTGCTCGCGGTGGCCGCGGGGGTCATTCTCGGTGTCACCGGGACACTGGCCACCAGCGTGGTTGCGGATCGCTCCGGTGCGTCCGTCGACCTGCCGTTGGAGCAGCTGCGCACGTTCAGCGAGGTGTTCTCGCGCATCCGCTCGGATTATGTGGACGAGATCTCCGCGGGTGAACTCATCGAGGACGCCATCCGCGGCATGCTGGAGGGGCTCGACCCGCACTCCAGCTACATGAAGCCCGACGAATTCGAGGAGCTGCAGTCCGGTACCCGCGGCGAGTTCGGTGGTCTGGGACTGGAGGTCGGGCGTGAGGATGGCTTCGTCAAGGTCATCGCCCCCATCGATGACACCCCCGCCCAGCGTGCCGGTATGCAGGCAGGCGACATGATCATCCGCATCGACGGCGAGTCCACCAAGGGCATGAGCCTCAACGACGCCGTGCGCCAGATGCGCGGCGAGCCGGGTACGGAGATCGAACTGACCGTGGTTCGCGAGGGCGAGGACGGCCCCGTGACCGTGACCATCGAGCGGGACATCATCCGGGTGACCAGCGTGCGGGCGCGCATGCTCGAGGACGGCTTCGGTTACGTGCGCATCAGCCAGTTCCAGTCGCGCACCGGGCCACAGCTGCTGGAGGCACTGGATGAACTCAACGGGGAAGGGAAGGCGCCGCTGCAGGGTCTGGTCCTGGACCTGCGCAACAACCCGGGTGGCGTTCTTCAGGCGTCCGTGGCCGTGGCCGACGCGTTCCTGCGCGAGGGCCGCATCGTCTACACGGAAGGCCGTCGTGACCGGGCGATGATGGAGTTCGACGCCACCCCCAACGACGTGCTCGGTGGCGCGCCCATCGTCGTGCTGGTGAACAGCGGCTCGGCCTCCGCTTCCGAGATCGTCGCCGGCGCCCTGCAGGACCACCGGCGCGCCGTGCTCATGGGCGCCAACACCTTCGGCAAGGGCTCGGTGCAGAGTGTGCTGCCGCTCGAGGGCGGATCCGCCGTGAAGCTCACCACCGCGCGTTACTATACGCCGTCGGGCCGTTCCATTGAGGAGGACGGCATTACCCCCGATGTCATTGTTGATGACGGACTGCGCGTCGCCCACGACGACGGCGACGAGGCCGATGAGGCGCTGGAGCAGCAACTCGAGGAAGGCGTCGAGCGCGACCCGGATGAAGACGCCCGCGAGCGTCGCCGCGAGATCGCCCGTGACGACTACGCCATCTACGAGGCGCTCAACCTTCTGAAGGGGCTGACCATTCTCCAGGGGCAGGGAGCCGTGGACTAATGCGGAGGTTGTGGGCCCTTGTGGCGGGCGTCTGCCTGGTGGCCCCCGCCCTGCTGCCGGCCGGGGCGGAGCCCCGGCCGGCAGCCACCATCGTCATTGACGACATGGGCGACCGGCCGCTGGAAGGTCAGCGCGTCGCCGACCTGACGGTCCCCGTGGTCTGCGCATTCCTGCCGCACACGCCCCACGCGCCGCGCCAGGCACGGGCGTGCCACCGTGCCGGCAAGGACGTCATGCTGCACCTGCCCATGGAGGCTCTCAACGGCGGCGAACTGGGTCCCGGCGGGGTGACCCTGGACATGACCCCGGAGCGCTTCCGGGACGTGGTTGAGGAGAACCTCGATGCCATTCCGCACGTGGCGGCGGTGAACAACCACATGGGCAGCCTCCTGACGCAGCACCCGGGGCACATGACCTGGCTCATGGAGATTCTCGCGGAGGCGGGCGGGCTGCTGTTTCTCGACAGCCGCACGTCGCCCGATACCGTCGGCAAGCAGATGGCCCGTGAAGCCGATCTTCCCGCCCTGGAGCGGGATGTCTTTCTGGACCACTACCGCGACCCGGAAGCCATCGACCGGCAGCTCCGGCTGTTGTTACGGCAGGCGCGCCGCGACGGCACCGCCGTGGGTATCGGGCATCCCTACCCGGAGACGCTCGATGTGCTCGAAGAGCGGCTGGAGGAACTCGCCGACGCCTACGGCGTCGAGCTGGTCGGACTGGAGGAGCTCTACGGACGGCGCAATGGCCGGTAGCAAAGGAGGGCAGTAATGAACCCGTCAACCCTGATCGGGATGATCTTCGGCATCGGCCTTCTGGCGGCCGTGCTGCTGTTCGCGGCCGAGGATCCGGTGGCCTACATCAACCTGCCCGGCCTCGGGATCGTCATCGGCGGCACCCTGGCGGCCACGTTCATCAGCTACCCCCTGCGCGAAGTGGTACGGGTGTTCGGGCTGTTGGGCATCGTGTTCCGCAACGAGCGCCTCTACACCCGGGACGACATGGACGAGTTGGTGCAGATGGCGCGCCTGTGGTTTCGCAACGACCTGCGCGCCGTGGAACGCGCCCTGGACCGGGTGCGGAACCCGTTCCTGCGCACCGGTGTGCAGCTCGTGATCGACGGTACCCCCGAGGACGACATTCTGGACCTGCTGCGCTGGCGCATCGCCCGTCTGCGCACCCGCGAGCACGCCGAGGCGCAGATGTTCCGGTCCATTGCCACCTTCGCGCCCGCCTTCGGCATGATCGGCACCCTGGTGGGGCTGATCAACATGCTGTTCGTCCTGGAGACCAGCGACATGACGGTGATCGGCCAGCATATGGCCATTGCCCTGCTGACGACCTTCTACGGCATCCTGCTGGCGAATCTCGTATTCAAGCCCGTTGCCGTGAAGCTCGAGCGCCGGACCGAAGAGCGCCTGATCGCCATGAACATGGTGCTGGAAGGGGTGGCGCTCATCTGCCAGAAACGCAATCCGGCCTTTGTGCGCGAGACGCTGAAGTCGTTCATGGCGGAGTATCAGGACGAGATCCGGGAGGCCCCGGGCCGCGATCCCGCAACGCGGGGAGCCGGGCCCAATGGCTAGTGACCTCGCGGGCGCCCGCCGGGGGCGGACGGGGGCTGCCGGACGATTCCGTCCGGACCTGCTGGAACCCACGGCGCGGGACAGCGACGACGAGACCGGGTGGCTGCTGACTTATCTGGACGTCATGACGCTGCTGCTGGTGCTGTTCATCGTCCTGCTCGCGTTTGCGGACCTGGAGCCGGGGACGCCCCACTCGCCACGGGTGCTGCCGGACTCGCTCATGCTGCCCCTGTCCATGGTTCCCGCTGAGCCGGTCCCGTCGCCGCAACCCGAATCGGCTGAGACTGCGGCGACCGGCACCGACATGACCGCCGAAGGCGTGGAGATCATCGAAGAAGCGGATCGCATCAGCCTGCGCATCCAGGACAACCTGCTCTTCCAATCCGGTCAGGCCAGTCTGACCGACGACGGCCTGGCGGTGCTGGACGGGGTGGTCGAGATCCTGCGGGCGCATGACGGCCCCATTTCCGTGGAAGGCCATACCGACAACGTCCCCATCGCCACCGAGTCGTTCCCCTCCAACTGGGAGCTGTCCACGGCCCGCGCCACCCGCGTGCTGCGGTATCTGGAGGGCGCCGGTGTCGAGGCCTCGCGCATGCGTGCGGTGGGGCGGGCCGACACCGACCCGGTGGCTCCCAACACCAACATCCCCGGGCGTGCGGCGAACCGGCGGGTGGACCTGATCATGCACCAGCGCGAGTTGCCGTGACCGCGCTGCGGCGCATGCCGGAAAATGTGACATGCGCCACTATGTTGCACCGCGACGTGTCGTTACAATGCAACCACTCCTTGGTACGGGAACCTAGGCTGATTGCTGCTACCACAGCTGCCGGGCGCGTGCCTCCGCCGGCTGGTGACGATTTAGGTAGACGATGCATCGACAAGGGCTGCAGATCGGGCTGATGATCGCGGTGCTGGGCGCTGGAAGCGCCGGTGCCGGGGGACTCGTGCCCACGCACGCGTACCAGCAGCAGCCCCTGAACCTCGACCTGCGACTGAGTGCGGACGACTGGCTGCTTCAGGGCCAGCCCGGGACAGAACAGCGGGCGGCTGCGGTCTACTACGGGGCATCAGGCAGCACCAACGGCCTGGCGGCCAAATCCAGCCGCGCCGGCAGCGGGTTCCGGGTCGGCCCCATCGTGCCGGCGTTGTGCGAGGATGATCTCCCCGGGACCAGCGCCGTGGTCGATGCCTACAGCCGCGCCATGGAGTGCGACGACGACCAAATCGGCCTGTCGGTGTCCATCCGCAACTACTGAGCCGCGCGCCGTGCCCGCGGACAGGGTGCGTGCCCATGCCATGCCGCGCACCGTACGCCCCCCGAAGTCAGCCCTCGTCGCGATCCAGCGGCCGGATCAGCCCTTCCTGCACCACCGACGCCACTAGCGCGCCATCGCGGTTGAAAATGTGCCCGCGTGTGAAGCCGCGGGCATTGGAGGCGCTGGGGCTGTCCATGTGATACAGCAGCCAGTCGTCCATGCGAAATGGCCGGTGGAACCACATGGCGTGATCCAGGCTGGCCATCTGCGTCTGTTCCTGAAAGATGGTGCGGCCGTGTGGCAGCAGTGCGGTGCCGAGCAGGCGGAAATCCGACGCGTAGGCCAGCAGCGCACGATGGACGGTATCGTCGTCCGGCAGCGCGCCCTGGGCACGAATCCACGAGTTGCGGAACGGCGCCACCGGCTCCGGGTCCATGGGGTCTTCGGGGTCGATGGGGCGGATCTCGATGGGCCGCGCACGGGTGGATGCCTCCCGGAACTTCTCCGGCAGCCGCTCGCGGTTGCGCTCCATGATCTCCAGCTCGGATTCCACGTCGTCCGGTGCGGGAATGTCCTCCGGCATGTCGAGCTGGTGGTCGTAGCCTTCCTCCTGGATCTGGAACGACACCGACATGTTGAAGATGGGGCGCCCATGCTGAATGGCGACGATCCGGCGCGTGTTGAAGCTGCCGCCGTCACGGGCGCGCTCCACGTCGTAGACGATCGGGGCGTTGGCATCCCCGGCGCGCAGGAAGTAGGCGTGCAGTGAATGGGCAAAGCGGTCCGCGTCCACCGTGCGGCCGGCCGCGACCAGCGCCTGCCCGAGCACCTGACCGCCGAACACGCGCGTGCCAACGATGTGCCGGCTCTCGCCGCGGAACAGGTTGGTTTCCAGTTGCTCCAGATCCAGCAGCCCGACCAGTTTGTCTAGTTGTGCGTTCATGCCTGCCCCCACCGTTGAACCCGGGCGGCCCGGGCCGGTCCGTTACGCGTTCGGATGATTGAAAACGGCCAAGAATACCAGAACTGCGGGGTTCTCACCGCCGTAGCCAGCTCACGCCGAGAATGCCGATACCGGTCGCCCCAAGCCCCCAGCTGAGTGCCGGGACGCCTGCCAGCACGGGGCCGGCGGCAAGCCCGGCCATGGGGACGACCACCGCCGCCGCGAACACCAGGCCTGCGGTCAGCGTGCCGTCACGGCGTGCGCCCAGCCGCCCGAGATCGCTGCGCAGCCGCTCCAGCTCCCGACGCTGTTCGTCCATTTGCCGGCGGGTGTCGTGGGCCGCTTCCAGAGCCTCAAGAATGCGCTGCGGCATGCGCGGCAGCTCCTCGCCCCAGTGCGGCAGTTCGCGCTGGATATTGCGCACCACGGCGCCGATGCCGAGCTGGCTGCGCATCCACTGCTCCATGTGGGGCTTGGCGGTGCGCCACAGGTCCAGTTCCGGGTAGAGTTGGCGCCCCAGCCCCTCGATGTTGAGCAGCGTCTTCTGCAGCAGCACCAGCTGGGGCTGGATCTCCATGTCGAAGCGTCGCCCCGTCTGGAACAGGCGCATCAGCAGAGCACCGAACGAGATCTCCCGCAGCGGCCGCTCGAAGATCGGCTCGCACACCGTGCGCATGGCCGCCTCGAATTCCTCCACGCGCGTCTCCGGAGGCACCCAGCCGGACTCCACGTGCAGCTCCGCCACGCGGCGGTAGTCGCGATTGAAAAAGGCGAGGAAATTCTCGGCCAGATAGCGGTGGTCCACCGGCCCCAGACTGCCGACGATGCCGAAGTCCACGGCGATGTAGCGCGGGTCGTCCGGGTTCGTCGGATCCACGAAGATGTTGCCGGGGTGCATGTCGGCGTGGAAGAAGCTGTCGCGGAACACCTGGGTGAAGAAGATCTCCACGCCTTTCTCGGCCAGGCGGCGCATGTTGACGTCGTGCGCGCGCAGGGTCTCGACGTGATTCACCGGAATGCCGGCGATGCGCTCCATCACCATCACTTGGGCGGTGGTGAGGTGGAAGTGAACGCCGGGGACGTAGAGCAGGCTGGAATCCTGGAAATTGCGCCGCAGCTGCGAGGCGTTGGCGGCCTCGCGCATCAGGTCCAGCTCGTCCAGGAGGGTTTTCTCGAACTCCGAGACCACCTCCCGCGGACGCAGACGCCGGCCGTGACTCCAGTAGCGCTGGGTCAGGCCGGCGAAGGTGTACATGAGGTCGAGATCGCGGCGGATCACCGGCTCGATGTCCGGGCGCACCACCTTGACCACCACCTCCTGGCCATCCAGCAGCCGGGCGCCGTGGACCTGGGCGATGGATGCCGATGCGATGGGCGTGTCGTCGAAGCGCGCGAATACCGTGTCGATGGGCGCGCCGTAGGAGCGCTCGATGATGCGGCGGGCGTCGGCGGCGGGGAACGGCGGTACTCGGTCCTGCAGCCGCGCCAGTTCTTCAGCGATGTCCGGAGGCAGCAGGTCCCGTCGGGTGGAGAGGATCTGACCGAACTTAACGAAGATGGGCCCCAGTTCCTCCAGGGCGAGCCGGATGCGCTCGCCGTGACTCCCCCGCGACCGGCGAACCCAGTTCCAGGGCATGATGTAGAGGGTCCATCGCAGCGGCCGCATCACCCGCGTGGCGAGAATCACGTCGTCGAGACCGTGCTTCACCAGCACCCAGTTGATGTGGGCGAGGCGCAGGAGTCGCCGGATCATTCCGCCGGCCTCCGTTGCCGTTCCAGATGCTTGATGCGGGCTTCCAGCCGGTCGGCGTCCGCCCGCAGGCGGTCCACGTCGTCCAGAAAGGCCTCCACTTCCGGGCGAGCGGGAAGCTGGCGCTGTTCCTCGGTCAGGTACTCCGCCACGCCGCTGCCCGCGGCCTCGGCGCCGTGCCGGAACCAGTCGTTCACACCGCGCACGGCGCGGCCGATCTGGTGTGCCGCCACGTCGCCGAGGTGGTCGGCAAGGGCTTCTTCCCAGTCCACGTCCAGCTCACGGAAAAAGCGTCGCGCCTGCTGGGCCACTGCCGGATCACCCTCGAACCGCAGCCGGCCGCCGGCCGCATCCGGGTCGCGCGCCATGGCCAGCAGGTCACCGGCGGTGCCGGTGACGACCACGTCCGCCGCCTCGTCGGCCGCCTCGGCTAGAGTCAGACCCTCGCTGGTGAACGTGACCGTCACGGTCATCTCGGGGGCCGTGAGCTGCAGACGGAGGCGGCGCTCCAGCAGCGGGGTCAGCCGTCCCTGGAGCTCCGGGTCCATGTGCAGAATCCGGTTGACGATGTGGCTGGCGGGGCCCAGCAGCAGACCGAGAGATGCCATGCTCAACCTCCCGCGTGACTCAGTACCGGTAGCCCCGGTGAATGGCAACGATGCCACCGCTGAGATTGGTGTAGTCGCAGTCCTCGAGGCCGGCCTCGAGCATCATGTCCCGCAGGGTCGCCTGATCCGGGTGCATGCGGATGGATTCCGCCAGGTAGCGGTAGCTGTCCGCATCCCCGGCGACGGCCTGTCCCATGCGCGGCAGCACCTGGAACGAGTAGGCGTCGTACAGCGGGCGCAGCGGCTTGATGTAGAGCTGCGAGAACTCGAGGATCAGGGCGAAGCCCCCGGGGCGCAGCACGCGGCGCATCTCCGCGAGCGCGCGGGGCTTGTCGGTGACGTTGCGCAGGCCGAAGGCGATGGTGATGCGGTCGAAGCTCGCTGCCGGGAAGGGCAGCGCTTCCGCGTTCACCAGGGCGTAATCGATGCCGCTGACCAGGCCGGAGTCGATCATCCGGGAGCGCCCTTCGGCGAGCATGGCGTCGTTGATGTCGGTCACCACCACCTGGCCGCCCGGGGCAACCTTCGGCGCCATGAGCCGGGTCAGATCGCCGGTGCCCGCGGCCAGATCCAGGATCTGCTGTCCGGGGCGCAGACGCGCCATGGCGATGGTCTGGCGCTTCCAAAGCCGGTGCAGGCCGGCGGACATGAGGTCGTTCATCATGTCGTAGCGGCTGGCTACGGAGCTGAACACCTCACCCACGCGCCGGGCCTTGTCCCCGCGCGGGACGCGCTGGTAGCCGAAGTCGATGGTGTCGTCATCGCGGGCGTTGCTGGTCACGGGTGGAACCCCTGTGTCATGGCGGCAAATGGTCGGTGCCAACGGTACCACCACCGCGGCCGGCGGAGTACCCTAACCGCGGCGCTTGTAGCCCGCCGCGGCCAGCGCGTCCAGGTACTTTGCCCAGTAGCTCTCCTGGTTGGCGCCCAGTTCGTAGAGATACTCCCAGGTGTACAGACCGGTGTGGTGGCCGTCGTCGAAATAGAGCCGCACGGCGTAATTCCCGGTGGGCTCGATGCGCGTGATGTTGACGTCTTCCTTGTTCACCTGCAGGACTTCCTGGCCCGGCCCGTGCCCCTTCACCTCGGCAGAGGGTGAGTGGACCCGCAGGTACTCGCACGGCAGCTCGAAGCGGCTGCCGTCGTCGAAGGAGACCTCGAGCACTTTCGAGGCCTGGTGCAGTTGCAGTTCGGTCGGGTTTGCCATGACCACCTCGATTCAGAAAACAGGCGCCGACGCCTGCCGGCGAGCGTAGGTGCCCGTGTAGGGTGGACCTTCAGGTCCACCCTACGGTCCCTTACAGGATGTAGCGGCTGAGATCCTCGTCGCGGGCCAGTTCCTGCAGGTGCTCGTCCACGTAGGCCGCATCCACGGTAATGGTCTGGTTGCTGCGATCCGGCGCCTGATACGACACCTCCTCCAGCAGCCGTTCCATGACCGTATGCAGCCGGCGGGCGCCGATGTTCTCGGTACGCTCGTTCACCTCCGAGGCTACCTGCGCGATGCGGTTGATGCCGTCCTCGGTGAACACCAGCTCGCAGTCCTCCGTGCCGATCAGCGCCGTGTACTGTTCGGTGAGCGAGGCGCTGGGTTCGGTGAGGATGCGCACAAAGTCCTCGGCCTGCAGCGCGTCCAGCTCCACGCGAATGGGCAGGCGCCCCTGCAGTTCCGGAATCAGGTCGGACGGCTTCGACAGATGGAACGCGCCGGAGGCGATGAACAGGATGTGGTCCGTGCGCACCATGCCGTGCTTCGTGGACACGGTGCTGCCTTCCACCAGCGGCAGCAGGTCGCGCTGCACGCCTTCGCGGGAGACCTCGCCGCCGTGGCCCCCTTCGTTACCTTTGGCGACCTTGTCCAGCTCGTCCAGGAAAACGATGCCGTTCTGCTCGACCCGGTCCACGGCGGTGAGCTTGATCTCTTCCTCGTTGACCAGCTTGGCGGCTTCCTCTTCCTGGAGCACCTTGCGCGCATCGCGGATCTTCATGGTGCGCTTCTGGGAGCGCTGACCGCCCATGTTCTGGAACATGCTCTGCAGCTGGTTGGTCATCTCTTCCATGCCGGGCGGCGCCATGATCTCCACCCCCGGCGAGTGGGCTGCCACGTCGATCTCCACTTCGCGGTCGTCCAGATCACCGAAGCGCAGCTTGTTGCGGAACTTGGTGCGGGTCGCCTCGCTGTGGTCGTCGGCGTCACTGCTGTGGGTGCTGGCGCGCGGCAGGAGGATGTCCAGCAGCCGCTCCTCGGCGGCCTCCTCGGCCCGGTACTGGACCTTCTCCATCTCCTCTTCGCGGGTCATCTTGATGGCGATATCCACCAGATCACGGACGATGGACTCCACGTCCCGGCCCACGTAGCCCACTTCGGTGAACTTGGTGGCTTCCACCTTGACGAACGGCGCCCGCGCCAGCTTGGCGAGACGGCGGGCGATCTCCGTCTTGCCCACGCCCGTCGGGCCGATCATGAGGATGTTCTTCGGCGTGACCTCGGCGCGCAGGGTCTCGTCGAGCTGCATGCGGCGCCAGCGGTTGCGCAGGGCCACGGCTACGGCGCGCTTGGCATTGGCCTGGCCGATGATGTGGCGGTCCAGTTCCTGGACGATCTCACGGGGTGTCATCTCTGACATGGCTGTTCACGCCTCCACGGTGGGCTTGCTGCCGGGCAGCTCTTCAATGGTCAGATACTGGTTGGTATAGACGCAGATATCCGCGGCGATGTTCAGTGCCTTCTCGGTGATCTCGCGGGCGCTGAGGTCGGTGTTGTCCATGAGCGCCGTGGCTGCCGACTGGGCGTAGGGTCCACCGGAGCCGATGCTGATCAGGTCCCGCTCCGGCTCGATGACATCGCCGTTGCCGGAGATCATCAGGGTGAGCTCCTTGTTGGCAACTACGAGCAGCGCCTCCAGCCGGCGCAGGGCGCGATCCGAGCGCCAGTCCTTGGCCAGCTCTACCGCGGACCGGGCCAGGTTGCCGCGGTGCTTCTCCAGCTGCCCCTCGAAGCGCTCGAACAGGGTGAAGGCGTCGGCAGTGCCGCCGGCGAATCCGGCGATGACTTCGTTGTGGTAGAGCCGCCGCACCTTGCGTGCGTTGCCTTTCATGACGGTATCGCCCAGGGAGACCTGACCGTCCCCGCCCAGGGCGACGCGGCCGTTGCGGCGCACCGCCAGGATGGTTGTACCTCTGAACTGTTCCACGTGACTGCTCCGCTGTTCGTGGATGGAAAGCCTGCCATTGTAGAGCGCAGACGTGTCGTTGGTCACCGTGGACAGGTGATGGGGGGTAGCGCCGCGGTTTTAAAGGGGGTGTCGACGGGGGTCAGCCGCTGGCGTCATCGCTGCGCTTGCGGGCGCGCGGGTGCGCAGCGTCGTAGACCCGGGCCAGGTGCTGGAAATCCAGATGGGTGTAGACCTGCGTCGTGCCGATGCTGGCGTGGCCCAGGAGCTCCTGTACGGCCCGCAGGTCACCGCTGGACTCAAGCAGGTGGCTGGCGAAGGAGTGCCGCAGCATGTGCGGGTGCACCGGCTGGCCGAGTACCCGTGCGGCCAGCTGGGTCAGCCTGTTCTCGATGCTGCGCCGGGACAGCCGTCCGCCCCGCTGGCTGACAAACAGGGCCTGCTCGTCCACGGATGCGAGCTGCCCGCGCACGCCGAGCCACTGCTCGAGACGCGACAGCGCCCGCCGGCCTACCGGCAGGATCCGCGCCCGGGATCCTTTGCCGAGGACCTGCACGGCGCCGTCCTGCAAGTCCACGCCGTCCAGGTCGAGGCCGGCCGCCTCGGCCAGGCGCAGCCCGCTGGAGTACAGCAGCTCGAACAGCGCCAGGTCCCGGAGCAGCAGCGGGTCGTCGCCCGGGGCCAAGCCGTCCAGAAGGCGTGCCACGGCGTCGGCGTCGAGAGTGCGGGGCAGGCGTTTGCCGCTTTTCGGCGCCGGGATGTCCGCCGCCGGATCGTTCTCCATCAGCCCCTCTCGCACCAGAAAGCGGAAGAAGGTCCGCAGCGCGGCGAGCCGCCGCTGCAGGGAGCGCCCGGAGAGTCCGCCGCGATGGCCGTCGGCCACGAACTGGCGGATGTGGCTGGCGTGCAGTTGCTGCCAGTGCTCGATGGCGTGCCGGTCGCACCAGGTCACCAGCGCGTCCAGATCGCGGCGGTAGTGCTGGCGGGTGAGCGCCGCCAGCCGGCGTTCATGGCCCAGGTGGCTGTCGAAGCGGTCCAGACAGGCCTGTGCCGCCGGGGTCATGCCGTGCCGCTGGTGCGATAGGGGCGCAGGGCGCGGCCGGCGAGCTGGCCGAGCTGGCGCAGGAAAACGGTGCCCTGACTGGGATTGAAACGGTCCGGCTCGAAGCTGCCCACGGCAAGAATCCCGGAGACGTGGTGATTGTCGCTGATGGGCACGATGGCAGCGGAGCCCAGCCGGTCGGCGGCGTCGCCGAACAGCAGCGCTGCCTGTGCAGGGTCGAGACGGCCCAGGCGTGGCTTCGCTGCCTTGATGAAATCGCCGAACACGGCCTGATCATCAGGAGAGAGTACGTCCTGGCCACCGGCTTCCCCCTGGGTCGGCAGCAGTGCGATGGCCACGAGGTCGGATTGGAACTGATGCCGGAGTCCGTCCTTGAGGGTCTGCAGCAGGCCGTCTAGGTCCTGGCTGTCCATGAGCTCCAGGGTCAGGCGGTGGAGCTGATCGGCCAGGCGGTCGTTGTCCCGGGCAACTTGCAGCAGGTCATCGAGGCGCCGTTTGAGCTGTTTGTTCTCGTCGCGAAGCCGAGCGACCTGATAGGTGATCAGCGAGGTCGCGTCGCCGCACTCGTGGGGGATCCGCAGGCGCGTGACAAGCGCCGGGTGGCGCGCAAAGAAGTCGGGATTCTCTTCCAGGTACGCGGAGACCGCTTCCTCCGGAAGCGTGTCATCCAGTCCCGCGCTGTTCTGGCTGGTCATCCGCCATCCTCCCGTGAGGTGCCCGGGGCGTGTCCGGGCGAAAAATCAGTGAATACAGGCCAGTTTATCGGACCTGGGCCGGGGCGTCATCGTCGGGGGACAGGGCGATGCGGCCATGGAACACGGTGGTGGCCGGGCCGGTCATCCATACAGGCTCCCCCTCGCCCGCCCACCGGATCGCCAGGCGGCCGCCGGGCAGATCCACGGCGACGGTTTCCCCGAGCAGCCCCTGGAGCCGGCCGGCGACCACCGCCGCGCAGGCGCCGGTGCCGCAGGCGAGGGTCTCCCCGGCGCCGCGCTCGTAGACCCGCAGGCGCACATGGCCCTGATCGACCACCTGCATGAAACCGGCGTTGACGCGGGCCGGAAAGGCGCCGTGGCGTTCGACGGCCGGGCCGACGCGTTCCACCGGGGCGGTATCCACATCCGGGACCACGGCGACCGCATGGGGGTTGCCCATGGAGACCGCACCGATGGTCAGGGTGTCCCCGTTCAAGTCCAGTTCGTAGGTGGTGGCGCGGGGGCTGGCGGTAAACGGAATCGCGGCCGGTTCCAGGCGCGGCGGTCCCATGTTGACGGTCACCTGCCCGTCGGCCTCGATGGTGATCTCCGTCGGCCCGCCCAGGGTCTCGATGGTGAGCCGGTCACGCTGCGTCAGGCCTTCGTCCAGCAGAAAGCGCGCGAGGCAGCGCACGCCGTTACCGCACTGCTCCACTTCGCCGCCATCGGCGTTGAAGATGCGGTAGCGGAAGTCCATGCCCGGTTGTGTTGCCGGGGCCGCCAGCAGCACCTGGTCGCAGCCCACGCCGAAACGGCGGTCCGCGATCCGGCGCATGTCGTCGGCGGACAGTGCCACCTCCTGGCGGATGGCGTCGACGACGACGAAGTCGTTACCCAGGCCGTGCATCTTGGTGAATCGCAGCGTCATGGCAGCAGCCGCTCCGGCGCCAGCTGGTCCTCGACCGTCTCCCGTCGGCGCACCAGGTGCACCGCGTCGCCGTCCACCATCAGCTCCGGCGGGCGGTTGCGGGTGTTGTAGTTGGAGCTCATGACGAAACCGTACGCCCCGGCGGAGTGCACGGCCAGCAGGTCATCCTGCGCCAGGGCCAGCACCCGGTCCTTGCCCAGGAAATCGCCGGTCTCGCAGACCGGGCCGACGATGTCGTAGGCCACGGGCTGGTCGCTGTCCCGGGGCTGTACCGGCACGATTGACTGCCACGCGTCGTAAAGCGCCGGACGCAGCAGGTCATTCATGGCGGCATCGACGATGGCGAAGTTGCGATCCGGTGTCGGCTTGAGGTACTCGACGCGGGTCAGCATTACGCCGGCATTGGCCGCGATGGAGCGCCCCGGTTCCAGGTACACCGCCAGCGCCCGCCCGGCCAGCCGCGTCAGCAGGGCGTCGGCATAGGTGGCCGGATCGGGGGGCGTCTCGTCCCGGTAACACACGCCCAGACCGCCACCGATGTCAATGTGCTCCAGCGTCAGGCCGGCGTCTGCAAGCCGGTCGATCAGTGCCAGCACCCGTTCCAGGGCGTCCTCGAACGGCGCCGTGCGCGTGAGCTGCGAACCGATGTGGAAATCCACACCCACGAACTGCAGGTGCGGGAAGTCGGCGTGGCGGCGGTAGAGCGCCTCCGCGGTGGCGATGGTGATGCCGAACTTGTTCTCCTTCAGCCCGGTGGAGATGTACGGGTGGGTTTCCGCATCCACGTCCGGGTTGACGCGCAGTGAGACCCGCGCGCGTCGATCAAGCCGCCCGGCCACGTGATTGAGCCGTTCCAGTTCCGGTTCCGACTCCACGTTGAAGCAGCCCACCCCGGCGTTCAGGGCCTGAGCCATTTCGTAGCGGCTCTTGCCCACCCCGGAGAACACCACGCGAGCGGGGTCGGCGCCCGCGGCCAGCACCCGGTCCAGCTCGCCACCGGAGACGATGTCGAAGCCCGATCCCAGGCGCGCCAGCACGTCCAGCACGGCCAGGTTGCTGTTCGCCTTGACGGCGTAGCAGACCTGGTGGGGAACGGCGGCGAAGGCGTCGTCGTAGGCATGCCAGGCTGTCTCCAGCGCGGCGCGTGAGTACACGTACGCCGGCGTGCCGTGTTCGGCGGCGATACGGTCAAGGGGCACGTCCTCGGCGTGTAGCGTGCCGTTGCGGTAGGTAAAGGGCGTCATGCGGGCTCCTGGGGGCCGTGCGGGGCGGTCACCGGCGTGGCATCCATGGCGGTGTCGTCATCGTCGTCGGGCAGATGCAGATCACCCTTCTGCCCGCAGGCCGCCAGCAGCATGGCGAGGGCAAGCGCGCCAGTCAGTCGGTACATGGTGTGCCACCTCCGGCAATCAAACCCCACAGTATAAAGGGCACGCACGCCTTCTGCAGTCGCAGCGCCAGTAGCGCCGTTGCAGGTGGTCCGGGTAGCATGCGGCACCATGTGATTCACCACCAAGGAGACAACCATGAGCGACGAGCTGCTGGAGTGCGTCGAGACCGGCGCCCGGGACAACGCGACCGCCAGCGTGATCTGGCTGCACGGCCTGGGAGCCGACGGCCACGATTTTGAACCCATCGTGCCGGAGCTGCGCCTGCCGGCCGGGCTGCCCGTGCGCTTCGTCTTCCCCCACGCGCCGGTGCGGCCCGTCACCCTGAACGGCGGCATGTCCATGCGTGCTTGGTACGACATCATCGCCCTGGGCGGCAACGCGCAGCAGGACGCCGACGGCATCCGCGACTCGGAGCAGAAGGTGCACGCGCTGATCCGCCGCGAGAACGAGCGCGGCATTCCCAGCGAGCGGATCGTCCTGGCCGGTTTCTCCCAGGGCGGCGCCATTGCGCTGCATACCGGTGTGCGCTACCCGGAACGGCTCGCCGGAATCATGGGACTCTCCACCTACCTGCCGCTGTCCGAAACGGTGGAGGCGGAGCGCAGCGACGCCAACGCCGGCACGCCGGTTCTCATGGCCCACGGCACTGAAGACCCGGTGCTGCCGGTGCAGATGGGCGCAAACTCCCGGGCCCAGCTGGATGGCATGGGCTACAGCGTCGAGTGGCACGACTACCCCATGCAGCACCAGGTGTGCCTGGAAGAGATCCAGGCGATCAGTGCCTGGTTGCAGCGGGTGTTGGGGTAGTCGTTCGCGTCGGGTGGATGTCTGCATCCACCTTCTGTGCCGCACATGTGGTGGACCTGAAGGTCCACCCTACGGCTGCCCCGGCGACGCTGCCTGCCGAACCGGCGAAATCCGGCGCAGGGTGGACGTTTACGTCCATCATCAGGCGCCGTCTGGCGGTCACTCGCCCCGGTCGAGCCGCTCCCGCGCCTTGCGGATCTGCGCCCGCACCTGGGCCGGCGCCGTGCCGCCGATGTGGTCCCGGGCGGCCAGCGAGCCCTCCAGGGTGAGGACCTCGTAGACATCCTCGCCGATGGTGTCGGAGAACCCCTGCAGCGTGGCCAGGTCCATGTCGGCCAGGTCGACGCCGTGTTCCACGCCGTGGCGCACGGCGGCACCCACGATGGCGTGGGCGTCGCGGAACGGGACGCCCTTACGCACCAGATAGTCGGCCAGATCCGTGGCGGTGGAGAAGCCCTTCTTGGCCGCGGCGAACATGTTGTCCCGCTTCGGCGCCATGGCCGGCACCATGTCGGCGAAGGCGCGCAGCACGTCCAGCACCGTGTCCACGGTGTCGAACAGCGGTTCCTTGTCTTCCTGGTTGTCCCGGTTGTAGGCCAGCGGTTGGGATTTCATCAGCGTCAGCAGCCCCACCAGGTGGCCGTTCACCCGCGCGGTCTTGCCGCGCACGATCTCGGCCACGTCCGGATTCTTCTTCTGCGGCATGATGCTCGAGCCGGTGCAGAAGCGGTCCGGCAGGTCGACGAAGTCGAACATGGGCGAGGTCCAGAGGATCATCTCCTCGGCCATGCGCGAGGTGTGGGTCAGTAGTATGGCCGCCGCTGCCGTGAACTCCATGGCGAAGTCGCGATCCGACACCGAGTCCAGGGAGTTGTCACTGGGGCGGTCGAAACCCAGCTCGGCGCAGGTCATGGTGCGGTCGATGGGGTAGCTGGTGCCCGCCAGCGCTGCCGAGCCCAGCGGCATGACGTTCAGCCGCCGCTGGCAGTCCTGCATGCGCTCCTGATCCCGCACCAGCATCTCGTACCAGGCCAGCATGTGGTGGCCGAAACTGAGCGGCTGTGCCACCTGCAGGTGGGTGAAGCCGGGGATGATGGTGTCCGCCTCCCGGTCCGCCAGCTCCACCAGCCCCCGCTGGAAACGCAGCAGCTCGGCGGTAATGGCGCCGATGGCCTCGCGCAGGTAGAGCCGCACGTCCGTGGCGATCTGGTCATTGCGCGAGCGCCCCGTATGCAGCTTCTTGCCGGCATCGCCGATGCGATCCGTGAGCCGCTTCTCGATGTTCATGTGCACGTCTTCCAGCGCCGGCGACCACTCGAACGCGCCTGCTTCGATCTCCTGTTCGATTGCGGCAAGCCCCTCCAGGATGCTGTCGCGCTCCGCCTCCGTGAGCACCCCTGCGGCGGCGAGCATGCGCGCATGGGCCATGGAGCCACGGATGTCCTGACGGTACAGTCGACGATCGAAGTGCTCGGAGGCGGTGAACGCCTCGACGAACTGATCGGTTGCCTCCGTGAACCGGCCGGTCCACAGTTGCTGGCTGGTGTCCTTGTCGGTCATGGGGGCCTCTTGCTGGGACGTGTGGCGCGGATTATACCAGTGCCGGCGGCTTGCCGCGCGGGCGCCCCGTCACCAGACTGGAGTGGCACTGATTGCAGGCCATCCGGCGCCGTGGCGCCGGCAAGGGAAGGCTGAATGACCACCAGCACACACATCACCCCGGGATTCCTGCCGGACTTCTGCAACCTGCGCACCGTGCTTGCCGTCGTGGTCATTGCGGAACTGCTGGTATTCGTACTGGTGCTCGCCCAGCCGGCGGGGGTCGATCCCTGGCAGGCGCTGAGCCTGTACTCTCTCTACGTGCAGTGGGTCGCTCTGGGCTGCACGGTGCTGCTGTGCCTGCTGCGTAATGCGCTCAACCGGTTGCCGCCCCTGACCGCGGGGCTGCTGGCCTGGCTGCTGGTGATGGCGGTCACCGCGCTGGTCGCTCATCTTGCCTGGACGCTGGTGCTGGTGGAGAGCGAGGGGACGTGGGCCGGTTTCATGCTGCGCAGTCTCGGACTCGCCGCCGTGGTGGCGGCGGTGGCGCTGCGCTATCTCTACCTGCAGCAGGACTGGCGCTGGCGCGTGGAGGCGGCGTCGGCCGCCCGGGTGCAGGCGCTGCAGGCGCGCATCCGCCCGCATTTCCTGTTCAACAGCCTGAACACCATTGCGGCCATGATCCGCTCCCGGCCCCGGCAGGCGGAGGCCGCCGTGGAGGATCTGGCCGATCTGTTCCGTGCCAGCCTCGAATCCGGTGAGGGGTTATCGACACTGGACGACGAGCTGGCGCTGGCGCAGGGGTATCTCAACATGGAACAGCTCCGCCTCGGCGACCGCCTGCAGATCGCCTGGGAGACCGACAACCTGCCGGGACAGGTACGGATTCCGTCCATGACGCTTCAGCCCCTTCTCGAGAATGCCGTCTATCATGGAATTGAGCCCCGGCGGGATGGTGGCCGGCTGGTGGTGTCCGGTCGGGTCCGGAACGGTGTGCTGCAGGTCTGCGTGCGCAATCCGTTGCCCCCGGACGGGGCGGCCGCGCGCGGGGGGTTCGGGATCGCCCAGGACAATGTCCGTGAGCGGCTGCGGCTTGCCTACGGCGACAAGGGGCACTTGAGCGTGCGGCAGGAGGACGACTGCTACAGCGTGTGCCTGACACTACCTTGCGACCCAAGGGAGGCGCGCGCGGGCCACGCGGAACGGGGGAGGGAGCATGCGCATTCTGATCGTGGATGACGAAGCACCGGCCCGGGAACGGCTGGCCCGCCATGTCGCTGATATCGGCGATCACCAGGTGGTCGGTACGGCGGCGGACGGTGACGAGGCGGTGCGCATGGCGCACAGCGAACAGCCCGATCTGGTGCTCATGGATATCCGCATGCCGGGCACCGATGGGGTGACCGCAGCCCGGGCGCTGGCCGAGATGGACGCGCCGCCAGCGGTGATCTTTGTCACGGCCTACGGCGAGCACGCCCTGGCGGCTTTCGATGCCGAGGCGGTGGATTACCTCGTGAAACCCGTGCGGCGGGAGCGTCTGGCCCAGGCACTGCGGCGAGCCCGCCGGATCACCCGTCCGCAGCTGGAGGCGTTAGCACGTGAAGCGCCGCCAGTTCAGGGGCCCCGTGAGCACATTCTCTGCCGCCGGCGCGGCGCCATGGAGCTGATCCCGGTTGCCGACGTACACTACTTCCAGGCAGATAACAAGTACGTCACGGTCTGCCATACCGGGGGTGAGGATCTCATCGAGGAGTCCCTGCGCCAGCTGGAGCACGAGTTCGGTGAGCGGTTCGTGCGCATTCACCGCAACGCACTGGTTGCCCGCGACCGTCTCGGCCGACTTGAGCGCGGACTCGGGGGGCGTCCCTACCTCGCGCTGCGCGGCACGGACTTTGCGCTGCAGGTGAGCCGGCGGCACGTGAGTCGCATCCGGCAGTTGCTGGAAGCCATGGGGTAGTGCCGGCGTGGCCGGTCGGCAGCGCCGTGGAACCATGGCATCCTATGCGGCCCTGGACATCCTGCTGACAAGAGGCCCTGATGCGCATCGACACCCTTCGAATCGCCACCCGCAAGTCACCGCTCGCCGTCTGGCAGGCCGAACACGTGGCCGGTCGTCTGCGCGCGGCCCACCCAGGCCTGCGGGTGGAGCTGGTGAAAATGAGCACGCGGGGCGACCGCATCCTGGATGCACCGCTGGCGCGCATCGGCGGCAAGGGGCTGTTCCTGAAGGAACTGGAAGAAGGGCTTCTGGACGGCCGCGCGGACATCGCCGTGCACTCCATGAAAGACGTGCCCGCCTTCATGACACAGGACCTGCACCTGCCCGTGATTCCGGAGCGCGGCGACCCCCGGGATGCGTTCCTGTCGGTCCACTACGCCACGCTCGCTGACATCCCCGAGGGCGGCGTGGTCGGCAGCGCGAGCCTGCGGCGGCAGAGCCAGATCCGGGCGGTAAGGCCGGACCTGCACGTGGAAACCCTGCGCGGCAGCGTCAACACCCGGCTTGCCAAGCTCGACGAGGGGCAATTCGACGCCATCGTCCTCGCCACCTCCGGGCTGCAGCGGTTGCAGCTGCAGGCGCGCATCACCCGTACCCTGCCCCCGGAAGAAAGCCTGCCCGCCGTGGGTCAGGGGGCGCTCGGTATTCAGTGCCGGGTGGGTGACACCGACGTCGAAGAGCTCATCCGGCCGCTGGATCACGAGGACAGCCACATCCGCGTTGCGGCCGAGCGCGCCATGAACCGGGAGCTGGAGGGCAGCTGTCAGGTACCCATCGGCGCCTATGCGGAGCTGGATGGCGATCGGCTCCACCTGCGCGGGCTGGTGGGCTCCCCGGACGGCCGCGAGATGATTCGCGGCGAGCTCACCGGTGCGGCTGAAGACGCCGATGACATCGGCTCCAGGCTTGGCCGTGACCTCCTGGGCCGCGGTGCGCGGGAGATCCTCCAGCGTCTGTTTGCCGAAGCCGAGGAACCGCCCCGGTGACCGCCGGTGACCAGCCGCTCGTCGGTGTCGGCGTCCTGGTAACCCGGCCCGCGCACCAGGCAGGGCCGCTTTGCGACGCCCTGGCAGCCCGGGGGGCGGCTGTAACGCGGTTTCCGGTCATTGCCATCGGCGCGGCACCCGATCCCCAGGCTCTGGATCGCGGGCTGGATCGTCTCGACTGTGCCGATCTGGTGATCTTTGTCAGCCCGAATGCGGTGGATGCCCTGTTTCGGCGTCTGGCGGAGCGGGGGCAACCCTGGCCCGCCGGGGTCGCGGTAGCCACCGTAGGCCGGGGCACCGCGCGCGCGCTTGCGGCCCGGGACGTAGCGGCCACGGTGGTTCCGGCTGATGGTTACGACAGTGAGGCGCTGCTCGCGCAGCCCCCGCTCCGACACGTACGCGGCCAGCGCGCTATGCTGGTGCGAGGGGATGGCGGACGTGAACTGCTCCGGGAGACCCTGGAGCAGCGGGGGGCAACGGTGGAGGTGCTGTCCGCCTACCGCCGCGAGTTGCCCGACGTGGACCCGGCAGAGCTGGATCGCGCATGGGCCCGTAGCGCCCTGGACGTGGCGGTGGTCACCAGCGGCAATGCCCTGGAGAATCTGGTCATGCTTGCCGGTGAGCAGCGGCGGTCAAGGCTTCTCGGCACCGGGCTGGTGGTGATCAGTGAGCGGGTTGCGGCCCGGGCCTCGGGCCTCGGGTTCTGCAATGGTATCGTGACTGCAGAAGGCCCGGATACCGATGCCCTCGCGGCGGGGGTTGAGCGCTGGGTGGCAGGCAAGCGGAGACAGGCGAATTCATGAACGACGCGTCGACACATCACGGTAAGCAGGACGAGGCGGTGACGGATTCCAACGATAACACCACGGCGGATGCCGCACCGGAGGAAACCACCCAGCCCCAGGCCGATGCGAACGGTGGCGGCGCCAAGGGCGCGACTGGAACGCCCTCCGGTGGTGGCGGTGATCGTGGCGGTGACCGGCGCGCCGCCGTGCTGGCCGCAGTCGCCCTGCTCATCGCGCTGATCGTCGCCGGCCTTGGTGGCATGGGGGGCTGGTGGGTCTGGGAGCGCTTCCAGGCCCTGGAGCGGGCCAGCGATGATTATGCCGAGCGCATGGAAGTAGCGGAGGTGCGCGAGCGTTTCGACAGCCTCGAAGGCAATCTCACGGGCCGTGTCGACAATCTGGCCCAGGAGCACAGCAGTCACGTACAGAGCCTGGCGCGGGCAGAGGAGACCATGCGCACCGTGCGGGATCAGCACGATGGCGCCCAGGAGCGCATGGATCGCATCGAAGAGCTGGCCGCCGCTCACCGCGACGAGTGGATTCTCTCCGAGGCGGGCTACCTGTACGGCGTTGCCCGTTACCGGGCGCGGTTCCACGGTGATGTGAACGGCGCGCTGCAGGCGCTGCGCGAGGCGGACAGCCTGCTCGAGGAGCTGGGCGGCGCCACTGTCGATCAGCGCCAGGCCGTGGCCGACGCCATCAACGCCCTGCTCGACGTGCGCCTGCCCGACCGCGAGGCCATGGCCGCGGACCTGCGCGCGCTCATCAACGGGGTCGACGAGTGGAGCCTGAAGCGGGTGGAGCGGCGCGTGGAGCCGGCAGAGGCGCCTCGTCAGCGGGATGCCCAGCTGGACAGCCTTGCCGGCTGGCGGGATGCCGGGCTGCGCGCCTGGGAGCAGTTCCGGGATGCCATCGGTTCGCTGGTGGTGGTCCGACGGGATGACGCCCCGCCGCGCCTCATGGCCCCGGAAGAGAGTCACTACCTGCGGGAGAATCTCCGCCTGCAGCTGCTCTCCGCCCGCGCCGCCCTGCTGCAGGGTGACGCCGCTACATACCGGGACAGCCTGGACGACGTGGGTGTATGGCTCGACCGGCACTTCGACGCCGAAGACGAAGCGGTGAGCGACGCGCGCGAGACGGTCAGCCGGTTGCGCGATACGGACGTGGAAGCCGACATGCCGGATCTCGGGGAGAAACTCCCCGAGCGCCGCCTCCCTGGCCGGAACAACATGGAGGACGGTGAATGAAACGCCTTTTCCTGTTCCTGCTGGTGCTGTTCGCCAGCGCCGTTACCGCACTCTGGTTTCACGAGCAGGCCGGCTATGTGCTGATCTCCGTCGGCGACCTGACCATGGAGACCAGCCTGTTCTTCGCCGTGGGTGTGCTGGTCGTGGTGGTGGTCGGTCTGCTGCTGGTGACCGGTATTGTCCGCCGGGTCGGCGCCATGCCCCGCGGTATGCGGCGCTGGCTGGCCGATCGCCGCGCCGGGCGCTCCCGCGACCAGCTCGTCCGCGGACTGGCCCGCCTGGCCGAAGGCGACTATCAGGAAGCCGAACGCCTGCTGATCCGCGCCGTGGACCGCAGCGAGACCTCGGTGCTGCATTACCTCAGTGCCGCCTGGGCCGCACACCGGGCCGGTGCCGATGGCCGCCGTGACAGCTATCTGGCCATGGCCGACAAGGCCGACCCCGATGCACAGCTAGCCATCGGTCTGCTGCAGGCCCAGCTTTACCTCGAAGATGAACAGTGGGAGACGGCGTTCGCGACGCTCAACCTGCTGCAGGAGCGCTATCCGCGCAACCCGCGGGTGCTGGAGATGCTGGCGCGGGCGTGCGAGGTGCTCGGCGAGGCGGACCGGCTGCTGGATCTACTGCCACGGTTGCGTCGGCACGCAGACATGGATTCGGAGCGCCTGCACGGGCTTGGCCTGACGGCCGCAACCGGTGTTCTGGAACAGGCACGCCGGCGCGGTCGCGAGGCGCTGGAGCGCGCCTGGGAGCGGCTGCCGCGGGCGATGCAGGAGGATACGGAGGTGTTGCTTGCCTACGTCGACGGCATGCTGGAGCTCGCTCCGGGCAGTGAGCAGCTCGAGAAACGGCTGCGTCTGGCGCTGCGCAAGGACTGGGATACTCGCATCATCGAGCGTTACGGGCGGCTGCAGCTGGACGACCCCGAGCGCGCCTTCAACGTCGCCGAGGGCTGGCTGCGGGAGCACCCGGAAGATCCCACCCTGTTGCTGGCCGTGGGGCGGCTCGCCATTCGCAGCAGCCTCTGGGGCCGGGCGCGGTCCTACCTGGAGGCATCGGCCTCCCGGCAGCCCAGTGCCGAGGCCTTTTATCTGCTGGCCGATCTGCTGGAGCACCTGGGCGAACGCGATGCCGCCCGGCGAGCGTATCGCCGCGCCGCCGAGCATTCCGGCGGCTTCCGCGCGCTGCCCGAGCTGGATGGCGTGCGGCGGCAGGAGCCGGCCACCGCGGAGTCGTGAGTCCCGGGTGCGGGGGCGCGGGGCCGCCCGCACCCGGCGACCATGATCAGGACAGGGTGAGCACCGTGGAGCCGGTGGTCTGTCTGCCTTCCAGCGCGCGGTGCGCGTCGGCGGCCTGCGCCAGCGGGAAACGATGATTCACCTCGATGGTGACCACACCCTTTTCCACAAGCTCGAACAGTTCCCCCGCCGCCGTCTCCAGGTCCTTGCGCGCCGCCACGTAATGGAACAGCGTCGGGCGGGTGAGGAACAGCGAGCCCTTGGCGGCGAGCTGACCGACGTTGAGCGGCTCCACCGGCCCGGAGGACTGCCCGAAACTCACCAGCAGCCCGCGCGGCGACAGGCAGTCCAGCGACGGCAGAAAGGTGGACTGCCCCACCGAGTCGTAGACCACCGGCACGCCCTTGCCGCCGGTCAGCTCCCGGACGCGCTCGACGAAATCCTCGGTGTTGTAGTTGATCGGGTGGTCGCAGCCGTGGGCGTGCGCGAGCTCCGCCTTCTCCGGGCTGCCGACGGTACCGATCACGGTGGCGCCGAGGTGCTTCGCCCACTGGCATGCGATCAGCCCCACGCCGCCCGCCGCCGCGTGCACGAGAATGGTGTCGCCGGCTTTCACCGGGTAGGTGCGCCGCAGCAGGTACCACGCCGTCATGCCCTTAAGCATCATGGCGGCGGCGGTCTCGTCACTGATGCCGTCCGGCACCTTTACCAGGCGGTCGGCCGCCATCACCCGCTGCTCGGTATAGGCGCCGGGCGGGCCGGCGGCGTAGGCGACGCGGTCCCCGGGCGCGATGTGGTCGACGCCCTCGCCCACGGCTTCCACCACGCCGGCCGCCTCCATGCCGGGGGTGAAGGGGAGCTGCGGTGGCGGGTACAGCCCGGTGCGGAAGTACACGTCGATGAAGTTCAGGCCCACAACCGTGTGGCGCACCAGTGCCTCGCCGGCACCGGGGGTGCCGACCTCCACCGCTTCCCACCGCATCTGTTCCGGGCCGCCCGTTTCATGGACTACGATCGCCTGGGTCATGGGGTTCACCTCGCTCTGTGTTGGAGCCGCACGCAAGTGCCGGCTGCCGTCTCAGTCTGGGGACGCCTCGCCAGCGTTCTCTTCCGGCGTCGGATTCATCATCGCCGCCTCCACCGCCGCCAGCGCGGTCATGTTGATGATGCCGCGCACGGTCACCGACGGCGTGAGAATGTGCGCCGGTTTGTCCGAGCCCAGCAGGATCGGCCCCACGGAGACGCCGTCGCTGGTGGCCTTGAGCAGGTTGAAGGCGATGTTCGACGCGTCCAGGGTCGGCAGGATCAGCAGGTTTGCTGTGCCCTGCAGGCGCGCATTGGGGAAGATGCGCCGGCGGATCTCCTCGGAGATGGCGGCGTCTCCATGCATCTCCCCTTCCACCTCCAGGTTCGGGTCCCGCGCCTCGATGAGTTCCAGGGCGTCGCGCATCTTCTGCGCCGACGCGGCGCTGGACGAGCCGAAACTGGAATGAGACAGCAGGGCGACTTTCGGCATCATGCCGAAGCGGCGCACCTCGTCCGCGGCGAGAATGGTCATCTCGGCGAGCTGCGCCGGTGTGGGATCCTGATTGACATAGGTGTCGCACAGGAAGAACGTGCCCTTGGGCAGAATCAGTGCGCTCATGGCGGCGAGATTGCGCACGCCCTGGCGCCGGCCGAGCACGGACTCGATGTGCGCCAGCTGCCTGTGATAGCGGCCGTCGATGCCGCAGATCATGGCGTCCGCCTCCTCCCGGCGCACCATCAGCGCGGCAATCACTGTATTGCGGGTGCGCACCACGTTCCGCGCCTGGTCGGGGGTGACGCCCTTGCGCTCCATGATGGAGTGATAGAGCGTCCAGTACTCACGGTAGCGCGGGTCGTCCTCGGGATCGGCGAGCTCGAAGTCCTCGTCGATTTTCAGGCGCAGGCCGAGGCGCTCGATGCGCATCTCCACGACCTTGCGACGGCCGATGAGAATGGGCCTGGCCAGGCCGTCATCCACCACCACCTGCACGGCCCGCAGCACGCGCTCCTGTTCGCCTTCGGCATACACCACGCGGCGGGGATGCTGGCGGGCCCGCTCGAACAGCGGCTTCATCACCAGCCCGGACTGGAACACGAACTGGTTGAGGCGCAGCTTGTAGGCGGCCATGTCCTCGATGGGTCGGGCGGCCACGCCGGATTCCATGGCGGCCTTCGCCACAGCCGGCGCCACCCGGGAGATCAGTCGCGGGTCGAACGGTTTCGGGATCAGATAGTCGCGCCCGAACTGCAGCGGCTTGCCGCCGTAGGCCGCCACCACCACGTCCGACGACTCCTCGGTGGCGAGGTTGGCAATGGCCTCGACGCAGGCCAGTTTCATTTCGTCGTTGATGGTGGTGGCGCCCACGTCCAGCGCACCGCGGAAGATGAACGGAAAACACAGGACGTTGTTGACCTGGTTCGGGTAGTCGGAGCGACCCGTGGCGATGATGCAGTCGGGGCGCTCCTCCTGGGCCTCTTCCGGAATAATCTCCGGTGTGGGGTTGGCCATGGCGAACACCAGCGGGTCGCGCGCCATCTTTGCCACCATGCCGCGGGTGAGCACGCCGGGCCCGGAGAGCCCGATGAAGATGTCGGCGCCGTCCATGGCGTCGTCCAGGGTGCGGGCGTCGGTGTCGCGGGCGAAACTGGCCTTGCGCGCATCCAGGTTGTCGCGCCCGGTGTGGATGACCCCGCGGGAGTCGAGCATGGTGATGTGCTCGCGCTTCATGCCCAGCCCCACCAGCAGCTCCAGGCAGGCCATGGCGGCGGCGCCGGCGCCGGAGCAGACCACGGTGACATCGGCGATGGCCTTGTCCACGACGCGCAGGCCGTTGCGCACCGCGGCGGCGGTGATGATGGCGGTACCGTGCTGGTCGTCGTGGAACACCGGGATGTTCATGCGCTCCTTGAGCTTCTCTTCGATCTCGAAGCATTCGGGCGCCTTGATGTCTTCCAGATTGATGCCGCCGAAGGTGGGCTCCAGGCTGGCGACGATGTCCACGAACCGGTCGGGGTCGTTCTCCTGCACTTCCACGTCGAAGACGTCGATGCCAGAGAACTTCTTGAACAGCACCCCCTTGCCTTCCATGACCGGCTTGGAGGCGAGCGGACCGATATTGCCCAGGCCCAGCACGGCCGTGCCGTTGGTGACCACGCCCACCAGGTTGCCCCGGGCCGTGACGCTGGCCGCTTCCTTCTCGTCCTCGACGATCAGTTCGCAGGCGGCGGCGACGCCGGGGGAGTAGGCCAGCGCCAGGTCGCGCTGGTTGGCGAGGGGTTTGGTCGGGACGACCTGCAGCTTCCCGGGGGTGGGCTGGCGATGGTATTCGAGTGCATTCTCACGCAGGTCGTCTGACATTCCTCTCTCCGCAGCATCTGGTTGGCGTTCCGGCGTCGGTGGCCGGATCGGCATGAAAGCGTTCTATCATAACGCCCGCGTCCACGGCGCTTCCACCTGACGCCGGCGTCAGTCTCCGGTTGTGGGTGGCGTCACGCCGCGGTCCGCCCCTCCTCCAGAAAGCGTCGGGTCCGCTCCAGGAACGCCCGGGGCTGTTCTGCGTGCAGCCAGTGGCCGGCATCCGGCAGCGACTCGATGCCGGCGGCGGGAAACAGGGCGTGGATGGCGGCGTGGGCGGACTCCGGCACGTAATCGGAGTTGGCGCCGTGCAGGAACAGTGTCGGCCCGTCGTAGTGGCCGTCCATGGCCGGGAAATCGGCGATCACCGGGAGGTTTGCCTCCAGCGCCTGCAGCGGAATCCGCCAGGCGAAGGCGCCGTCCCGCGATTCCAGGTTGGTGAGCAGGAACTGCCGTAGCCCCGCCTCGGGGATGTCGTCGGCCAGCGCTTCGCTGGCTGCGGCCCGGGAGCCCAGGCGCTGCGGGTCCATGCGCTGCAGCGCGCGCAGCAGCCGCCCGTGGCCGTGATCGCCGTAGCGGATGGGGGCGATGTCCGCCACCAGCAGGCGCCGGACGTACTCGGGGTGGGTCAGCGCCAGCGCCATGGCCACCTTGCCGCCCATGCTGTGGCCGATGACGGTACCCGGCGGGATGCCGTAGTGATCCAGCGTGTCCGCCACGGCGGCCGCCATGTCCGGGTAGGCCATGGTGTCCACATGGGGTGACTGGCCGTGGTTGTGGAGGTCCATGACCACCACCTGATGGTCAGTGGCCAGGTCCCGTGCGATGCGGTTCCAGTTGGTCCCGGAGCCGAACAGGCCGTGCAGGACGACCACGGGCTCGCCCTCACCCTGGATCCGGGTATGCAGCAGCGTTTCACTCATGCGGTTTCGTTGTCCTGGTATTGTCCCTGCCGCCGTGTCGACAGCACGGCGACGTTCTTGAGGTCCTGGACGGCGACGGTGAGCATGGACAGATCCGGCTGACCGAGGGTGCCGATGTCATCCAGGGTTTGCGCCAGGCGTCCGGTCGGCCCGGCCATGGCGGTCTGCCACTCCTGCACCTGTTCTTCGGGGGTGCGGGCGGCATCGTCGCCCTGCAACACGCTGGTGGCGAGCAGCCGCAGGTAGAGCGCGAAGTCGTCCTCCAGGCCGAGCCGGCAACGCTCTTCCCACTGGGTTGTGGTGGTCAGCCCCCGCACGGCGTTATCCAGCCAGCGCAGGCCCAGGCTGTGACCCAGCTGGTAGTAGACGGCGGCGGCGCGGCCGGGTGTGCAGCCCGTGTCCTCGGCAATCAGGGAGATGTCCATGGCCGCGCCGAGGGGGGCGAGCTGGGCGATGTCCCGGGCCAGTGCCTCGGGCACGCCCCCGGCGACCAGCTCCGCCGCGTGCTCGGCCTGGGCGTCCTGGTCCGGCGCCGGCAGCAGCGCGTCCAGTTCGCCGGCGAGACCGGCGACAACGCCGGCAAGATGGTCGCTGGTGCGGGCGTCGGAGAGGCTGCCGGGCAGGTGGCGCAGCAGCCAGAGCGCCGTGCGTTCGGCCAGGATCAGGATGTCCAGGCGCAGCTGCTGCTGGAGGTCGGCGGAGATGCGGTTGTCCTGGGTGTCCAGCGCATCCCAGAGCTGCTCCAGGCCGAAGATCCGGCGTGCGGCGAAGTACGCCCGTGCCACGTCGCCCGCGGGTACACCGGTCTTGTCGGCCATGCGGAAGAGGAATCCGGCGCCCATGCGGTTGAGCATGTCGTTGGTGATCTGGGTGGCGATGATCTCCCGGCGCAGGCGGTGGTCCGGCATATGATTGCGGTGCTTGTCCTGCAAGGGGGAGGGAAAGTACCGCACCAGCACGTCCTGCAGGCTGGCGTCGTCCACCAGATCGGTGTCCACTAGGGCGCGGAAGCCGGCCAGCTTGGCGTGGGCGAGCAGCACCGCAAGCTCCGGACGCATCAGGCCGGAGCCCGCCTGCGCCCGCTCCTCGATGGCCATGTCGTCGGGCAGGCTTTCCAACTGGCGGTCCAGCTCGCCCGCCTGCTCCAGGGCCCGGATCTGGCGCGCATGTTCGCCGAGCAGCTCCGGCGCCCGGTACTCCATGGTGCTCAGAGCCTCGGTCTGGCGGTAGTTGTCCTCCAGCACCAGCCGCGCCACTTCGTCGGACATGTCCGCCAGCAGGCGCTTGCGCTGTTTCTCGGTGAGGTCGCCACGCTCCATCTCCTCGTTGAGCAGAATCTTGATGTTGACCTCGTGGTCCGAGCAGCTGACGCCGCCGGCGTTGTCGATGGCGTCGGTATTGATGCGGCCGCCGTTGCGGGCGAACTCGATGCGGCCCAGCTGCGTGACGCCGAGGTTGCCGCCTTCGCCGACCACCTTGCAGCGGAGCTGCGCCGCGTCCACCCGCACGGGATCGTTGGCGCGGTCGCCCACGTCCAGGTGGGTCTCCTCCACCGACTTGATGTAGGTGCCGATGCCGCCGTTCCAGAAGAGGTCCACGGGCGCCTTGAGGATGGCCTGCATGAGCTGGTTGGGCGCCATCTGCTGCTCGTCGATGCCCAGTGCGTCGCGGGCCTCGGGACTCAGCTCGATGGACTTGGCGCTGCGCGGATAGACGCCGCCACCGCGGGAGAGGAGCTTGCGGTTGTAGTCGTCCCAGCTCGACCGGGCCTTGTCGAACAGGCGTTTTCGCTCGGCGTAGCCGGTGGCCGGATCCGGTTCCGGGTCGATGAAGATATGGCGGTGGTCAAAGGCGGCCACCAGGCGGATCTGCTCGGACAGCAGCATGCCGTTGCCGAAGACGTCACCGGACATGTCCCCCACGCCGGCCACGGTGAACGGCTGACGCTGGGTGTCTTGCCCCAGCTCACGGAAATGCCGCATGACCGCCACCCAGGCGCCGCGGGCCGTGATCCCCATCTTCTTGTGGTCGTAGCCGTTGGAGCCACCCGATGCAAAGGCGTCGCGGAGCCAGAAACCGTACTCCTCCGCCAGGCCGTTGGCGATATCGGAGAACGTGGCCGTGCCCTTGTCGGCGGCGACCACCAGGTAAGGGTCGTCCTCGTCGTGGCGCACGACCCGCGGTGGTGGCTCCACGGCATCGCCCACGTAGTTGTCGGTGACGTCCAGCAGGCCGCGGATGAACAGGCGATAACAGGCCTGCACCTCTGCCGGCTGGGCGTCGCGCTCCTCCGGCAGCTGCTTGGCCACGAACCCGCCCTTGGCGCCCACGGGCACGATGACGGCGTTCTTCACCATCTGCGCCTTCATCAGCCCCAGTACTTCGGTGCGGTAGTCTTCCTTGCGCTCCGACCAGCGCAGCCCGCCCCGGGCCACCTTGCCGCCGCGCAGGTGTACGCCCTCGGTACGTGGCGAGTAGACGTAGATCTCGAAGGCGGGCCACGGTTTGGGCATCTCCGGAATGCGTTCCGGGATCAGCTTGAGGCTGAGGTACGCGTGGCGCCGGCCGTCGCGGTCGCGTTGGTAGGCGTTGGTGCGGACGGTGGCCTGAATCGCGGCGAGCAGCCGGCGCAGCATGCGGTCCTCGTCCAGGCTGGGGACGTCGTGCAGCGCGCGCTCAATCTGCTCGGCCATGCGCCCGGCGCGCTTGGCGTCCACCCGGTCCGGATCGAAGCGGTTGTGGAACAGGCGGATCAACAGCCGCGTGATGCGCGGGTTGTTGGCGAGTGTTTCCTCCATGTACGCCTGGCTGTAGGCGGTGCCAGCCTGGCGCAGGTAGCGGCTGTAGGCGCGCAGCACCACGATTTCGTCCCAGGCCAGCCGGGCGGCGAGGACCAGATGGTTGAAGCCGTCGTCATCCGCCTGTCGCCGCCACACGGCGCCGAAAGCCTGCTCGAAGTATTCCCGCACCTGCTCCACGTCCAGGTCGCCGCCGGGGTAGCGGAGGCCGAAATCGTGGATCCATGCGGGCTGGTCATTGCCCGTGGCATGGACCACGTAGGGGCGCTCGTCGAGCACCTGCACGCCCATGTTCTCGAGAATGGGCATGGCGTCGGAGAGGGTGACGCTGTCGCCGCGGTGGTAGAGCCGCAGCCGCAGGCGGTCTTCGGGTGCCTCGAGCGGGCGGTAGAGCACGATGTTCAGGTTGGCGTCGGTGTCCAGCTGTTCCAGCCGCTCGATGTCGTGGGCGGCGGCCCGGGCCGACGTGTCCTCGCGATACGCCGCGCCGAAGCCCTGACCGTAACGCTCGTAAAGGCTGTTGCCGCGCGCCTCGCCGTAGTACTCGCGCAGCGCTTCGTGCAGATCGTCGGTCCATGCGCGCACGGTGGCTGCCAGGCGGCGCTCCAGCTCCTGGTGATCCTGTTCCAGATCGGCGCCGGGGCTCACGTGCAGGATGAAGTGAATGCGCGCCAGCACGGATTCCGACAGGTTGACCGTGAACTCCGAGTGCTCGGACTGGAACGCCGATTCCAGCAGGCTCTGCATGCGCTGGCGCACATCCGTGTTGTAACGGTCCCGGGGCGCGAACACCAGGCAGGAGACGAACCGGCGGTAGGTGTCGTGGCGGACGAACAACCGCACCTGCTGGCGGTCCTGCAGCTGCAGGATGCCCATGGCGATGTCGTGCAGGGTGTCCGGATGAATCTGGAACAGTTCGTCGCGCGGATAGGTCTCCAGGATGTTGATCAGCGCCTTGCTCGCGTGACCGGGATAGGGCAGGTCGGCGCGCTCCATGACCGTCTGGATCTTGCGCCGCAGCAACGGAATCTCGCGTGGATTGCGGTTGTAGGCCGCCGAGGTGTACAGCCCCAGGAAGCGGTGTTCGCCGATGACCTTGCCGTCGGCGTCCAGCCGTTTCACGCCCACGTAGTCCATGTAGCCGGGCCGGTGCACCGTGGCCCGGTGGTTGGACTTGGTCAGGATCAGGGTCTCCGGGTCGCGCGCCAGGGCCTTTACCGCCGCCGGCAGTGCGTTGAAGCTCTCCGACGACCCCTTGCCGGACAGCCGTCGCAGGATGCCGAGCCCCGAGCCCTTGACCGGTGTCAGGGCGTCCTTGCGGCCCTGGCGCTCCAGGTCGTAGCAGCGGTAGCCCAGAAAGGTGAAATGGTCCTCTGCCAGCCAGTCGAGGAAGGCCAGGCTTTCGTCCCGATCCGGCCCGGCGGGTGCGGTCCCGGCAAGCTGGGACCGCGCCTCTGCGATGCGCTCGCGCATGCCCTTCCAGTCCGCCACCACCTGTTCCACGTCGTCCAGGACGTGCTGGACGTCGTCGTGGACGGCGTCCATGGTCTCGCGGCTGCTCTGGCGGTCCACCTCGAAATGCATCCACGCCTCCCGAACGCCCGCCTTCTCCTCGGCGGCGTCCGGGTTGACCTGTTCGATCTCCCCCTGGGCGTTACGCCGGGCCACGATGATGGGATGGATGATCAGGTGCACGGTGAGGTTGTGCCGGTTGAGGGCCATGGCGACCGAGTCCACCAGAAAGGGCTGGTCGTCGCAGATGATCTGCACGATCGTGTGGCTCGATTCCCAGCCGTGTTGCTCCGTCTCCGGGTTGTAGACGTGGATCCGGGCCTGTCCCGGGCGCCGCCGCCGGGCGAGATGCCAGTGGGAGAGCACCGCGCCGTAGAGGTCGGCCGGGTCCCGCTGCACCATGTCTTCCGCCGCGACGCGCAGGTAGTACCCGCGGACCAGTCCCTTGATCGTTTCACACGCCTCCCTGGGCCAGCGCTCGTCGATCCGTTGCTCCACTGCGTCCAGCAGTTCCCGCTTGCGCCCTTCCGGTCCGGTTCGCATGGGTTGCGGCCCCTTCTTGTTGGTGTCCGGCTTCTCCCAGCATACGAGTTGCGCTGCCGGAGTGCACCCTGACAGCGGCATGCCGTATGCCCTGCAGCGGCGGTATCCGTTAGACTGCCTGCGGGGCGTCAGCCACAGGGCAAGGGGAGTAATCGATGAGTCCGTCCTTCGAGGAACAGCAGCGCCGGGTCAAGCGCCACTTCCGCAACGGTACGCCGGATGCCGACGACCAGACACGCATCGCGCTGTATCTGCAGGCGGTCAAGGGGATCAACGTCGCCGTGCTCGCCAAGCTCGAATGGCAGCCGGTGGACTGGCTGCCGTACCGGTTTCTCCACGGCCAGTACTACCGCGAGCTTGAACTCACCACCCTGCTGGGCCGGGCCACCCAGTGGTCGTCCCAGTCGTTGATCTACATGGAGGCGGCGACCCTGAGCATGGACCTGTGGTCCCGCACCGAGGCGGCCCGTTACCTGCCGGGGTTTTTCGAAGTAGACGAACGCTTCTACAGCTACCTCGCGCTCAGCCACGCGTTCATGTCGGTGCTGCGTTTCATGCCGCTGGTGCCGCCCGCCGTGGATGTGGAGGCCGATCCGTTCCTGAGCGCGCTCAAGGCCATCGAGGACGAGAACGGGCGCCAGATCCAGACGCAGATCCGCATGCTCAAGGACCTGGATGCCGGCCTGTCACGGCAGGAGCGCGAGCGGCTGGTGGAGACCCAGCGCGAGCGCGTCGAGGCCTGTTTCGCCCAGCTCCTGGCGACCCTCGGGCAACCGCCCGGCAAGGGTCTGGAAGAGGAGAGCGACTGAATGCCGAGCTTCGAGCACGAGGGCAAGTCCCTGTACTACGAGCTGCACGGGCGCGAGGGTGACCCGGTGGTGACCATCGTCAACGGGCTCTCCATGCGCACCAACCACTGGGCACCCTATTTCGAGCTGCTGCCCGCCCGCGGCTGCCGCGTGCTCACCTACGACATGGTGGGCCAGGGGGCGTCGTCCAAGCCGGTGCTCGGGGCCGACTTCGACGACCACGCCACCATGCTGGCGGCGCTGCATGCCCACCTGGGCATTGAGCGACCCTACGTGTTCGGCATCTCCTTTGGTGGTGTGGTGGCCCTGAAGTACGCCATCCGCTACCCGCAGCGCATTGGCGGGCTGCTGCCCGTGAGCACCTTCTCGGAGCTGGACCCGCAGCTGGAAGGCCACGCGGTCAACCTCTATCAGGGGCTCGCGCGGGTGGGGTTCGAGTTCTACCTGGACCTGCTGATGCCGCTGAATTTCAGCAACCAGTACATCGCCGCCAACCGCGATCTGGTGCACCTGATCAAGCGCGTGGGGGCATCCACCAACGAGCTCTACGGCATCCAGAATCTCATGGAGTCGCTGTCGGATTTCCGCTCGCTGACGCCGGAGCTCGCCTCCATCGACTGCCCGACGCTGATCATGAACGGCGAGTTCGACTACCTCACGCCGCGCCATCTGCACGACATCATGCGCCGCCATATCCGTTCGTCACGGCTGATTCTCGTGCCGCGGGTGTGTCATGCCTTCACCCTGGAGATCCCGGAGCTGACCAGTCGACTGATCGGCGATTTCGTCAAGTCGGTGGAAGCGGGCGAATGGGTGGGTGATCAGAGTGTCTGGATCGCCGACGAGCACCCCGATGCCAAGGTGGCGTTGACCCGCTGCGAACAGGACCATCTGCGCGCCATCCCGGTGCCGGAGCCGGACAGGCCGGCGCGCGCACCGCGGCGCGAGAATGGCCCGGGCAGCAAGACGAAGTCGGCGGCGGGCAAGGGGCAGGCCCGCACCAAGGCGGCGTCGGGCGGGACGAAAGCATCGACCAGCGGCAAGAAAGCAACGGCCCGCAAGAAGGCGCCCAGCGGCCAGCGGTAGCCGGCGGCGCGACCGTATCACCGAGCGCCGGACGCCCCCTGCACGCCCAGCACCCGCGCCTGGGCTCGCCGGCGCAGGAGCATGTCCCAGCCGACGCCCACGGCCAGGGCGAGGAAGCCTGCCAGTTCCACGGCCATGGTGTAGTGCACGAACAGGGCATAGCACACCACCAGCGCGCCCGCCGTAGCCACGACCACGGGCGCGGCATTGCGGTGATAGCGGATGCCCGGGGCGATGGCCGCGACGGTCAGTGCGGTGAACAGGGCGATCAGGGCGGCCCACAGCCCTTCGTTGACGCCGACGCCGGCCCCCATGGCCGCCAGCATGCCCAGTGCCGCCAGGGTGCCGTAGCAGGTGAGCAGTGCCAGGCCGAGACTGGCGACGCCGACGACACCACGGCGCCAGAGGGATTTCACGCCGCGCACCGGGTTCAGGCGGCGCGCCCAGTGCCAGAGGGCGCCCGGTGGCCGTTCCCCCCGCTGCATGGCCAGTTCCACGGCGTGCGCACCGAAGCTTGCGGCGATCTCGCGGGTCTGGGCGCTGGGGCTGTGGGCGAAATAGTCCAGCGAGCGGACAATGTGAATGTCCTCGAAACCGGCGTCACGGAACAGGGCCAGCAGGTCCTCGTCCACCGTGGCGCCCACCACGCACTCCACCCAAAGGCGCGGGTCGTCGCTGCAGTCCACGGTCACCGGGCGACGGATGACCACGTCCGCGATTTGCAGGCGACCGCCCGGCCGCAGCACCCGGAACATCTCGGCCACCGCGCGGCGCTTGTCCGGGACCAGGTTCAGGGCGCCGTTGCTGGTGATGCTGTCGACAGTCTCATCGGCCAGCGGCAGGCGCTCCGCCGAGGCTTCCATGACGCTCACGTTGGCCACGCCGGCTTCGCGGACTGCGGCGTGAATGCGCCGGGTCATGCCGCGGGTGAGGTCAAGGGCGATCACGTGGCCGGCATCGCCCGTGAGCTGTGCGGCGATCAGGGCGTCGTTGCCAGCGCCGGCGCCGATGTCCAGGGTGGTGTCCCCGGGCCGGATCGCGCCGCCGGAGAACGGGTAGCCGACGCCGGCGAAGGCGTTTGCGGCGGTGGCGGGGAGACGGTCGAGCTGCTCGGATGGGTAGCCGATGGCGCTTGCGGCCGATCGGCCCACGGGGAAATGGAAATGGTCATCCGGCGACGCGGCCACCGCGGTGTACATCTCGCGGACGGCCGCGAAGATCTGCCGGCGCGAATACCCCAGTATCGCCACCATGGCGCTACCCTCCGCTTCAGGAGCACAGGGTCAGTAGCGATCGAGCACCTTCTTCAGCCGTTGCCGCAACCGCTCGGGTGCCGGCGCCGTGCCCGTGCGATGAACCCGTGCCCGCAGACGCTTCTCGAACTCCGCCCGTGTAAAGCAGTCGCGACACCGCCCCAGGTGCCGGTCGATGGCGGCCAGGTGCGCGTCGTCCAGCTCTTCGTCCAGGTAGGCGAAAAGCTGCTCCAGGACCTCCTCGCAGGTCAGGTCATCCTGGCTCATTGTGGCTCCTCGCCGGTTCCCGGGCGGGTCGGGTGTGGCGGCTCACCGTGCTCCGCCTGCCGACCATAGTCCCATAAGGCCTTCTGCAGCAGCCCGCGTCCGCGACTCAGTCGGGAGCGTACCGTCCCTACGGGCACTGCAAGCAGCGCCGCCGCCTCCTCGTAGGTATACCCCTGCAGTTCCACCAGCACAACCACCACGCGGTAGGTGTCCGGAAGGGCGTCCACGGCGCGGGCCAGGTCGGCGTGATCCAGCCCCTCCACGAACTGCTCCTCCGGCGTTCCCCACCACAGGAGAAACGGCTGATGGAGCTTGCGGAACAGGGAAAAGGAGGCGGCGTCCTCGGCATCCGCCGGAAGCGCGTCCCATGGCGTCTCGCGATCCTGCCGGCACCGCCGTCGCCGCCAGAGACTCACGAAGGTGTTGTTGAGAATACGGAACAGCCAACCCTCGAAACGTGCCCAGTCCCTCAGCTCGGGGAGCTTCTCCCAGGCCCGTGCCACCGCCTCGGCGACCACGTCTTCGGCGTCATCGGGATCACGGGTCAGGCGCAGCGCGGTGCCGTAGAGCCTGTCCAGCAGGCCCTCCAGTTCCTCCTCGAAGCGCCGCCGCAACGCCTCGCGCTGCCGGCGCTGGTTGTTCTCCCCGGCTGTCATTGCTTCCCCCGCGTGGAGGACGTCGGCGCGACCCTCCCGTCACCACCAAGTCTAGTCGCTCGCCACGACGGCCCGGGGTTGGGAACTATTTGGCCCCCGCGGTGCGTCCTTGCGATTACCCCGGGGCGTGCCCCGGGCAACCACAACAGAGAAACCGAGGAGACACGGCAATGACCACGGCAACAGTAATCCGCGAATCAGGCCTGGTGAATCAGGACGCCCTGCGCCGGAAGGTTCAGGACATGTACCGCCGGGTGGCGAAGGAGCCGGAGGGGGACTTCCACTTCGCCATGGGACGGCCTCTGGCCGAAGAACTCGGTTACCCGCCGGCCGACCTGGACCGGATTCCCCGGCAGGCCCTGGAGTCCTTCGCCGGAGTGGGACACTTTCTGCCCCTGGCCGCCATCCGCGACGGCGAAACGGTGGTGGACCTGGGCAGCGGCTCCGGTACCGACGCCTTCCTCGCCGCCCTCTACACCGGACCCACCGGCCGGGTGATGGGGCTCGACATGACCGCCGAGCAGCGCGAGAAGGCCGAACGCCTCGCCCGGGAAACCGGGTTCACCAACATCACCTTCCACGCCGGCTACATCGAGGAAACGCCTTTCGACAGCGGCTCGGTGGACGTGGTGATCAGCAACGGCGTCATCAACCTCTCCGCCGAGAAGGACCGCGTGTTCGCCGAAATCGCCCGCATTCTGCGCCCCGGCGGACGGCTGGCGCTGTCCGACATCGTCACCGAGCGGCAGCTGCCGGAAAAGGTGAAGTGCGACGCCACCCTGTGGGCGGCCTGCATCGGCGGCGCCATGCAGCAGGACGACTACAGCGGCGGCATCACTGCCGCGGGGCTTGAGGTGGTCGCGGTGCAGGACAACCCCCAGTACCGCTTCCTCACCGACGCCGCCCAGGGGGCCAGCCGTGCCTATGGGGTGAAGAGCGTCAACCTGCTGGCCACCAAGCCGGAGTAGTGCAACAGCAATCACCGAAAAGGAGAACCGTCATGAAACAGTCCATCCTGATCACCGCCGTCTCGGCCCTCACCCTGGGGCTGTCCACCGCCATGGCCGCTGACGGCCACGATAACGCCGAAAGCGGCGGACATGTGTTCGTCAAGGCCGACGAGCTGGAATGGGGGCCGGTGGGATCCATGGGCGATGGCGCGGAGATCGCCGTCATCGAGGGCGACCTTGCCGAGGAGGAGCCGTTCACGTTCCGCCTGCGCCTGGAGGACGGCTACCGCATCAAGCCGCACATCCACCCGGCCTACGAACGCGGCACCATTCTGCAAGGGACGTTGCACTTTGCCCATGGTGAGGCCTTCGACGCCGACAACACCACGGCTCTGCCGGAGGGGAGTACCTTCATCATGCCGCCGGGGGCCCCGATGTACGGGTACGCCGAAGGCGAGGTGATCTTCCAGCTGCACGGTACCGGGCCGTGGGGCATCGAGTACCTGGACCCGGAGCACGACCCGCGGCAATAGCCGCAATGCGCGCCGCCACGGCAGCCCCGTGGCGGCGCAACCACCCGCGAGGACCGTGAGGGAGGTGGACTGCCATGGGCCGGAACCCGGTCATCCACCGCATGGGCGCATGCCTGGCCCACTGCTGGCTCCGGCGTGCCCAACCGGTGCCTGTACTGAAACCGGTGCTGATGCTGGCGGCCGTGCTGCTGGTGCTGGTGAAGGTTGGCGCCGAGCCGCCCCAGTGGCTGCTTCAGGGCACCGACAGCGTGGCCGTGCTGGTGGCGGCCTGCGTGGTCTACGCCCTGCTTCTGGCGATCCCGTTCGTGCCCTCGGTGGAGATCGGCCTGCTGATCATGGTGCTGTTCGGCGTCCCCGGCGCGCTGGGGGCGTATCTGGCCACCTGTACCGGCCTTATGATGGCCTACGCCATCGGCGGCAGGCTCGGTTCGGGCACGCGCCGCCTGCAGCAATTCCACCGGGCCGGAAGTCGTCTGCACCGCCTGAGCGCACACCTGCCCGCAGGCGCCCTTCCGGTGCTGTCACTGGTGATGCTGCTGAACATGCCGGGGAATACGGCGGTCGGGGGTGGTGGCGGTATCGCCATGGCCTACGGCGCCGGTCGCCTGCTCACCTGGCGCGTGTATCTCGCCACCGTGGGCGTGGGCACGGGTCTGCTGCCATTGGCCTTCGTAACCGGCCTGGTGGGTATCGAACAGTTCGCCGGCTGGACCGGTCGCGGCTGAAGCCGCTCCCACTGGAGCGACTGCACGGTCGGCCCGGGAGCCACGCGATGCAGTCGCGGCGGTTGTCAGTAACCGCCGCGACTGTGCCGGCCATTACATGCGGAACGCCACGGCGGCCTGGTTGTAGCCCACGCCGGAACCGATCATGACCACCAGATCGCCGCTCTTGATGCGCCCCTCATCCACGCTCTTGGAGAGCGCCATGGGGATGCAGGCGGAGCCGGTGTAACCCCACTTCTGCATGATCATGGGGGCCTTCTCCAGCGGCAGGCCGATGTTCTGCGCGGCCAGCTCCACGGTGTGGCGGTTCACCTGGGTGAAGATGACCTGGTCCACGTCGTCGACGGTGAAGCCGTTCTGCTCCGAGAGGCGCTTGAACAGCAGCGGCCAGCCCTCGTCGTTGATCTCCGGCGGGTAGCGCTTGACCATGCGCACGTTGGTGCGGCCGGCCTGCACCGATTCCACCGAGGCCGGCTCGGCGGTGCCGCCGGAGTAGATGCCCCAGCAGTCGGAGTAATCGCCGTCGGCCAGGAACGAGCTACCGATGAAGCCCGGCTCGTCAGAAGGCTCCACCACCGCGGCGCCGGCGCCGTCACCGTAGAAGAACACCGTGGGGTCTTCCGGGTCGGCCAGCTTGCGCATCATGTAGACCCCCACCACGAGAATGGTGCGGAAATGCTTGTTGGTGGCCAGCAGCCCGGCGGCGTTCGCCAGCGCGGTCGGGAACGAGGCGCAGGCGCAGGCGACATCGAAGGTGCCGGCCTGTTTCGCACCCAGCTTCTGCTGCAGCACCACGGAGGTGGATGGCGTGATGTAGTCGGGGGAGTCGGTGCCCAGGATGATGAGGTCCACATCCTCCGGCTTCCGTCCCGCCTTCTCCAGCGCCTGCTTCGCCGCCGGCAGCGCCAGGTCGGAGGAGGCCCAGTCGTCCGGCGCGTACCAGCGCTGCTCGATGCCGGTGCCGGCGGCCAGTTTGCCCACGACTTCGGGCTTGTCCAGTGCGGTGAAGCGCTCGTTCAGCTGTTCGTTGGTGATGCAGCGCTCGGGCAGATAGTGTGCCGTGGAAACGATCTTGGCGTGGCGATTCATGGGTTACGGACCTCTGCTACAGAAACCTGACTCGGCTGTCATGCGAAGGGCCAGAGTACCCCAAACACCCCGACAAGAAAATGGCCTTGTGCGGTGCAATGCGGGCGGGAGTCAGCGGATGTGAAGCAGTTCCGTCAGCAGCCGGGTATCCAGGTGCGAGCCCACCAGGTCGCCGAGCCGATCCAGCTCCTGCTCCCGGTGCGCCTGGTAATCCACGCCCTCGCCGGTTGCCAGCCCGGCGCGCGCCAGCAGCGCGTTGGCGGCGGTCGGCGCGTCGAACAGGCCGTGGACGTAACACCCCGCCACCTGACCGTCCGCGCTCACCGCGCCATCCGCACGATCCCCGAGCCGGATCAGCGGCCGCGCCAGATCGGCGCCGGTGGTGATGCCGTTGTGTATCTCGTAGCCCCGCAGCGGCGCGTCCTCGGGGATCAGGGTGCCGGTGACGTCGCGAAGCTGTTTGCCGGCGATCAGGCGCGTGTGCAGATCCAGCAGACCGAGCCCGGCGCTGGTGCCGGCATCGCCTTCCAGGCCGTCCGGGTCCGCGACACTGTGCCCGAGCATTTGGTAACCGCCGCAGATGCCGAGCACGTGCCCGCCGTAGCGGAGGTGGCGCAGCAGGACCTCGTCCCATCCCTGTTCCCGCAGCCAGGCCAGGTCCGCGCGGGTGCTCTTGCTGCCGGGGAGAATAATCAGATCGCCCGGCGGCGGCGTCTGCCCGGGGCCGATGAAGTGCAGGGCCACCTGCGGGTGCAGCCGCAGGGGGTCGAAGTCGTTGTGATTGCTCATGCGCGGCAGCGCGGGCACCACCACCTGCAGAGCGTCGGCGCCGGGAGCCGTGCCCGTGCGGCCGATGCTGTCCTCGGCGTCCAGCACCAGCCCCTGGACGAAGGGCAGAACGCCCGCCACGGGGGTGCCCGTGTGCCGGTGCAGCCAGTCCAGGCCACTGTCCAGCAGTGCCGGGTCGCCGCGGAAGCGGTTGATCACGAAAGCGCGGATGCGATCGCGCTCCGGTGCCGACACCAGCTCCAGCGTGCCGACAAGCTGCGCAAAGACGCCGCCCCGGTCGATGTCGCCCACCAGCAGCACCGGGCAGTCCGCCGCCTCGGCAAAGCCCATGTTGGCGATGTCGTTGGCGCGCAGATTGATCTCCGCCGGGCTGCCGGCCCCTTCGGCGATGATGACGTCGTAACGGGCCGACAGGCTCTCCCATGCGGCCATGACGGCCTCCCGGGCGCTGGCCTTGAAGCCGTGGTAGTCCACCGCGTCCATGTTGCCGTAGACCTGCCCGCGCAGGATGACCTGGGCGCCCCGGTCGCTCTGGGGTTTCAGCAGCACCGGGTTCATGTCGCTGTGCGGCTCGACGCCGCAGGCCAGCGCCTGCAGCGCCGTGGAGCGGCCGATCTCGCCGCCGTCACTGGTGACGGCGCTGTTCAGGGCCATGTTCTGGGGCTTGAAGGGCGCCACTGACACGCCCTGGTTGCGCAGCCACCGGCACAGGGCGGCCACCACCGTGCTCTTGCCGGCGTCGGAGGTGGTGCCCTGGATCATGAGTGTCGGCATGGTGATGTCTCGTTGTTACCCGCAGCAAACCGCATGATCGTAGGGTGGACCTTCAGGTCCACCGTGGAGCGTCGACAACCTGTTCCGGTCCGTCGATTGCAGGATGGTGGGCCTGAAGGTCCACCCTTGTATCTTATCGGTTGTGTGGAAGAGGACGACCACACAAGGGCCGGGTGAGCTCGAGTCCACCCGAAGAGCGTTGACTCTGTGACGTAGATTCAGCCCCCGGCCCTCTCTTTGACCTG
>NZ_JBLWFT010000003.1:0-265404 GCF_048323695.1 Aquisalimonas sp. APHAB1-3 | reverse complement strand
ACAAATGGCCCAACCAGCGGGCGCGTACTGGGGATAACCACATACTCCAAGCCTCCCATGCATCTGGAAGGCTCAGTGTCCCGGAACCACAATCCGCTCAACAGATGGGGTTCGTGGAGCGCTTACGAACAGGCCGACGCTGATGACGGGGAGTCCGTCACCGAGACCACCTGGGCCGGCCGGCGGCTGGTCGTCGCCCACAACCCGGAGCGCGCCGCCGAGCAGAGCACCAACCGGCGCCGTCGAATCGAGCGCGTCGACGAACTCGGCGAACGGCTCGCTCGGCGCCTGGAGAACCAGGATGCCGGCAAGGCGGGCCGGGGGCGGCGCTCCACCGACCGAAGCGCCTACCAACGCTTCCACAAGGCGGTCATCGAACAGCGCTTGTCCGGGATCATCAAGGCCGACCTCTCGGCCCCGGAGTTCCACTACGACATCGACGACAACGCCTGGGCCGCCGCCGAGCGGCTGGACGGCAAGCTGCTGCTGGTCACCAGCCTCAACGACCGCGAGGCTCGCGAGATCGTGGAGCGTTACCGCTCGCTGGCCGATATTGAACGCGGCTTCCGGGCGCTGAAGTCCACGCTGGACATCGCCCCTGTTCATCACCGGCTGCCGGATCGTATTCGCGCCCATGCGCTGCTGTGCTTCCTGGCACTGGTGGTCTACCGCGTGCTGCGTATGCGTCTGAAGGCCAATGAGGCCCTGGGTCTCGCCAGCGTCGAGCGGCTGCTGGAGGCGCTGGAGACCGTGCAACTGCATCAGGTCCACCTCGACGGCGAGGCCATCCAGGGGATCTCCATGGATAGGGTTCAGCGGGATCTGTTCAAGCATCTGGAGGTGAAGCCACCGCACCGCGATCACGTGGCCTAAGTTGTGCCAACTCAAAAGTCGCTCCCCGCGATATCAATAGCTTATCGCCACGGCTGATGAACTTGGGTGCCCAGCCCCTCGATGGAGGCCAGGCGCATGGCCGCATCGAGGATCTGGGCGTGGGTCTGTTCCCCGTCCGAGCGGCGGCGTGGGCCGCCATGGTCGTGATTACCGTCCGTCATTCTTGACAAGATAGCACGCCTGTCCTATGTACAGGGTATAGATCGCACGACCGTATTATCTAGTAGAGTGATCACCCCGTCACAGGGATGTGACCGATTGCAGGGGCCGACGTCGAGTACAGAGAAAACCGGTCGAGTGCCGGGGAGGAGTATGAAAATGGCAATGGTCAAGCTGAATGGCGTTCGGCTCTTCTACGAGCTGGTTGGCGCCCCCGGGGCGGTGCCTCTCGTCCTGGTACATGGATCCTGGGATTCCCATCACGACTGGGATCCGCTCATGCCCGCCTTGAGGGAGGCATTTCAGGTGCTCAGGTACGATCGCCGCGGACACAGTCAAAGCGAGCGCCCCACCGGACCGGGCAGCATTCGGGAGGACGTCGCGGACCTCGCGGCCTTGATCGAGTACCTTGAACTCGCGCCAGCGTGGGTGGTCGGGAACTCCTTCGGTGCGTCGATCGCGCTGCGGCTGGCCGGTGAACATCCGGGCCTGCTCCGCGGCGTCGTCGCCCACGAACCACCCTTGTTTTCGCTGCTCGCCGAAGATCCCGACCTCTCGCCAATGCTTGCGGATGTCCAGAGCAGAATCAGGTTCGTCGTTGAACGGATTGAATCCGGAGACCATGCAGGCGGGACCGAGGCATTCGTCGAGACCGTCGCGCTTGGTCCTGGCACCTGGCAAACGGTACCACCCGACTACCAGCAGGTGATGATCGAGAATGCGCCAACGTTCCTGGACGAGGCGAAGGATCCGGATGCGCCTGCCTTCGAACTCGACTGGATCAGTGACTTTTCCAGACCGGTCCTGCTCACGCTTGGCGATCAAAGCCCGCCAATCTTCGCGCCCGTGGTAACTCGCCTCTCGGAGGCTCTTCCCCGAGCGGAAGTCGTCACCTTTCCGGGTGCCGGCCACATTCCGCACGCAACCCATCCGGAGGCCTATCTGGAAACCGTTGCCGCCTTCGTTCGCCGGCACAACATGATGGCGGCCGATCAAAACCTGGAGTGCGGTGCTTGACGCCGTGTGAAGCTGAGAACTCCGGTCGAGCCCCCGGGTATGGCGCTCAGCCCGACGTGAGCAAGGCCGCCTGGCGCTTCCGGGGAATGCCCGCGAGCAGGTTCAGGCGCAGCCAGGAGGGAAAGGCGGTGCAGAGCGCTGGTGGGCCGTGGAGGCGGATGAGGCCATCGCGGATCGCCTGGTTCAGTGGCAGATCACCGTACCAGACCAGGGTCACCGTCCGGCTGCTGGCGGTGACGTAGAGGTCCACATCGAATCCGGGGTCGGTGATGCACAGGTCCACGTCGCTGCGGTCCGCGATGATCCAGCGCAGGCGCTTGATCTTCGGTTGATCATCAAACTCGAACCGGATCACCGTCCGCGTCGCGGGCAGCTTCTCCGCGTCCATCCGGCGGTGCATGTCCCACATCACCAGGTCGGGGTCGGCGCGCGCGTCGCTCAGCGTCGCGGGCAGCCATTCCCGGGACCAGATCGCCAGGCTCTCGACGGCGGGCGCAAGTGCCGCACCGGCCTCGGTGAGGTGATACCCCACGTGATCGCCCTCGGGTTCGCGCCGGATGATGCCGGCACGCTCCAGCATCTTCAGCCGGGTGGAGAGCAGCGAGGGTGACATCCGCGGCACGCCGCGGTGAATGGCATTGAAACGGGTGGAGCCGAGGATGAGTTCCCGGAGCACGAGCAGGGTCCAGCGCTCCCCCAGCACTTCGGAAGCGATCGCAAGCGGACAGTACTGACCGTAGCCTTTCATGTCTTGAAACTAGTCCAGCCCACCCATTACGGCCACTACAGATTTTTGACTAGGCGCCGCCGGCGTATCCGTGCACCTTGATGAAGCACATGTCGTCCTCGTTTACGAGGAGGTATCCCATGCTCCAGCGTGCCATCGACCAGGATCAGCTCAACGCCTTTCTCTCCCGCTGGACGGCTGACCAGGCCGCAACCCTGCATGCGGCCACCGTGGTCATCGGCGACAAGCTCGGGCTTTACAAGGCGCTGGCCCAGGGTGGCAGGCAGACCGCCCCGGCACTGGCCGCATCCACCGGGCTGAACCCACGCCTGGTGCGCGAGTGGCTGAACGCCCAGGTGGCCAGCGGCTACTGCGAATACGAGCCGGAGTCGGCCGTTTACTGGCTGACGCCGGAGCAGGCCGCCTGTCTGGCGGAACCGGACAGCCCCACGTTCGTCGCCGGCGGCGCGCTGGTCTCCAACGCCAGTCACTACGATACGGACCGTGTGGTGAGGGCGTTCCGGGACGATGGCGGCATTGGCTGGCATGAACATCACCAGCACCTGTTCGAGGGCACGCAGCGGTTCTTCGAGCCCATCTACCGCCGGCACCTGGTGAAGGACTGGATACCGGCACTGGACGGCATGGAGGCGCGCCTGCGGCGCGGCGCCCGGGTGGCGGACATCGGCTGCGGGCAGGGCGCCTCCCTGATCCTGATGGCCCGGACGTTCCCGGCGTCCCGGTTCACCGGTTTCGACTACCACGTCGATTCCATCAAGGCGGCACAGCGCAATGCCGAAAAGGCGCAGGTGGCGGATCGGGTGTCGTTCCAGGTGACAGGCGCGCAGGATTTCGAGGGCGAGGACTTCGATCTCATCTGCGTGTTCAACGCGCTGCACGAGTGGGGAGACGCCGTCGGCGCGGCGTCCCGCATCCGCGAGGCATTGGCGCCGGAGGGGTTGTGGATGTTCACTGAACCGCTGGCCGATCCCTACCCCCAGGAAAGCGTTCGCGGGCGGACCTTCTTCTCCGTCTCGACCTGCGTGTGTACGCCCAGTGCACTGTCCCAGGGCGGCCGTGAATCCATGGGGGCGCAGGCCGGCGAGGCCGAACTACGCCGTGTGGCCCACGCGGCGGGCTTCACCCGATTCCGACGGGCGGCGGAAACGCCCATGTTCATGGTGCTGGAGGCCTCCTAGGCTCGCGCCCGGGCGCTCGTGCCTCGCGCCTGTTCGCTGTAGGTTGAACAGTCACAGCGGACAGGAACAACGCGGGAGCGACCCATGACCAACTACCGGACCACCTTTGTTGCCGACGAAGACAAGAACGACTGGCGCGCCCTGTTCAACGGCTACGCCGATTTCTACGGGGTGCCGATGGATGATGCCACCGCCGATCGAGTCTGGCGCTGGCTGCGGGATCCGGGTCACGTCCTCGAGGGGTTGGTGGTGCGTGATGAAGCCGGGCGGATCGTCGGCCTTGCCCATGTCCGCAGTTGTCCGCGGCCCCTGGGCGGCTGCGACATCGGCTTCCTCGACGACATGTATGTCGCTCCGGATGCCCGCGGCAGCGGCGCGGCCGATGCGTTGCTCGACGGCGTGCGCGCTTTGGCCGAGGAGCGTGGCTGGCCGGCGGTCCGCTGGGTCACCCAGCACTTCAATGCGCGTGGCCGGCAGTTCTACGACCGCTACACCGGCGGCCCGAGCGACTTCATCATGTACCAGTGGAAGCAGGGGTGATCTGCCGGACCTGAGATTCTCCGTGACGCCCTGTCGATTTGCTCGCCTGGCGTTCGACAAAGGGTTGTCATTGGAGAACTGATCAGGAGAACGACATGGCAACCCCAGCAAAGAATACGGTATGCCTCTGGTACGACCACGGCGCTGAAGAAGCCGCACGCTTCTACGCCGATACCTTTCCGGACTCAGACGTCGGTGCGGTTCTCCATGCGCCGGGCGATTACCCGTCGGGCAAGGCAGGGGATGCGCTCACCGTGGAGTTCACGGTGATGGGCATCCCGTGTCTCGGCATCAACGGTGGGAGCGCCTTTACGCACAGCGAGGCGTTTTCATTTCAGGTCGCAACCACTGATCAGGCCGAGACGGACCGCTATTGGAATGCGATCGTTGGCAACGGCGGTGAGGAAGGCCAGTGTGGCTGGTGTAAGGACAAGTGGGGCCTGTCCTGGCAGATCACGCCCGTCGTCCTGACCGAGGCCATCGCGCATCCCGATCCGGCAGTGGCAAAGCGCGCCTTCGATGCAATGATGCAGATGAAGAAGATCGATATCGCTGCCATCGAGGCCGCGCTACGCGGATGACGACGCGCAGGCGATCAATGTCGTGCCGACCTCGCCCTCGCAGAGGGGTGCCCTTTGCCGGGCAAGGTCGGCGCAGGCCTCATCGTCCTCCAAAGGTTGGTGCGTGATCCTGGCAGAACCTCAAGAACGGCGTCGGCTCCCGGCCCAGGATGTTCCGGACGTTGTCGGTGACCGTGTCGTCGTGGGTTTCGCCGTTTCGATTACGGCGATTGACGTCCTCGACAAAGCCGGCGAAGTCCTCGGGCACGCCCTGGGCAATCAACCGGCGCCGGAAGCTGTCGTCGTCCAGTTCCACGTACCGGATGCGTCGCCCCAGCACCTCGGACAGCACTTCGGCCGCATCGTGGTGAGTGATGGCCTCGGGGCCGCTGAGTTCGTAGGCGCGGTTGTCATGGCCGGACTCGGTCAGCACCCGGGCAGCAACGTGGCTGACGTCGCGTGTGTCGATGCGGCTTACTCGGGCATCACCGATGGAGTCGTAGAAGGCGTCGTCGTTGCGGATGTCATGGCCCATGAGGGTGATGAAGTTCTGCATCAGGTAATTGGGACGCAGAAACGTCCAGACCATGCCGGTCTCCTGAATCCGCAACTCGATCTCCCGGTGCAGTTGGCCGATGACGAAGGTATCTGTGTCCGCCCCGAAGGACGAGACGTACACAATACGCCTGACTCCCGCTTCCCGGGCGGCGTCGACCATGGGCTTCTCGTGGGTGACCTGCTGGGACAGCAGAAACAGCGAATCCACCCCTTCGAGCGCCGACGGCAAGGTCTCGGGGCGATCGTAGTCGATGTTGCACGTCTCCACACCGTCGACGTCCAGCGGCCGGACATGGACCGCTGCGCGCACGGGTTCATCTTTCCTCACCAGCTCTCTCAGCAGTTCGGAGCCGATCGTTCCGGATGCGCCTGTTACAAGAATCATGAGGAGTCTCCTTGCGGTTGCGTTGCCTGCGATGGGCAACGGTGTCAGGTCAACGACTTCGGCCGAACGGGAAGCCGTTGAGCCCGAGGCTAGCGGTGATGGGCGCACTGGCGCTTCGCGCAGACGGGCCATGAAGCGCAATTCGGGGGATGGCCCGTTTCGGCCATGGACGGGTCAGATGAGGCCGGCGGTGGCGGCTTGCGTTGCGGCCGCGGCGCGTGTCGGGGCGTTCAGGCGCAGCAGGATGTTGGCCACATGCCGGTGCACGGTATGCGTGCTGATGCCCAGCGCGGAGGCGATCTCCGCATCATTCATGCCCTGTCCGACCAGCCGAAGGATCTCGGCCTGTCGCGGCGTGAGCGGTGGTGGTTTTGAGGTGGAGGGCTGCTCAAGCCGGCCGCGGGCGCCCAGGCGTTCCAGGGTGCGCCGTGCGTTGGCTGTCTCGGCCCGGGCACGCTTCGGGCGCTCCAGGGCGGCGAGCACTTCGGCGAGTTCCAGTCGGGCTCGGGCGGCCTCGAAGGGGGTGCCGGTCCGCTCGTAGGCCGCTACCGCGTCTTCGAGACAGGCAAGGGCATGCTGCATATCACCCGCTGCTCGGGAGAGGACGCCAGCGGCGAAGCACGCCGCCCCCTGCAGGGGGCCAGTACCTGTGGCCAAGGCAATGGCCTTGAGTTCATCGGTGGCCCTGGCCGCACGCGCATGGTCACGGTTGGCGGCGTCGATGCGTACCTGAAGCTCCAGAGCGGCGGCACGGCCAAGGCGGTTGCTGATGGGGATATGGCGCAGGACGGTTGCGACCCGCTCGGCGGCGTCCTCAAGGTGTCCGCGATCCACGGCGACCTCGGCCAGACCAAGCATCGCCAGTGGATGCCATTCGTACGGCAGCATCAGCGCTTCAGCTTCGTCCAGATACCCCTGGCGACGCCGCAAGTCCCCCAGGCGAATGGTGGTCTCGGCCGTTTGTGGCGGCCAGCTGGCCTGAAAACGAGCCGCAGCCTCGTTCAGGGTGGACTCCGCCTCCTGCCAGCGGCCGCGGCAAGTCAGAAGCGTCGCGTAATGAGCGCGGCATATTCCCTGGCTGGCCGTGTGCTCGAGCTGCTCGGCGGCGTCGCGCATCATCTCGCACCATTCAGCGGCACGGCCGAAATCGCGGGCCCGTTCGCAGGCGAAGATAAGCCAGCAGAGCACGGGCAGTTCCCAGATCGGCTGCCGTAGCTCTCCACCGAGTACTGCGGCCGCCGCTTCGTCAAGTCGCTGCATGCCGTCATCAATCCGGCCGTCACTGACCAGTGCGAGCCCTTCCATGGCCAGCGCAAGGATGCCGAGGTCGGGGTCGTCGCAAGCCTCCGAGACGGTCAGAGCGGTGCGCGTGCACCGCCGGACATGGTCAGGGTCCTCGTCGTGGCTGAGGGAGGCCCAGCAATCGAACAGGGCGAGCCAGCCGTGTTCCGGCACCATCGGGTGATCCTGCAGCAGGCGGTGTGCACGTTGCCTCCACCCGCGGGCGACCGCCAGTTCGCCACGGAAATCCTCGTGGTCCTTTCCGGCCCACATGGCCATGCGTGCGGCGCTGACGGGGTCGTTCTGTTGACGGTACAGCCGGTAGGCGTTCTGCCGGGCCCATAGCGCTTCATCACCCGCATCCATGGCCAGTGCGGCCCAGCTCAGGCCTTCGTAGGCTCGCGCGCTTTCCCGGGCCTTCAACGCCTCCTTGAACGTGGTGCGGGCCCTCGCCCAGTTATTCTCCTGCAGGGCCTTCTCAGCGCGGCGTAACGGTTCGTCCGAGTCGGCGCCCGACATGGCAGCCTCCGTTATCACCCCCTTGCGTCAAGAGCGGGTGCTTGTGCCCGGGCAGCCCCCCAGTGGGCTCCTCCTGAAAGGTTAGTACTATTGGCGTAAGTCGGGCGGCCTGCCACGTCGCCGCGCGCTTAGTCCGAGGTGCGGTGGCGTGTCTTGGTGCGATGGGTCGGCGTGTCGCAATAGAGCGTGCCGCGGGCCACGCGCTCCAGGTCGATGTGCCGTTCCACGCCGCGCTGCAGCTGGTTCTGCGTCGCCGCCAGCGTGGTGCACGTGTTGCGGTTGGGTCGACAGAGTTCGACCTGCGCGCCGTTGTAATGGGCCTCGGCCTGGACGCGGCGGGTGCTGCGGTCCTTCTCGCGGATTTCGATGGTCTTGGTGTCGCCCCGCAGCACCGCGAAGCCGACGGGGTCCGCTGTACGCCAGTCGCCTCCCAGGTAGCCCTCGGCATCCTGCAGCACGCAGTGCACCACCTCGCCCGGCCCGGCGTCGCGCAGGCGCGCTTCGCGGCGGTCCTGTTCCAGCTGTTCCTGCTCCGCGGCCAGGCGGGCGGCCTCGGCACGCCGCGCCCGCTCCGCCTGATCCAGCTCGGCCTGTTGCTGCCGTGCGTCCAGTTGCTGCTCCGGGCTCAGTCGCGCCCATTCATCCTCGTCCATGCCGAGGGGGTAGGAGGTGGTGGCGCAGCCGGCCAGCAGCGACACGGACAGGGTGATCAGGGCGAGACGGGTTGCATGCAATGGTGTGTCCTCGGGTGAATGGGTCGTGTCGCTCAATGGACTGGCGGAACAAGATAATGGAAACTTGTGCGAAACACATAATCGAGGGTGCGCAGAGTGAGAAAGCGGGTAATGGGGGTGTGCCTGGCGGCGACGCTGGGCGCGGGCGTAACAGCAGTGTCTGCATCCGGGGCCGAGGACCGGCCCCTCACGGCGCTGGGCGGTGTCGAATTGCTGATGTCCGGGGCGGATTACGAGGTGATCCTCGATCATCTGCTTACGGCCAATATCGGGGTCGAGCCGGAGCATCTCGGCATTGCCTTCCACAATGCCGAGACCGGTGAGCGCCTCGATCGTCAGGAGGTGCGCGAGCTCATGGGGCCTGTGCGGCAGGATGGCGCGTACGAGCTCCTGGGCCTGGCCACGGAGTTCACCGGCGGGGCGCTGCCGTACACGCAGGCGCAGCTGGAACTGCTCATGGACGCTGCGTTCGTTGCGAGTATGCGGCAGCCCCCGGACCACATCAGTGTCGAGTATTACGACACCCGCACGGGGCCGACCGGTGTCGGGGGCGGCGTGTCCGGCCGGGTTCCGGAGCGGGCGGAGAGCACGCCGCCGGAGGAGCCGGCGCGGTTATCGCCGGAGTCGTATCGACCTGCCACCGAGGCGGAGGTGATCGCCCACTTCGAGCGGTTGAACGTCCGTGTGCCGCAACGCCCGGGGTACGTTGTCCTGCCGTTGATGGCCGGGGCGGCCGACGAAGATGCGCTGGACGCGGCGCTGGAGCGGGAGATCGCACGGGCGGAAGCCGCCTTCGATGTCCGCTTCGAGGAACGCATCGCCAAGCTGATCGACGTCAGCCCCGACGGAGTGCAGCGCGTCTCCATGATCGGGTACTACACCGCTGAAGAAGACGTGCTGCGGGCGCTGGAAGAGGAAATGGACGGTATGTTCTACGAGGCGGATTCCGAGTCGGATGCCCGTTGAGGGGGCGGGAGCCCGGCCTACGTTATCGAGGGCTTTGCACCGCAGCCGTTAAGACGCTAGATTCACGATTCTGGATGCCCGGCCACGGAGCGGTTGGGAGGCAGGAGCAGCCGCAGCGCACAGGGATGTCGAGCGCACCGGGCCCATGGCTCGCCTATCGCTTGCCCCCCTGACGTTGCCGCGCGTTCAGCCCGCCATTGCTCATGCCGGGCTGGATTGTGGTGTCACAGGGAGTGTGTGCGATGACAGGACGTCAGGCGGAAATGGCGAGTGCTGCAGGCGGGGCGGATGATCCGCTGATTGCCCCGCACCCCCACAGGCAGTTCCGGCTGGAGCTGCCCGGCCTTCCCCCGGACGCGCTGGAGGTGGAAACCCTGGCGTGTGACGAGCACGCGGTGGACGCGGATTACCGGTTCGATGTGGCGGTGGTGAGCCGCGAGCCACTGGATGCCAGGGCACTCCTCGGCGCACCGGCCCGGCTGGCACTGGGGCTGGGGGATGCGGCCTCGGTGATCCACGGCGTGGTTGTGGCGGTGGAGCAGACTGGCGAGGGGGATGTGGGCCATGAGGCGCGGCTGCGCCTGCACTCGCCGCTGTGGCTGCTGACCCACGCGGTGCACCACCGCGTATTCCGCAAGCGCACGGCCCCTGAGATCGCAACCGCAGTGCTTGAGGCCGTACTGCCCGACGGTGTGCGGGTGGAGGCCGAAGTCGGGCGGGACTGCCCGCAACAGCCCATGGTGGTGCAGAACGACGAGCCCGATGCGGTATTTCTCCAGCGCGTGCTGTCACGGGACGGGCTCCTGCTGCTGGTCCGCCAGGAGGCGGACGGCCCGGTGGCGGTCATCCACGACGATCTGGCCCAGGCGGTGGACGGGTGTCTCGAGCTGACCTACCAGCGCCAGAGCGGCCAGGTCCGAGGTCATGACAACACCGTGCACGCGCTGCGCCACTGGGATGCGCTGCAACCGGCCGGCGTGCGTGTTGCCGACTTCGATCCCGCCTATCCCCAGGACAACGCGCCCGGCCTGGCCGAGGGCACCAGCGGCGCCGGCCGGGTGGAGCTGTTCGGGCAGCGTGGCGGCGGGCGCGAGGCCTCTCGCGCGCTCGCCGGCGTGCATCTGGCGGCCTGGGACGCCCAGCGCGAAGGCGTGGAGATCGAGACGGCGTGCCGCCACCTCGGGCCCGGCGTGCGCATCCGGCTCTCCGGCCACCCGGACGACGCCGTCAATGGCGAGTACGTGACCGTCTCGGCCAGCCATCACGGTGATCAGGCGGCGGCACTGAAGGGCGGCGAGGGCGCTGGTCGTCCCACTTACCGCTGTACCGCACGGCTGCTCCCGGTGGCCGTGCCGTATCGGACCGCTCCGGTGGGGCGTCCGGCGGCCGGCGCCGGCCTGCTGGTCGGCGAGGTGGAGGGGAGAGAGTCGGGGCAGGCCCACCTGGATCAGGAGGGTGCCTACCGGGTCCGTCTCGCGCTGGACGAGGGCGACGCCGACACCGCCGAAGCGAGCCCGCCGGTACGTATGGCGCAACCATACGGCGGCACGGACTACGGCCTGCATTTTCCGCTGCTGCCGAAAACCAGGGTCGCCATGGCGGGGCTGAACGGTGACAGCGAGCGCCCGGTGATTCTGGGGGCGCTCCCGTCCGACAGGCAGCGCCCGCCGGTGACCACCGAAAACCCCCACCATCATGTGCTGCGAACGCCCGCGGGCCATGCGTTCTGTCTTGATGACAGGCCGGGCACGACCCGGCTGAGCCTCACCGCCGCCAAAGAGGCGGGCAGTCTCGTGATGGAACAGAGTGAGTCGCAGCGGCGGGTGGCCCTCACCACGGAGGAGGGCAGCATGGCGCTCACCAGCGGTGGCGATCTCACCGTGCGCAGTGGCGGCGACCGGCGCGTTGAGGTGGAGGGCGATTACGCCGCCAGCGTGGTCGGCGATCACACCCTCCGTGCCGAGCGTGGCGCGGTGACGTGGAGCGCGTCCGACCGGCTGGAGCTGTCCACGGACGAGGGGGACCTGCTCCAGGAAGCCGTTGAAGGTGATGCCGGGATCAGCGCCGGGGGCGAGCTGCGTGTGGAGGCCGGTGGCGGGCTAAGCATGCGCGCCACGGAGGGGGATGCCGCGATGATCGCCGAGGCCGGGGCCCTGGACCTGGAGGTGGACGGCGATCTGGCGCTGGTGAGCACCGGCGACGGCGATATCGCGATTGGGCAGAGCGGCGGGCTGCGGATCTGCGGCAACGGCGATGTGGTGCTCGACGGGGAGGAGGTCAGCATCAGTGGCGACCGCATCACCCTGACGGCCAGCGACATCGCCGAGAACTGAACGCAACGGTACAGGGAGGTTCCGTCACGGCAGATACACCGTGGTCGCGGCCCTGGGGGCGCGTGTGGCTGGGTCAGACCGCATTCCCGGTCAAGCGGCTGGATGTGCGCGAGTGGGTGTCCAGCCCCTTTCGGGCGTGGGCCTACGTGGTGGTGGGCAAGGGCGAGCAGGCGCCTGCCCGCACCGATATCATCGGCCAGCCGGCCCACCTGGAGTGGGGCAACGGCGACTGGGGGCGGCGGTGCCGCGGGGGCGTGGTTACCTGGCTGCGTGGCGGTGACTGCGCGCAGACGGGGCGGCGCTATTTCGAGCTGACCATCGAGCCCCGCCTCACACAGCTTGCCCGGGGCCGGGCCACGCGCCTGTTTACCGCCGTGGAGCACCGGGAGCTGGTGGCCCACCTGCTGCACCGGGCCGGTTATCCCGCCCCGGCCATGGACTGGCGCGGCGATACCCTCGAGCGGCGCAGGCACCTGCTGCAGGCCGAGGAGAGCGATCTTGACCTGTTGCAGCGCGTGCTGGCCCGGGCCGGTGTCTGTTACGCCTGGGGCGACGGCGCTGAGGAGTGCATCCGGTTCGTGGAGGACCCGCGGGACTTCCCGTTACACGCGCAGACTGCCGTGTTGTCGCCGCAGTCCGTGGCGCCGGGGGCGCACGGGTTTGATCGGCACGCCTTCGTGCGCCAGCTCGCGGTGCCGCCCACGGCACCGGTGGCGCCACGGATGCGTGAGGATGCGCAGCGGCTGCGCACGGTGAGGCGCCAGCGTGCCGATGCGGCCACCTGCCGCCTGAAGGCGTCCGGCCCCAGGGCCGACCTGACCGCCGGTGATCGGCTGAAAGTCGCCAGTGATGACGGGCCTGATGTCCCGTATCTCCTTGTTCATACCCACCACCGCCTGAACCTTGATCGCAGTGGTGAACAGGTGCCCGGTGGTTTCCAGCTCAGCCTGGAGGCGGTGCCGGAGTGGGACGACGGTCAGGAACGCATCTACCGCCCGCCGGAGCCGCCCAAAGTGGCGCGGCCATTGGCAATGAGCGCGGAGATCGTATCTCGGTCGACCCGAGGTCCCGAGGCCTTCCCGGGCGGCGGCGCCCGGCTTCGCCTGGCGCAGGATGAGCAGCCCTCGGGCGAACTGCCCCGCGTGACCGCGTTCAACGGCCGGGGCAGCAGTAGTGGAGCGGGTTGGTACACCCCGCTGGCCGATGGGAACCGTGTGCTGGTGTCGTGCCTGGAGCACGACCCGGATGCCCCCGTCATCCTCGGCGTCCTGCCCACAGCCAGGAACCGCCAGCAGGCCGCGCGCACCAAGGGGCGCGACGGGGCGTGGGTGTCCGCGGCCGGTCAGGGCCTGACGGTCACGTCGGCCGGCGTCCGCGTGCCGGAACAGACTCACCTCACCCTGCACTCGCCGGGCGCGGACAACTGCCTCCAGTTCCGGGTGGAGGACGAGCGCGTAAGCGAGCTCGTGCGGCTGGCCAGCGAGAAGGGATTGTTGAACCTGGAGTGTGGCGGCGATCTGCTCGAGCGCACCGGTGGTGACCGCCGGGACGACGTCGCCGGCGACGACACGCTCACCGTAAACGAGAGCGTGACCGTGGCCGGTGAGGCGGGCGTCTACGTGCGCGCGGCGCAGTCCATCAACCTGACGGGTGGTTCCGGGGTGCGCGTGGCCAGCGGCGGGGCACTGCAGTTGCGCGCGGCCAAGGGGGCGACCCTGCGTGGCGCGGCCGGCACGCGGGTTCGCCTCTCCGGCGGGGACGGCGTCTGGCAGACGCTCGGCGGGGATCTGCAGCTCCAGGCTGCCGGCCCGATACGCCTCCGCTCTCACCGCGGGACGATCACCCTCACCAACGCATCCCGGTCGGCCGGGCTGTCGGTGGACAGCGGCGGCCGCACGGCCTTGTGGGGCGGGGATGTCACCCTGCGGGCGAACGGCAGCTTGGTCATGCAGGGGGATGTGGACTACAACACCGGTGGGCCGATCCCGGTCGAGCCGGTGGTGGTCAAGCCATCGGAGTGCGCTGGTCTGACCAAAGTGGCCGTGGAAGGCGCCATGGACATTGAACCAACGGAGTGGTGACAGCGATGCCGGGTACGGAGCTGGAGAGAATGGTCAGGCCTCAGGAGACGCGGCAACTGCGTTTTCGTGCCCGCCGCGCCGAAGACGGCGACGTGGCGACAGTGTCCGTCTACTGCGTGGATGGCAACGGGGACCGCAGGGGCGATCCGATCACGGAGAAGGAGGTGGAGCTGCGGTCCGGGCAGACCGACTACGTCGCCGAGGTTACCCTGCCCGACGGCGGTGGCGGCTGCTCCCGGGGTGGTGGGCAGGCGGCCGGCCTGCGTTTCGGGCTGCGCGTCCAGGGCACGCGCAATCGCACGCCGTCGCCCCTGGCGCGGGTCATACAGTCGTTGCGGCTGCGCCTGGAGACCTCACCGGAGACGGACTGGCAGCCGGACTGGGCCGGTGCGCGTGTCCTGCTGCGAGACCGGGAAGCGGATGTGACCTTCGAGGCGACCGCCGATGCCGCCGGCGAGGTCGCCTTCCCCGAGCTGACCTTCGGCGGGGAGATGGAGATCCGTGTTGCACTGCCCCGCGAGTCGGCTATTCGTGACACGGCCGCTACCGACGCACCATGGGTGGATGCGGCCATCTACGGCGTCGTGGGCGACGATGTGGAGGGTGACGTGCGCGTGCTGCCCGGGACGCCGGTGGTGTTCCGGATCGACGGCCCGCTGCGCGAGCCGCTCAAGGTGCGCTGCCTGCCGCCTCCCGTCATGGTCGACCTGCGCCTTGCGCCCGAGGACGCCCCGGATCCGGCGTACCGCCTGAGCGATCAGGAGCTCCGGTACTTCCAGGCGCAGGGCAACGCCGTGATCTTTGTGCATGGATACAACGTCGACCATGGTGGCCTGCCTAAGCGAATCAACGAGCTGGATCAGGAGTACAGGCTCGACGAGCGCATCAGTGTGCATCGAAGCCACTGGTCCGCAGTGGTCGACGACGACGTCGCCCGGCCCATCGCCTATGACCACTCCGTCCTCGCGGATCGATTCCCGGAGTTCCGTCGGGCGATCGATTATCCGCAGATGGTGAACATCGAGCCGAACATGGACCCGGATGAGCGGCTCAACGGCGAGGGCGCCTGGGGCTGGCTGCTGTGTATGGAGTACAACCTCAACCGGGCGGCCGGGCTTGGTGGCGAGAACGACGATGACTGGCCCTGGGAGCGCTACACCCGCTGTATCGGGGTCACCTGGACCGGTGACAACGGAACCAGGAACTTCAAGGAGTCCCAGACGGCGGCGGTCGTGGCCGGCCGCAGGCTGGTGCCGCTGCTGCGCCAGCTACACGACGCCGGCGTCGCCGTCACGCTCATGGGGCATTCACTGGGCGCGCGCGTGGTGCTCAGTGCGCTGCACGTCCATGCCGATACCGGCGATCCGCGCCGTGTGGTCGACAGCGTCGTGCTGTGGCAGGCGGCCGTGGCCGACACCGCGCTCTCTCCAGCCCCGGACAACGAGCGCGACGATCCGGACGACCCCAGCCCGCTGGGCACGGCGGTGTTCCCTCGCGCCCACCGGGCGGCCGAGCGTTTTCTGGTGTTGCACTCCAATGGCGACAACGTCCTCGGGGGCGAGGCGCCAAGTCCCGGCAGCGGATCACTGCGGGAGGCGATCCTCGGGATGTTCGGCGGCGTCTACCCCAAACACCGCTGGCGGATGAGCATGAACAGTGAGTTTCGAAGGCTGCTGGAGCCTTACCTGGGCTCCCACTACCGGATGCCGGCACCCATGGGGCGCGAGACTCGGACGGATTACGAGCGTCGTCTCGACGACTACGCACGGAGGCCGCATGTCCGCGCCGCGTGGTCCCGGTTTCGCAACGCCGTGATGGACGAGGCGCGCACCGCCAGCGCACCCGCACCCGATCTGCTGCCTGAATACGACCTGCTCAGCCCGGTCGCCCTGGACGAGCGGATCACCGAAGCCAGCGCCAAGGCTTACTTTGATGCCCTGCACGCACTGTGGCGGAACCGCTTTCATGTCAACCATTCGCCTCGGTCGGCTATGGGGTATGACGGGGTGGATATGGAGCGTGGCGGACTGACCAGTGATGGCTTGTTCACCGCCGAAGTCACGGACTTCAACCAGGAGGATGTGTTGCACCAGCACAGTGGCATGCGGGTACCGGAGGGGTTGATGGGGTTCGAGAGGAATGACGAGACCCTTTTTGAGCGCGTTTACAAGAGACGGATAGTCGGCCAGCTACTCAAGGCGCGCACGGGTTTCGGTTCATGGACAGAATACGGGGGTGAGTAGATGGTTTGGCTGCGTGTCGGTTGGTTGGTTGCCCTGTCCGGGCTAGGGGGGTGCTCGCTGCTGCAGCCCGGCCCGGCGCAGGTGGTGAGTGTCTCGGACGACGGCCGCTACGTGGTGAGCTCCCACGACAACCGACGCCTGATCCTGTGGGACACGGAGGAGCGCTGGCGCAGCGTGGTGAGCCGCAACGCGAACATCTACTCGGCGCACTTCGTTTCCGGGCGCGACGACACGTTCCTGTGGCAGGACCTGGATGACGTGGTGCACGTGCAGACGGTGGACGGGGAGGTGCTGGAGTCGTTCGAGCACTTCCCGACTTACGGCCACGTCATGGGTTCGGATCTCAAGACGTATTTCTCCTCGGATGCCAGGTTTCACATCTACAAAGGATGGGGCGATCAGAAGGAGCCCGTGAAAACGGACAGCGAGGGAGGCCAGTTCCTTGGAACCCTGCTTAACCTGGCGCTTCATGAGGACGCGGGCATATTGCTCAGCGTGGCTGAGGGCGCAGATTGGGACAAAAGGGCCTTGGGTGAGTACGGCCCATTGGACGACCGTCGAATTTCAAGGTTCGATGGGCCGGTTGTTTGGGATCTTGAAACGACGAGGCCGTTAAACAAGCTCCCCGGTCTCTACGGAAAAGCCCACGGCGACATTAGCCCGGACGGGCAGTATGTGGTCGCGGCTGGCGAGAATAAGTGGGGCTTCGTGTGGGAAACGGATACAGGCGAGCGACGCTGGCAGCTTGCGAACTACTGGTATGGCAAGCCGCGGCGTGATGTGGAAGTGCCGGAGGGCAAGGAACTCGGCGATCTTCCCCCCGAAGAACGGCTCAGGCTGGACCGGCTGATCGACATCCCCGAAGGTGGCCGGGAAGGCGAAGAGGGCCACCTGCGTGGAGCGCAGGTCGGGGCGCTGTTCATCGACGACGAGTGGTTCGTGCGTGTGGAGCGGCGGAGTCACTTCGTGGCGCTCCACCACATCGACGACCCGTTCCACACGGCGTTCCTGGACCTGGGGCAGAGCCCGTACCCGGGGACGGACCGGCACATCCCGTCGATCGATGCCGCCCCGGCGTCGAACGTGCTGGTCACCGGCCAGCGCCGCCCCAAGGGCGGCATCAACGTCTACCGCTTCGACCCGGAGACCCGGGCCCTCGATGCGGTGTGGACGCCCCGGGGCTGGTTCGCATTCTGATGGCGGGCGCTGTGGCTCCGGTCGGCATGCGGTGATCGGGCGCCGCGTGTATGTTGTGGATTGCGCGTCACTTTGAGAGGCATCGACCATGACCAAGGAGACCCCGGCGGCGGACGGGGCGCCGGTTGCCGCGCCGCAGACGGTATCGACTTCAGCGGAGTCGGCCGTTTTGTCCCGTGATCTCAAGGAACTCGGCTGGAGGTTCGTCGGCCCCACAACCGTCTACGCTTTCATGCAGGCCATGGGGCTGATCAATGACCATGCCGAGGATTGCGTGATTCGCGGCGCTGCCCCCCACGCACGGGAGTCGTTCGTGCGGCCCGTTGCCGGCCGCTGAATACGGAGGGAGAAAGACATGGATTCTGCAGCCGAACACCGCGGTGCTTGCCTCTGCGGCGCCGTCAGCGTCGTTGCCACGGTGAAAAGCGATCACATGGGCGTGTGCCACTGCGTCATGTGCCGGAAGTGGGGTGGTGGGCCGCTCATGGCGGTCGAGTGCGGAAATGCGGTGACGTTCCAGGGCGAGGATCAGATTGCCACGTTCAGCTCCTCGGAATGGGCGGAGCGCGGCTTCTGCCGGGTCTGTGGCACACACCTGTTCTACCGCCTGAAGGAGGATGGCTTCTACGCCATTCCCGTCGGGCTGTTCGACGGCGACGGGGCGTGGACGCTGGCCGAGGAGATCTTCATCGATCACAAGCCCGCGTTCTACTCGTTCGCCGAGAAGACCAAGGCGCTCACCGGCGCCGAGGTGTTTGCGCAGTATTCAGGCAGCTAGGCGGGCTTCTCCAGCACGCGGCCCACCGCGGTGACCGCCTCGTCCGGCGCCGGGATGCGGTCGGCGAATAGGACTTCGCCGTCACAGACCACACCAACGTGCGACATGCCGTGGCGCCAGGTACGCAGCGCCTGGCGCCAACCGCCGCGCTGCCACGCGTGCCGCGTGAGCAGGACGAGCAGCGCGACAAAGTTGCGGGCGTCGATCACCGTGATTTCCACGCGCTCACCGTATGCGCTGGACAGCGCGCGATAGACCTCGCCCATCGCCTGCATGCCCGAGCGGGCTTCCGCGAATGTCTTGCTGTCGGCCAGCACGCTGTCCCCGCCCGAAAGCCGGCCGCAGCAGCCCGACCCGGACACCTGCACATCCCAGTCGCGGATCAGAATCACCTGATGGCGTTCATCGGTAGTCATGTGTCGCTCCTCGGGGCACCCGCGTCACGGCTGTTCATCAACACATTACGCCTCCTGAAACGGAAATGGGACAGTGCCCCGCCCGAGTGTTGCGAGAGCGATGCCTGTTGCGATTCGATACCATGCAGGCGCGATACGCAGCCACTCGCAGTACTACGTATACGACTGGATCGGGGGCAGTATGACGACGGACACGGATGAAAACGAAGCCGGGCGGAAACAGGCGGTGCTCGGGATTATTGGCGGGAGCGGACTCTATGATCTGCCTGGCCTCGACAATGCGCGCTGGGAACGCATCGAAAGCCCGTGGGGCGAGGCGTCGGACGAGATCCTGTTCGCGGAGATCGACGGCCTGCCGGTCAGATTCCTGCCGCGCCACGGACGCGGCCATCGTCTGGCGCCCGGCGATATCAACTACCGCGCCAACATCGACGCCCTGAAACGGGCGGGTGTCACCGATCTCGTCTCGTTCTCCGCGTGCGGTTCCCTGCGTGAGGACTATCCGCCAGGGCGGTTCGTGCTGGTGGACCAGTTCATCGACCAGACCCGTGACCGCGAGCGGAGCTTCTTTGGCGCCGGTTGTGTGGCCCATGTCTCCATGGCCGATCCGGTCAGCCCCACCCTGGTCCCGCTTCTCCGGGAGGCGATGGCACAAGAGCAGGTCGACGCCTCGGAATCCGGGACTTACGTTGTCATCGACGGGCCGCAGTTCTCGTCCCGGGCGGAGTCGCGGCTGTACCGGTCCTGGGGCTGTGACGTGATCGGCATGACCAACATGCCGGAGGCGAAGCTGGCACGCGAGGCCGAGCTGGCTTACGCGACCGTGGCCATGGTCACCGACTACGACTGTTGGCACGACACCCACGACGCTGTCGACGTGGCCGGGGTGCTGGCGGTGATGAAGCGGAACACCGAGCAGGCGAAGCGCGTCATCCGTCGATTGGGCAGAACGTTCCCCTCGGAGCACCCGCCATGTCCGGAAGCCGATCGGGCGCTGGACGTTGCCATTGTCACTGCGCCGGAACACCGCGACCCGGACATCGTCCGTAAACTGGATGCCGTGGCCGGGCGGCGACTGTGACCTGCGCGTCGCGCTTGAACTTCGGGCGGTTCGCTTCCATTGTTCAGCCATGACGCGGACCTGCTGCTGCCGCATGCGGTGGCAGCAGGTCTGTTTTTCTCATGCAGCCGGGAGAGTCTGAATGGCCAGTAACGACGCCGTGTACACCCCGCCGAAAGTCTGGACCTGGGACGCCGAGAGCGGTGGCAAGTTCGCCAGCATCAACCGCCCCATCGCCGGGCCCACCCACGAAAAAGACCTGCCCGTGGGTAAGCACCCCCTGCAGCTCTACTCGCTGGCGACCCCCAACGGCGTGAAGGTCACCATCATGCTGGAGGAGCTGCTGGCGCTGGGGTACCAGGGCGCGGAGTATGACGCGCACCTGATCCGCATCACGGAAGGGCAGCAGTTCGGCAGCGGCTTCGTGGAGATCAACCCCAACTCCAAGATCCCCGCCATGGTCGATCAGAGCACATCGCCGGCCACGCAGGTGTTCGAGTCCGGCTCGATTCTGTTCTACCTGGCGGAGAAGTTCGGCGCCTTCATGCCCCAGGACGCGCAGGGCCGCACCGAGTGCATGAACTGGCTGTTCTGGCAGATGGGCATGGCGCCGCTCCTGGGTGGTGGCTTCGGCCACTTCTATGCCTACGCCCCGGAGAACTACGAGTACCCGATCAACCGCTTCACCATGGAAGTGAAACGCCAGCTCGACGTGCTCGACCGGACGCTGGCTCACCGGCGCTACGTCGCAGGCGACGATTACACCATTGCCGATATGGCCATCTGGCCCTGGTACGGCGCGCTGGCACTGGGGCGGCTCTACAATGCGGCCGAGTTCCTGCAGGTGCATACCTACGAGCATGTGGTGCGCTGGGCGGAGACCATCGATCAGCGCCCGGCCGTGCAGCGGGGCCGGATGGTCAACCGCGTCTGGGGCGAGCCCCACGAGCAGCTCCCGGAGCGTCACGACGCCAGCGACTTCGAGCTGCGCACCCAGGACAAGCTCGACGCCGCCAAGGGCGATTAGCGGGGTCGCATCGATGGCACACGCCACGTCGTTCGATGACGCCATGGAGCTGCTGGAGCGGCTGCGTGCCCTGGCTGCAGACGGTGAGCGGGCAGCGCTGGATGCCCGCATCACCGAGTTGGGCGAGAAGCTGGACGCGGCACGCCGGGAAGCTGACCAGCTGCAGGAGCGGATCGCATCGCTGGAGGCCGAGAACCGCACCCTGAAGCAGGCGGCAGCGGGGAGTGACGAGCCCGTGGAGGTGAAGAACGGCTGTTACCGCTTCGACGGCGACGATGCCCTCTACTGCCCCCTGTGCTGGGACAACAAACGCCACAAGGCCCGCACCACGCGCATTTCCTCGCGACAGCGGGTGTGCGGCACCTGCCGGTCGCCGATCAGCGCGTAGTTGCCGTCCGCTCGTCCCTGCCCTGGACGTCCGGCAGGAACACATCCCGTACCGACAGCGGGTTGCCGTCCGCATCCTCCACCTGGACCAGTCGCACCGGTCGGCCGGTGCGGCGGTCGCGCAGGTCCAGGTGTGGGGCGTCGGGGGCGGGGTTCCACTTGTCGCCCCACTGGCGCAGGGCGATCACCACCGGGAAGAGATCCCGGCCTTTTCGGGTGAGGCGATACTCGAAGCGTGAACCGTGTTCGCCCACGTCCACCTTTTCCAGAACACCGTGCTCCACCAGCCGGCCGAGCCGGTCGCAGAGGATGTTACGGGCGATGCCGAGCTGCTGCTGGAAATCCACGAACCGGCGCGTGCCGTACATGGCTTGCAGCACCACCAGCAGCGACCACCAGTCACCCACCTCGTCGAGGGCGCGGGCGACGGAGCAGGAGGCATCGTCGAAGCGTTTCTTCACCATAGGATCAGCGTATCCAAATTGGTTGCAATATGAAACTTGAATCAATAGGGTTTCAAAACGAAACCAGACTGCGGCGTCAATGACGCCGCGCCCGACCATCAGGAGTATTGCGCCATGTCCAGCAACGCCGGCCCGCTGTTCGAACCGTATCAGGTGAAATCCCTGAAGCTGCGCAACCGTGTCGCCATGGCGCCGATGACGCGCAATTTCTCACCGGGCAATGTGCCCAACGACGACGTGGTGGCCTACTACCGCCGGCGCGCCGCCGGTGAGGTCGGGCTGCTGATCACTGAAGGCACCACGGTGAACCACAAGGCCGCCAACGGCTATCCGGACGTGCCCTTCTTCCACGGCGAGGCGGCGCTGGCGGGCTGGAAGAGGGTGGCCGATGCCGTGCACGCCGAGGGCGGTGAAATCTTCCCGCAGCTCTGGCACGTGGGTGCCGTGCGTCGCGAGGGCACCGAGCCCGACCCGTCCGTCCCGGGCCATAGCCCGTCCGGGCTGTACGCTCCCGGGAAGCCCAACGGCAAGGCCATGACCAAAGAGGACATCCAGGACGTGGTCAAGGCGTTCGCCGACGCGGCCGCCGACGCGGAAGCGCTTGGCTTTGACGGCGTCGAGGTCCACGGTGCTCACGGCTACCTGATCGACCAGTTCTTCTGGGAAGGCACCAACCAGCGGGATGACGAGTACGGCGGCTCCATGGCCAACCGGCAGCGCTTCGCCATCGAAATCATCGAGGCGATCCGTGCACGGGTCAGCCCCGATTTCCCGGTCATGCTGCGCTTCTCCCAGTGGAAGATGCAGGACTACAACGCCCGTCTGGCGCATACGCCGGAGGAGCTTGAGCAGTGGCTGAAGCCGCTGGTGGCGGCCGGCGTCGATATCTTCCACGCCTCCACGCGCCGCTTCTGGGAGCCTGAGTTCGAGGGCTCCGATCTGAACCTTGCCGGCTGGGTGAAGAAGCTCACCGGTATGCCTACCATGTCCGTGGGCAGCGTCGGTCTCACCGAAGACTTCATCAGCGGCACCATGGCCAGCAAGCAGGAGCAGGTGGAGCAGTCGGGCATCGACGAGCTGGTGGGGCGGATGACCAACAACGAGTTCGATCTCATTGCCGTGGGGCGCGCTCTGCTGCAGGATCCGGAATGGCTGATCAAGGTTAAGGAAGGGCGCACCACCGAGGTGGAACCCTTTGCGCGGAAGTCACTGAAGGCCCTTTACTGAGCGGTTGTCAGGTCATGCCATGAAATCCGCGAGGCATGCCCGCCAAGGCGTGCGCCGGACACTCCGGCGCACTGCGCTGATGGCGCTCGTGGTGCTGTGCGGCGCCTGGATCAGTATGGCCGTGTACCACACGGTCAAACCCTTGCCGGAAGGCGTCAGCATGGCCATGCCAGAGCGGGTGGCGGGTGAGGCCCGGTTTCTCGCGGACGACACCTGGGTCGACCGCAACGGCGCGCGGCGAATGGATCACCGCACTTTCGATCGGGTACTGGAGCTGATCGATGGCGCTGAGCGGCTGGTGGTGTTGAACATGTTCCTGTTCAACGACTTCGCCGGTGACGTTGAGGGCGACGACATGCGCCCGTTATCCGACGAGGTCACCGCGGCTTTGGTGGCGAAGAAACGGGCGTATCCGTCCATGCCGGTGGTACTGATTACCGATCCCATGAACACCGTCTACGGCGGTGTCACCAACGACAATCTCCAGCGGCTTGAAGCAGCCGGCGTGGAGGTGGTGGTAGCCCGGCTGGAGGCGCTGCGGGATTCCAACCCGGTGTGGTCCGGCCTGTGGCGGATATGCTGCCAGTGGCTTGGTGATGCGCCCGGGAGTGGCTGGTTGCCGAACCCGGTAGGCGAGGAAGCGGTGCCGTTGCGCAGTCTGTTGAAGATGCTCAACTTCAAGGCGAATCATCGCAAGACCCTGATCGTCGACGCGCCAGATGGCTGGACCGGCCTGGTGACCTCCGCAAATCCCCACGATGCCTCGAGCGCCCACAGTAATTCGGGAGTGGAATTTCCCGGGCCGGCCGCGCTGGATCTGCTGGACACGGAGCGGGCGGTACTCCGGTTCTCGCAGGCGGAGATCGACCTGCCGGCGCGTGAAGAGCTGGCTGACATACCCGCGGGCGAGGGCTCGGCGCGCATCCAGGTGCTGACGGAGTCGGCCATTCTCGCTCGTGTGCTTTCGGTCCTGGACGGTGCGGAATCCGGTGACACACTGGACCTGGCCATGTTCTATCTCTCCCACCGCGACATTGTCGACGCGTTGCAGGCCGCACATCGGCGCGGCGTGGCCGTGCGCGTACTGCTGGATCCGAACATTGCCGCGTTCGGGCGCGAGAAGGACGGTGTACCGAATCAGCCCGTCGCAGCGGAGCTGGCGCAGGCCGGCGTGCCCGTGCGTTGGTGCACGACCACGGGCGAGCAGTGCCACAGCAAGTTTCTGCTCTACCGGGCGGCCGACGGTGGTGCGGAACTGATGGTCGGGTCCGCCAACTACACCCGTCGCAATCTCGATGACCTGAACCTGGAGACCAGCGTGCGCATTTGCGCCGACCCCGACGCGGCGGTCATGCGCGATGCCGTCGACTTCTTCGAGCGGCGCTGGCAGAACACCCCGGAACGCGTCTACAGCCTGCCTTTCGAGGAGCACGGCGATGCCGGCTGGCTACGCTACTGGCAGTACCGGTTGATGGAAGGCAGCGGCATGTCCACGTTCTGAACCGGTACGGCCGACTGCTTACGCTGTTTGCGGTAAGGTGTGCGCCCTGATACTGATCGGCGGCCAAGACAGGGCACACAACGGCAATGTCCGCATACAAAGTGAAAATCCTGCGGCTGGGCGTGTTCGTCCGGCGCCACCCCTATCTGTTTGCGTTGATCGGCTTCCTCTCGGGTGTCGGCAGCTTCGTCCTGGTGGATCGCCAGGAGGGCATGGCGAGCGCCATTGCGGCGCTAATGCTGGCGAGCTGGGTGCTGTTGCTGCTGGAGCGCCCCATCCGGTTGCTCGTGGGGCGCTGGATCGGCATGGAGGTGCCGGCGCCGGTGGTGCACTTCACCACGCAGCTGGTTCACCAGGAAAGCTTCTTCTTCGTCCTGCCCTTTTTCCTGATCACCACCACGTGGACCAGCACGCAGGCGCTGTTCACCGTCGCCATCGGTGCGGCGGCGGTGGTGTCCATCTGGGATCCCGTCTACCATGGCCGCCTGACGCGGCGGCGATGGCTCTATCTGGCCTACCACGCCACGGCCATCTTCGTGACGTTGCTGACGGCCCTGCCGATCATTTTCCATCTGAGCACGCCGCAGACCTACGCCACGGCGACCGTGCTTACGGTCATATTCGCGTTCCCCAGTCTCACCCAGGGGGTTCCGGCGCGGGGGCTGGCCGGCGTGGCGGGGCTTGTGGCACTGACGGTCGCGCTGGGTGCATCGGCCTGGTTCGGCCGGGCGATCGTGCCTCCGGCCACCTTCTGGCTGACGGACATGGCCATTACCGATGATCTGGACGAGGACATGCGCCGTGCCAACGGCATGAAGGAGGTGCCCTGCCCGGAAGCGCTCGATGGTGGCCGTGTCTATGCCTTCTCAGGCGTTCGCGCCCCGCGCGGCCTCAACGAGTCGGTCCACCACGAGTGGAGTCACAACGGCCGCCTCCACGACCGCGTGGACGTGGAGATCTTCGGTGGTCGGGAAGAGGGCTACCGAATCTGGACCTACAAGGAAAACTTCCCCGATGAGCCTAACGGCCACTGGCGGGTGCGGGTGCGCACCGAGTCGGGTCAGCTCATCGGTCAGGTCGACTTCGAGATCGACTGCTAAACCTTCAGTATGCCGCCGCACAGACGCCGTATAGCCTCATGCCCCAGTCTTACTCTCAGCTCAGGCCTTTTTCATTCGATTGCGGTGCCCTGAACTCCGGGCTTGAGCCGCCCCGAAGGTGTTGGGTTCAGTGGCCCTTGAAGTGGGAGTAGTGTGGCATGAAGAACTTGAAAACGGCGGTGGTTGTACTTGGTCTCGTTGGGTTGTTGCCGTTTGCGGCCCCGGCCCAGGAGTTCGGTCCAGCCGCGGGTGATCGGGAGTTCTCGATCTCCGGTACCGGGTCCAGTGACAAGAATATCGATAGCGGCAGTTTTGGTGCCACAGGCGATATTGGCTGGTATCTGCAGGATTATCTCATCGTGGGTGCCCGGCAAAGCGTCAATTACGCCAGCATTGAGGGCGAGAACGTCAAGGATGACTTCTGGAACGGGACCACCCGCGGCTACGTGAATTACCAGTTTGCGCCCACTGAGCGCATGCGGCCGTTCCTCGGCGGCAGCCTCGGCGTGATCTACGGCGATGGCGTCAAGGACAGCGGTTTCGCGGGGCTGGAACTCGGGGGCAAGTACTACGTACGCACCAAGACCTATCTCCTGGGTCGGGTGGAGTACCAGTGGTTCTTCAGCAGCTCCAGCGATGTTGACGACGCCTTCAAGGATGATGGGGCCTGGGCGTATACCCTGGGTATGGGTTACAACTTCTGACCTCATGTGTCAGACAACGGGGGCACAGCGTGCCCCCGTTGGCTCCTTACTGAACCGGATCAGTCGCGCTCGTACTCGGGCGCGTTCCGCAGCGTCTCTTCGTCCATGTCCACGTAGAACACGGACTCGTCGTCCTCCATGGTGTGCTGCAACTGATCCCAGCCCAGGCCGACATCCTGTCCGCCAAGCCCGAGGAAGCCACCGGTCGAGATAACGACGCCGAGGATACTGCCGTCCTCGCCGATTACCAGATCTTCGATTTCGCCCACGTCCTCATCCGACGCCCGGTGCTTGACAGTCTTGCCGATGACATCGTCGGCGTAGAATGCACCCGCAGGCTTGCCGCTCATGTACTGCTCGCCGGCATGCTCGGCCTCGGCCTGCATGTCGTCATCATGCATGTCGTCGCGGTCCTCCGCGAACGCGGCGGTGCCCAGTACCAATGCCGGGACAATGGCGGCGGAAAGGGTGAGTGCGGTCAGTTTCTTCATGGTTGGTTCTCCTGTGATTGCCGGCAGTCTGCCGGACCCTCCTGGGTCTGGAGCGCAGTTCCCTTCGCTGGGAATGCTCGTTCAGGGTGGCGATTTGCAGCTGCCGTGTCGGTGCGGTGGCGCACCTGTTCCCCGTCCTGTGACGCAGTCCCGATAACCGGCTGAAGCGCTCTTGTACGGTCTCCCCAAGTGCATTCAGGTGTCACTGTCCGGAGACCGCGTTGCGATCAACAATCCGTGCATGCCTGCTCGCGCGGGCTCTAGCCATTCCCGGCCTGCTCGCGTTCGCCGGGGCCTTGGTTGCCCATGACGGCGATGATGCCTATCGGTTGCTTGAGCTCGACGGCTACAAGGTGAAGTGGGGCGATCAGGAACTGGGCGTGGGGGCGAGTGTCAGCTACGCCTTCGCGGACCGCGCGCTACGGTTCGATGATGCGCGCAACTGTCGCGAACTGGCGCCCATCAAGGGGCTTGCTGACCAGAATCTGTCCATGGAGACGCTGACGCGGGAGACTGCGGCGGCGTTTCAGGTGTGGGAGCGCTCCGCTGGCCTGTCATTCCATCAGGTCAGTGATGCCCGGGAGGCCGATATCGTTGTCGGTGCTCAGGGCCGGCCCAGGGGGCGCGCATTCGCCAACGTCTCTTACGCCCCCGATCCGCAGGACGGTGTGCGCGCCATTGATCAGGCGCTGGTGTGCCTGAATCCCGAGCAGGAGTGGAAAGTCGGGTTCGACGGCGACAAGGATGTGTACGACATTCGCTATACGCTGATACACGAGATCGGTCACGCCATTGGTCTGGATCACCCCGGGCCGTCCGGGCAGGTGATGGCGTTCCGGTACACCGAAGCCTTCGATGAACTGCAGCCGGGCGACCTGCGTGGAGTCCGGCGGCTGTACGGATACGGCTCCGATGACCTCGCCCGACGTGATGCGGGTGATGACGCAAGTCGTTAGCCCGATCCCGGGATCGGGCCCTCGTCCCGCGATTCCCGGCGTTTCGCCCTACTAGTCGTTCATCTAGCGTCTATACTTCCCCCTGATTCTTATGCTTCTCCCCCCGGTTCTTCGGCCATTCCCCCGAAGGCGGGATGGTGTGTGCCAATGGACAGGGCGACGACGGCGCATGGGTTCAGAGTTCGATCCGTTCCGTAATCGCTTGCTCGCCGCGCTGCCGCCCGGCGAATTCAAGCGTGTCGAGGCGAAACTCGAGTTCCAGCCCCTTGCGCTGGGCGCTGTGCTCTACGACCCGTTCGTGATGATGAAGCACGCCTATTTTCCGCTGGACGCGATCGTGTCGTTGCTGTGCGTTACCCAGAATGGCGGCTCTGCAGAGATTTCCGTGGTGGGGCATGAGGGTGTGGTGGGTGTGCCGCTTTTCATGGGGGGCGGCAGCACGTCCAGTCGTGCCGTGGTGCAGTCGCGCGGGCACGCTTACCGTCTGCCTGCCGCTGTGTTACACGGCGAGTTCCGCCGCGGCGGCGCCATGCAGACGCTGTTTCTGCGCTACACCCAGGCGCTGTTGACGCAGGTGGCGCAGACTGCCGTGTGCAACCGCCACCACAACCTCGATCAGCAGCTCTGTCGGTGGCTGCTGCTCAGTCACGACTGCATCGGCAGCGACGAGCTGATCATGACGCAGGAGCTGATCGCGAACATGCTGGGTGTGCGGCGCGAGGGTGTCACCGAGGCCGCGGGCAAGCTGCAGAAGGCCGGCCTGATCCGTTACCGGCGTGGCCGTATCCTGATTCTGGATCGGCAGGGCCTGGAGGCCCGCAGCTGCGAATGCTACGACGTGGTCCGGCGCGAGTACGATCGACTGCTGCCACTGGCGCGCGAGCAGCGCGCGGCGTCGAGAATCGACTGACTGTCCCCTCGTGAACGAACTCGTGGCATGCTCTGTGGTCGTCGACCACGAGGGGAGCGGAACCCATGCGAATTGCAGTGATCGGTGCCGGTGGCGTCGGTGGCTATTACGGCGCGCGCTGGCTGGAGGCGGGCAACGAGGTGACGTTCATCGCGCGCGGGCCGCATTTGCAGGCCCTTCGCGAGGAGGGCATGCGCGTTGACCACCCGGCATTCAGGCGCGAGGGCGATGTGGCGTGTGTCGACCTCGACGGGCTCTGTGCCGGTGACCCGGCGGACCTGGACGTGATCGTGCTGACGGTGAAGTCCGGGGCGACCCGTGAGGTTGCGGAGCGTCTGCGCGCCTGGTTCGAACACCGCGGCCACCGCGTGCCGGTGCTCTCCATGCAGAACGGCGTGGACAACGAGGGCGAATTGGCGGAGGTGCTGGGCGCGGACGGCGTGATCGGCGGCTTCGCCCTGCGGGTGGCGACCCACGTGGAGGCGCCCGGCCATATCACTGCAACTGGCCCCGGCCAGGTGGTGACCGGGCTGTGGCCGAATCGCGACGCGGCTGCGGTGGGCCCCGCCAGCGCCCTGTTTCCGGAGCTGGTGCGCGCCTTCGACGCAGGTGGCACGCCGGTCATTGAAACCGACGACATCCGCCGCGAGCTGTGGCGCAAGCTGGTGATCAACAACGGACTGAACCCCGTCTCCGCGCTTACAGGCTGGGACGCCGAGCGGCTCTCCCGCAACCCGGACACGGCAGCCCTGATCCGGCGACTCATGCGCGAGACCGTCGCCGCTGCCCGGGCCGACCATGTGGAGCTGGGGGAGAGCGACATCGACGCGATGTTCCAGATCGTCTACGACCTGGGGCCGATCAAGACCTCCATGCTGGTGGACCGGGAACAGGGGCGGCCCCTGGAGCTGGACGCCATCTGCGGTGCCGTGTTCGCCCGTGCCCGTCAGCTCGGCGACGATGCCCCCGCCACCGAGGTCATGGCCAGTCTGCTGCGCAACGGGCTCTGGCATGTGCCGGGCTGACGCCCGGCCGGCTTCATTATGCGTTTGAGTTGCGTCCGTTCGGGGAGGACAATGGCGGCATGAACCACCTGACGCTCGATATCGTCTCCGACGTCGCCTGCCCTTGGTGCGCGATCGGCTACAGGCGCCTGGAGCAGGCCATGGCGGAGCTGGAGGGCGAGATCACCTTCGATGTCCGCTGGCAGCCTTTCCAGTTGAACCCGGACATGCCACCCGAGGGCGAGGATATTCTCGAGCACCTCACCGGCAAGTATGGCCGTAGTGCGGACGAGATGCGGGCGGCCCAGCAGCAGATGACCGATATCGCCCACGGGCTGGGTCTCAATTTCGCCCGCATGCAGGACCGGCGCGCCCACAACACGTTCGACGCCCATCGCCTGCTCGCCTGGGCGGCTGGGCAGGGGCGGCAGACGGCGCTGAAGCTGGCGCTCTTCGATGCCTATTTCGGTCATGCGCTCAACCCGTCGGATCCCGCAGTGCTGCAGCAGGCGGCCGAAACGGCGGGGCTGTCCGGCGACGAGGCGGGGCAGGTGCTGTCGTCAGACCACTACGCCGAGCAGGTACGACGGGAAGAGGCGTACTATAAACAGGCTGGTGTCACCGGGGTTCCGGCGTTCATCATCGCTGGCCGCTACGTGATATCCGGAGCGCAGGAGCCGCAGACGCTGGTGAATGCTTTCCGCGAAATCGCTGCCGAGCAGCCTGCGAGCGCGTGAACCACGGTTGTCAGCCGGCGGTCGGCCCATTCTGTGGTGTGCTGGATTAAGGACAGTCTGACGCAATGTCGCTCCGCTCCCGTGTGATCGCGCTGTGCACCGTGCTCGTGGGGCTGGTCGTCCTTGCCGTCCTGTGGGGCACCATCTCCATCGACGATATCTGGCAGGCAGGCTGGCTGCAGGACATGGCGACGCGTATCGCCGAGAACCCGTGGCTCTCCTGGCTGGTATTCGGTGCGGTGGTCATCGGTGTCCAGATCGCCGTGCCGCAGTTGGTCCTCGTGGTGGTCAGCGTCACTCTGCTGGGCGTCTGGGAAGGGTTTTTCGTGGTCTATATCGGCATGCTGGTGGGGTCTGCCATCGGCTATCTGCTGGGCCGCTGGCTGGCGCGGCATCCTGTGCGACGCCTGTCCGGGCGCAAGATGCGGCAGTTCAGCCGCCTGCTGGCCCGGCGCGGCATCATGAACATGACGCTGATCAACCTGCTGCCCCTGGGGCCGCACACCATCATCAATCTTGCGGCGGGAAGCAGTCACCTGCGGTTCCGGGATTTTCTCCCCGGTACGGCTATCGGTCTGTTGCCGTCAACCGTGCTGGTGGCGGCGGCGACGCATTTCCTGCTGCAGATGGGGCGCGCACCCACATCTGGCGAGGCCACGGTGGCCCTGATTCTGCTGGCCCTGCTGGGCGTCGGCAGCTGGCTCGCCACACGCTGGGCGTGGCGCTGGGTTGGTCGCCAGTAACCCCTACAGGTGGCCGCCGATGGTCATGGTCAGCCACCCGGCCAGGCGCTTGTGCCAGGGCCGCTCCCGCCAGCGCTCCAGGTCGTAGCGTTCGGCGTTGTCCAGATCCTGTTCCACGAGTTGGCGGATATCCCGGGCGAACGTCGCGTCGTAGATGTTGACGTTGGTCTCGTCGTTGATGCGGAACGAGCGGTTGTCCAGGTTGGTGGAGCCGATGCTGGCCCACTGGTCGTCAATGCTGATCAGCTTCGAGTGGTACATGGACGGTTGGTACTCGTACAGCGCCACGCCGGCCTCGAGCATCGGTTCCCAGCGGTTCACCGAGGCGTGCCGCACAAAGCCCTTGTCGATGCTGTCCCCGGGCACGAGGATGCGCACTTCCACCCCGCGGTCGGCGGCGTCGGCCAGCGCGTCCAGGAATGCCGGATCCGGGTAGAAGTAGGCCGTGCCGATGGTGATCCGTTCTTCCGCCGCCGCGATGGCGTAGAGGAACATCTTGCGCATGCGGTGATAGCCTTCACGCGGCGCGCTGCTGACCACCTGCATGGGCAGCTCGCCGGCATCGTCCAGCTCGGGGAAATACGCCTCAGCCAGGAGCAGGGCGCCGCTGGCGTCCAGCCAGTTCTCCATGAACGCGGCCTGCAGGCCGCCCACCACCGGGCCTTCCAGGCGGAAGTGGTTGTCCCGGTAGGCCTCGCCGTCGTCGTCGGGCAGCCAGTTGTCGGCGACGTTGGCACCGCCGGTGAAGCCGATGTCACCATCGGTGACCAGCAGCTTGCGATGCGTGCGGTGGTTGAACCGGGCCAGTTCGTACCACGACGGCTTGCGCCAGCGAATGAGTTCCACTCCGGCGTCTTCCATGCGTTCGAGCTTGTCCGGGTTGGCGGCGGCCGAGCCGATGTAGTCGAGCAGAGCGTGCACGGCGACGCCCCGTTCCGCCGCCTCGCTGAGCGCGTAGGCAAACGCGCCGGCCGCCTCCTCGCCCCAGAACTCGTAGGTTTCGAAGGTCACGGAGTGCTCGGCATCGTTGATGGCGTCGAGCATGGCGTCGTAGATGGCTTCGCCGTCTTCCAGCAGGGCAATGCGGTTGCCGCCGGTGATGGGGTTCTGCATCAGTGCGCCCATGGTGCGCTGGAACTGCGGATCGCTGACGCCGTAATCCACGTGTACCGGCTGGTCCAGGCGTTTTGGTTTCGGCAGGGCGTTGAAAAGGATGATGTTGCCGATCACGAATGCGACCGTGAGCACGGCGACAACGGTGATGATGTACCGGTTACGGCGTTTCAATAGCTGCACTCCCGCGGCTGCTGGCAGATCCCTGGACTGGGGCGATGGTACGCGGCTGCCTGCCCCCGGTCACGGCGAGGTCTACGACAGTTTCTGCCGAAGCGTGCGGATGAAGTCCGCGGCCGGCTGCGGGTGGCCGAACAGATAACCCTGAAACGCGGGGCAACCGGCGCGCTCCAGGAATCCGTGAATGGCTTCTGTCTCCACCCCCTCGGCAATGGCATCCAGACCAAGGCTCTGGGCAAGCAGGATAATGGTGCGCACGATCACCGCGTCGTTGGGGTCGTCGAGGACGTCGCGCACGAACCGCTGGTCGATCTTGATCTGATCCAGCGGCAGCCGCTTGAGGTAGTACAGCGACGAGTACCCGGTGCCGAAGTCGTCCAGGGAAAAGCCGATGCCGTGGGTCTTCAACGCCATCATGCGGTTGATGGTCTCTTCCGTGTCGTGGAGGAACAGGCTCTCCGTGATTTCCAGGTTGAGGCGGTCGGCGGGAGCGCCGGTGCGCTGCAGGATGGTCTGCAGACGGGTGACGAAATCCGGGTGCTGGAACTGCTGCGGGCTGATATTCACCGACACGGCGAGTGCGGCGGTATCCGTGTTGCGGGCCCAGTCGGCGAGCTGTTGGCAGGCGGCCTCCAGAATTGCCGCGCCGAGATCGATGATCAGTCCCGTGTCTTCGGCAATCGGGATGAACTGGGCCGGCGAGATCAGCCCGCGCTCCGGATCGTTCCAGCGCGCCAGGGCTTCAACGCCGGTGACCTGACCGCCGGCGTCGACCTGCGCCTGGTAGTACGGCTGGAACTCGTCGCGTTCCAGTGCCGCGCGCATGCGGGTGCCCAGTTCGATACGCGCGTTCACTGCGGCCTGCATTTCGGGGTCGAATAGCCGAAGGGTGTTCCGGCCAGCCGCCTTCGCCTGGTACATGGCGAAGTCGGCCCGTTTGAGCAGGTCGTTGACTGTATCGTCGGGGTCGCCCAGCAGGGTGATTCCGATGCTCGGGGTGATGTGCCGCAGGTGTTCGCCGAGCTGGTAGGGGACGTTCAGAGTCGTGAGAATGTCGTTGGCGACGGCCTCTGCCTGGACGGCGGCGAGATCCGGCGCATCCTGCAGGTTGTTGACCACGACCACGAACTCGTCGCCGCCGAAACGGGCGACGGTATCTTCCGCTCGCAGGCAGTCGAGAAGCCGCTTCGCCACCTCCTCCAGCAGGGCGTCGCCCTCGTCGTGGCCGAGCGTGTCGTTGAGCGTCTTGAAGTTGTCCAGGTCCAGGAACAGCACCGCGCCGCTGTGGCGGTGTCGTGCCGCGGCGCTCATGGCGTGCTGCAGCCGGTCCTGCAGGAGGCGGCGGTTCGGCAACCCGGTGAGTGGGTCATACAGCGCCAGCCGCGTGATCTTCTCCTCGTTCTCCCGGCGCACATGGATGTCCGTGGCCGTGCCGTACCAGCGCACGATGGTGCCCCCGTCGTCGAGGATTGGAACCGCTTTCACCAGATGCCAGCGGTAGCTGTCGTCGCGCTGGCTGCGAATGCGGAACTCCACGGAGTAATGCCGGCCGGTCCGCACGCAGCGGTCCCAGGCGCGGGCAACGCGTTTGCGGTCGTCCGGGTGGATGACCGTCATCCATCCGTCCCGGGACAGGTCCGCGCGCTCCAGCCCGGAGTAGGTGCTCAGCGTTCTGTTGCCGTAGAACAGATGGCCGTCGCCGTCGGCCACCCACACGCTGATGGGCATGGCGTCGGCCAGCTCCTGGAAGTGCCGGCGGCTCTGGTCAAGGGTGCGCTTGACGTTCTTCTGCTCGGTGATGTCCTGGAACGCGCCCTGGACCTGTGTAATGGCGCCGCTGGCATCCCGCAAGGCCGCGCCCATGGTCCGCACCCAGATGCGTCGCTCCCGTGCGGTGACGAGTTCAAGCTCCTCGTCGAAGGGCGTACCGTCGGTGGCGCAGCGGTTGAACAGCTTGCGGATGTGTTCGCGCCATTCCGGGGCGTAGAAGCCGATGCCCTGGTCCACCGTCGGGGTCGTACCCGGTGGCATGTCGTGGATGGCACAGACTTCGTCCGACCAGAGGATGTGGCCCGATTGCAGGTCCAAGGCCCAGCCGCCGATGTTGGCGGCCTGGCCGGCGATGCGCAGTAGCCAGTCGCTGCGGTTCAGCGCCGCCTCGGCGCGTTTGCGCTCGGTGATGTCGCGGACGGACGCGCAGTTGTACTCGCGGTCCTTGTGGACCAGGAAATTGGCGTTGATCTCCACCGGCAGGGTGCCGCCGTCGGTCATCCAGAGTTCGGCTTCGAAACACATGGAGCCGGCCTGCTTCAGGTCCTCCCAGTGCTCCCGCCACAACGACGGCGTGAAGCCGGCGCAGACGTCGTAGACCGTGCGCTGCAGCAGGTCGTCCCGATCGTAACCCAGCATGCGGCAGATGGCCGCGTTGGCGTACTCGTGAGTGCCGTCGCTCCGCAGCCAGACGATGCCGTCTGCCGCGTTCTCGACGGCAAAGTGGGCGAGTTCATGGTGGAGTCGGGTTGATGCGTCGTTATCGTTCACACGGCCCCCCGCAGGGCGTGGCAATCCTTGCGCTGCCATCGGCAGCCCGCCGGGCGGTCCACAGCGGACGGAAAGGGGCAGCCCCTACACGAGACGATAGCATTGCGGTGCCCACGGGTGTAGGCGGGGGCGGGGTCACCCGTTCATGATCCGCCGCCGCAGCGCCCACACCGAAAGCGGAGCGAACACGGCGGTAATCGCCACCGACCAGGCCACGGCCCAAAGGGCGGGCTCCAGTACCGGGCCGCCGACGATGAGCCCGCGGGAGGCGTCCGAGAGCTGGGATATCGGGTTGGCGATCACAATGACCTGCAGCCAGCCCGGCATGGTCTCCACGGGCACGAAGACGTTGCTGACGAAGGTGACCGGAAACAGTGCGGTGAAGCCGAACAGTTGCACGTGTTCCGGGTCCCGGGCGATGACACCCACCAGGACCATCACCCACGACAGGGCCAGGGCGAACACCAGCACCAGGGCGGCCATGGCGAACAGCCCGCCAACGGAGGTGCCCAGCCGGAAGCCAAGCAGGAATCCGATGGCGAGCAGCAGGACGATGGACCAGGCCTGTTTGACCAGGTCCGCGAGAATCCGCCCGGCCAGCGGCGCCCAGGGGGCGATTGGCAGCGCCCGCAGACGGTCGAAGAAACCCTTGGTGAGGTCGGTGTTCAGGCCGTGGCCGACGTAGACGGTGACAAAGGCCATGTTCATGACGATCACCCCGGGCAGGATGAAGGTCAGGTAATCGCTGGTGGAGCCGGCGATGGCGCCACCGAACACGTACAGGAACAGCAGCAGAAAGAGCACCGGCTGGATACTGAAGTCGCCCAGCTCCCAGGGGTTGTGTCGGAGCTGCAGCAGCGTGCGCCAGGCCAGGCTGGCGGTCTGTTGCAGGCCCCGGAGCAGGCCGGGCCGGCTCATGGGTGCTCCCCGGGTGCTGCCTGCGCGTCGTCGCCCGTGTCGGCGTGGTGGCCGGTCAGGGCGAGAAAGACGTCGTCCAGGCTGGCACTGCGGAGCATCAGTTCGTTCACTGCCAGCCCGTCACGGTCCAGGGCGCGGACCAGGGCCGGCAGCATGTCCGCATCGCGGGCCGGTGCGGAGATCCGCAGGCCGTCCACCTCGGGCGCCTCGCCGGTCACGTGACCGATAGCGGCCGCAATGCCGCCGACGTCCGCTTCCTGCGCCGCGCCGGCCACCAGCGTGCGGGCGCCGATGCGGGCCTTGAGCGCATCGGCCGTGCCGGAGGCGATCACCCGGCCGCCGTCGATGACCACGATCTCGTCGGCCAGTTGGTCGGCCTCCTCCAGGTACTGGGTGGTCAGCAGCACCGTGGTGCCCTCGGCCACCAGCCGGCGGATCAGACCCCAGAGTTCCAGGCGAGCACGCGGATCCAGCCCGGTGGTGGGTTCGTCCAGGAACAGGATCTGCGGCTGCCCGACCAGGCTGGCGGCCAGGTCCAGGCGCCGGCGCATGCCGCCCGAGTAGGTCTGGGCTGCGCGCGCGGCGGCGTGCTCCAGCTGGAACTGCGTCAGCAGGGCGTCGGCGCGTTCGCGGGCGGTTCGGTGGGGGAGGCCGAGCAGTCGACCGATGAGAATCAGGTTCTCGCGGCCGGTCAGGCGTTCGTCCACCGAGGCGTACTGGCCGGTGAGGCCGATGCGCTGGCGGACCTGATGCGCCTGGGTGTGGACGTCGAAACCGCCCACGGTCGCAGTGCCGGCATCGGCGTGCAGCAGCGTCGAGAGGATGCGCACCACGGTGGTCTTGCCGGCGCCGTTGGGTCCGAGCAGGCCGAGCACAGTGCCCGGTTCCACATCAAGGCTCACCCCCCTGAGCGCCTGCGTGTCGCCGAATCGTTTGCACAGGCCCTCGGCGTGAATGGCTGTGGTCATGGGGTCGTGCTCCGGCGGGGATCGAACCCGTTCAATGGCATGGTGCAATCCTCCCCGCGATCCGGCGCGATGTCCAGAGCCGGGGCGGGCGATGGCGGTAGCACTCAACTATGCTTGGAAAGCAGAGGGTTACGGCAGTTGAGGCGTCGCGCCATGGAGCAGGATCTGAATCTGAACAGCACGGGACGGCCGGCTATTGAGGAAGAGCGGCTTTATGATCTCTACTCGCTCAATGTGCTTGATACGTCGGCGGAGACGCGCTTTGACCGGCTCACGCATCTGATCGCCGACATCTTCCGCTTGCCGGTCGTGCTGATCAGCCTGGTGGATCGCGACCGGGAGTGGTTCAAGTCGGCCTTCGGCTGGGATCGCGCTCAGGTCGATCGCGACATCTCTTTCTGTGCGCACGCCATCGACAGCAAAGATGGCATGCTTCTGGTGTCCGATACGCTTCGGGATCCACGCTTTTCCCGCAATCCGTTGGTGACCGGCGATCCCGGCATCCGCTTCTACGCTGGCGTGGTGGTGCACGGCCCGGCCGGCCATCCCGTGGGTACCCTGTGCGTCATCGACCGCATCCCCCGCGCCTTCGACGAACAGGCGCTGTCCCGGCTCCGGCAGTTCGCGGAGCTGGTGCAGCATGAACTGCACCATGTGCGCGAGCTGCGCCGCCTGCGCGCCGCCGTTGAATTCTCCGTGTTCTACGATCCACTCACCCGTCTACCCAATCGGCGCTTGGTTGGTGAGCGGCTGCAGCACCTGATCGAGCTCAGCCAGGGAGACGGACGCAAGGTGGTGGTGCTGCTGTTCGATATCGAGGGGCTGCGGCTGATCAACGAAAGCCACGGCACCGCCACCGGTGACCGGATACTGGTGGAACTCGCCGCGCGGCTGCGTGACGGCTGCCCGCCGGGTGGTACGGCGGCGCGGCTGGAGGGGGACGAGTGCGCACTGGTCCTGCCCGCGCCGGGGCGCGATACCGGTTGCATCGACACCATGGCCGAGCAGATCCGCGGGGCACTGGAGCGCCCGTTCATCGTCGACGGGCACGAGCACTACCTGAATGTCCGCATTGGCGGTTCCGTCTTCCCGGACCACGGTACGACACCACGGCGGCTTCTGGAGCGGGCGGCGACCGCGGTCCGCGTGCCGTCGGACGGTGTGCACAGGCCCGTGCGGTTCGTCAGTCAGGCCGACTCCGCGGACATCTCCCGGCGCATCGCCGTGGAATCCCGGCTGCGCAGAGCCACGGAGCGGCAGGATTTCCGGCTGCACTATCAGCCCATCACGTCGCTGTCCGACAACGGCATTGTCAGCTACGAGGCGCTGTTGCGCTGGCACGATGACGAGCTGGGCGAGATGTCGCCGGGCAGTTTCATCGCCATCGCCGAGCAGACGGGTCTGATCGTCCCCATGGGCCGCTGGGTGGTGGAGGAATGCTGCCGGCAGCTGGCCGCCTGGCGGCGTGCCGGGGTAACCCTGCGGCCAGTGGCCGTCAACGTGGAAGCGGTGCAGCTCCAGGACCCGCTGTTCGCCACCATGGTGCTGGACAGCCTCGAAGCGGTGGGCATGGAACCGGAGCTGCTGCATCTGGAGATCACTGAACTGTCACTGGTCAGCCACGGCGGCCAGGTAGCCGACAACATGCGTGTGCTCAGTGAGGGACGGATCAGCATCTACGTGGATGATTTCGGCACCGGCTATGCGTCCCTGGACTATCTGCGCCGCATTCCCATCGCCGGGTTGAAGATCGACCGGTCCTTCGTCGACGGGCTGCCCGAAGACAGCCAGGACGTCACTCTGACCCGCTCCATGATCGGCATGGCCCGCAGCCTTGGCCTGAAGACCGTGGCCGAGGGCGTGGAGACGTGGTCGCAGTATCAGTTCCTGCGTGAAGCCGGCTGTGCCCTGGTCCAGGGCTATCTGCTGGCCCGGCCCATGCCGGCGGAGGCGGTGGGCCGGCTGCCGGCCGCCCTGCATGTCTCCCCGGGCATGGATGGACTGCGGTGAGCGCGTATGTTGGTGTGAAGGCGTGACACGGGCCACCCGGGGGAGAGCCATGGACCAGCAGGTGCTGGCCGACGCCGTCGAGCGCGGCAAGGCTGTGCAGGACCGCTTCGAGACGCTTCGCTACACGCGGCTGGTGGACACGGTTGGCGGCTATCCCCGCGGCAGCGTCGTTATCGATGACGGTATCGTGGTTCCGGGGTACCCCTCCATTGGCCGGGTGCAGTCGCTGGCGGCCGGGCTGGAGCGTCATTTCGACGACGCCTTCTGGGCGGAGGAGAAGATCGACGGCTTCAACGTGCGGATCGTGCGCCACGGAGACGATCTGTATGCCTTCAGCCGTGGCGGTTTCGTCTGCCCGTTCAGCACCGACCGCCTCCCGGATCTGGTGGACCCGGCGATCCTTGATGACGAGCCTGGCTTGGTGCTCTGCGCAGAGATTGCAGGGCCGGAGAACCCCTATCTGGAAGGCTGCCCTCCGGACATCAAAGAGGATGTGGCGCTGTTCATCTTCGACATGATGGACACCACCTCCGGCCACTTTCTCCACCAGGAGCACCGCATGTCGCGGCTCGACTATTATGCCCTGCCGGCTGCGCGGATCTTCGGCCGTTACCGGCCCATGGACGTCCAGCCCCTGCGCGAACTGATTCTGGAGCTGGATGCGCGGGGCAGCGAGGGGCTGGTGTTCAAGGCGGAGCGCGACGACGTTCGGGCCAAATACGTGACCGGCCGCAGCAATATCGTCGACATCGCCCTGTGCGGCGATCAGCTTCTGGATCTGCCGCCGGAGTACTTCACAAACCGGCTGATGCGCCTCGCGCTGTTCGCCAGTGAGCACCAGCAGATGGGCGATGCGGCCCTTGAGCGCCAGCTGGGGCAGGCCTTTCTCGAAGGGGTGGGGCGGGCCATCAACCGCAGCCGGGAGTACGGGCGTGTGGGTATCCCGTTCCGCTGTCGATTCCGGCGGCGACGCAACGCCGAGCTGTTCATGGCGCACATGAAAGCCACCGGTGGCCGGCGGGTGCACATCGCCGAAGACATGCCGTGCTGGGAAGACGGTTACTGGCGGCTGGAGTTCGAACGCGAACTGGAGCGGATGACCGGCACCCTGGCAAATACCCTGTCCGGCGGCGCGCAGTTCGACTGAATCACGACCGTCTGGGGTCGCGCTCGGCCAGGTTCTCCATGACCCGCCGCAGGTAGGCAGCGGTGACCAGCTTGACTCCCATGCGGTTGCCCATCTTGCGCATGCCCTCGTCGGCGGTGGCGAGCTCCGCATCCAGCTCCATGGCGAGCAGGACAGCGTCCACGTCCTCGCGGGAGTCCACCAGTCCCTTGCGCATTGCCTCGCGGAAGCGCTCGCGCAGGTGGGTGATCAGCTCCGGGTCCATGTCCACCGACGCGCCGGCCCGTTTGGTGTGCTCCTCCGCAATGCGCAGGCCGCGGTCGATGCGCGTGCGCACCTCGTCGATGAACTCGTACAGCACATCGCTGGGAATGGTCAGCGAGAAGCGCTGGGGCGAGCGGACCCAGATCTCGGTTTCCACGTCGCCGGCCAGGGCGTCGTCGAGCTCGCGGATGGTGCGGAACTCCTCGTAGACCGACAGCGGCATGTAGAACTCCGCCGGGCAGCGCCGCGCCAGCGCGAGAAACGTCTCCAGGACCTGGACCGGTGTCTCGCCGAACTGCGCGGAGACGTGCGGGTTGGTGAATACGCTGGTATCCAGAACGAAGCGACGCATGACGGCTCCCGTGAATGCGCGGACTCTCCTGGCATCATGTGTCGAGGGCGCCGGTGCGTCAACGGCGCCAGCGAGCACGCGTTCGTCGTGGGACAGGATGGTGTTCGGGCCGGTTGTCAGCACTCTGGCTCCCGGGTTCGGTTCACGAGGCCCACGGACAGGTGGGCATACTGGAAGGTTAGTACAAACAGTGGCATGGAGCCGCTGCACCGCAAAGGTGATATGGTCTGCAGGGCAGACAACAGGGAGTGTTCCCATGACGGACGCGCTGATTTTCTATACCAATCCCATGTCCCGCGGCCGGATCGTGCGCTGGATGCTGGAGGAACTGGGCATTCCGTACCGCACCGAGCTGCTGGATTACGGCGAAGCCATGAAATCCCCGGAATACCTGGCCATCAACCCCATGGGCAAGGTGCCCGCCATTCTGCACGGCGGCACCATTGTCACCGAAAGCGCCGCCATCTGCGCCTATCTCGCCGATGCGTTCCCGGATGCCGGGCTGGCGCCGACGCCGCAGTCCCGCGGCGCCTACTACCGCTGGCTGTTCTTTGCGGCGGGTCCTCTGGAAGCGGCGCTGATGAACCGCAGCATGGGCGTCGAGCCCGATGCCCGGCAGCGGATCCAGGTCGGGTGTGGCGACTATGCGTCCGTCATGGACACTCTGGCCCGGGCGCTGGTTGGCGGCAGTTTCATCGCCGACGAGCGGTTCACCGCCGCCGATGTCTACGTCGGCTCGCAGATCGGCTGGGGGCTTCAGAGCGGGATGATCGAGGAGCGTGAGCTGTTCCGCGACTACTGGGTGCGGGTCAGCGACCGCGATGCCTACCGCCGGGCGGCTGCGCTGGACGACGAGGCCATGAACGCCGCGCACTGACCGGGGCGGCCCGTGGAGAGCCGCCCCGAGTCGGCGCCTCAGGTCTGCGGTGCCGCGGCCCGGTCCGACACCATGCCGGCGTGGGGCGAGGGCAGCCGCTTGCGCCCGAATACGATCAGCCCGATGGCCGGGATGAACATGATCAGGCCGTACAGTGCCGCCGGCATGAGCATGGTTTCGCCGTCCAGTGCCCGTAGGGTGGACCTTCAGGTCCACCAAGCGATCAGCGACGACGTTCGACAAACGGGAAGTGCAGGCTGCGCCAGGACGACGCAACCCGCTGCAGAGGGAGATCAGACGGGGTCGACAGCGGTTTCCATCGCCCACACCTGGCCGGCCATGCGGCGTTGCGCGGCGACGTACTCCCGCTCCAGGTTGGTGACCACCTCGCCTGCGGGGCGAACGTCGCGGATGCTGCCCACGCCCTGACCGGCGCCCCAGATGTCCTTCCACGCCTTGTTCTTGCTGCTGCCGCCGGAGCCGAAGGACATCTTGCTCTTGTCCGCTTCCGGCAGATCGTTCGGGTCCAGGCCGGCCCGGGTGATGCTGCCGCCCAGGTAGTTGCCGTGCACGCCGGTGAACAGGTTGGTGTAGACCACGTCGCCGGCACTGGAGTCCACGATCATGGACTTGTAGTCCGGTGCCGCGTTGGCTTCCTCGGTGGCGATGAAGCGGGTGCCCATGTAGGCCAGGTCCGCCCCCATGCTCTGCGCCGCAAGGATGTGCTCGCCGCGGGTGATGGCACCGGAGAGGATGATCGGCCCGTCGTAGAAGCTGCGGATCTCCGAGACCAGGGCGAACGGGCTGAGGGTGCCGGCGTGACCGCCGGCGCCGGTGCAGACCAGGATCAGGCCGTCCACGCCCGCCTCGATCGCCTTCTGCGCATGCCGCACGTTGATGACGTCGTGGAACACCAGCCCGCCGTAGGAATGCACCGCCGGGATCGCCTCGGTGGGGGCGCGCAGGCTGGTGATGACGATGGGCACCTCGTACTTCACGCACATCTCCAGGTCATGCTCCAGGCGGTCGTTGCTCTGGTGCACGATCTGGTTGACGGCGTAGGGCGCCACCTTTTTCTCCGGGTGCGCGGCCTTGTACTCGGCGAGCTCGGTGTGGATGCGCTGCAGCCAGAGCTCCAGCTCCTCGGCGGGGCGAGCGTTGAGTGCCGGGAACGAGCCGACAATGCCCGCCTTGCACTGGGCGATGACCAGATCGGGGTTGGAGACGATGAACAGGGGCGAGCCGATTACCGGCAGCCGCAGGTTCTCTTCAAGAATCGTTGGCAGAGTCATGTGGGTTCTCTTCGTGATGATCGGTGTCGGGAGTGTCCGCAAATCTACCAGTCGCGCGAACACCGAAAATCGTCGTTTCGGACGACGCGCGGCGTTGTGCGCGACCGTGACCATGGTTCTCAACGGTAAGAGACTCGCCGTGTCCTCAGCCGGAGAGCATCAGGCCATGATCAAGCTTGTCTACTGTGTCAGAAAACGCACCGATCTGTCTCAAGAGGCGTTCGCCAGGTACTGGCTTGAGCAGCACGGCGCGCTGGTCCAGAGCCTGGCGGAGGCGCTGGGGGCGCGGAAGTACGTGCAGAGCCACACGGTCGAGCCCGACATGAACGAGGCCATTCTCAAGTCCCGCGGACTCAGTGAGCCCTACGACGGCATCACCGAACTCTGGTGGGATGATCTGGCGAGCTACCAGGCCACTGCGAACTCCCCGGCCGCACGGGAGGCCCGGCGCGCCCTGCTCGAGGACGAGGCCACGTTCATCGATTTCTCGCGCTCGCGCATCTTCCTCACCGAGGAGCACGTGGTCTTCGACCGGTAACGGGCGCCGGCGCAACCGCGGCATGAACAGAACAATGAGCGAGGAGAGCCATGTACCTGACCCAGCCCCTGCACAAGTCCCTGCGTGAAAGCCCCGGTGCCACGGCCACCGTCTTCGGTGAGCGTCGCCGGACCTGGGCCGGATTCGTCAGCCGTGTCGCCCGGCTGGCCGCCGCCCTGCAGGCACAGGGGATGCAGGCCGGCGACCGTGTCGGCATTCTGGCCCTGAATTCCGACCGGTATCTGGAGTTCTTCTACGGTGTGGTCTGGGCCGGCGGCGTCATCAATCCCGTGAACATCCGCTGGAGTCCCGCGGAGATCGCCTACTCCCTGGATGACTGCGATACCCGAATCCTGCTGGTGGACGCCACCTTCCGGGAGCACATTCCCGCGGTGCGGCAGCAGTCCCGGTCGCTGCGTACCGTCATTGATCTGGATGGCGGCGATGGTGACGGCGCGCTCGACTACGAGGCGCTCATCGCCGCCGCCGACGCCGCTCAGGACGCCATGCGCGGCGGCGATGACCTGGCCGGTGTGTTCTATACCGGCGGCACCACCGGCAAGCCCAAGGGCGTGATGCTCAGCCACGCCAACATCTACAGCGGCGCCCTGGGCACGCTGGCGGCAGGCCACCGGCCGGATCGCGCCGTGGCGCTCCACGCCGCGCCCATGTTCCACATCGGCGGCACCGGACTCACCGTGCAGGTCTCCGCGCGGCTCGGCACCCACGTGGTCATTCCGCAGTTCGACCCGGTGTCGGTGCTGCAAGCCATCGAGGCAGAGCAGGTCCAGGAGACCTTTCTCGTGCCGACCATGATCGGTCGCGTTCTCGACGACCCGGCGTTCCGGCAACACGACACCAGTACCCTGCGGATCATGCTCTACGGTGCGGCGCCCATCGACTCGTCGCTGCTGGAGCGCGCTACCACCGCGTTTCCCGCCGCAGAGTTCATCCAACTCTACGGCATGACCGAGCTCTCTCCGGTGGCGACGCTGCTGCCCGGCTGGTGCCATACCAGCGAAGGCCGCAAGGCCGGCAAGCTGCACTCCGCCGGTCGCCCCATCAGCACCGCCGAACTGCGGGTGGTGGACCCGTCGGGTGACGACGTGCCGGTGGGCGAGGTGGGGGAGATCGCCGTGCGCGGCCCCACGGTCATGCAGGGTTACTGGGGCAAGCCGGAGCAGACCGCCGAGGCGCTGCGCGATGGCTGGATGCACACCGGCGACGGCGGCCGCATGGATGAAGACGGTTTTCTGTTCGTGGTGGACCGGCTCAAGGACATGATTGTCACCGGTGGCGAGAACGTTTATTCCGCCGAAGTGGAGGACGCCGTCCTGCAGTATCCCGACGTGGTGGCCTGTGCCGTCATCGGCGTCCCGGACGAGGATTTCGGCGAGCGCGTCCACGCGGTGGTGGTGCTGCGCGATGGCGCCGAGCTGGATCAGGATGCGCTCTTCCGGCATTGCAGCGCGCTGATCGGAAGGTTCAAGTGCCCGCGCAGCCTGGAAGTGCGCGACGAACTGCCGCTTTCCGCCGCCGGCAAGCTGCTCAAGTACAAGCTGCGTGAACCCCACTGGCAGGGGCGCGAGCGGCGGGTATGACGGCGCAGGACGGCGACTGGCAGCAGGCGCTCGATGCCCTGGCCGGGAGCATTCTCCCGGGCGGCAGGGCGACCAGCGTCACGCGCGTCAGCGGCGGTGCCAGCCAGGCGATCTGGGCCTTTGATGCCGAGACCGCGGATGCGCGCGAGCCGCTGATCATGCGCCTTGCCGGCGCATGGAACCAGTCGGACGAGCTCGGTGCCCTGGGTCTGGACACCGAGGCGGCCGTGGTGGATGCGGTCGCCGACTGTGGTGTGCCCGTCCCGCATGTGCGGCTGCGCCTGCAGCCGGACGACGGGCTGGGTGTCGGCTACGTGATGGACCGGATCGATGGCGAGACCATCCCCCGGCGCATCCTGCGCGACGCCGAGTACGCCGGTGCGCGGGAGCGACTCGCCGCCCAGTGCGCAGACGTGTTGGCGCGCATCCATGCCGTGCCCACGGCGGCGCTGCCGGCCGCCGTCCCACGTCCGGACATTGCTACGCAACTGGATGACCAGTACGCCGAGTACCGGGCTCAGGGCGTCCCGCGCCCGGTCTTCGAGTACGCCTTCCGCTGGTTGCGTGAAAACCGGCCGCCCGACCCGGATGCGCCCGTGCTTCTGCACGGTGATTTCCGCAACGGCAACTTCGTAGTGGGCGCCGAGGGGCTGCGGGCGGTGCTGGACTGGGAGGTCGCCCACGTGGGCGATCCCATGGAAGACATCGGCTGGATCTGCGTGAACTCGTGGCGGTTCGGCAACATGGACAAGCCCGTGGGCGGCTTCGGCGACCGGGACGCCTTCTACGCCGCCTACCGCGCCGCGGGCGGTGCTCCGGTAGACCGGGAGCGCGTCCACTACTGGGAAGTCTACGGCACGCTTCGGTGGGGCGTGATCTGCGGCAGCATGGCGCGGGCCTACCGGGAGGGGCGTGACCGTTCGGTGGAACGGGCCGCCATCGGCCGCCGGGCGTCCGAGACCGCCATCGACCTGTTGCGACTGCTGGTGCCCATCCGGAGCGCCTGAGGGGAGGAGAGGCGATGCGTGAACAGCCCGGCGCGGAAGACCTGATCGCTGGCGTGATCGAGTTCCTGGAGAACGACGTGGTGCCCGCCACCGAGGGGCGGCTGGCGTTCCACACCCGGGTGGCTGCCCGGGCGCTGGCCATCGTCCGCCGTGAGATCGAGCACGGGCTGACAGCGGAACTGGAGGAGCGGGTCAAGCTGGAAGCCCTTCTGGGCCGCCGGGGCACCAACAACACGCTGGTGGAGCAGTTGTGCGAACGCATCGCCGACGGGCGCATCCCGCTCGACAGCGGCAGCCTGCAGGACTACCTCTGGGCCAGCACCCTCAACGCCATGGCCGTGGACCAGCCCAACTACTCCGCCTACCGGCGCACCCTGGAAGAGCTGAACGAGAGTCGCCAGACATGAACTTCGATCTGCCCGATGCCATCACCGATTACCTGCAGGAGCTGGACGCCTTCATCGAGGACGCGATCCGGCCCCTGGAACTGCAGGACGACAATCAGCGCTTCTTCGACCACCGCCGCGAGTGGGCGCGCACCGATTTCGAGCGGGGCGGGCTGCCACGGCCGGAGTGGGAGGCGCTGCTGGCCGAGGCGCGCCGGCGTGCCGACCGGGCCGGCCACCTGCGCTTCCCGCTGCCCCGGGAGTACGGGGGGCAGGACGGCTCCCATCTGGCCATGACCGCCATCCGCGAGCACCTGGCGGCGCGGGGGCTGGGGTTGCACAACGACCTGCAGAACGAGCACTCCATCGTCGCCAACAATCCGTTCGTGCTGCTGTTCCGGGACTTCGGCACCCATGCGCAGCAGCAGGCGTTCATCCACGGCATGCTGGACGAGCACCTGCACCTGGCGTTCGGCCTCACCGAGCCGGATCACGGCTCAGATGCCACCCACATGGAAACGGCAGCGGTGCCGGAGGCGCGCGACGGCGTCGACGGCTGGCGGATCGACGGCGAGAAGATGTGGACCACGGGTATGCACCTGGCCACCCACTGCGTCGTGTTCGCCCGAACCCACGGCAACGCCGGGGACGCCAGCGGTATCACCGCCTTCATCGTGCCGGCGGACGCCCCCGGTGTGGTGATCGAGGAGTACCTGTGGACGTTCAACATGCCCACCGACCACCCGCGGGTGAGTTTCACCGACGTCTGGGTGCCGGATGACGCCATCCTCGGCGCCGCCGGTGACGGGCTCGCGGTGGCGCAGCATGTAGTGCACGAAAACCGCATCCGCCAGGCCGCTTCAAGCCTTGGCGCGGCCCAGTACTGCATCAACGAAAGCGTGACCTACGCCCGCCGGCGCAAGCCCTTCGGCCAGGCGCTGGCGAAGAACCAGGCCATTCAGTTCCCGCTGGTGGAGCTGGCCACCGAGGCGGAAATGCTGCGGTTGCTGATCCGGCAGACTGCCTGGCAGATGGACACCATGCCCAAGCTGGAGATCGAGCGCCGCCTCTCGGACCGGGTGGCCATGTGCAACTACCGGGCGAACCGGCTTTGCTGCGAGGCGGCCGACCGCGCCATGCAGGTTTTCGGCGCGCTCGGCTACTCGCGTCACCAGCCCTTCGAGCACATCTACCGTCATCACCGCCGTTACCGCATCACCGAAGGATCCGAGGAAATCCAGATCCGCAAGGTGGCCGGCTACCTGTTCGGGTACACGGGGCCGGGGAAGTGGCGCGACGCTGACGCAACCGTGGAGTGATTCATGAGCAGCACCTTCGAGACCATTACCCTGGAGCGTGCCGACGGCATCGCCTGGCTCACCCTGAACCGGCCGGACAAGCGCAACGCGCTCTCCATTCCCATGCAGGAGGAGATGCGCGCCGCGCTGGCCGAAGTGGCCGCCGATACTGGCGTGCGCGCCCTGGTGATCACCGGCGCCGGTGACGGCTTCTGCGCCGGCGCCGAGCTGGACAAGCTCTGGGGCGATGCCGGCGAACAGAGCTTCGGCGACGCCGTGGGCGACGTCATGGACCGGCTCTCCCATCCGCTGATCTGCGACATCCAGGCACTGCCGGTGCCGGTGGTGGCTGCCGTCAATGGCGCGGCGGCCGGTGCGGGCGCAAGCCTGGCCCTGGCCGCCGACGTGGTGCTCGCCCGGCGCTCGGCCTATTTCCTGCTTCCGTTTGTGCCCAACCTGGGCATTCTCCCGGACTTGGGGGCGACCTGGCACATGCCGCGCCTGATCGGGCGCGCGCGCGCCCTGGGGCTGACCCTGCTGGGTGACCGCCTGCCCGCCGAAGACGCTGCCAACTGGGGGCTGATCTGGGCGTGTACCGACGATGACGCCCTTCTGGATGATGCCCGCGCGGTGGCGTCACGGCTTGCCGCCGGCCCGCCGGACGTGGTGCGCCGGGTGCGGGAAGCGTTCGCGGCCTCGGAGCACAACAGCCTCCCGGCGCAGCTGGACTACGAGGGCGAGCACCAGCGCGGCCTGCTGAACCGGGACGCGTTCCACGAGGGCGTCGCCGCGTTCATGGAGAAGCGCGCGCCGCGGTTCGGGGAGCGCGGCGGCTGAATCCCGGGCGCCCCCTGCCCAGCGAAAGGGGCGGTGTGCTATAAGTGACGGCCTGTGAATACGCACCAGCCGCCATCACTACTGCTGTCCAAGCTGCGCCCGCCCCTGACCGCCCGGTTTCAGGTGCGGCGAGCTGCTGTGGTCGAGCGGATCGCCGATGACCGGGACAGCCGTCTGGTGCTGATTCGTGCGCCGGCAGGGTTCGGCAAGACCACGGTCATGCAGCAGGCCCGTGATGCCTGCGAGGCGCGGCAGGTGGCCACCGCCTGGCTCACCGCCGACCCGGCCGACAACGACGTCAATCGCTTTCTCGCGTTCCTGTCCGCGGCGCTGGACCGCATCGTCGCGGGGGGCGGCAGTCAGCGTGAACCGGCCTCTGCCCACCTGCAGCTCCGGGACGAGGCCAGCGGCGAGCTCGCGCTGGAACTCATGGACCGCGTCGCCAGCTGCGCCGTGCCGTTCTCGCTGTTCATCGACGAGTTCGAGTCGGTGCAGAACTCCACCGTGCTGGGGCTGGTCCGGGAGTTGGTGGACCATATCCCGCCAGGCAGCCAGCTGATCCTCGGCTCGCGCACCGTGCCGGAGCTTGGGTTCGGCCGCCTCCGGGCCCGGGGCCTGCTGCTGGAGGTGGAGCCGGCAGACCTGCGTTTCTCCATTGATGAGACCACCCACTTCCTGCGCGATCATCGCGGGCTCAGCCTGGACGCCAACCAGGTGGCGCGTCTGCACGAGTCCACGGAGGGGTGGGCGGCAGCGCTGTGGCTTGCCTCCATGGCCGTGGAGCGGCGTGCAGACGCCGGCGCGTTCCTGGAGGGCTTCTCCGGCTCCAGTGCCGCCATTGCCGATTACCTGGCCGAGGACGTGTTCGCGAATCTGCCGGAGCCGCTGCAGACCTTTCTCCTGCGCACCAGCGTGCTGCACCAGTTGAACGGTGACCTATGCAACGCCGTGGCGGGGGGCGCGGATGGCGCCGGCATGCTGGAGGAGCTGGAGCGGCGCAATCTGTTCCTGCTGCCGCTGAGCGACGACCGCAGCTGGTACCGCTACCACAGCCTGTTCCGGGACTTTCTGCGCAGCCAGCTTGACCGGCAGCAGCCCGGGGAGGTCGCCGCCCTGCACCGCGCCGCTGCCGACTGGTATCGCGAGCGGGGGCGGCCCATTCCGGCGGTGGAACATGCGCTGGCGTCCGATGAGTCCGACACCGCCGTTGCCATTCTGCTGGACAACGCCGAGCAATTGCTCATGGAGGGGCGGTTCCGGTTGCTGTCGCGCTGGCTGGGTGCGCTCCCGGCCGAGGCGCTGGATGCCCACCCCCGGTTGCGGGTGGTCCACGTGTGGGCGCTGGCGTTCAGCCGTGGCTACAAGGAGGGCATGGCCATTCTCGCACGCATGGATCATGGCGATATGGATGCCGGGACGCGCGCCCACGTGCTGTCGGTGCGGCCCATGTTGCTGACCATGATGGATCACGTGGAGCAGGCCTACGACGAAGCCATGGCCAATCTCCAGGAACTGGAGGCGGGGGTGAACTTCCCCTACAGCATGCTCGCCAACTCCGCGGCCTATCTGGCGATGATCAAGGGGCGCTACCGGGAGTCGCGCGAGCTGCTGGAGGCGTCCCGGCTGGCGCAGGACGTCGGTACCGGCCGCTTCAACATGATCTACTCCGAAGTGGTGGAAGCCACCATCGATCTGCTGCGCGGGCGGCTGCGCCAGGCCACCCAGCGCTTCCGCGTGGCCGCGGGAACCCAGCACGGCCACCGCCGCTTCGACACCAACGGCAATGTCATGGCCGGCGTGCCCCTGGCGGAGGTGCTCTACGAGACCAATGCGCTGGATCAGGCCGAGCGGTTGCTCAATGTCTACGTGCCGCTGGTGCGTGGGGTGCGGCTGCCCGATCAGATGATCAGCGCCCACGTCACCATGTCGCGGATCGCCGCCCTGCGCGGGGACGCGGAGAGTGCGTTCCAGCTCCTCACCGATCTGGAATACCTGGGCTACGAGGGGCAGCTTCCCCGGGTGGTCTCCAGCGCCCGGCTGGAGCGGCTACGCCACTGCCTGATCCAAGGCGATTTGCACGGTGCCCGCAACGAGTACCTGCGTGCCCGTGACCGGGCGTTGTGGGCGCGGGTCACCCCCTATTCCGCCCTGGGCAATGACATCGAAACCCTGGCGCTGGCGCGCCTGCGACTACTGGTGCACGGCTCCCGGCCCGACCGGGCGGTGGCACCGCTGCGTCAGGCCGTCAGCGAGACCGAGCGCAATCGCCGCCACCGCCGTGCTCTGAAGCTGCGGCTGCTGCTGGCGGCGGCGCTGGCGCGCGCCGGCGACGACGAGGGCGCCATGGCGGAGCTGGAGCCCGCCCTGCGCTTCGCGGCCGACGAAGGGTTTGTGCGCATCATCGCCGACGAGGGCGATGTGGTCACCGGCCCGGTGCGGGCGTTCACTACCAGCCGTGCCGGGGCCGACCTGCCCGCTGAGTACCGTGAACGGTTGTACGCCGCCTGCGGGCTCAGTGAACATGGCGCCACGGGCGCCTGCGCCGCCGGTGCGATGCCGGAGCCGCTCACGCCCAAGGAGGTGCGGGTGCTGGAGCAGCTCGCCGGGGGCAACTCCAACAGCGGCATCGCCGCCATGTTGTTCGTCTCCGAGAGCACCGTGCGCACCCACCTGCGCAACATCAACGCCAAGCTGGATGCCCGCAACCGCACCGAGGCCGTGGCCATCGCCCGGCGCCTCGGTCTGGTCGACTGAACTCCCGGGGTCCTGCCGTGAATGGACGGTGATTCGTCGCTTCGGACGATTCTGCCGCACGCCCCCGTTTCTAGACTGCTCCCATGCCGTCACCTCCCCTGGCTGGCGTGTCGTCAGTCGGGGCGGGCGGGTCGGCGGAACCTGGAGGAGAAGTCACCATGACCACAACGACGATAACGCGCGTGTCCGCTTCCGCTCTCGTGGCGGCCGGCCTGCTGCTGGGCGGGGCCTCGGCGGCCGATGCCCGGCAGTTGAACTACGCCAGCGGTTACCCCGATGGCTCCATCGGCATTGAAGCGGCCGAGCGCTGGGCCGATGCCGTGGAGGAATACTCCGACGGTGCCCTCAGCGCCCGGGTGTTCCCGCTGTCACTGCTGGATTTCGAGGAGGCGTCGTCCGGCGTTCGCGACGGCATCGCCGACAGCGCCTTCGTGCTGCTGCCCTATTTCCAGTCCGAGTACCCCCACGCCAACATGGTCGCCGAGATCTCCATGGCGCTGGAGCTGGCCGACGAGCGCACCCCGGGCCACGAAGGGCTGGCCTACGCCGGCGCCATGTCGGAGTTCATCTTCAATCACTGCCCCGAGTGCGTCGAGGAGTTCGAAGCCCAGAACCAGCTCTTCCTCGGGGGGTCGTCCAGCACCTCCTATCACCTGATCTGCACCGAGGAGGTGACCTCCCTGGATGATCTGCAGGGGACCCGCGTGCGTGCCGGCGGTGCGCAGTGGTCGCGGTGGGCGGATGCCCTGGGGGCGTCGTCGGTGTCCATGTCCGTGAACGACATGTACGAGGCGCTGAGCCAGGGGGTGCTTGACTGCGCCTCCATCGATCTCACCGGTCTGACCATCTTCAGCCTGTCCGACGTGGCCACGGACATCACCGTGCAGGTGCCGGGCGGCGCCTACGGCGGCAGCAGCCCGGCGAGCCTGAACCTGGACACCTGGCGCAGTCTCGACACCGACGGGCGCGAAGCCCTGATGCGTGCGGCCACGGTGATGTCGGCGGAGCTCAGCTACCTCTACGCCGAGGAGGACATCGCCAACCATACCCTGGCCGAGCAGGAGGGCATCGCCATTCACGAGCCCGATGACGCGCTGCTGGAGGCCTCCCACGACTTCATCCGCGAGGATCTCGAGACCATCGCCAGCCGCTATCAGGAGCGGGGCGTCGATCGGGCGGAGGAGATGATCGCGGAGTTCCGGCCGCTGCTGGACCGCTGGCTGAAGCTGGTGGAGGACGTGGACGACGCCGACGAGCTCGCCCGGCTCTACTGGGACGAGGTCTCCTCGAAAGTGGACGTGGACAGCTACGGCATGTAGCGCCACCGGGCGGAGCGGCACCGGATCGGTCCGGGTCGCTCCGCGCGTTCGCCCGTCACATCCGCCCCGGGGAGTTGCCCATGGGTATGCCGAGAACCATCTTCACCCCGGAACACGTGCAGTTCCGGGACGTTGCCAGCCGCTTCATGCGCGAGCGGATCGGGCCGCGCGCCGCCGCCTGGCGCGAACAGGGCCATGTGGACCGCGATGCCTTCCAGGCGCTCGGCGAGCAGGGGTTTCTGCTCATGTGGGCGGAAGACGACTACGGCGGTGCCGGCGTTCGCGACATCCGCTACGATCAGATCCTGCAGGAAGAGACGATCCGCCACGGCGAGATCGGCTTCTTCCACAACGCCCACTCCATGCTGGTGGGCCCCTACCTCGATCGCTACGCCACGCCGGAGCAGAAGCAGCGCTTCATCCCCCCGGCGGTGCGGGGCGACGCGATTCTCGCCATCGCCATGACCGAGCCCGGCACCGGCAGCGATCTTGCGGCGATCCGGACCCGCGCCGAAGACCGGGGCGACCACTGGCTCCTCAACGGCGCCAAGACCTACATCTCCAACGGCATTCTCGCGGATCTCGTGGTGGTGGCCGCGCGCACCGACCCGGACAGCCGCCACGGTATCAGCCTGTTCGTGGTGGAGCGCGGCATGCCCGGGTTCGAGCGCGGGCGGCGGCTGCAGAAGATGGGCCTGCACGCCCAGGACACCGCCGAGCTGTTCTTCGACGACGTGCGGCTGCCGAAGGAGAACCTGCTGGGCGAGGTGGGCAGGGGCTTCCGGCACATGGCGGAGTGTCTGGCGGTGGAGCGGCTGATGAGCGCCATCACCTCCATCGCCCATGCCCAGGTCGCCTTCGACATCACCCTGGAGTACATCAAGGAGCGCCGCGCCTTCGGTCGCCCCATCGGCACGTTCCAGAACAGCCGCTTCGTCATGGCGGACCTGCGCGCCCGGCTGGACGCGGTGCAGGCGCTGGTGGATCAGTGCGTCATGCTGGCCAATGACCAGGCGCTGGATGCCGAGGCCGCGTCCGGCGCCAAGCTGGCGGCCAGCGAGCTGGAGGGCGAGGTGCTGGACGCGTGCGTGCAGCTTCACGGTGGCGCCGGCTACATGGAGGAGTACCGCATCTGCCGCATGTACACCGACGCGCGCATCTCCCGCGTCTACGCCGGCACGTCCGAGATCATGAAGGAGATCATCGGCCGGGGTCTTGGCCTGGATGAGCGTCGATCGGGATGAATATCGTCGTTTCGGACGAGGCGCAGTCACCAGCCAGTATCCGAGGATGCCCAAGGAGAGCGCCGTCCACAGAAGACGGCTGCTGGCGATAACAATGACGAGACGTCTGGAGGAGATCATCATGGGGACCGGAACGCATCGAACTGGAAAACGACTTCTGGCAGTGTTGCCAGCCCTGGTCGCCGGCGTGGCGATGAGCGCGGCCGCGGATGCACGCCAGCTCAACTTCGCCATCGGTTACGCCGACGGCTCTCTTGGCGCCGACGCCGCCAACCGTTACGCCGACGCGCTGGAGGAGTACTCCGGCGGTGAGCTGACCGCGCGAGTCTTCCCCCGCTCGCTGCTGGAATTCGACGAGAGCTCCACCGGCCTGCGTGACGGCACGGCGGACAGCAGCATTCTGCTGTTGCCGTACTTCCCGTCCGAGTACCCCAGCTCCAACCTGGCGGCGGAGCTGTCCATGCTGCTGGAAGTGGGTGGCGAATCAGTGGACAAGTCAGGCCTCGCCTACGGCGGCGCCATGTCGGAGTTCATCTTTCATCACTGCCCGGAATGCCACGACGAGTTCCGGGCGCAGAACCAGGTATTCGCCGGGTCGGCGGCCACCTCGCCCTACTACCTGCTGTGCAATGGCGAGGTGACCAGCAGCGATGATCTCAGCGGCAAACGCATGCGCGTCGGCGGTGCCCAGTGGTCGCGCTGGGTTCGCGAGATGGGTGCCTCGCCGGTGTCGCTGTCCCAGCACGAGACCTACGAAGCCCTGAGCCAGGGCGCCGTGGACTGCAGCGTGCACTCCACCCCGGAGCTGACCATCGTCAATCTCATCGAGGTGATCGAGGACATCACCGTGGACATGCCCGGCGGTGTGTTCGGCGGTGTCGGCAGCAACAACCTCAACATGCAGACGTGGCAGAGCCTGGACGGCGACCAGCGCGAAGCGCTCATGCGCGCGTCGGCGGTGATGTCGGCGGAGATGAGCTGGGTGTACGAACAGGGTCACCAGGAGAACATGCAGAAGGTCCGCGACATGGACAAGATCACCGTCCACGAGCCGGACGACGGTCTGGTGGACGACACCGTTGCCTTCATCGAGGCGGACATGGAGCGCATCGCGGAGAACTACCGCGAGAACCATGGTGTAGAGCGGGCCGAGGAGATGATCGAGGACTTCCGAGGTATTCTCGAGGAGTGGATCGAGCGGGTGCAGGGCGTGGACTCCAGCGACGAGCTGGCCCGCCTCTACTGGGACCAGGTCTTCTCGCGCGTCGATCTCGAGTCCTACGGCGAGTAACCATTGTGCCGGCGTGGCGGCTGACCCGCCGCGCCGGCGTCCGTGAGACGTTGCCGCAATCTCCGGGGGCGGGGCATGTACACGATCGGCCGCTTGCTGTCGCGCATCACTGACTTCACCACCATTCTCGGCGGGCTCGCCATCGCGTTGATGATGCTGCACGTCACCGCTGACGTGATCGGCCGCTATTTCTTCAGTGCGCCGCTGCCGGGCACCATCACCATCGTCGCCTACTACTACATGCTGATCGCCGCTTTCGTGCCACTGGCATTCGCCGAGCAGAAGGGGGCGCACATCTCCGTGGAAGTGGTCACGGAGATGATGCCCGAGGTGTTGCAGAAGCACCTGAACGGGCTGGTGCTGGTGTTCTCCGCCACGGTCTTCGGCCTGTTGTCGGTGCGCACCTGGGAGGAGGCGCGCACCAAACAGGACATCGGCTCCATGGTTGTTCAGGCGGATACCTCCATTCCCGTATGGCCCACCGCGTATGCCTTACCCATCGGCTGCGGGCTGATGACGGTGGTGCTGGTCTACAAGTTCCTCGTCTACCTGTTCGGCGCCCGCTCCGGGCTGGATGAGGTCCGGGCGCGGCCGGAGGATCTCGCCAGCGATGACCGGTTCTCCTCCGACGACGGGGAGGGGCGCCCGTGAGTGATGTGGAGATCGGCCTCTACGGCCTCGGTATTCTCCTGGTGCTACTCGCCCTGCGGGTGCCCGTGGGCGTCGCGCTGATCGGCGTGTCGTTCGGCGGGCTGTGGTACATGGTGGGGTGGAACATCGCCTGGGGCGTGCTGGGGAACATTCCCTACAGCTTCGCCTCCAGCTGGGTATTGAGTTCGGTGCCCATGTTCCTGCTGCTGGGGTTCATCTGTTACCACACGCAGCTGACCCAGGGCATGTTCCGGGCGGCGCGGCTGTGGCTGTCGGGCCTGCCCGGCGGGCTCGCCATCGCGTCCATCTTCGGTTCGGCCGGGTTCGCGGCGGTATCTGGGTCGTCGGTGGCGTGCTCGGCGGCCATGGGCCGGATCGCCGTGCCGGAGATGATGCGCCACCGGTACCACCCGGAGCTGGCCACCGGCACCGTGGCCGTGGCCGGCACCATCGGTGCGCTGATCCCGCCGTCCATCATCATGATTCTCTACGGCATCATCGCCCAGGAGTCGATCCGGGCGCTGTTCCTGGGCGGTATCAGCGCCGGCATTCTCACGGCCATCGGCTACGTGATCGTCGTGCTGGTACGGGTGAAGCTCAAGCCGGAGCTCGCCCCGCCGCTGAACGAGAACATCCCGCTTAGCGAGAAAATCGCGGCCCTGAAGGACACCTGGCCGGTGCTGCTGATCATGATCGGCATCTTCGGCGGCCTGTTCAGCGGCGTGTTCACGCCCACCGAGGCGGGTGCCGTGGGCGCGTTCCTGGCCTGTCTGGTGGCGATCATCAAGCGCTCCATGACGTGGGAGCGCTTCCGCAACGCCATCCTGGAGACGGTGCTGACCACCGCCGCGCTCATGGTCATCGCCATCGGTGCCAATCTGCTCACGCGCTTTCTGTCCCTCTCCGGCGCCGGCGATTTCCTGTCCACCACCATTATCGGCGTGAGCCCGGATCCCATGATCCTGCTGCTGGGGATCGTGCTGGTCTACGTGATTCTTGGCATGTTCCTGGAGCCCATCGGGGCCATGCTGCTGACGCTGCCCATCGTCCTGCCGATCGTGGGCGACGCTGGCTTCAGCCTGCTGTGGTTCGGCGTTGTGCTCACCAAGCTGCTGGAGATCGGCATGATCACGCCGCCCATCGGCATGAACGTGTTCGTGATCAAGGGGGTGGTCCGGGATCTGGTCAGCACCACGGCCATCTTCAAGGGCATCGGCTGGTTCCTGGTGATGGACTTCATCGTGCTGGGTATTCTGATCGCGTTCCCCGGCATCATCCTGTTCCTGCCGGGGCTGGGGAGCTGATCGGCGTACCACTACAACTGACAACTGGGAGACGAGCGGACCATGGCCGCACACGAGCAACCGCAGATCCTTTGGACACCGACACCGGAGCGGGTGGCCGACAGCCGCATTCAGGACTACATGCACTGGCTGGCCCGGGAGAAGGGGCTGCAGTTCGACGACTACAACAGCCTGTGGCGGTGGTCCACGGAAGAGCTGGAGGATTTCTGGGCGTCCATCTGGGAGTACTTCGACGTGCGCCACTCGGCGCCGTGGGAGTGCGTGCTGGAGGAGCGGGTCATGCCGGGGGCGAACTGGTTCCCCGGCGCGCGCCTGAATCTGGCGGAGCAGATCTTCCGGGAGCAGGAGGCGGATGCGGATGCGCCGGCGATCCTGTTCCGCTCAGAGCTGCGTGGTCTGCAGACCCTGACCTGGCGCGAGCTGCGCGAGCAGGTGGCGTGCGTGGCCCACGCCCTGCGCGGGATGGGCGTGCAGCGCGGCGACCGTGTGGTGGCCTATCTGCCCAACATCCCGGAGACGGTGGTGGCCTTTTTCGCCTGTGCCAGCATCGGTGCCATCTGGTCCAGCTGCTCGCCGGACATGGGCACTCGCAGTGTGCTGGACCGCTTCCGGCAGATCGACCCCAAGGTGATGATTGCCGCCGACGGGTACCGGTACGGCGGCGAGGACTACGATCGCCTCGCCGTGGTGGAGCAGTTGCGCGCCGAGCTGCCCACTCTGGAGCACACGGTGCTGCTGCCCTATCTCAACGGTGACGCCGCGCTGCCACAGACCACGCCCTGGCGGGACCTGTTCGCGCCGCCGGGGGAGATGACGTTCGAGCAGGTGCCCTTCGACCACCCGCTCTGGGTGGTGTACTCCTCCGGCACCACCGGCCTGCCCAAGCCCATTGTCCACGGCCATGGTGGTGCCCTGCTGGAGACGCTCAAGGGCCACGGGCTGCAGCTCGACCTGGGGCCCCAGGACCGCTTCATGTGGTTCACCACCACCGGCTGGATCATGTGGAATCACCAGATCGGCGGGCTGCTGGTGGGCGCCACCATCTGCCTTTACGACGGCAACCCGGGGCATCCGGATCTCACCACGCTGTGGCGTTTCGCCGAAGAGACCGCCATGACGTTCTTCGGCGGCGGCGCGGCCTATTTCATCAACTGCCGCAAGGGCGGGGTGAAACCGGCCGAGGTGGCCGATCTGCGCCATCTCCGCGCGGTGGGATCAACGGGCTCACCGCTGCCGGAGGAGGGCTATCACTGGATCCATCAGGAGCTGGGTGACGTCTTCATCGCCGCCATCAGTGGCGGCACCGACGTGGCCGCCGCCTTCGTGGGCTCCTGCCCGGCGCTGCCCATCGTCGCCGGCGAGATGCAGTGCCGGGTGCTCGGCATTGCCGTGCATGCGGCCGACGACGCCGGCAACCTGCTCGACGACGAAGTGGGCGAGCTGGTGGTGACCGAGCCCATGCCCTCCATGCCCATCTACTTCTGGAACGACCCGGACGGCCAGCGCCTGCACGAAAGCTATTTCGAGATGTACCCCGGCTGGTGGCGCCACGGTGACTGGATCCGCATCACGCCGCGGGGTGGTGCCATCATCTACGGCCGCTCGGATACCACCATCAACCGCCACGGCATCCGCATGGGTACCGCCGAGATCTACCGCGTGGTGGAGGAGTTCCCGGAGGTGCTGGACAGCCTGGTGGTGGATCTGGAGTACCTGGGGCGGGAATCCTGGATGCCGTGCTTCGTAGTGCTCCGCGAGGGTGCAGCGCTGGACGGGGAGCTGGCCGCGTCCATCAAGCAGGCCATTCGCACCAAGCTCTCGGCGCGCCACGCCCCCAACGAGATCGTGGCGGTGGAGGAGATTCCGCGCACGCTCACCGGCAAGAAGATGGAGTTGCCCATCAAGAAGCTCCTGCTCGGCATGCCGTTGGACAAGGCGGCCAATCCGGACGCCATGGCCAACCCGCACAGCCTGGACTACTTCCAGGCCTTCGCCCGCCAGCGCGGCACGGCCGACGCGGATGCCTGAGCGATCCACCACACGCCACAGCTGATACGAGGTGACCCATGTCCCGTCAACACACAGGCGCTCGCGCCATCATCGCCGGCTCCGTTCTGGGGCTGGCTGCGGCCCAGCCGGTCGCGGCCCAGAGCCTCAACTTCGCCTCCGGCTACCCTGCCGACTCCATTACCGCCGAGGCCCTGGAGGTGTATGCCGACCGGTTGCAGGAGTATGCCGATGGCGCGCTGTCGGCACGGCTTTTCCATCTTTCCCTGTTGAACCTGGAGGAGACCAGCGGCGGGCTCCGGGACGGCATTGCCGATCTCGGCATCGTGCTCACGCCCTACTTTCCGGGCGAGTTCCCGCACATGAACATGATCGCCGAGCTCTCCATGCTGCTGGAGACCGAGGGCATGGATGCCGAGCATCCTGGCCCGGCCTTCGCCGGCGCCATGATGGAGTACGTCTTCTTCAACTGTTCGTCCTGCCGCGAGGACTTCCAGAGCCAGAATCAGGTCTTTCTCGGTGGTGCCTCGAGCCCGGAGTACGCGTTGTTGTGCACCACGCCGGTGACTGACGCCGAGGCGGTCGAAGGCAAGCGTCTGCGTGTCGGCGGCGCGCAGTGGGCGCGCTGGGCGGACGCCATGGGTGCCTCACCCGCGAGCATGTCCGTGAACGAGATCAACGAGGGGCTGAGTCAGGGCGTGGTGGACTGTTCGGTGCAGTCAGCGCCAGAGTTGTCCGTTTTCCAGCTGTTCGACGTGGTGGAAGACATTACGGTGGGCGCGCCGGGTGGTGTCTTCGCCGGAGTGGGGTCCAGCAACATCAACGCCGACACCTGGCGCGGGCTGGATGACCAGCAGCGGGAGGCGCTGCTGCGCGCGTCGGCGGTGCTGTCCGCCGAGTTCACGTGGCGGTATGAGAGCGAAGGGCTGGAGAACCTGGAGCGTGCCGAGGCGGAGGGCATCACCGTTCACGAAGCCGATGGGTCACTGATCGAGGCCACCCAGGCGTTCATCGGGCGCGACGTGGACCGCATCGCCGACAGCTACGCCGAAGACCACGGTGTGGCCGACAGTCACGACAGGGTGGAAGCGTTCCGGCCGATTCTCGAGCGCTGGGTGGAGCTGACCGCCGGTCTGGAGGACGCGGATGCGCTCGCGGAGCTGTACTGGAACGAGTTGCTCTCGGAGCTGGATCCGGCCGACTACGGTCTGTAGGAAGGTACCTGGCCGCCCGGGAGGAGTGCACCCGGGCGGCCAGGCTCGTGGCCGGTTTACAGCCGCTCGATGATGGTGACGTTGGCCATGCCGCCACCTTCGCACATGGTCTGCAGGCCGTAACGGCCCTGACGCTGCTTCAGGGCATGGAGCAGCGTGGTCATGAGCTTGGTGCCGGAGCTGCCCAGGGGGTGGCCCAGGGCAATGGCGCCGCCATTGATGTTCATCCGCTCCGGATCCGCACCGGTGGTGGACAGCCACGCCAGCGGCACCGGGGCGAAGGCCTCGTTGACCTCGAACGCGTCGATGTCGTCCGCCGACAGCCCCGCCTTCTTCAGGGCCCGCTCGGTCGCCGGCAGCGGCGCCTCCAGCATGATCACCGGGTCGTGGCCGATGACGCTCATGTGATGGATGCGGGCCAGCGGCTCAACGCCCATGGCTTTCAGGCCGCGTTCGCTAACGACCATGACGCCGCTGGCGCCGTCGCAGATCTGGCTGGCGTTGGCCGCGCTGATGTAGCCACCTTCCTGCAGGGTGGCGACACCGGCGATCCCCTCAAGCGAGGCGTCGAAGCGGATGCCTTCGTCCACCGTATGCATCTCGCCGTCGTCACCGCCCTCGGCGGAGCGGGCCGGCACCGGCAGGATCTCCTCCTCGAACCGGCCGTTGCGCGCCGCGTCCATGGCGCGCTGATGGCTCTGCAGCGAATAGCGGTCCAGATCCTCCTTCGAGTGGCCGTACTTCTTCGCGATCATCTCGGCGCCCATGAACTGGCTGAACTCCCCGACGCCGTCGTAGCGCTGATGGATGCCCGGGCTCATGTAGTGGCCCATGCCGGCCTTCTGGGGGAGCTTGATGGTGGAGAACATCGGCACCCGGCTCATGCTCTCGACGCCGCCGGCCACCACCACGTCCATGGAGCCGGACATCACCGCCTGAGCGGCGAAGTGAAGCGCCTGCTGGGAGGACCCGCACTGGCGGTCAATGGTGGTGCCCGGGACCGACTCCGGCAGCTTGGACGCGAGCACCGCGTTGCGTCCGACGTTCATGGCCTGTTCGCCCGCCTGACTGACGCAGCCGAGGATCACGTCCTCCACCAGCGCCGGATCGGCGCCGGACCGGTCCACAAGCCCGTTGATGACCTGCGCGGCCAGGTCCGCCGGATGCCAGCCCGACAGGCGTCCCCCTTTGCGGCCGCCGGCCGTGCGGGTTGCGGCAACGATATACGCTTCACTCATGATTCTGTCCTCCCCGTGGATTGGGTGATATAACCGCACGCGCCGTCACGGGGACAGCCGGAGCACGGTCAACACGCCAGGATTCTGATCGCTGTGCATGGATCGTGCGTCGTCGGAACAGACGAATCTCGCACTCCGGGCGCAGCGTCGACGTCGATAACTATGTTACAAAATGGACGGGAAGGTGTGTGATTGTGTGTTACGGGAAGGATGCGGCGGAGCCGTGAGCGGCTCCGCCGGGTCGGACTGTTGTGTCAGGCTTCGCGCGCCTCGCCGCGTGGGCTAATGGCGTCCAGCAGGCGGCCGGCGGCCGTGCGCAGGTAGCCGAAGCCGGCGCGGATGAGCGACGCCATGTAGCGGTTGCGCTCCAGGCGGGCCTGCTTTTCGAAAGCGGCGATGGTGGCGTGGCTCAGCACGAAATCGTTGTCGGTTCGTTGGTTGTCCATGACACCCCCGTTCTTGCCGGTTTATGTTGCGGTGCATGATAACGGGATCCCCGTCCACCATTCAGGGGTGTATGGGCATATTACTTTTGTCATCTGGTCACAAATCAATATGACTCGTGAGGAGAGGCGCGATGTGGGCAACACCCGTCCTACCGGATATCGCCCTGGAGCATCACTACGGCGATCGTGTGGTGCCCTGTTTTCGGGAGCGGCCCGGGAACCTCAACCGGCTGCTGCCTGAAGCCCTGGCCCGTGTACCCGACAACGACGCGCTGGTGCACGGTGACCGGCGCCTGAGTTACCGGGCGCTGGACGAGCAGGTGGGAAGGGTGGCTGCCGGTCTTGCCGCCTGTGGCGTCGGTGCCGGCGACCGGGTGGCGCTGATTCTCGGCAACCGCATTGAGTTCGTGGTGCTGGTGCTGGCCACCTGGCGCCTAGGCGCCGTCGCCGTGCCTCTGAATACGCGGGACAGCCGCTCCGGCTACGAGCACGCCCTGGGGGACTCCGGGGCGCTGGTGCTGGTGCATGAGCCCGACGTGCGCGAACGCCTGCCCGACAACAGGTCACTACCAGGTCTGCAGCACCGGGTCTGCGTCAGCGAGTTCGAACAGCTGCTGCAGCACGGTGAGCGCCGTGAGGCGGCGACGGTGGCGAAGGAAGATGTGGCAGCTATCCTCTATACCTCCGGCACCACCGGGCGACCCAAGGGCGCCATGCTCACCCATTTCGGCATTATTCATTCCCTGATGCACTTCACCGTCTGCATGGGGCTTGAGCCGGGCGAGCGCTCGCTGATCACGGTGCCGTTCAGCCACGTCACCGGGCTGGTGGCGCTCATGGGCACCTGCCTGCACGCGGCCGGGACGCTGATCATCCAGAGCGAGTTCAAGGCGCGCGCGTTCCTGGAACTGGCCGCCCGGGAGCGCATGACCCACACCGTGCTGGTGCCGGCCATGTACAACCTCTGCCTGCTGGATCCGGAGTTCGACCGCTTCGACCTCTCCGCATGGCGGATTGGCGGCTACGGCGGGGCGCCTATGCCGGCGGTCACCATCGGCAAGCTGGCGGAGCGGTTGCCGAACCTGCAGCTCATGAACGCCTACGGCGCCACCGAGACCAGTTCCCCGGTCACCATGATGCCGCCCGCCGAGACCGGCTCCCGCGGCGACAGCATCGGCGTGGCGCTGCCCTGCGCCCGGGTGGCTATCATGGACGACGATGGCCGCGAGGTGCCGCGGGGGCAGCCGGGCGAGCTCTGGGTAGCCGGCCCCATGGTGGTGCCGGGCTACTGGAACAACCCCGAGGCCACGGCCCGGGAGTTCACCGGCGGGTTCTGGCGTTCGGGTGATATCGGCTCCATGGACGCGGACGGCTTCGTGTATGTCTTCGACCGCAAGAAGGACATGATCAACCGCGGTGGCTACAAGGTCTTCACCACGGAGGTGGAGAACGTCATGCTGGCGTATCCCGGAGTGGCGGAGGTGGCCGTGATCGGAACGCCATGCCCGGTGCTGGGCGAACGCGTGCACGCGTTCGTGGTGTCAGCGGAGGGCGGCGTCGACGAGGCCGCCTTGCTGGATCATTGCGCCGCCGAACTTTCCGACTACAAGGTACCGGAGGGGGTGATTCTTCGGCAGGAGCCGCTGCCGCGGAATCCGAACGGCAAGGTGCTCAAGCGCGCGCTGCGCGACGCGTTCGCGGCGCAGCACGGCGATGGCGAGCCCGCGGGGTAATAGCGGCTGCAACATTCTTCAGGGGCAGGAGGCAAGTCTCATGGGGCAGAAGCATGCGGTCGGCGGCCTCTCCTTTCGCCAGAGCGTCGACCACATGGTCGACCACGCCATCGACATCATGGGCCTGGATGACGGACTCGGCGAGGCCATGAAGGCCTGTCATTCCGTCCTGCAGGTGTCGTTCCCGGTGCGGATCAACGGCCGGGCGGAGATGTTCACCGGCTGGCGTGCCACCCACAGCGATCACCGCCTGCCCGCCAAGGGCGGCATCCGCTACGCCACCCAGGTGGATCAGGACGAGGTGGAGGCGCTGGCGGCGCTCATGACCTACAAGTGCGCCATCGTCGATGTGCCGTTCGGCGGTTCCAAGGGTGGCCTGAAGATCGACCCGAGCCGTTACACCCGGGAGCAGCTCGAGGCGATCACGCGCCGGTTCGCCCGCGAGCTGATCGACAAGCAGTACCTCAGCCCCGCGCAGAACGTGCCGGCACCGGACCTGGGCACCGGCCCCCGTGAGATGGGCTGGATGGCCGACACCTATCGCCAGCTCTTCCCCAACGATATCAACTACCTGGGCTGCGTGACCGGCAAGCCCGTGGAACACGGGGGCGTGCGGGGGCGCAACGAGGCCACCGGCCGTGGCGTGCAGTACGCCCTGCGCGAGTTCTTCCGTAACGAGGAGGAGAGCAGTCGTGCGGGGCTCAAGGGGGATCTCTCCGGCAAGCGCGTGATCGTCCAGGGCCTTGGCAACGTGGGGTATCACGCCGCGTACTTCCTGAGCCGGGAGGATCACGCCCTGGTCACGGCGGTGATCGAGAGCGATGGCGCCGTGATCAACGAGGATGGCCTGGACATCGACGCCCTGGCGAATCACAAGCAGGCCCATGGCGGTGTCGAAGGGTTCAAGGGCGGCACCTTCGAGCCGGATGGCAGAAAGGTGCTGGAGCTGGACTGCGACATCCTGATCCCGGCAGCCCTGGAGGGCGTGATTACCACGGACAATGCGCCGAAGATCAAGGCCCGGCTGATCGCCGAGGCGGCCAACGGACCGGTGACCTTCGAGGCGGACGCCATGCTGCGGGAGCGCGGCGTGGAGATCATCCCCGATGCCTATTGCAACGCCGGGGGCGTGATCGTCTCCTACTTCGAGTGGATCCGGAACCTGGCCCACATCCGCTTCGGCCGGCTGGAGAAGCGCTTCCACGAGGCGCGCGGGCAGCACATCATCTCCGGTATCGAGATGGCGAGCGGCGGTCAGGTGCCGGACTGGATCCGGGATGAACTGGTGCGAGGTGCCGACGAGTTCGACCTGGTGCGCTCGGGACTGGACGACACCATGCGGCTCGCGTTCCGCGAGATCATGGACAAGCGCCGCAGTAACGACGATATCAGGGATTACCGTATGGCGGCCTACGTACTGGCCATCGAGAAGATCGCCCGCTCGTACCGCGACATCGGTTACTGAGGCCGTATCACTGCTCGGCGATGGGTTCGATGCGCTGGGCGTCGGTGGCGGCCACCAGATCGACGCAGCGCTGATCCTGGAACTGGAACACCGTCACCCGGTGGGGCTCGTCGTGGATGCAGAATCCCACATCGCCTGCCATCCAGACGGAGTAGGCAGGCACCACCTCGGCCAGGGTGCAGCGCCGCTGGCCGGCCAGGCGGGTGAGGGCGCTGGCGCCCTCGCTGAAGCTGGCCTCACGGACGCTGCTGGCATCCGGGGCATGGTTGATGCGGCCCTCGTGGGGCAGGCGGCAGAGCAGGTCCACTGCGTCGGGGTTGTTGTCCGGGCTGTCGTTGATCAGCACGCAGACATCGCTGGGTGTGAGCAGCAGATAGACCGGCCCGTGGTAGGCATGGCTCGCGGAGCGATACTGATTCACCGCGGCGCCGAACGTCCAGTTCGGCACCAGCACGCCGAAGTCCGGCGCAATGAAGCTGTTCAGCGCATAGAAGCGGCTGTCCATCGACGTCCTCATTAACGGGCCGGCGGAAAACGCTCCCGGTTACTTCGGCCCGAGCAGCAACCAGGCGATGAGGCCGATCACGGGCAGCAGCAGGAGGATCACGATCCACAGCGCCTTCACCACCGGCCCCGCGGGGCTCTGCGCCGTCCGGATGATGGCCCAGATGACGATGAACAGCCAGATCAGGCCGAGGATACCGCCGACTTCCAGTCCCATGGGTTGACTCCTTGCGTTGACGACCGGTCATCCTACTCGCATGTCGCGGCCAGCGCCCCCTGACGCCGGACGGGGACAGATCCTCCGCACGCCGCCCTGTACTTCGATAATGGCCGCTCCGGTGGCGGCGGTGCAAGTGCGGCGGCCACCCCTGTAGACTATGAAGCACTGATTCGTGCAACACAGGCATCGCCGGGATCCGCCCAATGAGCGTCGACACGATCACCATCAACCGGCAGCGGGGTATCTTCGAAGGCCAGGCCAGTTTCTGGCTGTTCGGTTACGGCTCACTGCTCTACAAGGCCGGCTTTCCCTACCTGGAGTACCGGCCCGCGACCATTCGCGGCTGGTCGCGCCGGTTCTGGCAGGGCTCCCACGATCACCGCGGCACGCCCGAAGCGCCGGGGCGGGTGGCCACACTGGTGGAGGAGCCGGGCGCGGTGTGCACGGGCATGGCCTACCGCATCACGCCGGAGGTGCTGGAGCCGCTGGACGTGCGCGAGAAGAATGGCTACCTGCGGTTTACCACCACGCTCATGTTTGCCGACGGTGATACGGCGCAGGGGCTGGTGTACATCGCCACGGAAGACAACGACGCCTTTCTCGGGCCCGCTCCCGCCATGGAGATGGCACGGCATATCGCCCAATCCTCGGGACCCAGCGGTCCGAACCGCGACTATCTGGTGGGGGTTGCCGCCGCGCTGGGGCGGCTCGGTGCCGAGGACGCCCATGTGGCCAACCTGATGCAGGCGCTGCAGGAGGTGGAAACAGGCTCTGAAACGAGACGGGCCGGACGGTCGCCCGCCCGGCCCGGTACCGTGTGAAACGGCCGCGGCTTACTCGGTCTGGCCGTTGCCCATGGCCGACTGCTCGTAGTTCTGCATGCCCAGGCGTTCCATGAGGTCGAGCTGGGTCTCCAGGAAGTCGTAGTGACCTTCCTCGTCGGCCAGCAGCTCACCGAACAGATCCCGGGTGGCGTAGTCCCTTACGGACTCGCAGTGGCCCATGGCCTCTCGATAAAGCGCAATGGCCTCGGACTCGGCTGCCAGGTCACACTCCATGATTTCCTTGACGTTGCCGCCGACGCGCACGGTATCCATATCCTGTACGTTGGGTGTACCGCCCAGGAACAGGATGCGCTCGATGCAGCGGTTGGCGTGCCCCATCTCTTCCTGGGTCTCCTGCTCCTGCTTGGCAGAGAGCTTGCTCAAACCCCAGTCTTCCAGCAGGCGTGCATTCAGCGTGTACTGGTGAACGGCCGTCAGTTCACTGCGCAGCGCGCGGTTGAGGTATTCGATGACTTTTTCGTCGCCCTTCATGCTGCCTCCTGATGATCCTCGGAACTTTGCGCCCGATTTTCCCTTTATTTGCCCGGATTGGCTAGTGCTCGCGGGCAATCGGTGCCCTGAGGGGCTTCAGCGTCGGCGCTCATGGGCGCCGCGGATCAGGCGCATGCGAACAATCGGGACAGCAGTGACTTTGGTTGGGATCGGGCGAGCAGCTCGCCGGCATGGCTGTCGGCGCGGGTGAAAATCGCATCCAGCTCCGTGGTGACGGCGTCACCGGCCTCCCGATCCTCGCGACTGAACGACGATCCGCGGCCGCGGACACCGGCGTCGAGCAGTGCATCGGCCCACAGACCGACGGCGCTGCGCGTCGCGGTCAAGTCCGGTGGCTGGTAGTGGCCCCGGGAAGGGGATACGGCAGTGAGCACTGGATGGACGGGAAGTCAGGCCGTTGCGGTGAGCTCGCCGCAGAGGTTGCGCTGGAAGGCGTCGATGATGGTGCCGCGGTCGATGCCGCAGTTGATCAGGTAGTGCAGTTTCGTGAATGCGGCTTCACGGGTCATGTCGGCGCCGGCGACGAGGCCGGCCTCCGCCAGTGGCGTGCTGGTGGCGTAGTGGCCGAGACGCACGCCGCCGTACTGGTTCTGGGAAACCGCGGCCACGACCACGCCGTGGCGGCTGGCCGCGTCGATGGCGGCCACGAAGCCCGCGTCTTCACCCGGGCCGATACCCGAGGGGTAAGTCTCCAGCAGCAGCGCCGCCACGCCGGTGTCCACCAAGCCGCGGATCACGTCACCGCTGATGCCGGGGTAGACCGCCAGCATCGCCGCTCGCGAGGCGCTGTCGGTCACCACGGGCAGCGATGCCTCCAACGTATCCAGGGTGCGCTGCCAGTGCAGTGTGTTGCCGTCGAACGTGGCCAGGGGGTCCGCGTTGGGCGAGGTGAAGGGCTGGCCCGGTGCACCGAAGCGCTTGCTGCTGCGATTGGCCTGCAGCAGCTCGCCGCCGAAGGCGAGGCCGGTGCCGGCAAAGCCGGAAGTGGCGGCGGCATGCAGCGCCGTCAGCAGGTTCTCCCGGGCATCGCTGGTGGCTTCGCCCAGAGGGGCGCGGGCGCCGGTGACCACCACCGGGCGGCCCACGTCGGCCAGCAGGAATGACAGGGCTGAGCCGGTGAACGCGAGGGTGTCGGTGCCGTGAATGACCACGAAACCGGCGCAGTGCACCGCATTGCGGCGGATCGTTTCGGCCAGTGCGTGCCAGAACGCCGGCGTGACATCGGCGCTGTTGATGGCCGGGCCCGTCCCTGGATCGAGCCAGCGCAGCGGCGGGTGATTGCTGCCGGCGAGAGCCGCCTGGGCCCGCTCCGGCAGGTCCGACGAGGGCGTGTAACCCCGGTCCGACGGCACCATGCCAAAGGTGCCCCCGGTGTAGAGAACGCCGACGGGCAGGGAATCGCTGTCAGGTGTGGTCTGCATCATGTCCGGGGCCGGTGTCCGTTGCGGGGTCGCCGGTGACGGGGCAGGGCGCGTGCCAGCGGTCCTGGTAGACCAGGCCGGCCAGTTCGCGCCGCGTGTCCCAGCCTTCCTGCTCCAGCATGGGGGCGTCGTAGAACGCTTCCACGTGGCCGAGGCAGAGGATGGCCACGGGGTGGCCGCCCTCCGGGATGCCCAGTAGTTCGCGCAGGGCGTCCGGGTCGAACAGGGAGACCCAGCCCATGCCGAGCCCCTCGGCGCGGGCGGCGAGCCAGAGGTTCTGGATGCCGCACGCCACCGAGGCGAGATCCATTTCCGGCAGGGTGCGGCGGCCGAAGACGTACTGCTCGCGGTCCGGCATGAGCGAGACCACCAGCACTTCCCCGGCGTCGCGGATCCCCTCCACCTTCAGGCGCATGAACTCGGCGCCGCGCTCGCCCAGGGCGTCGGCGGTGGCAACGCGCTCCCGCTCCACCAGGGCGTGGAGGCGCTCGCGCAGTGCGTGATCCGCGATACGGATGAACCGCCAGGGCTGCATGTAGCCGACGCTGGGCGCCCTGTGGGCGGCCGTCAGCAGGCGCGCAAGGGTATCCGCGTCCACCGGGTCGGGGCGGAAGTGCCGCATGTCCCGGCGCGAATGGATGGCGCGGTAGACGGCCTCGATCTCCGGTGCCGTGAAAGCGTGATCGGGCCGGGGTCTCTGGCCTCTGGAGGTGGAATCCTGCATGGGGGTCAGCCTATCACAGAGGGGGTGACAAGACGCTTGCCGGCAGGCACCTTGCATCCTGTCTACACTGCGCGAATGCACGGCCACCGTGGTTTTACGGGGTGCCGTGGCTGAGCCGAAGCGGGGCATTCCCGCGACTGTCCGCACCAAACGGGTGCGAATCCGACAAGACCAACAAACGGAGTGGCACATGGAACTGGTAACCGAACTCCTGGAAGGGATCAGCGGCTTTGTATGGGGGCCGGTCATGCTGGTGCTGTTGCTGGGCACCGGCCTCTATCTGACCATCGGTCTGCGCGGCATGCCCATTCGCCGCATCGGCTACGGGTTCCGGCAGATGATGCTGGGCCGTCGGGCCGCAGAGAAGGACAAGGGTGAGATCACGCCGTTTCAGGCGCTGGCGACGGCGCTCTCCGCCACCATCGGCACCGGCAACATCGCCGGCGTCGCGACGGCCATCGCGCTGGGTGGCCCGGGGGCGGTGTTCTGGATGTGGATGACCGCCCTGGTGGGCATGGCCACCAAGTACGCCGAGGCGGTGCTGGCGGTGAAATACCGCGAGGTGGACGAGGAGGGCCGGTATGTGGGCGGCCCCATGTACTACATCAAGAACGGGCTTGGTGCCAAATGGGCGTGGCTCGGCGGGGTCTTCGCCGCATTCGCCATGATCGCGGCCTTCGGTATCGGCAACACCGTCCAGTCCAATGCCGTGGCCGACGTGATTCAGTCGAACATGGCCATTCCGCACTGGGTCACCGGGCTGGTGCTCTCGGTGCTGGTGTTCATGGTGATCATCGGCGGCATCCGGCGCATCGCCAAGGTGGCCGAGAAGCTGGTGCCGCTCATGGCGCTGGTCTACATCGTCGGGGCGACGGTTGTGATTCTGCTCAATCTGGTGGACGTGCCCGCGGCCCTGATGCAGATCGTCGTGGACGCCTTCACCGGCACGGCGGCAACCGGCGGCTTTGCGGGCGCGGCTGTGTGGGCGGCCATCCGCTTCGGTGTCGCCCGCGGCATCTTCTCCAACGAGGCGGGGCTGGGGTCCGCGCCCATCGCCCACGCGGCGGCCCGCACCAGCAACCCGGTGCGCCAGGGCTCCGTGGCCATGCTGGGCACGTTCATCGACACCATCATTGTCTGCACCATGACGGCACTGGTGATCGTGCTCACGGGTGTCTGGGAAACCGGCGCTACGGGAGCGGCAATGACGTCGGAGGCGTTCGGCGAGGGCGTCGCGGGCGGCCAGTGGGTGGTGACCTTCGGCCTGATCCTGTTCGCCTTCACCACCATTGTTGCCTGGAGCTACTACGGTGAGCGCTGCGCCGAATACCTCTTCGGTGTGCGGGTAATCCTGCCGTATCGCTACCTCTGGGTGATCCTGCTGTTCGTCGGCGCGGTGGCCAACCTGAATCTGGTCTGGCTCATCGCCGACGTGCTCAACGCACTCATGGCCATTCCCAACCTGATCGCGCTGCTGGCGCTGTCCGGAACGGTATTCGCCGTGACCCGCGAGTACTTCGCCAAGGGGGGCGAGGCAGAGCGGACCTGAGGGTGAAACGGGCAGGGGCCGTCCCGGTTGGGATGGCCCCTGCCGCGCCGTCAGTCGTCCAGGCTGGCAAAGACCTGCCGCATGGTCTCCGGCGTGAACTGCATGGTGTCCACGCCCGGTGACTGCCAGTGCCGGAAGGGCTGACCGTCGAGTCGCTTGACCAGCTCCCGGCTGTCGTAGATTTCCAGGCCGTACACCCAGTTCGCCATGATCAGGATCGCGGCCATGTGGGCGCCCTCGTTGGAGGTGGCGCAGATGTCCTTCACCAGGTGCAGCTGGTAGTCGCGGAAGTAGCCGTCGAAGACCGAGGTCATCAGGCAGCCGTCGGTGACCAGCCCGCCGATGATGACGTGCTCCACCCCCAGGCTGCGCAGCACCAGATCGAGACTGGTGGCGTAGAAACTGCTCCAGCGGTGTTTGTCGATGACGATGTCGCCGGGCTCCGGGGCGATGGCGTCGAAGACCTCGATGGCGTCGCTGTCGCCGGCGTACAGCACCGGGCGGCCGGCGTCATCCAGTGGCTCACCCCGTGACAGCCCCACGCCGTCGGCGCGGTTCACCTGGCGCGTGTAGATCACGGGGATGCCCGCACGCCGGCAGCCGTCGATGAGGGTGCGGCTGTTCTCGACCACGGAATCCAGTGCGTCGATGCCGAATTGGCTCTCTTCTTGCAAGTCGATCAGGACCAGCGCGGTGTTATCTGCTTGCATCACGTGTCTCCCGGGGCCGCGGGGCAGGAATGGATCGGGGCGGGAGTCTACCCTTTCATGCAGCCGTTGTGGATGGCCGGAACAGCTTGCAAATGAGAATCATTACTATTACTGTGGTCCTCATCAGGCGGAAACTCCGCTACACGCCGAGGGAGGTAAGCGCGATGAGCCTGGAGAGCATCGAACAGAGGCAGGCAAGGATCGTGCGCCACGTTCTCGGCATGGAGACCTGGGCGGACCGGTATCAATTCATCATGGAGCAGGGCGACGGGATTCCGCGATTACCCGCCTGCTGGCGCACTTCGGCGCATCGCGTCCCCGACTGTGCTTCACGGGTGTGGGTGCGTGGCAGCGGCGATGCGGGGCGGCTGGGTTTTCTGGGGGCCAGCGACTGCCCCATGGACGCCGGGCTGCTCGGCCTGGTGTTTCACCTGTTCTCCGGCGAGGCGGCCGACGACATCATCGCCACGCCGCCGCGGTTCATCGAAGAGATGGGGCTGCCGGGGCGGATGAGCGCGCAACGCATCCGCGGGGCCTACGCCATGGTGCATCACGTGCGCCATATCGCTATCCGTCACCTGCTCGGTCAGCGGCCGGTTGCCGCGGTCACCGACTCCATGCGGACGCCGTCTCGGCTGGCGGGATGATTGCCATCGCCGTCCGGGTTGCGCATTCTGTGCAGCGTCCCGGTCGTCGGTGGAGTCATGGCAGACGCATTCCGTCACATCTGGTTGCTGTCCGCCTACCGCGCGGACAGTCACGCCGCTTGGGCGGATTGGCTGCAACGGCGCGTCCATGGTGTGCACTGGCATGTGCGCGAACTGCCCGGACGCCACTTCCGCTGGCGCATCCGCGGCAATCCCCTGTCGTGGCTGGATGAGCTGCCGCGGCAGACCCCCGACCGCATTCTCGCGACGTCCATGGTCGATCTTGCCACCCTGCGGGGGCTACACCCGCGGCTGGCGGGTGTTCCGGTGGACTACTACTTCCACGAGAACCAGTTCGCCTACCCGGTGAGCCCTGAACAGGTACGGTCAGTCGAGCCGCAGATCGTGCAGCTCTATGGCGCGCTCGCGGCGGATCGCCTGTTGTTCAACTCCCGGTTCAACCGTGACTCCTTTCTCGACGGCGCCGCCGATCTGCTGCGCCGCATGCCCGACGCGACGCCGGATCGGGTTCCGGAGCGCCTGTCGGCGCGCAGCGTCATCTGCCCTGTGCCCGTCCAGCCGTTGCCAGCGGCCCCGGAGAAGGACGACGCGCTGATCCTGTGGAATCACCGCTGGGAGTACGACAAGGCACCGGACCTGTTCGCGGATGCCATGATCGGTCTGGCGCGCGCCGGCTACCGGTTCCGGCTCGCGTTGCTGGGCGCTCGGCCACGAACACCGCCGGAGGCCCTGCGGCGACTGCGCACGGCGCTGCCGGAGCGCATCATCGCGGATGGTCGGGTGGCGGATGCGGCGTACCGCGAGCTGCTGGGCCGGGCGGGGATTGTCGTGAGCACCGCCGCCCACGAGTTCCAGGGGCTGGCCATGCTGGAGGCCGCCAGTGCCGGCGCCATCCCCCTGGTGCCCGACGCCCTGTGCTATCCGGAGCAGTATCCCGGGGCTTACCGATACCCGGCCGGCGATGTGGATGCCCTGCAGACCCGTCTGGCCGGTTGGCTTAGCGGAGACCGGCCGCCGCCGGTGGATGTGTCGCCCTGGCTGGAGCCTGCGGTTGCTCCAGCCTGGCAGCGGATGATGAGAGGCGATGACGTGGAGAGTGTTCTATGAGTGTGCGCACCATGGTGTGCCAGTCCCTGGACGGCCCGGATGCGCTGCGACCGGTCACCACCAGCCCCGAACCGTTGGCGCCGGATGCCGTGCGGCTCGCCGTGCGCGCCGCCGGGGTGAACTACCCGGACCTGCTGATGACCCGTGGCGCCTATCAGTTGCGGCTGGAGCCGCCGTTCACCCCCGGGATGGAGGTCGCTGGAACCGTGATCGAGGCCGGTCCGGACGCCGGGCAGTGGGAGCCCGGGGCGCGGGTGATCGCCATGCTGCGCTACGGCGGATACGCCGATCAGGTGGTAGTGCCGGCATCGAGCGTGGTATCGCTACCGGACGCGTTCGGTTTTGCCGAAGGCGCCACCTACCTGGTGGCGGCGAAGACGGCCCACCAGGCGTTGGTGTATCGGGGGCGGCTGGCGGCTGGCGAGACCTTGCTGGTGCTGGGCGCCACCGGTGGTGTGGGGCTGGCGGCGGTGGAGCTCGGTCACCTGCTGGGTGCGCGGGTCATCGCCGTGGGATCCAGTGACGAGCGCCTGGCCGTGGCCCGGGAGAAGGGCGCCGATGCGGTGGTGAACTACCATCAGCAGGATCTCCGCGGCGCCGTGGAAGCACTGGCCGGCCCGAACGGCGTCGACGTGGTCTACGACCCGGTCGGCGGCGCCCTGTCGAACGCCAGCACGCACCTGCTTGCCTGGGGCGGGCGGCTGCTGGTGGTCGGCTTTGCGAGTGGCGAGATTCCCGCGTTCGCTGCCAATCACGCCCTGTTGAAGGGGTACAGCATTGTTGGCGTGCGTGCCGGGGAAGCGGGCCGGCGCAATCCTGCCCAGGCGCGTGAGAGCCTGGATGCGTTGCTGGGTTACGCGGCGCGCGGCCAGCTCCGCCCTCATGTCTGTGCCACGTTCCCCTTGGAGGAGGCTGCGGCCGCCCTTCGCTTCATGGAGCAGCGGGGCGTGGTGGGGCGGCTCGCCCTGCTGACGGGGGGAGATTGATCGGGTTGGTTGAAAACTGTTGCGCCGCACAATTTGCGTTGCTATGATGCGCCGCAACAAGGGTGGAAAAGGTTCCACACCTTGCCTGAACCCGCAAACAAGTGAGGTGTTGCCATGACGAACCCGACCATCAATCAGTTCAACGAGCAGTTCGACAAGTTCTTCGGCGGCCCGGCGCGCGCTTTCGCCGAGCTCACCGTGAACCACATGGAATCCGTGGTGAATTCCCAGGTGGAGGCCTCCCGCGCCTACACCGATCTGGGCCTGAAGCAGATCCGCAGCGCCATGGACGTGAAGGCTCCGCAGGACGTGCAGAGCTTCATCCAGGGCCAGCAGGACGTGGCGAAGGAATTCGGTGAGCGCTTCAAGGGCGACGCCGAGAAGTTCGTGAACCTGAACCGCCAGTTCGCCGAGGAAGCGCAGAAGCTGACCCAGGCCAACGTGCAGTCCGCCACCAAGGCGGCCAGCAAGGCCAAGTAAGGCGATCGGTGCCGGCGCGGGATAGTCCGCGCCAGCCAGTCAGAAACCGCCGTCCCTTCGGGGCGGCGGTTTTTTTTTGGTTGGACCGGCCCGTTGGCTGGTGGACCTGAAGGTCCACCCTACGGTCTGGGGGGGATGGCTGCCGGCCTGGCGAAGTGGAACCCCTGCACGAAATCCACCTTCTGGGACTTCAGCCACTCCCAGTCGGCGACGGTTTCGATGCCTTCGGCGATGATCTGCACATCCAGGTCTCGGGCCATGTCGATAAGGCGTGAGGTGATCGACGCGCGATAGTCGTCCTGGCTGACGCCGTCGATCATGCCCCGGTCGAGTTTGACGAAATCGGGCCGGATGCTCTGCATCAGGCTCAGCGACCCGTAGCCGGCGCCCAGGTCGTCCAGTGCAACGCGGAAGCCGTGCCGTCGGTACTCGCGCAGAATGGCCTCCAGGTGCGAGGGGTCCTCCACCAGGTCGGTCTCCACCACCTCGAAGACGTAACGCCCCGGTTCCGAGCCTTGGCGGTTGACCTCGTCGAAAGTGGTCTGCAGGCAGAACACCGGGTCGTACACAGAGGTCGGGTTGAAGTTGATGAAGACGTTCTCGGTGATGTCCTGGGCCGCGGCCTGCCGGATCGCCGCGATGCGGCAGGCGCGGTCCATGTGAAACATGAGATCGGTGGCGCGGGCCGCCGTGAACAGTTGATCCGGGCGCACCAGGCCGCCATCCAGCCCGATCCCCCGGACGAGGCATTCGAATGCGAAGATGTCCTTGCCGTTCTCGGCGTGCAGGATGGGCTGGAAGTGCATCTCCAGCCGTTCCTCCTCGAGCATGCGCCCCAGCCACTGATGCTCCAGTCGTGAGATCAGGACTCCGAGCGGCACCATGTCCGCCAGATGGCGCACATGGAAGTCCGTCTCCCGCTCCAGGAGGACCGCCGGGCAGTTGGACTGCTCCGGGCGGGAGAGGATCCCGGAGAGTTCTTCGAGCAATCCTTCCGGCTCGCCGTCATCCACTTCCACGTAGAAGACATTGTCTTCCAGATGTTCCACTGCCCAGCCCCGCCGCTGCAGCTGGCGGATCGCCGTTGCGCGGGTGTGTGCCAGTTTCGGGGCCAGGTACAGCCGTCCCGCCTGCGCCTGCATGGTGGGGACGACTTCACAGCCTTGGCATGCCATGTGTTCGGTAACCTCGATTCATGATGGTGAATCCCGCAGTTGGATTTCGACACGGTTCTTGCCGCGCTCTTTCGCCCGGTACAGTGCTAGATCGGCACGTCGGAGCATTTTCTTGATGGTATCGCCGGATGCGGCTCCGGTGATACCGAAGCTGACCGTGACAGGTGGAAGCTGCCCCGGTTGCCATTCCGCCACAAGGCGTCGCAGCTGCTCCGCGGTCTCGACGGCACCAGTCGGGCCGGTGCCCGTGAGCAGCAGGGTGAACTCTTCGCCGCCCCAGCGCCCCAGATGATCGCTGGCGCGGGTGCTGTTCTGGAGCAGCCCGGCGAGGCTGCGCAGGACCTCGTCGCCGGTCTGGTGGCCGTAACGGTCATTGATGGCCTTGAAATCGTCGATGTCGAACAGGGCCAGGGAAAAGACCGTGCCGTGGCATTGGTGGCGCTCCAGTTCCTGCTCCAGGATCTCTTCGAAATGCAGGCGGTTGTTGAGCCCGGTAAGGCGGTCGGTAATGGCCAGCCGTTTCAGCTCTTCCTCAGCGGCGAGGCGGTCACTGATGTCCCGCTGCAGGGAAACGAAGTGCGTGACGGCTCCGCTGCTGTCACGAATGGGCGAGACGGACCACTCCACGTGGTAGGGCGAGCCGTCGCGGCGGTAGTTGACCACCGTGCCTTCGAATCGCTCACCCGCCTCGAGTGTCCGCCGCAGCGCGGCGAGCGTCTCCCGGCAGCTCTCCGGACCCTGAAGCAGGCGCGGCGATCTGCCGATCACCTCGCTGGCGGTGTAATGGGTCATGGCCTCGAAGGCCGGATTGACGTAGAGGATCTCCGGCCCTGGTGGCGCCAGATCGGCGGAGGTGATGATGACGGGGTTGTATGAGCACCTCACTGCCGCCTCGAACAGCGCAGGATGCTCCTCGGCGGGCAGATGGCGCGGCGCGTGTCCGGTCCCGATATCGCCCTTGGTCATCGCCCGCCCCGTATATGTACAAAAGTAGTACGTATCTTACGCAAGCAGGCGCGTCCGGTCTCTTTGTGTGCAAAAAATTGTGGGCGGTGTCACAGGATGACGCTGTTACCGGATCTCGACCTCTCGGCTGGCCTTTCTGAATCGTACTGTCCAGCCCGGCCACGCGGGCAGTTCCCAGCGCTGGGGTGGTTTGCGTCGTGTCCCGCCGGTCTGTTCGGCGGTGACGCGGCGGCGCTGCGGTTCGTAGTGCATGCGCAGCTCCAGCGACGGCAGCGACCAGTGGCGGGGGAAGTGTGCGTCAAAGCGCTCCCGTTCCCACTCCGGGATGCCCTCGAAGCGCAGGTCGCCGCTTTCGATCAGCGCCAGGTCGTCGCCGTGTTCAACGCCCAGCGCCTGCAGGCGGGCCACCAGCCAGGCCTCCGGATCGTGACGGTCGCCGGTGGTGCCCAGTTCCACGTGCTGGTACAGCCACCAGGCCTCCACGTCGTCCCGCAGGCGCTCGCCGGCCGGGCGCAGCAGCCGGCCGGCCAGGATGAGCTCGGCCATGGCGCGGCGAGCCGCTTCACCCTCGGGCTCCACCGCCTCTTCCTGCAGCAGTCGCCCGGCATAGTGCCACTGCTGCTGACAGATCAGTCGGCCGTGGTTCAGTGAGGGCGCGGCGACGGACACTTCGGCCAGCCCGGCAGAGACCAGGGTGGCGAGCGGTATGGGTGCCATGCAGGTGCCCATGGTGAGCGTCTGTCGGGTTCCGCGACCCGGCACACTGTGGTCGTCCAGCACGATGGCGGCCTCGTCCCGGTCGCCGAACAGTGTCTGCCGCCCGGGCTGGATCTCGCTGCCCCCGTTGCCCATGGCCTCACGCCGGCGGGGGCGACGGACGAACACCATCTCCGGAGCCGTGGCCGCGGCGTGGGTCAGCGCCTGTTCCACCACGGCCATGGTCAGCGTGTCGGGCACAGTCGGCAGTTGCAGGTCGTCCCGCAGCTGGGCGGCGAGGGCGCGGGCCTCCCTGAAGGGTCTGTTGGCGATGTCTGCCTCGGGGAGCTCGACGCCCCGCAATGCCGCCACCAGCAGGGTAGCGTCGCAGCGGCGCCCGAGTGCCCGTGTCAGGCGCTGACGCTGGTCCGCGGCAGGAGGCACCGGGATCATGCCCCTGCCGGCGGTCAGGGCCGCCGCCAGGTCCGCCATGAAGCCGCGGGTATCCGCATCCGGCATGGCCAGGATCAGCGTGGCGAGCACGGTGTCCACTGGCAGGCTGAACAGCTGCCGACCCAGCGGCGTCGCGGTGCCGTCATCGGCGAGGGCGCCGAGTGACCGGAGCCGCGATTCCGCGCGCGCCAGGGCGGTCGCCGGTAGCGCATCCGGGAAGGCGAGGGTGGATGCCGGTGCGCCGGCACTGGCGGCTGCCAGTGCGAGATCCGTCAGGTCCTCGCGCTGCGCCTCCGGCGGTGTGACCGCGGCCAGTGGCGCTTGGGCACCCCAGAGGCGGATACACCGGCCCGGCGCCGTACGCCCGGCGCGGCCGCGCCGCTGGTCGGCATTGGCTTTGGCGATGGCGGCGAGCGTCAGCACCGTGCGGCCGTTGCGTTGCGCGGTGCGCCGCTCCAGGCCACCGTCGACGACCCCGGTAACCCCGGGAACCGTGAGTGAGGTTTCCGCCACGTTGGTGGCGAGAATCACGCGCTGGCGCGTTCCGGCGGCGAGGGCACGGCGCTGATCTGCCGCCGAGGCCCCGCCGTGCAGCGGGATCACGTCCGCCGCGATGCCCCGGAGCGTCCTGGCCGCATCGTCGATTTCCCGCCGGCCGGGGAGGAACACGAGAATGTCGCCGTCATCGCCGTTCAGCAGCTCGTGTACCGCCGCGGTGACCCGCTCCGCGAGCCGGTCGGGGTGCGGCATGGCACGAGGGTTGTCCGCCTGATGGCTGACCGTCACCGGGTGACCGCTGCCCTCGGCCTCCAGGTGGGAGGCCTCCAGCCAGGTGGCGAGTCGGTCGCCCTCAAGCGTCGCCGATGTGACCAGCAGGCGGTGCGTGCGCCGTGCCCTGAGCAGGGCGAGGAGCAGGTCCGTATCCCAGCGGCGCTCGTGGAACTCGTCGAGCACGATGTTTGTAAACCCGGTCAGCCCGTCGCGCATCAGCCAGTTCAGGGCCATGCCCGGCGTGACGAACACGATGGTGGTGTCGGCGTTGAGGCGCGCATCGCCCCGGACCGCGTGACCCACGTATTCGCCCGGTGACGTCCCGGTATCCTGAGCCACCCGTTCGGCGAGGCCGATGGCGGCGATGCGGCGCGGTTCGACCACCAGTACCGGGCCGCGCGCTGCGGCCCAGACCGGCAGGCGCGTCGACTTGCCCGTGCCGGTGGCTGCAGTGACCACCAGGTGTTCCCCGGCCAACGCCTCTTCCACCGCCGGGCGCAGCGGGTCGATGGGAAGCCAGTGCGGTTCCGCGGTGGTTCGGGTGTGGTTCGTCCGGTCCGTCATGGGTGCCACAGCATACGTCAGCAACTGCGACGGGCGCGAGGTGGGACGGGCCCCGGTCGGGTCCCGGTGTTGTTCGCCGGCGCCGGTTTCCAGGGGCCGGTCTCAAGCGGTATAACGAGGGTGTTAGGGGACAGGGAGCGTCGGTCATGGTTCGGGGTCACTGGTTTCGTACGAGACGGCGGACGGCGCTGATTGCGGCGTTTGGCGTTGCGGCCGTCGTCGCGGGATGCAATCTGGAGTGGTCGGCGGGTACCGGCAGTGGCGACGCGGAGGTGGCGCTGCGCATGCCGGAAGAGCCGTCGGCGGAGCTGGCCAGCGCCCAGGTGGTGATCGAGGCGGTCACCCTGGAGGGTGACTCGGGCGCGCATGAGGTGGAGCTGGATCCGGCGGTGACCGTGGAGCTGGTGAGCGAGCTGGGCGACCAGGCGCCGCCGGCCGCCGTCGTGTTCTCCGGAGAGCGAGTGCCTGCTGGTGACTATGATGCCGTTTCGCTGCGCGTGGATACCGCCGGCAGCAGTGTGACCACCGCCACCGGCGACAGCGAGGGCCTTGAACTGGCGGACAGTGGTGATGCCGTGACCTTCGAGGACGCGTTCACCATCACCGGTAGTGGCGGCGACGAGATGGTGCTTGATGTGGATCTGCCGGCGGCGCTGCGCGCTGACGGTGGCGGCTATGCGCTGCACGGCGAGGGTGTGGTCACCACTGCCTCCCGAAGCGGGCTGGTGCTGTTTGCCGCGTTTCCCGCCTGTTCCTCACTGGATGGCCGGGGTGTCTATCTGTATCGGGGGTTCGACGCCGATCCCGTGCCCATGGGCGGTGGCAACGGCCCGCTGTTCAGCCTGCGCGTGGGTGGCCTGCCGTCTTTCACGCTTGCCTACATGCCGGCCGGGCGCTACACGGCGGCCTGGACCTGCGCCGCCGATGAGGACGACCCGGATACGGACAATCCCATCGACTTCAAGCCCCCGGAGAATCTCGAGGTGGAGCCCGGTGCGTGTACGCTGATCGAGCCCGATGGCGGCCAGGGCGAGCCGGGCTCCTGCTGACGGGCTTGGCCTTCTCGCGTCCGTCCCGTCATACTCGACTGGTCATTCAAGAAAGGAGCGCCTGCATGCGCAGCATTCTGCATACGCCCGATATTGCCCGGCTGACTCCCGGTGCCTTTCTGCGTGCGGTGGTCGCCCGAGTGTGGCCGTTTGCGGCTGTCAGCTTTCTGTTCGCCATCCTCGTGCTGCTGGTCCCGAGGACGTTCGACGGCACCGCCGTGGAGTGGCTGAACACACTTCGCCCGGTGAACGCGCTGCTGCGCGAGCTGGCGGTGGGATCGTTGCTGGTGGTGGGCGGCGTGGTCCTGATCCTGCGTCAGGTGCCGCCGGGGCGGCCATTGCTGCTGTTCATGGCCACGCTCTCGCAGGCATTCATCACTTTCTTCTTCTACCTGGCTGCGCTGTTCGTCGGCCTGCTGCTGGGCTGGCCGTTGGCGGTGTGGATTGAGGCCCCCCTCGGCAATATCCAGCCGGCGGTGCTGGGCCCCATCTACGGTGTGCTTAGCGTGTTGCTGGTGTACATCGCATTCGCACTGATTCACCGGCTGGGTGCTGGGCACTGGCCGGGGGAGGCCAGCGGTGCACTGTTCGGCAAGGTCGACGACGTCATGCGGCTGGGCCGCCTGCCTGATCTCGCCATCCGGGGTGTGGGCGCGGGCATGCTCATCATCTTCGTGGTGCTGTTCTGGACCGGGGCCATCCTCTAAATTCATACGTACACACGAATCAACCGAGGCACGCTCCATGGCGACGATTACGCCACTCATTCTCTCCGGTGGCTCCGGAACGCGGCTGTGGCCCCTGTCGCGGGAGTTGTATCCCAAGCAGCTCCTGCCTCTGATGTCGCCGCAGGAGACCATGCTCCAGAGCACGGTGAATCGCCTCGCCGGCCTGCCGGATCTGGCCGCCCGCGCCGTGGTGATCTGCAACGAATCGCACCGTTTTCTGGTCGCCGAGCAGCTGCGCGGCACGGCCATGGGGCAGGCGGATATCCTGCTGGAGCCCGCGGGCCGCAATACCGCACCCGCCGTCTGCGCCGGTGCGCTGCACGCCCAGGCGACCGATCCGGAGACCCTGCTGCTGGTCATGCCGGCGGATCATGCCATCACCGACCCCACCGCATTCCGGCAGGCGGTGAGCGCCGGGGCCCAGGCAGCCCGGGATGGCGCGCTGGTCACCTTCGGCATCCGGCCGGCGTATGCCGAGACTGGTTACGGTTATATCCGCGCCGACCTGCAGGGGCAGGAGCCGGTGGCCGTGGCGGAGTTCGTGGAGAAGCCGGACCTCACGACCGCCGAGCACTACGTACGCTCGGGAGACTACCTCTGGAACAGTGGGCTGTTTCTGTTCCGTGCTGACCGCTTCCTGCAGGAGCTGGAGCGATTCGAGCCCGACATGCTGGCTGCCTGCCGTGAGGCGGTGGCCGGCGCCGACCAGGATCTGGATTTCGTCCGCCTGGCCCACGACGCATTTTCTCGCTGCCGCTCTGATTCCATCGATTACGCAGTCATGGAGCGTACCCGGGACGCCATGGTGGTACCCATGGATCCGGGCTGGAGCGATCTTGGCTCCTGGGCGGCGCTGCAGGCGGCCACTGATGCCGATGGCGACGGCAACGTGACCCAGGGCGATGTCTACGCCCACGACAGCCACAACAGCTACATCCGCTCCGAGCACCGGCTGGTGGCGACGGTGGGTGTCGAGAACGTGGTCATCGTGGAGACCGCCGACGCGGTGCTGGTGGCGGACCGGGAGCGGGTGCAGGACGTCAAGGTGATCGTCGACAGGCTGCGGCGGGACGGCCGCGAAGAGCCGCTCAACCACCGCCGCGTGGTCAGGCCCTGGGGCTCCTACGAGAGCATTGCCGGCGGCGAGCGGTTCCAGGTAAAGCGCATCATCGTCACGCCGGGTGCGAGCCTGTCGCTGCAGATGCACCACCACCGGGCCGAGCACTGGGTGGTGGTGCGTGGCACGGCCCGCATCACCCGGGGCGACGAGACGTTCATGCTCACCGAGGATCAGTCCACGTACATCCCGCTGGGCGTGACCCACCGGCTGGAGAACCAGGGCAAGATCCCGCTGGAGCTGATCGAAGTGCAGTCAGGTAGTTATCTCGGCGAGGACGACATCGTGCGGTTCACCGATGTGTATGGCCGTGGGTGAGAGCCGGATCGGGATGGTGGACCTGAAGGTCCACCCTACGCATGACGCAGGATGAATTGACGCCCGGAATCGGGGAACGGTGAAGGGGATGGCGTAGGGTGGACCTTCAGGTCCACCACCATCCACCACCCCGTTATTCCGTTACGCCAGCCGCTTGTACTTGATGCGATGCGGCGTCATGGCGTCGTCGCCCAGACGCTTCTTGCGGTCTTCCTCGTAGTCCTGGTAGTTCCCTTCCACGAACGTCACCTGGCTGTCACCCTCGAAAGCCAGGATGTGGGTGCTGATGCGGTCCAGGAACCAGCGGTCGTGGGAGATGACTACGGCACAGCCGGGGAAGGTCAGCAGGGCCTCCTCCAGCGCCCGGAGTGTCTCCACATCCAGATCGTTGGTGGGTTCGTCCAGCAGCAGCACGTTGCCACCGCTCTGGAGCAGCTTTGCCAGGTGCACGCGGTTGCGCTCACCGCCGGAGAGCTCGCCGATGCGCTTCTGCTGCTCCGTGCCCTTGAAGTTGAACCGCCCCACGTAGGCGCGTGAGTTCACCTCGTAGTTGCCGACCTGGATGATGTCCTGGCCGTTGGAGATCTCCTCCCACACGGTCTTGCTGTCATCCAGGCTGTCCCGGGACTGATCCACGTAGGCCAGGTCCACGGTGTCGCCGATGCGGATCTCGCCGGAGTCCGGCGTCTCCTGCCCGTTGATCATGCGGAACAGCGTCGTCTTGCCGGCGCCGTTGGGGCCGATCACGCCGACGATGCCGCCCGGAGGCAGGTTGAAGGTCAGGTCTTCGTACAGCAGCTCATGGTCGAACGCCTTGCTGACGCCGTCGAACTCGATGACCTTGTCGCCCAGGCGCGGACCCGGTGGGATGTAGAGCTCCTGGGTCTCGTTGCGCTTCTGGAACTCCTTCGACTGGAGCTCGTCGAAGCGCTGCAGACGCGCCTTGTTCTTGGCCTGGCGGCCCTTGGGGTTGGTGCGCACCCACTCCAGCTCCGACTTCACGGCGCGGTCGTGGGCGGCCTGCTGTTTCTTCTCCTGCTGCAGGCGCTGCTCCTTCTGCTCCAGCCAGGAGGAGTAGTTGCCCTGCCAGGGAATGCCCTGGCCGCGGTCCAGCTCCAGGATCCAGCCGGCGACGTTGTCCAGGAAGTAGCGATCGTGAGTGACTGCCACCACGGTGCCCGGGAACTCGTCCAGGAAGCGCTCCAGCCAGGCCACGGATTCGGCGTCCAGGTGGTTGGTGGGCTCGTCCAGCAGCAGCATGTCCGGCGCGGAGAGCAGCAGCCGGCACAGGGCTACGCGGCGGCGCTCACCACCGGAGATCTTCGAGACATCGGCGTCCCAGGGCGGCAGACGCAGGGCGTCGGCGGCCTGCTCCAGCTGGCGCTCCAGATCCCAGGCGTTGGCGGCGTCGATGCGGTCCTGGAGTTTGCCCTGTTTCTCCATGAGGGCTTCGAAGTCCGCGTCGGGGTCGGCCATTTCGGCGGACACGGCGTTGAACTCGTCCAGCAGGTTCTTGATCTCGGCAACCCCTTCCTCGACGTTGCCGCGCACGTCCTTCTCCGGATCCAGCTGCGGCTCCTGGGGCAGGTAGCCGATGTTGATGCCCGGCTGTGGCCGCGCCTCGCCTTCGAACTCCTTCTCCACGCCGGCCATGATCCTGAGCAGGGTGGACTTGCCGGAGCCGTTGAGGCCGAGGACGCCGATCTTGGCGCCCGGGAAGAACGACAGCGAGATATCCTTGAGGATTTCGCGTTTGGGCGGGACGATCTTTCCCACCCGGTTCATGGTGTAGATGTACTGCGCCATTGGTCAGTTAAACCTGCTGTTCCGTGAAATGATGCAACATTCTACCTGTCGCGCGTTCGCTGGCCAGTCCCTGCCAATGAATGAGCCGGAGGACCCATCTTCACCCCTTGCCGCGGGTGCCGGTCTTGCCTTTGCGGCCGCGCTTCTCCAGGAACTGGATTACATGGGTGGCAATGTCCTTGCCGGTGGCCCGCTCGATACCCTCCAGCCCCGGGGAGGAGTTGACCTCCAGCACCACCGGGCCGTGATTGGACCGCATGATGTCCACACCGGCGGTGTTCAGTCCCATGATCTTGGCCGCCCGTACCGCGGTGGAGCGTTCTTCCGGCGTGATGCGGATGGGCCGTACCGAGCCGCCCCGGTGCACGTTGGAGCGGAATTCGCCCTCCTGCGCCTGGCGGATCATGCTGCCCACGATCTTGTCGCCGACCACGAAACAGCGAATGTCGGCGCCGTTGGCCTCGCGGATGTACTCCTGCGTCATGAAATACGCCTTGAGGCCGCGGAAGGCGTCGATGACGCTCTCCGCTGCCTTGTTGGTCTCGGCGAGCACCACGCCGCGGCCCTGAGTGCCCTCCAGTAGCTTGACCACCAGCGGCGCTCCGCCCACCAGGTTGATCAGGTCCTGGTTGTCGTCCGGCGAGTAGCCGAACCCCGTCACCGGCAGGCCGATGCCGCGCCGCGAGAGCAGTTGCAGGGAGCGCAGCTTGTCCCGGGAGCGGCTGATGGCCACGGACTCGTTCAGCGGGAACACGCCCATCATCTCGAACTGGCGCACCACGGCCGTGCCGTAGAAGGTGATCGAGGCGCCGATCCGCGGGATCACCGCGTCCGGCATTTCCAGCACCTCGCCCTTGTAGTGGATCTCCGGCTTGTGGGAACTGATGTTCATGTAGCACCGCAGCGGGTCCACCACGCGGACCGTATGCTCGCGAGCTTCCCCGGCTTCGACCAGACGCCGGGTGGAGTAGAGCTTGCGGTTGCGCGAGAGGATGACGATGTTCATCGAGCGGCGCTACTCCGTGTGTCGGGCTGCGGGTTCGCCCCGTCGGGCGGACCGCAGATAAAGGAAGCGGATGGATTGACGACGAGCCGGCGGCGCATCGCCCGCCGGCCAAGCAGCATACGAAACCCCATGCTATCGCGGTTGGTCAAGGTCAGATCGATGGGCCAGGCCTGACCGGCCAGCATGAGGCGGGTGCGGATGACCGGGCGGCGTTCCCGGTGACCGCTGGAACTGGTAACCAGGCGCTCACCGACCAGGTCTGCCGTACAGGCTATGGTGGGCTGACTGCGACGCTGAAACGGATGGATCCGGAAACGCACGCGCGCCCGGCCGTCCTCGGAGAAATGCTCGATGTGAATGGCGTGCAGCGCCGAACTGAGGGCGCCGGTGTCCACCTTGACCTTGATGGCGGGGATCTGCAGATCCGGAAGGGCGGCCCATTCCCGCCAGCCGGCCATCAGGTTGGGTGTCTGTTTGCGCATGCCGCTCCGTCAGGTGGCGGTGGGTGTGGCTCGATGCCCGGGTTCTCGGCCCTTGTAGAGGATTCACCGGCGCGAGGCAAGCCTCGGGCACAGCGGTTGGGGATGTCGTGGAGGCTGCGGCCGGGGGGCGGTGTCGTTCGTGACTAACCGCCCGTCCGTGCAGATACAGCCCGAATCCGTTAGACTGATACGCTTCTCCGGAGCAGCATCCGGGCCCCTCGGCTCGTCGTGCGGGCGCATCAGCGCCGCCGACGGATCGCGTCATTCGAGTCACAGCGTCCGCGGGTCCGGGCCGCTTCCGGTGGCCGTGATCCCCGGTGCCTGGTACCTGGATCACGTCATTTCTCTTTGACAACATCGAGGGAGCCGCATGTTCAACAGCGACCTGAACATCGCCAGCTTTGATCCCGAACTCTGGGATTCCATTCAGAAGGAAACGCGCCGGCAGGAAGAGCACATCGAGCTCATCGCGTCCGAGAACTATGCGAGCCCGCTGGTCATGGAAGCCCAGGGCAGTGTCCTGACCAACAAGTACGCCGAAGGCTATCCCGGCAAGCGCTACTATGGCGGCTGCGAATTCGTCGACGAAGCCGAGCGCCTGGCCATCGAGCGCGCCAAGCAGCTGTTCGGCGCCGACTATGCCAACGTCCAGCCGCACAGCGGCTCCCAGGCCAATGCCGCCGTGTATCTGGCGCTGGCCTCGCCCGGCGACACCATTCTCGGCATGAGCCTGGACCACGGCGGTCACCTCACCCACGGCGCCAAGGTCAACTTCTCCGGCAAGATCTTCAACGCCGTGCAGTACGGGCTGGATCCGGAGACCGGCGAGATCGACTACAAGCAGGTGGATGAGCTCGCCCAGGAGCACAAGCCGAAGATCATCGTGGCCGGCTTCTCCGCTTACTCCCGTGTGGTGGACTGGGCCCGCTTCCGCGAGATCGCGGACAAGGTGGGCGCCTACCTGGTGGTGGACATGGCCCACGTCTCCGGCCTGATCGCCGCCGGCGTCTACCCGAACCCGGTGCCCTACGCCGACGCCTGCACCACCACCACGCACAAGACCCTGCGCGGCCCGCGCGGCGGCCTGATCGTCGCCCGCGACAACCCGGAGATCACCAAGAAGTTCCAGTCGCTGATCTTCCCGGGCACCCAGGGCGGCCCGTTGATGCACGTGATCGCCGCCAAGGCCGTGGCGTTCAAGGAAGCGTTGGGCCCCGACTTCAACGCCTACCAGCAGCGCGTGGTGGACAATGCCCGCGCCATGGCCAAGACGGTGCAGGAGCGCGGCTACAACGTGGTCTCCGGCGGCACCGACAACCACCTGTTTCTGATCGATCTGGTGGACAAGGGGCTGACCGGCAAGGACGCGGACGCCGCGCTCGGCGAGGCCCACATCACGGTGAACAAGAACACTGTGCCCAACGATCCCCAGTCGCCGTTCGTGACCTCCGGCCTGCGGATCGGCACGCCGGCGATCACCACCCGCGGCTTCGACACCGAGGATGCCAGTCAGCTCGCCCACTGGATCTGCGATGTGCTGGACAACATCTCGGATCAGTCGGTGATTGGCCGCGTGCGTGATCAGGTGATCGAGATCTGCCGCCGCAAGCCGGTCTACCAGGCGAACCAGGGCTGACCGACGCGCATGCGCTGCCCGTACTGCCAGGCTCAGGACACCCGGGTCGTCGACTCCCGCCTCGCGCGGGAGGGCGACCAGGTGCGCCGTCGTCGGGAGTGCGGGCAGTGCGGCGAGCGCTTCACCACGTTCGAGACCGCGGAGCTGCTGATGCCGCGGATGGTGAAGCAGGATGGCACCCGAGAGCCGTTCGACGAGGACAAGCTTCGCACCGGCATGCTCCGGGCACTGGAGAAGCGCCCCGTGGATACGGATCGCATCGAGGCGTCCATCCACCGGATTATTCGCAATATCCGCGCCCAGGGTGAACGGGAGATTCCTACCCGGGAGCTCGGGCACTGGGTCATGGAAGAGCTTCGGGAACTCGACAAGGTCGCGTTCGTGCGGTTTGCATCGGTCTACCGCAGCTTCGAGGACGTGAGCGCCTTCCGTGAAGTCATCGAGGGCCTGGAAGAGACGCCCCCGTCCGCTTCAGACTAGCGACACCTGCCGATGACCCCGCCGACGATCGACCATCGCTCCACCAGTGACCATCGCTGGATGGCCCGCGCCCTGCAGCTTGCCCGGCTTGGTCTGTGGACGACACGCCCCAACCCCCGGGTCGGTTGCGTGATCGTGCGCGAGGGCGAGAACGTGGGCGAGGGCTGGCACGCCCGCGCCGGCGAAGCCCATGCCGAAGTCAACGCGCTGCGGGCAGCCGGTGAAGCGGCGCGCGGGGCCACCGCCTACGTGACACTGGAGCCGTGCTCCCACCACGGCCGTACTCCGCCCTGTGTGGATGCTCTGATCGCCGCCGGCGTCAGCCGTGTCGTGATCGCCACACGTGATCCGAATCCGGCCGTGGCCGGGGCCGGTCTCGTGCGTCTGCGCGAGGCCGGCATTCAGGTCACCGAAGGCATCGCCGAGGCCGAGGCAGTGGACCTGAACGCCGGTTTCATGCGTCGCATGACTCAGGGTCGCCCCTGGGTGCGGGCCAAGCTGGCCGCAAGCCTGGACGGGCGCACCGCCATGGCCTCCGGCGAGAGCCGCTGGATCACCGGCAGCGCGGCGCGCGCCGATGTGCACCGGTGGCGGGCCCGCTCCTGTGCCGTGGTGACCGGCCGTGGCACCGTGGTCGCCGACGATCCGGCCATGACCGTCCGGGACGTGCCGGACGCCGCCGATGTGCCGCCGCCGCTGCGCGTGGTGCTGGACAGCCGGCTGCAGATGCCGGCGGATGCGGCCATACTGCGTCAGCCAGGGCCGGTGCTGATTCTCACGGCGTGCGACAACGGCCGGCACCGCGCCGCCCTGGAGGCGGCCGGCGCCGAAGTGGAAAAAGTGCCGTCCGGCCCCCATGGTCTGGATCTGGATGCGGTGCTGCGTGCCCTTGGCCGCCGACAGATCAACGAAGTACTGGTGGAGGCCGGGCCAACGCTGGTCGGCGCCTTCGTCGCGGCGACGCTGGTGGATGAGCTGATCCTGTACCAGGCGCCCCATCTCATGGGGCACGAAGGGCGGCCGCTGCTGCATCTGCCGGGGCTGGAGCGCATGGCCCAGCGGTTGCCGTTACGGCTACTGGACGTCCGCCAGCTCGGCGATGACGTCCGCATTCTGGCGCGACCGGAATCAGGTCAGGAGGGTTAACCATGTTTACCGGGATCATTCAGGCCGTAGGCGAGGTGGCCGCCCTGGAGCGGCGCGGTGACGACGCGCGCCTGCGCATTCGCACCGGGGAGCTGCCGCTCGACGACGTGGCCATTGGCGACAGCATCGCCGTCAACGGTGTGTGCCTGACCGCCATCGAGCTGCCCGGTGACGGATTCGGCGCGGATGTGTCCGTGGAGTCCCTGGACCGGACCAGCCTCGGAGCCCTGGATACGGGCAGCCGGGTCAACCTGGAAAAGGCGCTGACGCCGTCCACACCGCTCGGCGGGCATCTGGTCAGCGGTCACGTGGATGGCCTCGGCACCGTCGTGGAACGGCGGCAGGACGGCCGCTCCTGGCGGTTCACGTTCCGCGCTCCGGATCGGCTGGCGCGCTACATTGCCGAGAAGGGCTCGATCTGCATCGACGGCGTCAGCCTGACGGTGAACGGCGTAGATGGCGCCTGTTTCGATGTCAATATCGTGCCGCACACGATGGACGCCACCCGCTTCGGCGGGTATCGTCCCGGCCAGTCGGTGAATCTGGAAGTGGATGTTATTGCCCGTTATCTGGAGCGCCTGATGCTCGGCGACGGGGCGGCCGAACCCGGAAGTGCCGGCATTACCCGCGAGTTTCTTGCCCGGAACGGTTTTCGCGCCGACTGAACCCCACCGGTGGCGCCGCCAGCAGGGCCCCGCAGCAACAGGACGAACACCATGGCCATGAACAGTGTTGAGGAGATCATCGAGGACCTGAGCCAGGGCCGGATGGTCGTCATCATGGATGACGAGGACCGGGAGAATGAAGGCGACCTGGTCATGGCGTCCAGCATGGTCCGCCCGGAGGACATCAACTTCATGGCCCGCTACGGCCGGGGGCTGGTCTGCATGACCCTGACCCGCGACCGCTGCGCGCAGCTTCGTCTGCCGCTCATGGTCGGTGGCACGGACGAGGCGCAGAGCACCAACTTCACCGTCTCCATCGAGGCCAGCACCGGCGTGACCACCGGCATTTCCGCCGCCGACCGGGCGCGCACCGTTCAGGCGGCCGTGGCGCCCCACGCCAGGCCGGAGGACATCACCCAGCCCGGTCACATCTTCCCGCTGATGGCACAGCCCGGTGGCGTGCTGACCCGGGCCGGGCATACGGAGGCGGGCTGTGATCTGGCGCGCATGGCGGGCTTCGAGCCTTCGTCGGTGATCGTGGAGATCCTCAACGAGGACGGCACCATGGCGCGGCGCGACGACCTGATCGCCTTCGCGCGCGAGCACGGTCTCAAGATCGGCACCGTGGCCGACCTGATCGCCTACCGCGTGCGCAACGAGCGTACTGTGGAGCGGGTCGCCGACTGCGAACTGCCCACCGAGTTCGGGCCGTTCCATCTCTACGCCTATCAGGACAACGTCGACGACGCCCTGCATTTCGCCCTGGTCAAAGGGCGCCCCGATCCGGACGCGCCAACGCTGGTGCGCGTGCATCTGCAGAATACCCTCTCGGACATGTTCGCCAGCACCGGCCCCCTCTGCGGCTGGCCGTTGCGGGCGGCACTGCGGCAGGTGGCCGATGCTGGCGAGGGCGTCGTGGTGGTCCTGCGGGGCAACGAGGACGACTCCGCGCTGCTCAAGCGCATGCACGAATATCACCGTCAGGCGGAGCGGCCGGATGACGACCCCACGGCCCAGTCCAGCGGCGACCTCCGCACCTACGGCAAGGGCGCCCAGATCCTGTCCGATCTGGGCGTGCGGCGCATGCGGGTACTCAGCGCGCCCAAGCGCATGCATGCGCTATCGGGCTTCGGCATGGAAGTGGTTGAATACGTGGACCCGGAGTAAGCGCGGGGCCGACTGCAATCCAGAAACGTGGAAACAGGTGCAATGAAGACAATCGAGGGTGATTTCACGTCCGTTGACGGCCAGTACGCCATTATCGTGGGCCGGTTCAACGCCTTCGTGGTGGACAGCCTGCTGGGCGGTGCGCTGGACGCACTCAAGCGCCACGGCGTCGGTGAAGACCACCTGACCGTAGTGCGTGCGCCGGGAGCCTGGGAATTGCCACTGGTGGCCGACAGGGTCGCCGCGTCCGGCAAGTACGATGCGGTCATCGCCCTGGGCGCCGTCATCCGTGGTGGGACGCCCCATTTCGACTATGTCGCCGGCGAATGCAGCAAGGGGCTCGGGCAGATCGCGACCAGCCGCGACCTGCCCGTTGCCTTCGGCGTGCTCACCGTCGATTCCATCGAGCAGGCCATCGAGCGGGCTGGTACCAAGGCCGGCAACAAAGGGGCCGAAGCGGCCATGTCCGCCATGGAGATGGTCAGCCTGCTGCGGAGGCTCGATAGCTGAACGCCATGGCGAGAACGCGAAACAGGCAGAACGACAATCGCCAGCGCCGTGCGGCGCGGCAACGGGCACTGCAGGCCCTTTACCAGTGGCAGCTCACGGGGCAGAGTGCCCGTGATATCGAGGGGCAGTTCCTTCCGGCCGAGGACGACCAGCCACCACCGGAGCGGCCGCCCGCCGTGGAGCCGGACCGGGAGCTGGAAGAAGCCCTGGACATGGCGGATACCGATCTGGAGCTGTTCCGCGAACTGTTGCATGGTGTACTGGAGCGCATGGAGGAGTGGGACGCCCAGATCACGCCGCATCTCGATCGCGCCATGGCCAGTCTTGATCCGGTGGAGCGCCTGGTGCTGCGGATGGGCGCCTACGAGCTCAACGAGCGTCTCGACATTCCGTACCGGGTGGTCATCAACGAGGCCGTGGAGCTTGCCAAGTGCTTTGGCGCAGAGGCGAGCCACAAGTACATCAACGGCGTGCTGGACAAGGTCGCCCGCGGCCAGACCATGCGTGCCGCGGAAATCGAACGCCCGCGCGGCCGGCGCTGAACCCCGCGGACGCGGCGCTCCGGCAGGACGGGAGACGGCATGACGGAATTCGACCTGATCCGCACCTACTTCAGCGACGTCGGCTCGCGGCGTCAGGACGTTCTGGTGGGCGTCGGCGACGATGGCGCCGTGCTCCAGCCGCCGGCCGGCCACTCGCTGGTGATGGCCACCGACTGCCTGGTCAACGGCGTTCACTTCCCCGTGGACGCCCCCGCCGATGCCATCGGCGAGAAGGCCCTCGCCGTGAATCTCAGCGATCTCGCCGCCATGGGGGCCCAGCCCGCCTGGTTCCAGTTGGCACTTACGCTCCCGGAGGCAGACGACCACTGGCTGCGGCAGTTCTCGCGCGGGCTCGCGCGCGTCGCGACCTATCATCAGATGCGCCTCGTGGGTGGGGATACCGCCAGGGGCCCGCTCAACATCACCATCCAGGTGGTCGGGTTCGTGCCTGCGGGCACCGCGCTGCGGCGCCGGGGAGCGCGCCCCGGTGACGCCGTAGTGGTCAGCGGCACTCTGGGCGATGCGGCCCTGGGCCTGTCGCTGTGGCGGGGCAGGGCGGACCGGGATGATCCCGACGTGGCCTACCTGCTGGACCGGCTGCACCGGCCCACGCCCCGGGTCAGCCTGGGGCAGGCCCTGCGCGGGCGCGCCACCGCGGCCGTGGATGTCTCCGACGGGCTTGCTGCGGATCTTGGCCATCTGCTCGTCGCCGACAATCTTGGTGCCACGCTGGATGTGGACCGGGTGCCGCTGTCCGAGCCGGGGTTGCGCTTCGGCGGTCGCGAGCGCCAGTGGCAGGCGGCGCTCACCGGCGGGGACGACTACGAACTGTGCTTTACCGTGCCGCGCTCGCGGCTGCACGAGCTGGACGCCATCGCCAGCCGTCTGGGCGTGGCGCTGACGCGCATCGGCCACGTGCAGCCCGAGCCGGGCCTGCGGCTGATGCGCTCGGACCGGACACCCGTGTCGCTGGAGACCCCTGGTTACAGCCATTTCCCGGAGGCCACCTGATGGCGGAATCCGATGGCGCCCCATCCCTGCGCGGCCGCGCCCGCCTGAGCAATCCCGTTCATTTCCTGGCCCTTGGCTTCGGTACCGGGCTGGCGCCGAAAGCGCCGGGTACCGTCGGCACCCTTGCGGGGCTGCCGGTCTATGCGTTGCTGCTGCCGCTGCCCCTGTGGGGCTACCTGCTGGCGACCCTGGCGGTCATCGTCGCCGGCATCTGGATCTGCGACCGTGCGGCACGGGATTTCGGTGTGCACGACCATCCGGCCATCGTCTGGGATGAAGTGGCCGGGTTTCTCGTGACCATGATCGCGGCTCCGGTCGGTCTCGTCTGGGTACTGCTCGGCTTTTTGCTGTTTCGCGTCTTCGATGTGCTCAAGCCCTGGCCCATCGGCTGGCTGGACCGGCGCGTGGGTGGTGGCTTCGGCATCATGGTGGACGACATACTGGCCGGCCTGTACGCGGCGGTCTGCCTGCAGGTGATTGTGCGGGTCGCAGGGGCCTGAATGCTGGGACGGGCGGTACGCGCACTGGTGGTTGTGGTCCTGGTCGGGGTGCTGGTCGGTGTCGCGCTGTTTGGCGGGCAGCGGTACCTGGAGAACCGGGTCGCAGCGGCCGTGGATCGCCTGCTCGACGATCTGCCCGCCTACCTCGATGGCAGCTATGCGGCCGTTACCGTCAATCCCTTCGACCGGACAGCGGCGGTTCACGATCTGCGCCTCGAGGGCACGGGGCTGTTTCCCGATGTCCGTGTCCGCCGTGTCAGCATCGCCAACTACAGCGGCGGCACGGTTCTGCCCGAGTCACTGGACCTGCGCCTTCACGACGTGCACTGGGAGCGGGGCGGGTGGCCGCAGACACTGGAGGCGGTGGAGAATGCCCTCAATGGCCCGGTGGTCGGCGATATCGCGCTGGCCATGACGTTCCAGCCGGACAGCCGCCGGCTGGAGATCGACAGCCTGGCGGTGGCGTTGCACAGCGGGGATGCCATCGAGGTGCGCGGCCGCTTCCTGCTGGGGGATCGCGGCTTGCTGGATCACCCCTACGACGGTCCCGCGTCCGGGCTGGAGCTGCTGGAGTTCGATGGCCGCTGGCGGGACACCGGCCTGCTCCACAGCCTCATCGACCGGCTGGCGCGGGAGCAGGGAATGACCGGCCCGACTCTGAGCGCCAACGTGCTCGGGGAGCTCGAATGGGCGGTGGCGGAGTGGGACGATCCCCGCCTTGATGCCGGCATGGACGCCCTGCGTGCGTTCTTCCGCGAACCCGGTCTGTTGCACCTGCGCATTGCGCCGGGCGACCCGGTGAATCTGGTTCTGCTGGGTGAGCGGTTTCTGGTGGATCCGCCCGCCGCGTTGCAGCGGCTCGGGCCCGAACTGCGTTATACCGCCGTGTCTCCGGATGCGGAAGGGACACTCACCGCCATCGACTGAGCGATGACGGAGGTGACGCGGGTCACGCCGATTCCGTAGACTGCGGACATGTTCATACAAGCCATGCCATTCGTCCCCGGGGTCGCCGAGGGGGCGCTCAGCACCGACACGCACGCCGCTGATGTCCGCCATGTCCTGTTGATCGATTACGCCGAGCTGGAGACGTTCCGCGCCCGGCCGGCGGGGCTGATCGTCATCGGTGGCGCGCCCCTGTCGCACCCCATGACACAGCTCCAGAGCTACGGTATCCCCACGGTGGTCCTCGGCCGTCGCCAGGCCGCCGAACTGGAGACGGGCGAGACCATCCACCTGGACGGTGGCAGTGGCCAGTTGCACAGCGCCGCCGCCGGGGGCACGGATGGTGATGGCCGGGTGCCGGGCCTGCGGGCGGGGTCACCGGTCCACACCGCCGACGGCGTGCCCATCGAACTGCGCGGCAGCATCACCGGCGCAGAGGGTGCCCGCGAGGCCGTATCGGTGGGGGCGGCGGGAATCGGTATGGTCCGCACTGAGTACCTCACGCCGCCCCACGGCCGCCCGCCCGATGTCGCCTTCTATCGGGAGGCACTGGGCGAGATCTGTGCGGCGGCCGGCGATCTGCCCGTGACCTTCCGGCTCCTTGATATCTCCGTGGACAAGCGCCCGCCCTGGCTCGGGGAAATGGCCGGCATGGCCGGGCTGCTCGGCATGCAGGGATCGCGGCTGTTCGCCGTGGAGCCCGTGCGCAGTGTCGTGCGTGCCCAGGTGGCAGCCATTGCCGAGCTGGCCAGCCGGTATGATCTGCGCGTCCTGATTCCCTACGTGGCGAGCCCCGAGGAGTTCGGCCACTGGCGACAGGAACTGGGAGCCTGGCTGCCCGAGACGGTCCCCGTCGGGATCATGGCAGAGACGCCGGCTGCGGCGCTGGCCATGCCGGAGTGGCGCGAGCGGGCGGATCTGGTCTCCATCGGCTGCAACGATCTGATGCAGTGCCTGTTCGGAGCGGACCGGGACATCCCGGAGGTTGCCGGCTACCTGGATCCGTATTCGCCGCCACTGTTGCGGTTTCTGCGCATCATCGCCGGGCAGGCGGGTGCCGATTGCCAGCGCGTCCAGCTCTGCGGCTTGCTGCAGCAGCTGCCCGGTGTGCTGCCGCTGCTGATCGGGCTCGGGTACCGGCGGTTCTCCATGGCGCCGCGGCTGATTCCCACCCTGGCGCGGGTGGTGCAGGAGACCGATACGGCCGAAGCGCAGGGCCGGGCAGCATCGGTGTGCGAGGCCCCGGACTCCGATGCGGTCCACGCGCTGCTGGGGCTGGAGGCCGATGCGCGGCCGGAGATGCCCTGGAGCCGAATCTGATGTGCGACGGGAGAGCCTGATGGGACGCCCCCAGACACCGCCGCTCGCCGCCGACTGCATTATCCGTCTCGACGGCGATCCCTGCCGCATCGTGCTCATCGAACGGGCCAATCCACCGCGGGGCCGGGCGTTGCCCGGGGGCTTCGTGGACCCGGGCGAGGCCGTGGAATCCGCCGCGTGCCGCGAAGCCCTGGAGGAGACGGGGCTGGTCGTGCGGCTGGTGTGTCTGCTCGGGGTCTATTCGCATCCGGACCGGGATCCGCGTGGGCATACGGTGAGCTGTGTCTACATCGCCGATGCGCGGGGCGACCCGGTGGCCGATGATGACGCCGCGGCAGTGCACGTCGTCGACGTTGGCGCCCCCGGGCCGCTTGTCTTTGATCACGCCATGATTCTGGAGGATTATCGCTGCTGGCTGCGCACCGGCGAGGTAGCCCCCCTGCGTGGCGGCTGACGAGCAGAACTCCATGTGCATGGTTCAGACGGTATGGAGTCCCCGTCTTTGGTCTTTGCTTGCTGAAAGGTTAGTAACCATGCAGCCGTCAATCACCGACCGCGAGTACGAAATCGACGTGGGGGACGCCGTACTCCCCGGGGTACTGTCCTGTCCCGCCGGTGCCACCGGGATCGTGGTGTTTGCCCACGGCAGCGGCAGCAGCCGGTTCAGTGCCAGGAACCGCCATGTCGCTCAGACCTTCAACCGGGCGGGCCTCGCCACGCTACTTTTTGACTTGCTTACCGCCGAGGAACACTGGCGGGACGAGCGCACCCGTGAGTACCGCTTCGATATCCCGCGGCTGGGTTTGCGTCTCGTCCGAACGGTGGACTGGGTCAGCATGCACAACGACACCTGTACCCTCCGTATCGGCCTGTTCGGGGCCAGCACCGGTGCTGCGGCAACCTTGATTGCGGCGGCGGAGCGCCCGGAGGCGGTAAGTGCCCTGGTCGCTCGCGGTGGCCGTCCGGATCTGGCGGCGCCGGTTCTGGACCGGGTGCTCGCACCGACCTTACTGATCGTGGGTGGCAATGACAGCCCGGTCATCGAGATGAACCGCGAAGCCGCCCGGGAGCTGCGCTGTGAGAATCGGCTCGAGATCGTACCCGGAGCCAGCCACCTGTTCGAAGAGCCGGGCAAGCTCGAAGTCGTCGCCCAACTGGCCCGCGACTGGTTTACCCGGTTCCTTTGAGGCGCGAAGGCTGACAGTCACGGATGCGTCGCGCCGGGAGCGGTCCGGTCCGGGAGGAGGTCCCGCAATCCGTGTCGACCGCGGCCGATACACCTGTCACTCTCTTCCTCGCAGGCGATGTCATGACCGGGCGCGGTATCGATCAGATCCTGCCCCGACCCTGCTCGCCGGAGCTCTACGAGGGCCACGTCCGGGATGCCCGCGACTATGTCAGGCTGGCGGAGCGTGCCAACGGCTCCATCCCGAAGCCCGTGGCCCCTGGCTATATCTGGGGTGATGCCCTGGAGGAACTCGGCCGGGTTGCGCCGGATCTGCGCATCGTCAACCTGGAGACCAGCATCACGCGGCATGCGCACCCGTGGCCGGGGAAGGGCATCCACTACCGTATGCACCCGGATAACGCCACCTGCCTGCAGGCCGGCGGCATCCACTGCTGCACGCTGGCCAACAATCACGTACTGGACTGGGGCTACCCTGGTCTCGCGGAGACGTGCCAGGTCCTTGATTCGCTAGGCATCACGTCCCGGTCGCCCACCGTGATATCGCCCGCTACCTGATCGATTGCGGGGCCGATGTCATCCACGGTCACTCGGCCCATCACCCACGCCCCATCGAGATCTACCGTGGGCGCCCCATCCTGTACGGCTGTGGCGATTTCATCAACGACTATGAAGGCATCGGCGGCTACGAATCCTTTCTCCCCGACCTCGCCCCCATGTACTTCTGCAGGTTTCTGCCGGTCAGTGAACGGCTGCAGGCGCTCTGGATCACGCCACTACGCCGCACGCGCCTGCGCCTGCAACGGGCCGGGGAGGAAGAGACACACGGGCTCCAGGACATGCTCAACCGGAATCGTCTCGCTGACAGCCCGCGCCTCCGGCGTGACGGAGAGGGAAACCTGCGCATAACCGCCGAGTAACGCCAGCCACAAGCAGCCCCGGCCCCCTTTCCCGGATCGGAGCCGGGGCGCGGAGTATCACCGGTCACCTTGCAGCCGGAGGCCATATGGGCGTTCTCTCAAGTCCGGTAACCGCAGAAATCGCCCAGGCGCCCATCCATGAGCGCTTCCTCGCCCGAGGAGAGCGTGCCCTCCGGATTCAGCGCCCAGTCACCGATATCCGCACGCACCACGGTGCCCTGCAGGTCGCGGGTGAGCATGTGGTATCCCTCGCCGTAGAGGGCGGCGCGCCACTGGTCCGGGTTGGGCAGGCGGCGGAACATCTCGCAGGTCGGGCGTCGCGGAATGATCTGGTCCTTCTCGCCGTAGAGCACCAGCGTGCGGCCGCGGTAGTCGGGAATCGCGGACTGGGCGTGGTCCATCAGGTTGGCGAGGCCGCTCAGAGCGTCAACCCGGGCACCGCGCTGGATCAACGGATCGCGGCCCAGGGCGCGCAGCATCTCGCGGTTGTCGGATGGTCGCACCTCCAGCCCGCTGCCCGTGAGCTTGCGTTCCGGCGCCACCCACGATGCCGCCCACAGCCCGAAGCGCTGGTACCAGGGCATGCTGCCCCGGTTCCACACCGCCGGTGCAAGCAGAATGGTGCCGTCGATATCCAGATCCGGGTGCCGGGCGTGGGTGACCAGCGTCACCGCGCCACCCATGCTCTCGCCGGCAATATACAGCGGCGTCTCGGGGTACTGCTCGCGCAGGAGCGCGGAGAGTATCGCCAGGTCCGAGGTCATGACATCTGTGCCCGCCCAGACGCCGCGCTGTTCCGTGGCGCCGAAGCCGCGCTGATCGTAGGCGTACACGGAGATACCGCGCTCGCGTAGGTCCTGCCCCAGCACTGCCCATGCCCGGCGGTAGTCGTTGAACCCGTGGACACCGAGAATCACCGCCTCCGGGTCGCCGCCCTGGGCGCTCCAGCGGCTCATGGGCAGACGTTGCCCGTCCGGCATCGTGGCCACGCCGGGGTCCAGGCGCGGCGGGTTGGTGGGGGGTTCCGACTCCTGCACCCGCGGCCCGCAGCCCGCCAGCATCACGACCGTCACGGCCAGCAGCAGGCAACTGAGCCAGGCCGGGAAGGGCAGCAGCGGAGGTGGGGCGGGGATCGTCAGAGCCATCACTCTGTTGATACCCGAGATGCTTTCTTTTTTCCAGTCCGGTGACGCTGGCGCCCCGTGTGTTGCAGTTCGCATTCCGGGTATCCTGTGCGGACAGTGCGCAATGGGAGAGTAATGGTGTTCGGTAAACATGAAGGCGGTCCCCGGCAGCGCGCCGTCGCCGGCGTCGGTGTGGCGCTGGGGGTGGTCGCGGGGCTGGTGGTGCTGCTGGCGGGGCCCTGGTACCAGCTCGGCTGGGTGGGCGTGGGCACGGCGTTTACCATGATCGAGTACGGCGCCTGGATCGGGCTTGCCGCGGCGGTCTGCGGCTTTGCCGTGATCCTCGCCGCGCTGGTGGCCCGCAACCGGACGCGCGCGCTGGTCGGGCTCGTGGCGCTGGTGTTCGGGCTTGGCGCCGCGTCGGGGCATCTCACCATTCAGCACCGGGCCGACACGGCGCCACCCATTCACGACATCACCACCGACACCGACGACGTGCCGGCATTCGTGGTCCTGGTGGACGCCCGGGAAGCCGCGCCCAACGCCGTCGAGCATCCGGGCGAAGACGTCATCGCGCAGCAGCGTGAGGCTTACCCGGACCTGGAGTCGCGCCGCTATAACGCGTCCATGGGTGCGGTGTTCGACGCCGCCGAGGAGGCCGCCCGGGTGATGCAGTGGCGCATCGAGGCGGCCGACCGCGATGACGGCCGCATCGAGGCAGTGGCGACCACCGCCTGGTTCGGCTTCCAGGACGACGTGGTCGTCCGGTTGCGGGAGGGGGATGACGCGGTCACCGTGGATGTGCGTTCCGCATCGCGCATTGGCCGTGGTGATCTGGGCGCGAACGCCGAGCGTATTCGCGAGTATCTCGCGGCGCTGGATGCCCGCTTTGCGGGAGACGACTGATGCGGATTCAGGTGGTCAGCGATCTCCACAACGAAGTGGTGCGCCATTACTCCGGTGAGGAGCCGCCGGGGCTGCCTGATGTGGGGGCGGATGTGCTGGTCCTTGCCGGCGATATCGACAATGGCACCGAGGGGCTGCGCTGGGCGGCCGAGCAGTCGCGGGTACTGGATATCCCGTGCATCTACGTGGCGGGCAATCACGAATTCTACGGCAACCACTACCCGGATCTGCTGGACGCGCTGCGCGACGAGGCGCAGGGGACCGGGGTCCAGGTTCTCGAGCGGGATGCCGTCACCCTCGGCGGGGTGCGCTTTCTGGGGGCGACCCTGTGGACGGACTTTGCCGGCGACGGCCGGTTTCCGCCCTCGCGGGTCATGCCGGCGGTGGGGCAGTACATGCCCGACTACCAGCGCATCCAGGTCAACGGCGAAGACGACCCGCTGACCCCGGAGATGACCCGCGTCTGCCACCGGCAGACCCGCGCCTGGCTCTACGAGGAGCTGACGTCGGAGACCGCGCAGCCGACTGTGGTGGTGACCCATGCCGCGCCGCTGCTGGACTGCGCCCACCCCGAGTATGGCCTGAACGAGATCGCCACGGCCTTCGTCAGCGATCTGCATCCGCTGTTGGCGGAAGGCGCGCCCACCGCCTGGATCTATGGGCATACACACGCCAACGTGGACCTCTACCATTGCGGCGTGCACGTATTGAGCAACCAGCGCGGCTATCCGGACGAGACCGTGCCGGGCGCACCGTTCGACCCGACACGGGTGATCGAGATCAACGGCGCGTGACCGCCCGGGAAGTCGCGCGTGATTCGGAGGGTTCCGCCATGCATGTGCATGTAGAACTGTGTGTCATCCCGATCGGCACCGATCCGTCGCTGGGGGCGTACATCGCCGCCTGCCAGGAGGAGCTGGAGGCGGCCGGACTCGCCGTCGAGCTGCACGCCTACGGCACCAACATCGAGGGCGAGTGGGATACCGTGTTCGCGGCCGTCAGGCGCTGTCATGAACGGCTCCACGCCATGGGCGCGCCGCGGCTGTTCACCAGCCTCAAGGTCGGCACGCGCACCGACAGGGAGCAGAGCCTGGGCGACAAGGTCGCCAGCGTCCAGAGGCACCGGGCCGGCGAATGACGGCCACCGAAGACGACACCGTGCAGCGGGATGTCCTGCGGCGGCATCGCCGCGTGGCCACAGCGTCCCTGGTCGGGGCGGCCGGCGTCTACTTCGGCACCCAGTTTGTGGAGCAGCCGGACCAGTGGGTGCTGCTGGTGCGTGCGGGGGCGGAAGCGGGCCTGATCGGCGGTATCGCCGACTGGTTCGCGGTCACCGCACTGTTCCGGCGGCCACTTGGGTTGCCCATTCCACATACCGCCATTCTGCCACGCAACAAGGAGCGGCTGGGGCGCGGTCTGGGCCGTTTCGTGTCGCGGAACTTCCTGGATCAGGACGTGGTGATGGCGCGGCTGCGTTCGGCCGATCCGTCGCTGCATCTCGGACGCTGGCTCGCCCGCCCGGAGAACGCGGACCTGGTCGCCGATCGGTTGCTGGTGCTGGCGCCGGACATCATCAACGCCTTCGAGGATCAGGAGGTCCGCGGCTTCTACCGTGACGCCCTGGCCGGACACGTCCGTCGACTGGATCTGGTGCCTGTCGTTGCGCGGTTGCTGGAGCTGTTCCTGGAAAGCCGGGACCACCAGCGGCTGTTCGATCGTTCCCTGCATCTCGCCCGGGGCCTGCTCAATCGCAATCGCGAGACCATCCGCGCCCAGGTCAGTGCGCGCAGCCGCTGGTGGGTGCCGCGGCGGTTCGACCAGCGCCTCGCCGATGCCATCATGGAAGGCGTGGAGGAGTGGCTGGGTGAGCTCGCCCAGCACGACCATCCCGTGCGCCAGGATTTCGATCGCACCGTCCACGACCTGATCGGTCAGATGCGCACCTCCGGCTCCGTGCGCGAACGACTGGACGGCATACGCGACGCCATTCTCGCCAGCGAGGAGTTGCAGGGGCTGATGGAGCAGCTCTGGGGTGACCTGCGGCAGGCGCTGCTGGACGGCGTGACCGCGGGGGACAGCGGGTTCCGGCAGTCGCTGGTGGGCAGCCTGCAGCGGTTTGGTGATACCCTGCAGGCCGATCCCGAAGCGCGTGCCCGCCTGGACGAACGGCTGGAAGCGCTGCTGCGGGAGCTGGTGCTGCCTTTCCGGGACAGTATTGGCACCTTCATCGCGGATGTGGTTCGCGACTGGCCCACGGACAGCCTGGTGGACCGGCTGGAGCTGGCAGTGGGGCGTGATCTGCAGTTCATACGGATCAACGGCACACTGGTCGGCGCGCTGGTGGGCATGGCGCTGTTTCTGGTCACCGGTGCCCTGTTCGGTTTCTGACCGATCCCTGACACAAAGCGTCGCCGCGCCACGGTGAACCACGATCCGCGAGCCCCGGCTCGTTCGTATCCCGCCAGCGGCTGACCGATTTCGAGCGAGAGGTTCGCAATGGAGTACACATCAACGCCGGGGCTGCGCCAGCGCGTCGGGCAGTGGGTGGAAAGCCGCCCCGTTCAGAACTTCATCATCGTCCTGATCTGCTTCAATGCCATCACGCTGGGGCTGGAGACGTTCGAGATCGTGCAGCACTACGCGGCGGGCCCGCTGCTCATCATCGAGCGGGCGGTGCTGACGGTGTTCGTCATCGAGATCGGGCTGAAGCTGTTCGCCTTCGACTACCGGTTTTTCCGGGAAGGCTGGAACGTCTTCGACTTCGTCATCGTCGCCATCTCGCTGCTTCCCGACTCCGGGCCGTTCTCGGTGCTGCGTGCCCTGCGCATCCTCCGCGTGCTGAGGCTGGTGGCCAAGGTGGGGCGGCTGCGCATGATCGTGGAGTCGCTGCTGAAAGCGATCCCGAGCATTGGCTGGATCGCTTTTCTGCTGGGGCTGGTGTTCTACATCTTCGGCGTCATGGGCACCAAGCTGTTCGGGGAGAGCTTCCCCGAGGACTTCGGCCACCTGGGGCTGACGCTGTTCTCGCTGTTCCAGGTGATGACCCTGGAGAGCTGGTCCGAAGAGATCGCCCGGCCGGTGATGGCGGTCTACCCGCTGGCGTGGCTCTATTTCGTGGTCTTCATCCTGCTGTCGGCGTTCACGGTGCTCAACCTCTTCATCGGTATCATCGTCAACACCATGCAGGAGCGGCACATGGAAGAGGCGGACGCCAAGCATCAGCAGACCGAGGCCAAGGCGCACGAGGAGCGTGAGCGGATGCTCCGCCTGATCGAGGAGTTGCACGAAAAGGTAGAGCGGCTGGAGAACCGGCTGGGGAGGCGCTGACCAATTCCCATGGGGAAGCGCTGACCGCGGCGGGGTCAGTGGGCCCGGCGGATCGCCGCGTCCCGGAACCAGCGCCGCAGCAGTCCGTGGCGTGGTGAGAATACCAGCGCCAGCAGGAACAGCGTCGAGGCTACCACCACGATGCTGCCGCCGGAGGCGAGATTGAAGTAGTAGGCCAGGTACAGGCCGATGATCGCCGAGAACACGCCCACACCGATGGCGATGGCGAGCATCACCGGCAGGCGGTCGGTGAGCAGGTGAGCGGTGGCGCCCGGGGTGGCCAGCATCGCCACCACGAGGATGATGCCCACCGTCTCCAGGCTCGCCACGATGGTCAGCGTCAGCAGCAGGATCAGGCCGTAGTGGATGCGGCCGGAGTGGAAGCCGAGCGCCCGCGTCTGGACGGGGTCGAAGGTGTAGAGCAGCAGCTCCTTGTAGAACAGAGCCACCGCCGCCACGGCGATCAGGCCCGCGATGATGGTCAGCAGCAGCGCCGCGGGCTGGACCCCCAGGACGTTGCCGAACAGGATGTGCATCAGGTGCGTGCTGGAGGCGATCTGGCTGATGATGACCACGCCGATGGCGAACGCCGCGGTGAACATCACGCCCATGGCCGCGTCCGCCTTCAGGCGCGTGTGCCGCTCGATGGCGCCGATTCCGAGAGACGTGAGCGCGCCGGTTATGAACGCGCCGATGAAAAAGGGCCACCCCACCAGGTAGGCGATGGCGACGCCGGGCAGGACGGCGTGGGAGATGGCGTCGCCGAGCAGTGACCACCGCTTGAGCACGATGAAGCACGACAGCAGCCCGCAGGTCGCGCCCACCACGATGGCGGTGAGCAGGGCGCGCTGCATGAACGCGTACTGGAACGGCTCGGCGATGCTCTCGGGCAGCAGGCCCACCACGCCCATCAGCCCGCCCAGCAGGACGTCCACCACGTTACGGCTGAACGCATCGAATCCCTCCACCATGGCGCTCAGGCGTCCTCCTCGTCAGCGGCAGGCGTCTGCGTCAGCCAGTTGGGCGCCGCGGTGCGTGTGAGCATGTCGTCGCGCAGCATCTCCGCCGGCGGGCCGATATCGATCACCGAGCGGTTCAGCAGCAGCACCTGGTCCGCGTACTTCATGGTGTTCACCAGATCGTGGGTGACCATCACGATGGTCTGTCCGCGTTCGCGCTGGCGGCGCAGCACGTCCAGAATCAGGCGGCGACTGTCCTTGTCCAGTCCCACCAGGGGCTCGTCCAGCAGCACCAGTGGTGCCTCCTGGGTGAGCATGCGCGCCAGCAGGACGCGCTTTTTCTGACCCCCCGAGAGCTGTCCGATGGGGCGTCTGGCCAGGTGATCCATGCGCACCTCGGCCAGGGCGCGTGCACAGATCTCCCGGTGCCGGTCGGCACTCAGCCGCGCGGGCAGGAACCGGCGCCACAGGGCGTCCCGGCGCATGTGCCCGTAGCGACCGGTCATGACCGTATCCCACACGGAGATGGGGAAATCCCACTCTAGGTTCTCGTGCTGCGGCATGTAGGCCACTTCACTGCGCCGCCGGCACGCCTCCGGGTCGCCACCGAAGAGCTTCACGTCCCCGCGCACCGGTGTCAGGGAACCGGCCAGGATGGTCAGCAGCGTGGTCTTGCCCGAGCCGTTCGGGCCGATGACGGTGTGCCACTGCCCGGCGCCCAGTTCGAAGGAGACGTTGTCCAGCACCGGTGCACCGTCATAGGCCGCGGTCAGCCCCGATACGGACACGGCGCTGTCCGCCTGCGCTGACTGATACGGGGCGGGGTTCGCGGCCATGGCAGTCAGGGGGCCAGCCGGTCCGCAAGCATGCGCGCGTTGTGGCGCAGCATGGCGGGGTAATCGGGTGCATCGCCGTCGGCCGCGCTCAGGGAGTCCACGTACAGCGGCCCGTGGTAGGGGACGCCGGTGTCACCCGAGATGCTGCGCACGTGGCGGTCGGAAATGGTGCTCTCCCAAAATAGTGCTTTCGGCTGGCGCTCCTGAATGACGTCGGTCACCCGGGCGACCTGTCGCGGGGTGCCTTCCTCCTCGGAGTTGGTGCCCCAGATGCCATCGTGGTGGAAATCGAACGCATCGGCGAAGTAGAGAAAGGCCGCTTCGCTAGTGATGAGCGTGCGCTGATCATCGGGGATGACGGCCAGAATGGTCTCGATTTCGTTGAAAAGAGCGTCCATCTCCTCGGCAAACGCGTCGGCCCGCGACTGGAACCGGTCGGCGTGTTCCGGGGCCCGGTCGCCCAGGGCATCGGCGATGGCCTGACCGTATGCGGCGGCGGCGCGTGGGTCCATCCACAGGTGTGGGTCCGGATCCCCTTCCAGGTCGCCGGTGACGATGCCCAGGGTCTCCCGGCCGCTCTCTTCGGCAACCGGGACCACCGGCGTGCCGTCCTGGATGGTAGCCCGAACCTGACGCATCCACTGCTCCAGGTTGTAGCCGTTGTAGAAGATCACGTCGGCCTCTTCCAGGGCCGCGAAGTTGCGGGCGTTCAGCTCCCATTCGTGCACTTCGGCACCGACCGGCGTGAGGCTGGTGAGCTCGATGGCGTCACCGCCGATGCGGTCGGTGATGTCCGCGAGAATCGAGAAGGTGGCAACGACCTTGAGGCGCTCGTCAGGGGCGGCCTGCGCCGGAAGGATAACAAGCAGCAGACCGAACAGCGCAGCAATGGTGAGACGACGCATGGCTCTTCCTTTAGATTGAGTCTAATTCTCACTTATTATGACAGGCACACGCGTCTGGAAGTCAATGCGCGGGATGAGCGGGTACGCCGCCGCGCGTTAGTGGATCAGCACTTCCTCGTCGCCGGGCATGCCGATCCCCCGCCGGAGCAGCAGGGTGCCGCTCTGCCGGTGCAGTTCGGTGACCGCCTGGCGCCAGGAGATGGCGGCTTCCACTTCCTCCAGCTGGCTCTCCAGCAGGTCGCGCTGCGCCTGAGCGACCACCAGCGCGGTGGTCTCGCCCACCTCGAAGCGGGCCTGCTCGGCGCGCAGGACTTCCTCCTGCAGGCGCCGGGTGACGGCAACGGCGTCCACCTGCTCGCGGGTGCGCTCCACCTCCAGCCAGGCATTGCGCACGTCCAGGTCCACCAGTTGCCGCAGATTGGCCACCGCTTCGCCGGCCCGTTCGCGGTTGAACAGGGCGCGGTCGCGCTGGGCAGTCTCCGCCCGACGGAACACCGGCGTCTCCACCTGGATGCCGGCGCGGAAGTCGTACCCCGGGCCGTCCACGTCGCGCCAGGAGTCACCGAAGCTGTCGGCGTAACCGGTCTTGCCGAGGGTGACGAAGAAGTCCAGCCGCGGCAGCATGCCGTCGCGGGTGCGCACTACCTCCAGCTCGCCGCGCCGGATCTGCAGGCGGGCTTCGTTGAGGTCCGGGCGCAGGCCGCGGCCGAGCTGGACGTGCTCGCGGACCTCGCCAAGCGGCAGGGGCACCACGTCCGGTTCGTCCTCAGCCTCCAGCGCCGTATCCCAGGTGGCGCCGGGCGGGTTCATGAGGCGCAGCAGGGACAGGCGCGCGCTCTCCCGCTGGCTGCGTACATCGATCAACCCCTGGCGGCGCAGGGCCACTTCCGCCTGGGCCGCGGTCTCGTCGGTTTCCGGCCGGTCGCCCACGCTGATGCGCCGCCGGGTCTCCTCCAGCTGCTGTTCCGCCACATCCAGCGCTTCCTCGAAGATCGCCACCTGCTCCTCGGCGAGCACGTAGCTCCAGTAGGCGTTCTCCACCTCGGCCACCAGGGCTTCGGCAAAGCCGCGCAGCTCGTAGACGCTGGCGAGGGTGTCGATCTCCGCCTGGCGCAGGTTGGCGAGGTTGGAGTCGATGCGCCCACCCTGAAGCAGGGCCTGGGTGAGGGTGATGCCAAGGCGGCTTGCGTACTGTTCCTCGACTCCGGACCGGTCGGCGCGGTCACTACGCACGGACAGTTCCAGATCGGTGCCGGTGGGAAGCGACTGGCGCAGCCCGCCCTCGATGCGCTCGGTCTCCGTGCGTCGTTCCTCAGGGGGCTCGGCCAGTTCCTGGAATTGCTGCACGACCCGGTCGCGGCCGATGCTCATCTCGCCGAAGATCACCGGGTCGAAGACGGCGCGCTCCACCGCCTCGAAGGTGCCGGCGATGGCGGGCTGGAGCTGCTCCGAGGCCAGCGAGCGGTTGTTCTCCAGGGTCAGGAGGACGGCGTCCTCCACGGACAGGGACAGGGGCACGTCGTCCACCGGCTCGGGGCCCGTCCAGTCCAGCGGCAGGGACAGATCCAGCTCGGCGCCGGTTGCCTCCCGGGGCGGGTCACGGTCCAGCTGGTCCACGGTTCCATCCGGGGCCGTGACACCCGGATCAACCGGCCGGGCATCGATGAGCGCCCGCGCAGCGTCGCCGGGTTGATCCGCCGATAGCATGGGTACGGCCAGTGCGGTTGCAGCGAGCAGGGCGGCCGGCAGTGCGGTGGATGGCCTCATGGGCGATGCTCCCGATGGAACAGGGTGTAGAGCACGGGAATGACGAACAGCGCGATGGCGGTGGAACTCAGCAGTCCGCCGATGACGGCACGGGCCATGGGCGCCTGGGCTTCGCCGCCTTCACCGATACCCAGCGCCAGGGGCAGTAGGGCGAGAATGGTGGTCAGCGACGTCATGAGAATGGGCCGCAGGCGCCGCCGCGCCGCTTCCCGCACCGCGGCGCCCACGGCGAAGCCGTCGTGGGTCCGCAGGCGCGCGCTCTGGTCCACCAGCAGGATGGCGTTGTTCACGGCGATGCCCACCAGCATGATACAGCCGATCAGCGACTGGGTGTTCAGTGTGGTGCCGGTGGCGAGCAGCAGGCCCACTACGCCGATGGCGGCCATGGGGACGGCGCCCATGACGATCAGCGGGTCCCGGAACGATTCATACAGGCTCGCCAGCACCATGTAGACCAGGGCGATGGCCAGCAGCATGGACAGGCCTAGTTCGGAGAACGCCGCCTCCTGCTCCTCGTAATCGCCCGCGAAGGTGATGTCCACGCCGCGCGGCAGGGGCATGTCGGCCAGGGCCGCGCGGGCATCCGCCACCACCGACCCTAGGTCGCGTTCCGAGACGTTGGCGGAGACGGTGTTCAGGCGCTGCTGTTCCTTGCGGAAGATCTGGATCGGCCCCTCCGAAGGCTCCAGGGTGACGACGTTGCGCAGCGCGATGTTGCCGCCGTCGGGGCCCGGGATGCTCAGGGCCAGCAGGTCGTCGGTGCTCATGCGCCGGGCGTCCTGAAGCTGGACGCGGATCGGGTGTTCGCTGCCGCCGTCACGGAACTGGCCGGTGGTGCTTCCGCCCAGGGCCGTTTCGATGGTGCGGGCCACGCGGCCGACACTCAGGCCCAGGTCTGCCGCGCGTTCGCGGTTGACCCGCACCAGTTCCTGGGGCGTGCCGTCTTCCCGGGCCAGGGCGATGTCGGTGATGCCCGCCACATCCTCCAGGCGGTCGGCTACCTCCCGGGCCACGGCGTCCAGGGTCTCCAGCTCGAACCCCTGGATGTCGATCTCCAGCTGCTCCTCGCCGCCTCCGCCCAGGCGCCTGAACACCATGCCCTGGCTGGCACGCACGCGCACCGTGGCGCCGGCGGTGTCGGTGAGGCGGCGGCGCAGGTCAGTGGCGATGTCTTCACTGCTGCGGCTGCGCTCCGCCAGGGGGACGAGGCTCATGGTGATGTCGGCCCGGGCCGGGGAGCTGGCGCGGAAGGTGGACGAGCCCACGCTCACGACCGTGTTCTCGATCTCCGGTACGGCCGCATGGATGATCGCCTCGGCCCGCTGGACCTGTTCGTCGATCACCTCCAGGCGGGTGCCCGGCTCCATTTCGAAGCTCACGCGCACCTCGCCGTCGTCGGTGGCAGGCATGAACTCCGTGCCGAGGCGCGGCACCACCGCGATGGCGGCAGCGAACAGGATGACGGCGCCCAGCAGCACTGCGGCGCGGTTGCCGAGCACCCACTCCAGGGTGCGCAGGTAGCCGCGTTCGAGGCCCGCGATCAGGCGCCCGCAGCCGTTGGCCAGGGGCGCGAAGATCCCCGGCGCCGTTGCCAGTTCCACCCACGGGCGGGCCATGAGCATGGGCACCAGGGTCAGGGCCACCAGCAGGGAGCAGAACAGGGCGAACGCCACCACGAAGGCCAGCTGCCGGAACAGTACGCCGGCCAGCTCCTGGGCGAAGAACATGGGCAGAAAGATGGCCAGCGTGGTGAGCGTGCTGGCGATGATGGCGGCAGCCACATCACCCGTGCCGGCGACGGCCGCGGCGCTCTGCGCCTCGCCCAGATCGCGGCGGCGGCGTGTGATGTTCTCGATGACCACGATGGCGTTGTCCACCATCAGGCCGACCCCCAGCGCCAGCCCGCCCAGGGTCATGAGGTTGAGGGTGAAGCCGCCGAAGTAGATCAGCGCGAAGGTCGTGATCACGGAGACCGGGATGGCGGTGGCCGCCACCAGCGTGGACGGGATGTTGCGCAGGAAGAACAGCAGCACCAGCACCGCCAGGCTGCCGCCGTAGAGGATGGAGCGGCTGACGTTGTCGATGGAGCGCTGGATGAACACGGCGTTGTCCACTGCCGGCACGATCTGGAGCTGCGGGTAGTCCCGTCCCAGACGCTCGATTTCGGCGTTGACGTTGCGCGCCACCTCCACGGTGTTGGCGTCCGACTGCTTGCGCACGGCCAGCCGCAGGCCGGGATCGTCGTTGATGCGGATGATGCGCGTCACCCGCTGGTGGGTGTCCTGCACGTCGGCCACCTGACCGATGGTCACCGGGGCGCCGTTGCGCACGTCGATTACCGTCGCCGTGATGTCGTCCAGGCTGCGAAATTCCCCCGGTGTCCGGATGCGGATCTCGAACAGCCCGTCCATGATGTCGCCGCCCGGGACGATCACGTTGGCGTCGCGGATGGCGTCGCGCACGTCCTGCAGGTCCAGCCCCAGGGCCTGCATCCGCTCCGGCTGCACGTCCACCCGGATCTCCCGCTCCAGTCCGCCCCAGACGTCCACCGCGGCCACGCCGCTCTGGCGCTCCAGTCGCGGCCGGATCCGGTCGTCCACCAGTTGCCGCAGCTCGATGGGGTCGAGTGGCGCGGCGACACCGATCAGGAGAATCGGCGTGTCGGCGGCGTCGAACTTGCGCACCCGCGGCCGGTCGGCATCATCGGGCAGGGCGTTGATGATGCGCTCCAGGCGGTCGCGGATGTCGTTGGAGGCCTCTTCCAGATTCGTGCCCCAGCCGAAGGCGATACGCACATTGCTGCTGCCCTCGGTGGAGGTGGAGCTGATCTCTTCGACCCCTTCCACGGCACCGACGGCTTCTTCCACCGGGCGGGTGATGAGCTGCTCGACCTCCTCGGGCCCGGCATTGGGGTACTCGGTGGTGACCGTGATGGTGGGGTAGGTGATATCCGGCAGCAGGTCGATGGGCAGCCGGCTCAGGGCCATCACGCCGATGGTCACACTGATCAGCGTGACCATGAGCGTGAGTACCGGGCGCCGGACGGTGAAACCGGCCAGGTTCACGGAGTGTGCTCCGCCGTCGCCGCGGGCTCTTCAGCGACCTGTACCGGCGTGCCGTCGGTCAGCAGATGCCGACCCAGGGTGACCACGCGGCCATCCAGGTCCGGGTCCTGCACCTCCACCCACTGACCGTCACGCACCCCCGTGGTGACCGGCACGAACCGGGCGCGGTAGCGGTCGTCGTCCCGTTCCAGGCGGAACACTCCCCGGGTGCCGTCGCGCTCCAGCAGCGCGCCGGCCGGTACGGTGGTCGCCTGCTCCCGTGAACCGGTGATGACCCGGGCATCCACGAACATGCCCGGGCGCAGGCGGTGGTCGGGGTTCGGGATCTCGATCTCCACCCGCGCCTGCCGGGAATCCTCGCCGAATACCGGGGCGATGCGCGCCACTCGGCCCTCGAACGTCTCATCGGGGTGGGCGTCGCTGCGCAGCAGAACCGTCTGCCCCCGCTGCAGTCGCGCATACTCGCGCTCCGTGGCGAACACGACGCCGCGCAGGGGATCGAGATCCACCAGTGTGAGAATCGGTTCGTTGGCCTGGACAATGGTGCCGGGGTCGGCGAGCCGCTCGGCGACCAGCCGCGTGGCGCCGTCGCCGACCCGGTCGGCGCGGATGCGCGAGTAGCCCAGGCGGATCTCCGCGGCCCGCACCGCGGCCTCGCGCTGGCTGACCTGGGCCTGGGCCAGTTCCAGGCGGGCGCGTTCCGCTTGCAGTTCGGTCTCCGCCGCTTCCAGTTCCGACTCGGAGGCGACGCGCTGCTCACGCAGCTCGCGGGTCCGGCGCAGGCGTCGCTCCGCCGCCGCAAGCGCAGCCTCCGCCTCGTTGGTGCTGGCCCGGGCGACCAGCAACTCGGCGCGCACCTGGGCCAGTTCCTGGCGGAATTCCTCGTCGTCCAGCTCGGCGAGAATCTCCCCCGATTCCACCACGTCGCCGAGGTCCACGTGCAGATAATCCAGCCGCCCCGTTATCCGGGGAGCGATGCCGACGCGGGTGGCGGCCATCAGGGAGCCACTGAACCGGGCACGTTCGGTGAGGTCGCGCTGTTCGACCGCCACCACCTCGACGGGCACGCCGCGGGCTTCGCCCGGTGTCCTGGCGGGGGAGTCGTCGCCGCCCGTGTACCAGATCAGTGCACCCAGTGCGAGACCGAGAGCAAGCACGACGCCCACCGATCCGAATTGCTTCATTGACCACCCATGCCTGTGGAATCGTCGCCGTCTTAAGAAAGGAAGTCACCGGTACGACGCTGGCCCCCGGAAGCCCGCCGACCACCGGGCTCGCGATTTGACCGCGCTCGCGGCCATGTGTTCACCCCCGGATCGGCGTGGCGCTCAGGCGTTGAACTTGCGTGCCAGCGCCTCAAGTTTCTGCTGCTTGCGTTCCTCGGCCGTCGGCTTGCGTGGCTTCGCCGCCCTGGCGTGCTGTTTGCGTTTGGCAGCCCGGCGCTGCTTCTGTTCGTCCCGCCGCTCGCGGGCGTAATTGACCGCTTCATCGCTGACTTCGCCCGCATCGCTGCCATCCAGATGAATGCGGTTGCGGCGTGCAATGGTGGCGTCCAGGTAGGCAGGGGAGCGCGTGTACAGAGCCAGGGCCTGGCGCACCAGCCAGCCCGGGGTGTCCTGTGTCTCGGGGTTGTGGGCCAGAGCCTCGCGCAGCGACTTCTGAATGCCGATGGCCAGGGGGCGAATCTGCTCCCGGTCTCTGGTGAAGCAGTCGGGGTACTGTTCGATGAGGTGGTCGAGGAAGGCGCGCGTGCGCTCGGCCCGCTGCCGTTTCTGGGTTTCACTGGTCGCCATGCGTGTGTCCTGTTGCCCGGGGCTGCCCTGCCAGCACGGCGCGATCCTGATGCGCCCGTCCACTGACGTACACTGCTGCTGGCGGGTATGCTACTAACCTTCTCAGGCGTATTGCCAGCGTGCAAGTCGGGCGCTGGAGCGCGTCATCGGCCCTTGAGTGAGTGTCCATAGCGTCCGGATGAGTCCCTGATGATCCCTCTGCTGGTGCTCGGCGCCATCATTGTTGTTGCCGCGGGTATGCCCGGACTGTGGGTGCGCCGGGTGATGCAGCGTTATCGCACGCCTGATTCCCGCTACCGCATGACCGGTGCGGAGCTGGCCCGCGACCTGCTGCAGCGCCTGGAGCTGCCCCAGGTACAGGTGGAGCAGACGACCCGGGGCGACCATTACGATCCGCTGCAGCGGCGTATCAGGCTGAGCGAGGAGAACTACGCGGGGCGGTCGCTGACCGCGGTGACCGTGGCGGCGCACGAGGTTGGTCACGCCGTCCAGGATGCCATCGGTTACCGGCCGCTGCACTGGCGTACACACATGGTGCGCTGGGCCACTGCCGGGCAGCGCCTTGGGGCCGGGTTACTCCTCGGGTTGCCGCTGATCCTGGCGGTAAGCCGGTCGCCCGCACTGCTGCTGCCAGCTGCGGCCCTCGGGGTGGCGGGTCTTGCCATGGGCGTGCTGGTTCATCTGGTGACGCTGCCCACGGAATTCGACGCCAGCTTCCGCCGGGCCATGCCGTTGCTGGAGGCAGGGTATCTACATCCCGAGGATCGCCCCCACGCACGCCGGATTCTGCAGGCGGCCGCGCTGACTTACGTGGCCGCGGCCGCCATGAGCATGCTGAACGTCTGGCTATGGCTGCGGCTGCTGCGCCCGTGAGCATCTTGCCCACGACAGCGTGACAGCGGGTTGTTATTCTGAGCACGCGCAAGTGCGGTCACGAGAGGGTGCCGGCCATGGTCGATGACACAACGCGAATCGAGACCGTTACCGGCGACATTACCCGGCAGGATGATCTGGATGCCGTGGTGAATGCCGCCAACGCCCAGTTGATGCCCGGTGGCGGAGTGGCCGGGGCGATTCACCGTGCGGCGGGGGCGGAGCTCATGGACGCATGTCGACCGCTGGCGCCCATTTCGCCCGGGCAGGCGGTGGTGACGCCGGCCTTCGGCATGCCCAATCGCTGGATCATCCACTGTCTTGGGCCCCGTTTCGGAATCGACGAACCGGCGGACACGCTGCTGGCGGACTGCTATCGGAATGCCCTGAAACTGACCGCGCAATATGATATCCAGTCCGTTGGATTTCCGGCGCTGTCCACCGGCGCGTTCGGTTATCCGTTCCGCGAGGCTGCGGTCGTCGCGGTGCAGGCCGTTGAGGATATGCTGGAGACCCTCAGCGAGCCGCCGCGGCTGATCCGGTTCGTCTTCTTCTCGGAGGTGGATCAGCACGCATTCGATGACGTGCTGAGAGCGGGATGAAACGGCGGTGCCCCGGGGTGGCCGGGCTGGTATAATCCCGCGTCGTTTCTCCGCAGCAGTGGAAGGTCTGCAAATGGCTTACGTACAGGCATTCGGCACCGTCGTCGGCGGCTACTTCCGGCAACTGGGAGTGCTGCGCGTGGCGCTACTGATCGGTTCGGTCTTCGTCATGATTATGGCGCCCGGCGGCGATGTTCGCACTGTCTACGAAGGCATGGGGTTCGTGGAGACGGTGGTGATGCCCACCCTGGCCCCGCTGTTCCTGGTCGGCCTGCTGCTGGATGCCCTCATGTCCCGCGTCTGGATGAGCGACAGCACCCCCGATGAGATCGCCCGCCTGCGGGTCATCATTCGCTCCGAACTGCTCGTGGCGCTGGTGCTCGTCATTGCCTACGCGCCGTTCTTCATGAGTATCGCCGCCTGATCAGTTCGCTCCCGTCCACATGGCGAGCAGCGTGAGCGACACGGCGCAAAGGCCCAGCATCCACGCCGTGTAGCCGAGGTTCCAGCGGGTGATGCGGGTGCCGTCGACGCCGTAGCGCCCCTGGAACGCGAGGGTGAGCCCGGAGAGCGGGCTGACGCACACGCCGAGCGCCCATCCCGCGAGAAAGGTGGCGGCCAGCAGGCTGTGGTCCGGATTGAGCGGCTCCAGCATGGTGCCGAACGTCGCCACACTGATCACCGGGTGGACGCCGACCATGGCCAGTCCGATCATGGCGACCAGCGTCAGCCATGCCTCCACTGCGCCGAATGCCTGGAAGGGCAGCCACCCCTGCGTCGTTGCCAGTACACTGCCCAGTCCCGCCGCAAGCACGCCCGCTGCCAGGAACAGTGACAGTTCGTTGCCCATGCTCGGGAGGTTTTCTTCCACCTGTTGTTTCAGCGCCCGCCGTCCTGACCGCCCTCGGGGAATCAGGGCCGCCATGGTGATCATGGGGCCCAGCAGCGTAATCAGGGCGATGACCGAGACCTCCGGGTAAAAGGCGTGAACCACCAGAACGGTGACCGCCAGTAGACCGGGCAGTGCCAGGCTGTCGTAACGGATGGGGTAACCCTGGAACCGGTGATCCACCTTGCGCCCTTCCAGGAGATAGGTGCCCAGCAGCGCCGCCGTGGCCAGCGGCAGCCCGGTCGCGATCAGGTGGCCGATGCTGGCGTCCGGCGCGAACGCCAGTGCGGCGGCCATGGACGCGAAGAAGGGCGACCAGAACGCTGCAACGGAGAAGCTGCGAGTGAGCAGAATGGTGAGCCGGCGGTCCATGCTCTGATCCCGGGTCAGGCGGTCACCCACGATGAAGACGGTGGACAGATTGATCACCGAGCCGAAGAGCTGCACCCCGATCTGCGTGTTGCGGTAGGCATCGGGGCCCGTGGGCAGGGCCGTGGTGGCGGCGCGACGGGGCATTGCCACCAGCTGCAGAAAGCTGACGCCGATCAGCAGCGAGATCAGGCCGGTATTTGCGGCCACGGCGCGCTGCCACTGGATGGCCTCCCCCTGGAACAGCCCCCAGAGCATGCCGCCCGCGCCGAGCGCCATCAGCGCGCCGCTCTGCCAGCGCGAGCGCCGGGCTATGTCCGGCAGCACCAGCAGGCATGCGATCCAGGCAGTGATGCCGGCAGCCATGCGCCATTCCGCCGCCGTCATGGCAGTGACCACCGTGAACACGGCGGTACAGGCCAGCAGCCAGCCTGCCAGACGGCGGCGGCGGAATGGTTCGGGATGTGGAACGGACATGGGGGCTCCTGTTGCCGCGGCGATTATACCGCCGGTAGCAAGGGTCGTGGGCCTCATGGACAATAGCGTCGACACCGATCGATGGAGGGGATGTCGATGCTGCTGGATACCGCGACACTGGATGCGAACGCATACGACCGGGCCGCGCTCCTGAAGGGGGGTGGGCTGGCGGGGGCGCTTCGGGCGCCGGGCAACGTGTTCAGGTTACCTGCGGCGATTGTCGTGGCGGCTGGAGGCTGAATGGATACCGTCTCCCACCTGTTGATTGGTGGCGCCATTGGCCAGCTCGCTCTGGGGCGTCGTGCAGGCAACGTGGCGGTGGCCTGGGGCGCGGCCGTTGCGCTGGTGCCGGATGTGGATGTCCCTATCGGTGAGCTGATGGGAGACGCCGCGGCACTCACTTTCCACCGCGGCATTACCCATTCCCTGCTGTTCGTGACCCTGCTGGCGCCGTTGCTCGGCTGGCTGCTGGCGCGTATCCATCGGAGCCGCGGCGTGGGCTGGCAGGGGTGGTCGCTGATGGTCTGGCTGGTGTTGCTGAGCCACCTGGTCATCGACGCCTTCACGTCCTACGGCATTCAACTGTTCCTGCCGTTCAGCGACCATGCGGTGGCGCTCGCCAGCATCTCGGTGATCGATCCGCTCTACACTCTGCCGTTGCTGCTCGCCGTGCCGGCGTTGGTGTTCTTCCGCGAGCACTCCCGCTGGCGGAGTGTGCTCGCCTGGGTGGGCGTGGCGTTGTCCAGTGCATACCTGGTGTTCACGCTCGCCCACAAGTGGTGGGTGACCACCGTGTTCGAGACGGGTCTTGAGCGGGCCGGCATCGAACACGAGCGCCTGTTCGTCAAGCCGACGGTGTTCAACAACGTGCTCTGGCGCGGGATCGCCGAGGTCGACGACGGCTACTGGGTCGGTTTCCACTCGCGTCTGGATGACGGTCCGCCGGAGACATTCATTCACTTTGAACGGCGCGCGGAGCTGCTGGCGCCCTATCGTGACGCGCCGGTGGTTCAGGATCTGCTGCAGGTCTCCGAGGGCTACTACCAGATGGCGGAACACGACGGGGAACTTCTGTTCCGGGACCTGCGCTACGGGCAGGCCTTCGAGTGGATCGGGGACGATCGGCCGCACGTGTTCACCTACCGCATCATCGCCCCGGAGGGCCCCGACGGCCCGGTGGACATCGAAACCCTGAGCCTGGAAGTGGAGGGCGACCGGGATCGCGCCACCGCCAGGGCCCTGTGGGAGCGCCTGCAGGGGCGAGACTGATTCGCCCCTGCAGTCTTGACCTGCGGGTCTGTTGTTAATAAATTAATGACAATTGAGTCATGTTTCGGAACTGCCATGTCGGACCCGTCCCTGCCACGCGATTCCGTCCCCCGCACCCGCCGTGGTGCACAGACCCGTTCCCGCCTGCTGCGGGCAGCCGAAGAGGCGTTTGGCTCCCGCGGCTACCACAGGGCCGGCATCAGTGACATCACGCTGGCGGCGGGGGTGGCCCAGGGCACGTTCTACTCCTACTTCCGCAACAAGGAAGAGGTGCTGCGGGAACTGGTGCGGAACATGGGGCGCGATCTGCGTGCGCATCTGGCGGCGGAGGTCTCCGACGCCCGGGATCGTCTCGATGCCGAGGCGCGGGGTCTGCGGGCCTTCCTGGCCTACGTGGCCGGCCACCCCTGGATGTACCGGGTGCTGCAGGAAGCGCAGTTCGTGGACGAGTCCATCTACCGCGAGTACTACGAAGCCTTCGGCGATAGCTACCTGCGCCTGCTGGATGTGGCCGAAGCCGGGGGCGAGGTCCGCCCCGGGGATAACCGCATCCGTGTCTGGGCATTGATGGGCATGGCCCATTTCCTCGGGCTGCGCTACGGGCTCTGGGAGCGGGATGTGCCTCTGGACCGTGTCGTGGATACGGTGCGCGATCTGCTCCAGCACGGCCTGGTAACCGGCGAGGAGAACGAGGAGAACAAGGGATGAACGATCCCCTGGTAATCACGACCCACGCCGAAGGCGTGGTCCGGTTGACCCTGAACAGGCCCGAGCGCCACAACGCCCTGGTGCCGGAACTGCTGGAGGCACTCTCCGAGGCGTTGGCGCAGGCACCGGCGCATGCGCCCCGGGCAATCGTGATCGCGGCCAACGGCAAGTCGTTCTCCACGGGCGGTGACGTGGCCGGGTTCTACACCGTTCCCCGGGCGCAACGGGTGGAGTACGCCCGGCGCGTGGTGGGCGCGCTGAACGGCGTCATCCTCCAGCTTCTGCGTCTGCCGGTGCCCACCATCGCCGCGGTGCACGGCATGGTCACCGGCGGCTCCCTGGGACTGGTGCTCGCCAGCGACCTGGTGGTCGCCGGGCCGCGTGCGAGCTTCTCGCCCTGGTACACCCATGTGGGCTTCAGCCCCGATGGCGGCTGGACAGCGCTGCTGCCTGAGCGGATCGGACGCGCCCGGGCGCTGGAGCTGCAGCTCTGCAACGGCGCGCTGGACGCCGACACGGCGGCGGCGCTGGGGCTGGTCCAGCGGCTGGCCCCCCACGAGGGCGTTGTGGATACCGCCCTGACGCTGGCAGACGAACTGGAGAGCCGCTGGCCGGGGAGCGTGCGCCGGACTCTGGCACTGACGCGACCCGATCTGGCCGCCGTCGAGCGCCGGCTGGAGGCCGAACTGATCAATTTCCTCGAACAGATCGGCAGTGACGAGGCGGAACAGGGGATGGCTGCCTTTCTTGGCAAGGGGTGAGGGACAAAGACACCCCGGGGGAATTCAGCAACGCGGAGGGCAAGGCCATGGACATGTTCGACCTGCTCGCGCACCGGGCCCGGGTGACACCCGAGGCGCTGGCGGTGGAAGATCTGACCGACGGTACCCGTTACACCTACGCCCAGCTCAACGAACGGGCCGCCCGCGTTGCCGCAGCGGCGACCGGAACCTGGGGGCTCGATGCCGGCGACCGCCTCGCCTACCTGGGGCACAACCGCGCCGAGTTCTTTGCTCTGCTGTTCGGCTGCGCCAAGGCGGGCGTCATTCTCGTGCCGTTGAACTGGCGGCTTGCCGTGCCCGAGCTGGACGGTCTGCTGGACGACGCCACGCCCGCCGCGCTCATCCATGGTGCCGAGTTCGCCGACGCCGCCGCATCCCTTGCCGGCAGCCGCCCGGCGCTGGTCAGCGTGGGCATGGAGGGGGGTGTCACCGGCGCGCGGGTGTACGAAGACGACGTGGCGGCGGTGACGCCCGATCCCGGGCCCCATGCGCCCCGGTCCCCGGATACGCCCTGGTATCTGCTGTATACCTCCGGCACCACCGGACGGCCGAAAGGCGTGATCCAGACCTTCCGCATGATGATGGCGAATTACTGGAACATCGGCATTCCCGTGGAACTGCGGCAGGACGATGTGCTGCTCAACGTCCTGCCCATGTTCCACACCGCCGGGATCAACCTGTATTCCAGCGCCGTCTTCCTGGTGGGCGGGGCCGTGCTGGTGCAGCGCAGTTTCGAGCCGGAGCAGGCCCTGGACGTGCTGGAGCGGCGGGCCACCGTCTTCTTCGGTGTCCCGGCCGTCTACCAGATGCTCATCGAGCAGTCCGGTTTCAGCGGTGAACGGCTCGGGCACGTGCGCTCCTGGGGCTGTGGCGGCGCACCGCTGGCGCTGTCGGTGGCCGAACGCTACGTCGCCCACGGCATCTACGTGCGCACCGGCTTCGGCATGACCGAGACTGGCCCTACCGTGTTCCTGCTGGACGAGGAGCGCGTGCTCGACAAGACCGGCTCCGTCGGGCGGCCCCAGCTGCTGGCGGAGACCCGTATCGTCGACCGTGACGGCAATGACGTGCCGCCCGGCGAGCCGGGCGAGCTGCTGATCCGCGGGCCGGGCGTCACACCGGGTTACTGGCAGCGCCCGGACGCCACCGCGGAGACCATCGAGGCCGACGGCTGGCTGCACAGCGGCGACGTGGCCCGCTGTGACTCGGACGGCTACTACTTCATCGTCGATCGCTGGAAAGACATGTTCATCTCCGGCGGCGAGAACGTCTACCCCGCGGAGGTGGAGCAGGTGCTGCTGCAGCACGACGCCGTGGCCGACGTGGCCGTCGTGGGCATGCCGGATGAGCGCTGGGGCGAAGTGGGCTGCGCGTACGTCTGCCTCGGCGACGGCGGCGCAGCCGATGCCGACGCCCTGCGCGACTGGTGCCGCGAGCGGCTCGCCGGCTACAAGGTGCCAAAGGTGTTCACCATCCGCGATGCGCTGCCGCGCAATGCCCTGGGCAAGGTTCGGAAACAGGAGTTGCGCGACGATGCACGCCGCTGAACTGCAGTCCGTTCATGAAGAGCGGGTCTTCACCCAGGTCGACTTCAAGCGCTTCGGCGACATCTCCGGCGATCGCAACCCCATCCACGTGGACCCGGCCTTCTCCGCCGAGACCGCGTTCGGGGCCACCGTGGCGCACGGCATGCTGCTGTTCAGTGCGGTGCATGGCCTGGTCGCACGTAGCTGGCCTGGCGCGCGGCTGCTGCAACAGGATCTCATGTTCCCGGCCCCGACCTATGCCGATGAACCCGTGATCATCGCCCTGGAGCCCCTATGGCAGGAGGATGGCTGTTGCTGGCGCGTCGCCACGCGGGTGGAGAAGGCGGACGGGCGCCGCGGGCTCGATGGTCAGTGCCTGGTCGGGTTCGGCGGGGAGGAGCAGTCATGAGCGCCGCACTCGACGCGTTCCACCGGCTCGCCGTGGGTGACACCGCCTCTCTGGTGCGTACCTACTCCGCCGAGGATGTCCGGCAATGGGCGGCGCTGGCGCGTGCCCCGGAGCCGGCAGACGGCGTTCCGGAGCCCCTGCTGGCGGGCCTGTTCTCCTGTCTGCTGGGCGAGACCCTCCCGGGGCACGGGACCAACTACCTGAAGCAGCACCTGGAAGTGGTCAGTCCGGCGCGGGTGGGGGAGGCCATCACGGCCCGGGTTGCCATCACCCGGCTGCGCCCGGACAAGGCGCTGGTGAACCTGGACACCGAGTGCACCGGCGCCGATGGTCGTGTGGTGTGCCGGGGCGATGCACTGGTGCTGTTCAAGCGGTGACCGGCGCTCCCCCAAGCGACGCCGGCTCAGGCACAATGGGGCTTCCAGCAAGGTGATGGAGCCCCACCATGGCCGATGTGATTCCATTGCAGCGGCGTCAGCGCCGGCAGCGCAAACGCGAAGGTGACACCCTCTGTCGTGCGGGGCGCCACCGCTGGGAAGTGGTGACCGAGTCCCGCTTCGATGTGCGTGAAGGGCGCCTGGTGACCGTGCTGCGCTGTTCGCGCTGCGGCCGGGAACGGACCGAGCGGCGCTGATGATCGTCCTGGATCAGGTCTCCCGGGCGTTCACCGAGGGCGGTCGGTCGCGGGTCGTGCTGGACCGCTTCTCCGAGACGGTCGCCACCGGCGAGCGGCTTGCGGTGGTCGGGCGCAGTGGTGTCGGCAAGTCGACCCTGCTGAACCTGCTCGGTGGCATGGACGTGCCCGATGCCGGCCGGGTGCACATCGGTGATGCCGAGCTCACCGCCATGAACGAGCGCGAGCGCACCCTGCTGCGCCGCCACCGGATCGGCTTCGTGTTCCAGTTCTTCAATCTCATTCCCACCCTGACCGTCATTGAGAACCTGCTCATGCCGCTGGAGATGACCGGCGGTGTTGATGCGGCCGGCCGCCAGCGGGCGCGGGGCCTCCTTGAGCGTGTCGGGCTGGGGGATCGTGAAGGGGCGTTCCCCGATGCCCTCTCCGGCGGTGAACAGCAGCGCATCGCCATTGCCCGGGCGCTGGTGCATCAGCCGGATGTGCTGCTGGCCGACGAGCCTACCGGCACCCTCGACGAAGACACCGCCGAAGAGGTCCTGGCACTGCTGGACGAACTCACCGGCCAGGGGCGGGTTACCGTGGTGCTCGTGACCCACAGCATGGCCGTGGCCCGCCGCATGGACCGTGTGCTCAGACTCGGGGGCGGCGCTGGCTGATGGCGTTGCTGTTGCCGCGCTCCCTGCTGCTCCGCGCGAGCCTGCGCTACCTCTGGCGCCACCCCTGGCAGCTCGGGTTGGCGCTGCTGGGCGTGGCCATCGGCGTTGCCGTGGTGGTGGCCGTGGATCTGGCCAACCAGAGCGCCTCGCGGGCATTCACCCTGTCTACCGAGGCACTCACCGGCCAGTCCACCCATCAAGTGGTGGCCGGCCCGGAAGGCATCCCCGAGGACTGGTACGTGGGGCTGCGGCGCGAGCACGGGCTGCGGCCTTCGGCGCCGGTGGTGGAAGGGTTCGTGCGTCTGCCGGAGCGGGACGACCACAGCCTGCGGGTGCTCGGCGTGGATGTCTTCGCCGAGGCGGGCATGCGCCCCGCCATCGGCGCCATCACCGGCCGCGTGCCGGTGGGGGAGCTGCTGGCCTACCCGGACGGCGCGGTGATGCTGGCGTCGGACCTCGCCCGCCTGGGGCTGGAGCCGGGGGACCCGCTCACCGTCCGCCACCGCGGGCGCGATCACACCCTGCGCGTGCTGGAGGGGATGACGCCGCAGCGCGAGCTGGATGCCACCGGCCTGCGCGATGTCCTGATCATGGATGTTGCGGCGGCCCAGGAACTGCTGAGCCGTGAGGGGCGCCTGGACCGGGTGGATTTCGTGCTGGACGAGCGCCGTCTGGCGGTGCTGTCCGAGCTGCTGCCGGATGGCGCGCGGCTGGTGGAAGCCGATCAGCGCGCCGCCTCCCTGGCGCAGATGACCGATGCCTTTCAGCTCAACCTGCAGGCGTTCAGCCTGCTGGCCCTGGTGGTGGGTGCATTCCTGATCTACAACACCATGACCTTCTCGGTGGTCCAGCGCCGGCAGCTGCTGGGCATGCTTCGCGCCACCGGCACCACCCGCGGTGAAGTCTTCCGGGTGATTCTGCTGGAGGCCGCGGTCATAGGGGGTGTCGGCACGACCGCCGGGTTGCTGCTGGGGCTTGCCCTCGCCACCGTCCTGGTGGATCTGGTGACCCGCACCATCGACGACCTCTACTTCGCGCTGGCCATCCGGGAACTCAGCGTCGATCCCGCATCGTTGTTGCGCGGGGCCGCGCTCGGCATCGGCATGACCATTGTCGCGGCGCTCGCCCCGGCGCGGGAAGCGACCGCCATCCCGCCCCGGGCGGCGCTGAGCCGTTCGTTTCTCGAGCATCGCCGCCGCCGCTGGCTGCCGCTGCTGACTGTTGCCGGGGTGGTGCTGGGGGCGCTCGGCGTGGTGCTGCTGGCGGCCACCGGGGAGCGGCTGACGCCGGCCTTTGCCGGGCTGTTCGCGCTCATTCTGGGCATGGCCCTGCTGGTGCCGCCGCTGCTGTCCCTGAGCGTGCGCCTGCTGGCACCGGTGCTGGGGGCCACGGCCGGGTATCTCGGGCGCATGACCGCACGCGGCGTGGGCGCAAGCCTCTCGCGCACGGGCGTGGCGGCAGCCGCGCTTACGGTAGCGGTGTCCGCTGTGATCGGCGTCGGTGTCATGGTGGACAGCTTCCGCACCACCTTCGCGGACTGGCTGGATGCCACACTGCACGCGGACGTCTATGTCTCGGTGCCGGGCGGCGGTGCCATGGAGCCGGACCAGCGTCAGCGCCTCGAAGGCGTGGAGGGTGTCGACTTCGTCACCCGGTCGCGCTTCGTGCGCGTGGGTGCCGGTGACCACGATGCCCGACTGCGGGTGTTCGATATTCCGACGCCCGCCGAGGAGGGCTTCCGGTTCCGGGCCGGTGATCCCGACAGGGCATGGCGAGCGTACCGTGACGCCGGCGCCGTTTTCGTCACTGAGCCGTACGCCTGGCACCACGGCATTGCCGTCGGCGACACCGTCACCCTCAGCACCGCCCGCGGCGAGCGCCCCTTCCCGGTGGCCGCCGTGCTCTACGATTACGGCACCTCCGAGGGGGCGGTTATCATGGGGCGCCAGACATACGACAACCACTGGGATGATCCGGCCGTGGACAGCCTCGGCGTTTATGCCGGTGACGGTGTTTCCACGGAGGGGTTGCGGGAGCGGCTGCAGTCTGCGGCAGCAGAGGGCGAGCAGCTGTTGCAGTTCCAGTCCAACCGGGAGATCCGTACGCTGTCCCTGGAGATCTTCGATCAGACGTTCACGATAACTCAGGTGTTGCGGATGCTGGCGGTTCTCGTGGCGGTCACCGGCGTGTTGAGCGCGCTGCTGGCGCTGTCGCTGGAGCGGGCCCGGGAGTATGCCGTCCTCCGCGCGGTTGGTGTCACGCCGCGCGAGCTCGGCGGTCTGGTCACTGCGCAGAACGCCCTGGTGGGCGTGCTCAGCGGCCTGTTCGCCATGCCGCTGGGGCTGGGTCTGGCGGCGGCGCTGATCCTTGTGATCAATCAGCGCTCCTTCGGCTGGTCCATGGACCTGGCCGTCGACCCCTGGATACTGTTACAGGCCCTCGGGCTGGCTCTGGTGGCGGCGCTGGTGGCCGGGCTCTATCCGGCCTGGCGCATGGCCCGCACCACGCCGGCCCTGGCGATGAAAGAGGACTGATCCATGGCAACGGACCCGGAACACCGGCCCATCGGGCGCCGCATGCGCTGGCAACTTGGCATCACCGTCGCCGCGGTACTGGTGGTGCTGCTCCTGCTGCGGATGTGGTCCGGCGGGGACGACACCGAGGCCCCGGATGACGATGGTTTCGACGTGACCGGGGCGCTGTCCGGCGAAGAGGATGCGGCCGGGTTCGCGCGCGTCACCGGGCCGGAGCCCCTGTCGTTCCCGGAGGACCACGGCCCCCATCCCGACTACCGCCATGAGTGGTGGTATGTCACCGGCAATGTGCGTGACGCCGACGACCGCCACTTCGGCTTCCAGGTGACCCTGTTCCGCTTCAATGTTGCCGCCGATCCGCCGGAGCGGGAGGCAGCGCTGGCCACCAATCAGCTCTGGATGGGCCATCTGGCCATTACCGATACCGAGAGCGGCGCGTTTCACCACCGGGAGCGGTTCGTGCGCGGTGCGGCAGGGCTGGCGGGCGGTGTCGCCGACCCGTTCCGCATCTGGATCGAGGACTGGGAGATGACCGGAGACGGCGAAGACATGATGCCGTTGCGGCTGGATTTTCCCGATGACGACCTGGGTCTGGACATCACCCTGAAGCCGCGCAAACCGCTGGTGCTGCAGGGCGAGGACGGCTACAGCCGCAAGGGTCCGGAGCCGGGCAACGCCTCCCGTTACTACTCCTATACCCGTCTGGCGGCGTCCGGGGAGCTGATGGTGGGCGACACCACCCACGGGGTCACCGGCCAGGCGTGGATGGACCGGGAGTGGGGCACCAGCACCCTGAGCGAGGACCAGGCCGGCTGGGACTGGTTCTCCATTCAGATGGAAGACGACCGGGACATCATGTTCTACCACCTGCGCCGGAATGACGGTTCCATCGACCCGCTGAGCAAGGGGCTGCTGGTGGAGCCCGATGGCGATGCCCGCGTGTTGTCGTTGGACGAGGTAGAACTGGAGGCGCAGCGGCACTGGGAGAGTGGGGGCGGTACCCGGTATCCGGTGGCCTGGCGCATGCAGGTGCCGAATGAGGGGCTGGATCTCAGGCTCGAGGCGGTCATGGACGGGCAGGAGTTGCGCGGCGCCTTCCGCTACTGGGAGGGTGCCATCCGGATCACCGCCGAGGAGGGCCCGGACGGCGTCGGCTATGCCGAGCTCACGGGCTACTAGTACGCCTTGAGCACGGTCTCGCGTAGCTCTTCGATGATCGCCCGCCGGGTGGCGGGGCTGCGCCGGCGCAGGGGCAGCAGCACCGCCTCCATGAGTGTCATCAGGGTCTCGCTACGGGTTTCCAGATCGGCCACGGACCGCTCGCCGCGCTCCCGTGCCAGCGCGGCAAGACACTGCTGGAGCAGCTGCCGGAGTCGGTCTTCCTGGCGTCCGAGCTGCTCGCGAAACACACGGTTGACCGCGCTGTTGTAGGGCTCTTGCCAGTAGCCGGCGATGCCGTCGGTGATGCGCTCGTCCTCGGCCAGGGCCGCGACGCCCTGAAAGAAGGAGTAGAGCTGATCCCGCGGGGCCGCTGTCGTCTGCATCGGCGCGATGATGTGTTCCTCGAACAGAGACTCCAGTACCTCCAGGCACTCTCTGAACAGCGCTTCCTTGCCGTCGAAATGCCAGTAAAGGGCACCCTTGCTGAGGCCAACGGCCCGGGCAATGGTGTCGATGGAGACGCCGTCGTAGCCGTGCCGGCCGAACAGCCGAAAGGCTGCATCGCGGACAGTGTCCCGAGTCTGTTTCTGGGTGCTCTTCATTCCATCGTGCGTAACCGGCAACGGCGTGGCTGTTGTCATCTTGGCATCGCTTCAGATCGGGTTGCCCGCGAAGCGGTCGGGCAACGTCTATAGTATCAGGCCTGTCAGAAGTTACAGGTATGCCAGTCCATCGGCCGACAGACTGTGATCTGGTTGGCACAACGGGTAATCAAGCGATCATTAAGGGTTTTTGATCGCGTAACAGAGTTATGGGAGGGAGGTCAGGAGACGGCGGATTGGCTGAAGTAGCGTTCCAGATACTGCTCGAAGCTGAGGGTGTCGGCCTGTTCCACCGCCGCCTGTTCGGCCAGGGAGTCGCGGCTTGCCGTCTCGAAACGTGCGCGGGTGCCGGCGTCCAGGGGATGGTTCTTGAAGGCCTGTTCGTGCAGGCGTGACTGCCGCATGGCGAACTCGATGAAGTTCTCGCCGTTGCTGCGCATGCTGTTGAGGACCCGCGCCGAGGGTGTGCGGTCGGCGTCCCGGACGCTGGCATGGTAGAGCGCCACGGCGTCGCCGTAGGGAGTCTCCGTGCGCGTCTGGTCCAGCAGTTCGGCGATGCAGGCCAGGTCGCGGCAGATGGTGTCGGCCCACTCCTGCAGGCGGATTCCGCCCTGGCCATCGTCCAGCATCAGCTCCGGGTCGCGGCCCTGGCGGGCCACCAGGCCCTGGTTGTGGTTGATGCGGCCCTGCTCGCGGGCCGAGATCGGTGGGCTGTCTTCCAGCAGGCAGTAGACCAGCAGCGCTTCCAGGAAGTGCAGCTGGCTGGCCACCACGCCCACCGGGGCGAAGGGGTCCAGGTCCAGGGCGCGGATCTCCACGTACTCCACACCCGCGCGGCGCAGCGCCCGGGTAGGTTTCTCGCCGGAGCGCGCCACGGCCTTGGGGCGCACGAAGCTGTAGTATTCGTTCTCGATCTGCAGCACGTTGGTGTTGAGCTGCCGCCATTCGCCGCCCACCCGCGTGCCGATCTTCGCCCACTCGGGGTCTTCGGTGCTGATGGCGCGCTCCAGGCTGCCCACGTAGGCGTCCAGGTCGTTATAGGAGATGTTCAGTCCCGCCTGTGCCTTGTTCTTGTAGCCCACGTCACTCATGCGCAGCGAGGTACCGTAAGGCTCGTAGAAGGTGTAGGCGTCGAATTCCCGGAACCCCGGGTTGTCGCCGCCGGTGAACGACTTGCACACCGCCGGCGATGCACCGAACAGGAACGGGATCAGCCAGCCGAAACGCTGGAAGTTGCGGATCAGCCGGAAATAGGCGTCGGAAACGAACGTTTGCAGGTCGCGCGTGTCATCCTCGTGCTCCTTGAGCACCTCCCAGAACGCGGTGCTGAACGAGTAGTTGAAATGGATGCCGGAGATCGCCTGCATAGCGCGGCCGTAGCGCCAGTCCAGCCCGCGTCGGTAGACGTGCTTCATCATGCCCACGTTGGACTCGCCGTACCAGGCGATGGGGATGGCGGCGTCGCCACCGACGATGCAGGGCATGCTCGTGGCCCACAGGAGCTCGTCACCGATGTTCTGGTAGGTGAACGTGTGGATGTCCTCGAGAAACGCCAGCGCCGTGGAGATTTCGTTCTCCGGCGGCGTGATGAACTCCAGCAGCGCCTCCGAATAATCGGTGGTGATCCACGGGTGCGTGAGATTCGAACCCAGCGCCCGGGGGTGGGGCGTCTGGGCGATATGGCCGTCCCGGTCCACGCGCAGGCTCTCTTTCTCCAGCCCTTTCAGACTCCCGCGCAGTAGCCCGCGCTGATGGGTGTTCAGAAGACTGGCTAGCCGTTTCTCTGCGTTTCGGACCATTGGTCGCGATGCCCCCAGCTGGTGCGCGAACCGGGATTGTGCATGGACTGTGCAGGAATTGGAATGCTCAGCCGCCGGTATCGCCTTCGTTGGCAAGCACGATCTTGCCGGTATGGGTTCCGGATTCCATCAACTCGTGGGCTTCACGGGCCTGGTCGAACGGTTTCACGGTGTCCACCACGGGCTTGAGGCGCCCCTCGGCGAAGAACGGCGCCAGGCGCTCCGTGAACAGCTGCGCCAGGCCGATGCGCCGCTCCAGGGGCAGCGAGCGCATGGTCATGGCGCGCAGGGTGAGGCGCTTGAAGAGCAGGGTACCCATGTCGATGGTGTCGTCTCGGCCGGCCATGATGCCCACCACCACTTGGGTGCCCTCCGGGCGAAGGCAATCCATGTTCTCCTTCAGGTAGCCGCTGCCGCCGACCAGATCGAGGATGACGTCGACTCCCGTGCCGGTATGCTGGCGTACGGCGTCCGCCAGCGGGCCGTCCTGCTCCGCGTGCACGGCGTCCAGCCCCCAGTGCCGTACGCTGTTGAGCCGTTCCATGGACCGGCTGGTGCCCAGGGAGCGCGCACCGAGGGCGCGGGTGAGCTGCATGGCGGCGATGCCGATGCCCGATGTGGCGGCGCGGATCAAGCACCAGCCGCCCGGCTGCAGTCCGCCCTCCAGGAAGATGGCGCGGTACGCGGTGAGAAACGCCTCGGGCACGGCGGCGGCGTCCGTGATGCTGAGGGATGCGGGCACGGCGATGGTCTCGCGCTCGTTCACCACCACCTGTTCGGCATAGGCGCCGCCGCCCACCAGCCCCATGACGCGGTCGCCGGGCTGGCGGCCCTGGACATTGCTGCCCACCTCGGTGACAACCCCTGCGTACTCGAGGCCGGGCACGTCGGGGTTGGCGCCGGGCGGGGCGGGGTAGAGGCCCTGCCGCTGGAGGATGTCGGCGCGGTTGAGGCCGATGGCCTGGACGGCAATGCGGACATCCGTGGGGCCCATCTCCGGGGCATGGGTCTCACGCAACTCCAGAACGTCGGGATTGCCGGGCTTGGTAATGGTCCAGGCCTTCATGGTGGTCTCCTCCGGTTTCTGTGACCTTCTCGCAAGTATCATCAGCGGTCTGTGGCGCGCCAGTGAGTGGGTCAGTCTCGGGAGGATCGGGGGTGGCGTCAATGGCTGTCGGAAACGTGACCCGGTTCACTTGCCGCGGTGTCCGTGTGCGCGGTATGATGCACCGCATCAATGGACAGACTAGTCTAGCTGAGGCAGACATGGATACACCCGCGAACATGTTGGGATTCTGGGGCTCCGAGCCGGTTGTCCGGCGTCTGTGGGCGAGTGAACGCAAAGAGTGGTGCGAACACCTTCTGCGGCTGGGGCCGGAAGACCGGCGCGACCGCTTCGCAGGTGTGGTGAGCGACGAATTCATCCGCGGCTATTGCGAGCGTGTGGACCCGTTCTCGCTAACCCTGTTCGGGGCCTTTGTGGACGGTGAACTGCGCGCCGTGGGCGAGTTCGCTATGCTGGGCAACGACGGCCCACGGCGGGCGGAGCTGGCATTCAGTGTGGAGTCGGGCTGGCAGAACCGCGGCCTGGGTACTGCGCTGTTCCGGCGGCTGGTGATGCATGCCCGCAACCGCGCCGTGGCGCGTGTCTACATCGTCTCCGAGCCGGGCAACCGCCGCATGCACCGCATCGCCCGCAAATTCGACATGACGCTGTCCGCAGAGTACGGCGAGACCGCCGGTCGAATGGAACTGCTGGGGCCGTCGTACATGTCGGTCATGGAAGAGATGATGGAAGAGGGCATGGCGCTGTTCCGCAATGCCCCGAGGCTGCCCCTGCCGGGCGATTGACGGAACCCTCCGGGGGTGCCGTCAGAGCATCCCCGTCTGCAGCTTGGCAGCATCGGTCATCATGTCCGCCGACCAGGGTGGGTCGAAGACCAGCTCCACATTGCAGACTTCCACGGTGGGGACGAGCTCCACCTTGTGCTTGACGTCGCTGGCGATGATGTCGCCCATGCCGCAGCCCGGCGCGGTCAGCGTCATCTGGATGTCCACCTTGCGGCGGTCCTCGTCCAGCCGCTCGATATTGCAGTAGTACACCAGGCCCAGTTCCACGATGTCGATGGGGATCTCCGGGTCGAAGCAGGTGTGCATCTGATCCCAGACCAGATCCTCCACGTCCTTGTCGGACGCGTTTTCCGGCAGCTCCGGCAGCGGCGTGGGCTCCTTGCCGATGGCGTCGGCGTCCACACCCGCGATGCGGAACAGGTTGCCCTGGATGTACACGGTGTAGCTGCCGCCCAGCGCCTGGGTGATCACGCCCTCGACACCTTCCGGGATGGTGCCCGACTCCCCGGCCGGGATGACCACCGCGTCACAGTCGCGATTGAAGATAACGGGTTCACCGTTGGGGCTGTACATGCGTAATCCTCCGGCGGCCGGCAGTGGTGCTAGTTGGCGTTCCGAATCCGTACTCAGCGGGTCCGGATTATACCAGTCCGTGTGCCACCGTGTCCCGACGGGTCAGTCCAGATCGATACTGGTGCTTCCCGGCAGCTGCGTCACGAAATCAGGACCCATGAGCCGGGACGGTGTCGTCGCGCCGGGCGCCACCTCCGTATCCAGCAGATGCCGCACCACCGCCAGCGCTCCGTGGGTGGTGACGTCGTAGCCGTTTGCGGTGCGCACCCGCGCCGTGCGGATGTCACCCCGCTCGTCCACCACCTCGCCCCAGACATAGGTGGGCGTCTTCGCCCGGCGCTCCGCATCCGGCCCCTGAATCCGTCCGGCACGCTTCCGCAGGAAGCGCTGCACCGGTCGGGTGCCGAGCAGTGGCCGGATCCAGTTTGCCCGTGCCAGGCGGCGTGCCGTGCGGGGCGCCATGGGGATATAGGTCTCGATATTGGGGATGCCGGTGGTGTAGTAGGCGGTGGCGATGTCGCCCCAGGGAATGGTGACCGCGGTTTTCGGCCCGTCGCCGAAGTCGATGTTGAGGGTCTTCCAGCCCAGCGGCACCTGACGGATGACACCGTCGATGCGCGCACGTCCGCCGCCGGCAAGCCCTTCCATGGCGGTGCGGGCGGTGCCCGGGCTTGGGCCGGAGCGGGAGTCGAAGCCGAGCCGCAGGTGGGTGGCTCCCGGCAGCGCCGCCTTGAGGGTGGCGGCAATGCAGTCCGTCGGGATGACATCGAAACCGACGCCGGGGCAGACGACGATGCCCGCCTCGCGGGCGTCGGCATCGCGCCCGTGGGCGTGTTCGAAGACATCCACCTCGCCGGTAATGTCCAGGTAGTGCGCGCCGTTGCGCAGGCAGGCGTCCAGCATGGGTGCACTGGTGGCCGAGAAGGGGCCGGCGGCCAGCAGCACCAGGTCGATGTCGCGAAGCCCCTCGTCGAGCGCCGCCGGGTCGTCCAGCGTGAACGCCCGCCAGTCCAGTCCGAGTTCGTCGGCCATTGATTCCAGCGCCGCCGCGTTACGCCCGGCGAGTATCGGCGTGAGCCCCGCGTCCCGCGCCGCCGCGGCAATCAGCCGTCCGGTGTAACCGGTGGCCCCGTAGAGCACCCAGGTCCTGCCCATGAACCGCTCCTTCGTTGTTGCATTTTGGAAAGTGGTCGGTGACCGTAATGAATCGAAGAGTCGATTTCCATGCAGGCGGTCACAGCCGCCGGTCACCAGGGGGAAGAAGCGCGATGTGGAACCGTGATGGCGGTCGCCGGAAGCAGTGGAAGATCGCCGTGCTGCCGGGCGATGGTATCGGGCCCGAAGTCATGGCCGTGACGTTGCGCGCCCTCCGGGCCCTGGCGGAGCAGGGCGGCCCCTCCATGGAGCTGGCCGAATTCCCCTGGCCGTCGCACCAGTGGCATCGCGAGCACGGCCGCACCATGCCCGAGGACTGGAAAGCGACCCTGGGGCAGTACGACGCCATTCTCCTGGGCGCGCTGGGCGATCCCGGCCCCACCAGCGACCCGGATCGCTACCTGCTGCCCGACGCCGTCTCCCTGGGCCCGTTGCTGGATATCCGCAAGGGCTTCGATCAGTGGGCGTGCGAGCGTCCGGCGATGCTGCTGGAGGGGGCGCCGCAGTACCTCGCCGATGAGCGGGCCCGGGATCTCGACATGATGGTGATCCGCGAGAACAGCGAAGGCGAGTACGTGGGGCAGGGCGGACGCCTGGCACCCGGCACCCCGCGGGAAGTAGCCACGCAAATGGAAGTGTTCACGCGCGCCGGCGCCGAACGGATCTTCCGCCACGCCTTCGAGCGCGCCGTTGCCCGCGCTGCGGAGCGCGAGGCGGGGGCCCGGCGCAACCGCCAGTTCCCGCTGCCGGGTGGTGGCATCGCCCGGGCGCAGGTCTGCCTGATCACCAAACGCAACGCCCTGCGCTACTGGGGCGAGATGTATACCGAGGTGTTCGAGCAGGTGGCGGCGGAGTATCCGGCCATTGCGACTCACCACGAACTGGTGGATGCGGCCTGCATGAAGTTCGTCATGAGCCCGTGGAACTTCGACGTGGTGGTGGCGAGCAACCTGCAGGGCGACATTCTCACCGACCTGGCCGCGGTGCTGAGCGGCGGCATGGGCGTGGCGCCGTCATGCAACCTCAACCCTGCCGACCGCCGGCAGCCGCCCATGTTCGAGCCGACCCATGGCAGTGCGCCGGATATTGCCGGCAGGAACCTGGCGGGGCCGCAGGCCATGCTGCTCACGGCGGCCATGATGCTCGCCTGGATGGGCGAAGAGGACAGCCGCGCGGCGCGCGCCGCAAAGCGGCTCCGGGAGGCGGTGGAGGCCGACCTCCGGGTGCACGGCACCATACAGCGCGAGACAACCGCCATTGGCGATGCCGTGCTGGCTGCACTGTCGTAATCGTCAGCGCGCCGCACACGGCGGTCTGCGCGCACATGGGCCGGTTTGAAGCCCCGCGAAACCGGGGTGTACACTCACTGACTCATTTTTCTCTCCGATTCAAGGAGGTTCACCATGGCTAATGCCGCTGGTCAGCTGTCGCCCCTCATGAAACAGTCTTCCGGCATCAACGCAGCCCGTGCCGAAGGCATGTATATCTACGATGAGTCCGGCCAGCGCTACATGGACTTCACCTCCGGCATCGGCGTGACGGGCACCGGCCACTGTCATCCGAAGGTGGTGGCTGCGGCGCAGAAACAGGTGGCCACGCTGGTGCACGGCCAGTACGCCATCATGAAGCACCCGCCCCTGCTGGAAATGGCGGAGAAGCTCGGTGAGCGCATGCCCGAGGGACTCACGTCGGTCTTCTTCTCCAACGCCGGCACCGAAGCGGTGGAGGCCTCCATCCGCCTCGCACGGCAGGCCACCGGGCGGCCGAACATCATCACCTTCCAGGGCTGTTTTCACGGCCGCACCATGGGGTCGCTGTCCACCACCACGTCCAGCGTGGGGCTGCGTGCGGGGGTTCAGCCCATCATGGGTGGCGTGGTGGTTGCGCCGTTCCCCAATGCTTTCCGGCTGCGGATGGACGAGAAGACCGCCACCGAGCACTGCCTGCGCGAGCTCGACAACATCCTGCATACCCAGTCGGCGCCGGCGGAGACCGCCGCGATGCTGATCGAGCCCATCCAGGGCGAGGCGGGCTACGTGCCGGCGAACACCGAATTCATGAAGGGTCTGCGCGAGATCTGCGATCGTCACGGCATCCTGCTGATGATGGACGAGGTGCAGGCGGGATACGGTCGCAGCGGCCTGTTCTGGGGGCACCAGCACTTCGACGTGGTGCCGGACGTGGTGATCAGCGCCAAGGGGCTTGCCAGCGGGTTTCCGCTGTCGGCCATGGTGGCGCGGCCGGATATCATGGAAAAGGGCTGGCCCGGATCCCAGGGCGGCACCTATGGCGGCAACGCCGTCGCCTGTGCCGCGGCGCTGGCGACTCTGGAAGTCTACGCTGAAGAGAATCTGGTGGAGAATGCCGCCGTGCAGGGGCAACGGCTGCGCAAACATCTGGACGAGATTCAGGCCGACAATCCGGCTATCGTCGACGTGCGTGGCAAGGGCCTGATGATCGGCACGGAAATCGCCGATGCCGACGGCAACCCCGACGGCGAGCGTGCGGCGCGGATTCTCCAGGAAGCGGAGAAGCGCGGCCTGGTGATGATTCGCTGCGGTGCCTATGGCGGCCAGATCATTCGCTGGCTGCCGCCGTTGATCGTCAGCGGTGATCAGATCGACGAAGGTGTGAACATCTTTGCTGACGCGCTGAAGGCATCGGCGTAGCATCCCCCAGTCGGTGGGGGCGGGGCGAGCTGCCCCGGCCCGCCGTATCCCGGGTCGGCCCGTCGCCGCCCGTCGCAACTGAATGGAACGGGTTTGCCAGGCAAACCGAGGAGAACCGGAGACCCATGGATCTTGCTTCGATTCGCAACGCGTATCGCCGTTACGCCAACCACTACGATCGTGTCTTCGGCCCGGTCTTTGCGCAGGGGCGGCGTTTCGCCATCGAGACGCTGAACGAGAAGCCGGGCCAGCGGGTGCTGGAAGTGGGCGTGGGTACCGGGATTTCCCTGCCGGACTATCACCCGAGCACGCGCATCGTCGGTATCGATATCTCGCCGGAGATGCTGGCGAAGGCGGAAGTCCGCGCCCGGGAGGAGTGCCCGGAGGGCCAGGTGGAAGACCTGCTGGTCATGGACGCTGAGGAACTGGATTTCCCGGACGACAGCTTCGACAGCGTCGTTGCCATGTATGTTGCCTCGGTGGTGCCGAATCCGGACCGCCTGGTCAGCGAAATGCGGCGGGTCTGCAAGCCTGGCGGCGACATTCTCATCGTCAATCACTTCGCGTCACGCAACCCCGTGCTGCGTGGCCTGGAGAAAGGGCTGCGACCCCTGTCCAAGCTGGTCGGTTTCCGCCCCGACATGGATCTGGACACCCTGCCGCAGCACGAGGGCTTCGAGCGCCTGTCCGTGCGCAAGGCGAACCTCTTCGGCTACTGGAAGCTGGTGCACTACCGCAACGGCGATGTCGCCGACGAGCAGGATGACGCGCCGAAGGCGGCCGTGGGCCGGTAACCTCCCACGCCCGCCGCTGGCCGGCTTGGCCGTCGCCTGATCGGAGCACGTCTCCACCGTGGACGTCATTCTCACCATCGCACTGCCGTTCTTCGCCCTGATCTTCACCGGGATGATCGCGGGGCGCACCCCGCTGATGCCCGGTGAAACCATCACCGGGCTCAACAAGTTCGTTTTCTTCTTCGCCCTGCCGGCGCTGTTGATCAGCAGCATCGCCGAGGCGCCGGTGGAGGATCTCGGTGACCCAGCGCTGTTTCTGGCGTGGCTGTTGCCCGGGGTGGCATTGTTCGTCCTGACGTACTGGCTCATGCGCGCCCTGTTCGGCGGTGGCGCCGGGCGGCGCGCGGTGCAGGCGCTGGCAGCCAGTTTTGCCAACGTGGGCTTCGTCGGCCTGCCGCTGGTGATCGCGGCGCTCGGCAACGAGGCGACGCCGGCGGCCGCGGTGGTGATCGTGGTGGACACCGCGATCATGATCGGCATTGCCACGGCCATCATCGAGGTGGACAAGGGCGGCAGTGGCAGCCTCATGCGGGCCGTGCGCACGGCGGTTCAGGGCGTGGTCCGCAACCCGCTCATCGTCGCCTCGGTGTTCGGGACGCTGCTGAGTGCCTTCGCCGTGTCCATCCCGGGGCCGGTGTTCTCCTACCTGGAGTTGCTGGGCGCGGCTGCCGGACCGGCGGCACTGTTCGCCCTGGGCGCCACCCTGGCGCGTCAGCCCCTGGGCGAGCAGGTGGGTGCCACCGGCGTCATCGTCTTCCTCAAGCTGGTGGTCCATCCGGCGCTGGTGTGGGGTGCGACGGTATTGTTCGGCCTGCCGCCCACATGGCAGGCCGCGCTGGTGATCATGGCCTCGCTGCCCGTGGCGGCGAACGTCTACGTCCTCGCCCAGCGCTACCAGGTGAACGTGGCCGGTGCGTCCACCGCGATCCTCGTCTCCACGGTCATTGCCGTGGCCACGGTCTCCGTGGTGCTGCACCTGATACTGGAGTGACTGGGGGGCGGCCACGCACGATGGTGCGACCGCAAACTGACGCCCGGCGGCGCCCGGGCAGGGCGCCGCCGGGGTTGCCGATTACGCGCCGCGCGGGACCGTCTGCGGCTCGATGAACTCGAACAGCCCTTCCAGACCGCCCTCGCGGCCGTAGCCAGACTGTTTCATGCCGCCGAACGGCGCTTCCGGCGCCGGGCCGGTGCCGGTGTTATGGCCTACGTGGGCGAATTCCAGGCCGGCGATGACGCGCTGCGCCCGGGCGTCGTCCGCCGTGAACAGGTAGGACGCCAGCCCGAACTCGGTCTGATTGGCCATCTCGATGGCCTGCGCCTCGTCGCTGAATGTGGCCACGGGCACCAGCGGGCCGAAGGTCTCTTCCTTCCAGCACGCCATCTGCGCGGTAACGCCCAGCACGATGGTGGGCGGGAAGAAGCCGGCCCAGTCGTTCTCGAGGGAAGGGGGTACGTCGCCGAGAACGGGTTTCGCGCCCTTGTCCAGTGCGTCGGAGAGGTGGCGGCGGACCTTCTCATAGCCGTTGCGATCGATGAGCGGGCCGATGTCGGTGTCCGGCTCCATGCCGTCGCCCACCTTCAACTTCTCGGCGCGTTGCTTAACCCGCTCGGCGAAGTCCTCGGCCACGCTCTCCTGCACCATGACCCGGTTGGCGCACACGCAGGTCTGGCCACCGCCGCGGAACTTGTTGCCGATCAGATTATCGGCGGCGGCATCCAGGTCCGCGTCCTCGAACACGATGAACGGCGCGTTGCCGCCCAGTTCCAGGGTGAGCTTCTTCACCTGCGGCGCGCTGCGCTCGATCAGCTCGCGCCCGACCTCCGTGGAGCCGGTGAAGCTGAGCACCCGCACGTCGGGGTGGTCGCAGAGGGTATCGCCGATCGGTCCGGCCGAGCCGGTGACCAGATTCACCTTGCCGGGCGGCATGTCCAGCGCCTCGTCCAGCAGGGTGAACAGCGCCACCATGGTCAGGGGCGTCTTTGACGACGGCTTGATGACACTGGGGCAGTCGGCAGCGATGGCCGCGGAGAGCTTCTTGGCGATCATGCCGATGGGGAAGTTCCAGGGCGTCACCAGCGCGACGACGCCGGCCGGGCGATAGTGGATGGTCCAGCTGCAGTTGCGGGGCTTTTCGGCCAGTTCCCGCGGCGCCAGGGCATCGAGGTTTTCCGCGCAGTAGCGGAAGAAGCCCGCCGCGTAGTCCACTTCGCCCTGGGCCTCTTTCCAGGGCTTGCCGTGTTCCATGCACAGGATACGGCCCAGCTCCTCGCGGTTCGCTTCCAGCGCCTTGACGATGTTCTCGAGCCAGCGCCGGCGTTCGGCGATGGTAGCGGGGGTCTTGAGCGCCTCGCGCGCGGCTTCCACGGCCCGGGTGGTCTCTTCGGGGCCCATCCCCGGCACATGCCCCAGCGCCGCCCCGTCCACGGGGTTGTAAACGGTCAGGGTCTTGCCGCTGTCGGCGTCCAGCCACTGGCCGTTGATGTAGCCCCGGCAGTTCTTGAGCAATGGCGATTCGAGCATGCTGCCCCCCTCGGTGTTCCGTGGATTCGGCGTCATGGGCCATTTTGCCAGGCGTGGCCATGGAGCCGTGCGGCCTCCGCCACCTGGTCGCCCGTGACGCGGGTATTCAATCATGTTGAATGGATAATGCGGTTACGTCCAGCAAACGCCCGGCAGTTTACTTCGTGGGCGGCACGTAACCGCGCTCCTTGTCGACAACATTGTGCAGTGGTTCACCGGCTTGCCAGCGGCGGAAGTTCGCAAGGAACTGCTTGGTCAGCGCTTCGCGCCAGCCGACGACGTCGCCGGCCATGTGTGCGGAGAGAATCGCCTGCGGGAACGCCCACAGGGGGTGGTCTGCCGGTAGCGGTTCCTCTTCGAAGACGTCCAGCCCGGCGCCGGCAATGGCACCGGTGCGCAGGGCGGCCACCAGGGCGTCGGTGTCGACAATGGGGCCGCGGCCAATGTTGATGAAGCGGGCGTCTGGGTTCATGGCGGCGAACGCCTGGTTGCTGAACAGGCCGCGGGTGTCGTCCGTCAGCGGGGCGGCCACCACCACGAAGTCCGCCCCGGGGAGCTCCTCCAGCAGGGTGTCCTGGGCGTGGACGCGGCCGAAGTCGGGGTCGTCCTGCCGAGCCGAGCGGGCGACCGCGTCCACCTGCATGCCCACGCCGGCCAGGAGCCGGCCGATCTGGCGGCCGATGGAGCCGGCGCCGATGATCAGTGCGCGCTTGCCGTTGACCGTTTCGGTGTCGCGGTGCTGCCAGCGGTGCTGATCCTGGTAGCGCACCGAGGCCGGCAGGTCCTTGGCGAAGGCCAGGACCAGGCCGAGCACGAATTCGGCGATGGGCCGGTCGAAGATTCCCCGGGCGTTGGTGATCGGGATGCTGCTCGACTGCAGCTCCGGGAACATCAGCGCATCCACGCCGGCGCTGGTGGCGTGGATCCAGCGCAGCCGGGTGGCAAGGTGCCAGCACTCGGCGAGCATCTCGGTGCGGAAATCGGTGACCAGCAGAATGTCCGCCTGTGTCAGGGCCTGTTCCAGGCTCTCGCGATCGTTGGCGAGCAGCAGCCGGGCCTGATCCGCAACGCCATCCAGCCCGGGAGGGAGGGATTCGTCTTCCGCCGTGAGAACGGCGATGACCGGCTGATCCATGGTGAACTCCGATTGAAACACGGGTGGCCAGCGCGTGCGGATGCAGTGCTCCGGATGCGCTGTTCTTCCGGCGACGTTATACAGGGGGTGGAGAAGCGTCAACCGAACGCTTTGCAGGCCCCGTCACACGCCTGTTTCAGGGCGCTTGACCCGCCAGCGCGCAGAGGCATAGTCTCGCCGAATGGGAGCCGGCTGCATCCGTGCGCAGCGCCCGTCGTGGCGGGCGCCGTTCCCATCAAGGGCCCAGTGCTCACATCAGCTGTCAACGTGGAGGAGTCATGGCAGTCAATCCGATCGAAACCGAAGCACAGGACCTGGACGATGTTCGCGACGCCAGCTGGGCCCCGGCGCTGCGCGCGATTCCCGTTGCGGGCATTCGCAAGATGGTCAATATGGCCGCCAGCATGGAGGATGTCATTCATCTGTCCATCGGCCAGCCCAACTTCCCCACGCCGCGCCATATCATCGATGCGTACATCGAGGCGCTGGAGGAGGGGCATACCGGTTACACCATGGACGCCGGCCTGCCCGAGCTGCTCACGGCCCTGGCGGAGTACTACAGCCAGCGCTACGGTCGGACCATCACTGAAGACAACATCCTGATCACCGCTGGTGCGACCGAGGCAATCTACCTCGCGCTCACGGCCACGTCCGCGCCCGGGCGCCAGTTCCTGGTCACGGATCCCACGTTCCTGCTGTACGCGCCGCTGATCCGCATGAACGGCGGGGAGGTGAAGTACATCCCCACGCGTGCCGAGCACGGGCATCAGCTCGATCCGCAGGAAGTGATCGACAACATCGGCATGCGCACCTACGGCATCGTGCTGAACTCGCCGAGCAACCCCACCGGCACCGTCTACCCGGCGGAGACCATCGACGCCATCTGCCAGGAAGCGGCCTACCGCGGTGTCTACGTCTTCAGCGACGAGGTTTACGATCACCTGCTGCTGGATGACATGGAATACCCCAGCGTGCTGCGCCACGCCATGGACCTGGACAACGTCATGGTGGCGAGCAGCTTCTCCAAGACGTTCAGCATGGCGGGCCTGCGCATCGGCTGGATCATCTCCAGCCAGGGCGCGATCAAGAAACTGCGCCGGTATCACATGTTCACCACCACTGTGGCGAACACCCCGGCCCAGTGGGCCGGCATCGCCGCCCTGAAGGGGGATCGCAGCTGCATCGATGACATGGTGCAGGAGTACGCCCAGCGGCGGGACCGCGTGGTGCAGCTGGTGAGTGAGACGCCGCATCTCACGGGTTACTGGCCACAGGGGGCGTTCTACATCTTCCCATCCCTGCCCCACGGGGCCAATGCCAACCAGGTCTGCCTGCGGATGCTGCAGGAGACCGGCGTATGCACCGTGCCGGGCGATGCCTTCGGCGAGCACTGCAGCAACTCGCTGCGGATCAGCTACTCCACGTCGCTGGACAAGATCGAGGAAGCTTTCGAACGCATGGTGCCGTGGCTGGCCAAGCAGGACTTCTGACCGTCGTTCCGATCGGATTGCATTAGCGCTATCCATGACCTCCGCCCCGGACGCCGGGGCGGAGATTGTCTTTTCTGCCCGTTTCCATACGCTATAGTACGGACACCGCTTTTCACAGACTCCGGGGGAGCCCAATGACCAGTACCATCGTCACCGAGCGCCAGGATGGCGTGCTGACCATTACCCTCAACCGCGCCGACAAGCGCAACGCGCTCACCGGCGAGATGTACGACTCGATCCGCGAGACCATGGCCGCTGCGCGCCAGGACGGCGACGTGCGCGCCGTGCTGCTGAAGGCCGAGGGTGAGCATTTCACGGCCGGCAATGACCTGCAGGACTTCGGTCCGAAGGCCGCCGAGCGGGTGGCCAGTGGCGAGAAGGCGCCGGCCATGAAGCTGATCGATGACATGGTCGACTTCGACAAGCCGGTGGTCGCCGCCGTGCGCGGTCATGCCGTCGGCATTGGCACCACGCTGCTGCTGCATTGCGACGTGGTCGCCGCCAGCGAGACGGCATCGTTCGCGTTGCCGTTCACGCGCCTGGGGCTGGTGCCGGAGTTTGCGTCGTCCTACGTGCTGCCGCTGCTGGCGGGGCGGGTGCGGGCCAGTCACACACTGCTGCTGGGGGAGCCCTTCGATCGGGAGCGTGCCCGGGAGCTGGGCATCGTCTCCCTGAGCTGCAGCGATGCGGAACTGGACGAGACGGCGCTTGCCAAGGCCCGCGCCCTGGCTGCGCTGCCGCCGAAGGCGCTGCGTGCGACCAAGCGGTTGATCAACAGCGCGGCGTACACCGACCGGTTGCGGGAGGTGATTGCCGCGGAGGGCGAGTCGTTCGCCGCGGGTCTGGTCTCGGACGAGCACCAGGAGGCGGTGGCCGCGTTCTTCGAGAAACGGCAGCCGGATTTCAGCCGCTTCAGTTGAGGGGATCCAGGTGGCGCGGCGTTCGGGTTTGAGGTGGTGGACCTGAAGGTCCACCCTACGCCGGATTCAAGCACCTATCGGGATCAAGGCGTAGGGTGGACGTTCACGTCCACCATCCAGCGTCGGGTAACCGCCCGGGCCCAGCCGTAGGGTGGACCTTCAGGTCCACCATCCTGTGCTCGCTCCGTCTCACCACCGCGGCTTGCGCTTCTCCAGAAACGCATCCACGCCTTCCCGCGCCGCATCCGTATCCATGTTGCACGCCATGGTCCGCGAAGCATCCGCATACGCATCCGCCAGGTCCGCTCCGTACTGACGGTAGAACAGCGCCTTGCCCGCCTGGATCGCCTCCGGCGGCTTCGCGGCGATCTTCGTGGCCAGTGCGTCCGCGGTGTCAGCCAGCGCATCATCGTCGACCACATGGTTCACCAGCCCGATGCGCTGGGCTTCGTCGGCGTCCACGAAATCGCCGGTGAACAGCATCTCCAGTGCCGCCTTGCGCGGCACCACACGGCTGACCGCCACGGCGGGCGTGCTGCAGAACAGGCCGAGGTTGATGCCGGAAGTGGCAAAGCGTGCGGAGCGGCCCGCCACCGCCAGGTCGGCGGTGGCCACCAGCTGACAGCCCGCGGCCGTGGCAATCCCTTGGACCCGCGCGATCACCGGCTGCGGCAGACTGACCACGCGCTGCATGAACGCGCTACACCGGTCGAACAGCTCCCGGTGCGCCTCGGCGTCTTCCATGCCGCGCACTTCCCGCAGGTCGTGGCCGGCGCAGAACGCCTTGCCCTCGGCCTCCAGGATGACCGCGCGCACGGTCTCGTCATCCGCGATCACGTCCAGGGCCCGGTGCAGCGCATCAATGACGTCGCCGCGCAGGGGGTTGTATCGCTCCGGCTCGCCGAAGGCCACCCGGGCCACAGCGCCGTCATGTGTGACACGGATCGGGGAACCGGTTTCAGGTGCGGGCTGGCTCATGACATCCTCCATACAGCAACGGCCGACCGGGTCGCCGGAGTTGCATCGTTGTATCCACCTCACGTACCCGTGAGCGTAACACCGTGATCGACACAGGTGGAGCCCACCCGGTTGCGCCCCACGACACGAGATGACAGCGGCGCGGTGGTGGGTCAGAATCCACTGCCAACCGTTGCTAGTGTATGAGGGTTTCCAATGGCGGACGAGATCAGCCGTTTGCGGCACATTCTCGCCGATTACCGCAATGTCGCGGTGGTCGGCCTGTCGGCGAACTGGTATCGGCCGAGCTACTTCGCGGCCAAGTACCTGCTGGACCACGGCTACAACGTGATCCCGGTGAACCCCGCGTACCCGGAAGTCCTGGGCTGCACCAGCTACCCGGACCTGCGCAGCGTGCCCGGGCCCGTGGACGTAGTGGACATCTTTCGCAGGCCGGAGGAGGTACCGGCGCTGGTGGACGACGCCATCGCCATCGGCGCGAAGGTGATCTGGATGCAGATCGGCGTCGTGCACGAGGCTGCCGCGGCCAGGGCCCGGGAGGCCGGGCTGGAGGTGGTCATGGACCGCTGCATGAAGATCGAGTACGGCCGGCTGTTCGGCGGCCTGAACTGGATGGGCGTGAACACCGGGGTAATCTCCGCCAAGCGCCAGCCCAATGTCCCTTTCTAGAGTGTTCAAGCAATGAGTGATCGCGAGTTCGGTTTCGAGACCCTGTGCCTGCATGCCGGGCATATCCCCGACGCGGCTACCGGCGCCCGCGCCGTGCCCATCTACCAGACCACGTCCTACGTGTTCGACAGCACCGACCACGCCGCGAGCCTGTTCAACCTGCAGACGTTCGGCAACATCTACGGGCGCATGAACAACCCCACCACCGCGGTGCTGGAGGAGCGCATCGCCGCGCTGGAGGGCGGCCGTGCCTGTCTGGCGGTGGCCTCGGGCATGAGTGCGCAGATGACGGCGCTGCTGACCCTGTGCGAGCAGGGTGACGAGATCGTCGCCGCGCGCACCCTCTACGGCGGCACGTTCAGCCAGTTCAACGTCACCTTCCGCAAGATGGGCATTACCGTCCACTTCGTGGACCCCGACGACCCGGAGAACTTCCGCCAGGCCATCACCCCGCGCACCAAATGCGTGTACGCGGAGACCATCGGCAACCCGCTGGGCAACGTGCTCGACATCGAGGCGGTTGCGGCCGTCGCCCACGACGCGGGTATCCCGCTGGTGGTGGACAACACCCTCGCCAGTCCGCACCTGTGCCGGCCCATCGAACACGGGGCCGATATCGTGGTGCACTCCGCCACCAAGTTCATCGGCGGCCACGGCACCACACTGGGTGGCGTGATCGTCGAGTCGGGCAAGTTCCCCTGGGACAACGGCAACTTCCCGCAGATGGTCGAGCCCTCCGAGGGCTACCACGGCGTCAGGTTCTACGAGACGTTCGGCGATTTCGCCTTCATCACCAAGTGCCGCGTGGAGACCCTGCGCACGCTGGGGGCGACGCTTTCCCCCATGAATGCCTTTCTGCTCATTCAGGGCGTGGAGACACTGGCGCTGCGCATGGAGCGCCACTGCGAGAACGCCATGAAGGTCGCGCGCTTCCTGCAGGAGCACCCCCAGGTGAGCTGGGTGAAGTTTGCGGGGCTGGCGGACAACCCCTACCACCACCTGGCGCAGAAATACCTGCCGCGTGGTGCCGGCTCCATTCTCACCTTCGGCGTGAAGGGCGGACACGAAGCAGGGGTGCGGTTCATCGAAAGCTGCCAGTTCCTCAGCCACCTGGCCAACGTCGGCGACGCCAAGACCCTGGTGATCCACCCGGCGTCCACAACCCACCGGCAGATGGACGAGGAGCAGCAGCGCACGGCCGGAGTCAGCCCGGACATGATCCGCCTGTCCGTGGGCATCGAGACCGCCGACGATATCCTCTGGGATATCGATCAGGCGTTGCGTGCCTGACCTCTGCGGCTGGTGCCACGAGGCCTGGTTCGGCACGATACGGCCTGTTCAGAACCGGAGCCCGGCGCCGGCCGCCGGGCAACGCAATCACGGATGTATCCGTAAACCAGGGATGATGCAGTCATGAAACGACTAGTGATCGGTTGTGGCCTGGCGGCCGTTGTCGCCGCGGTTGGCCTCGGTGCCGGGCCGGTGTGGACCGGCGCCGTGGCGGAGCGCCAGCATGAGCGTGCGCTGGAGTTCCTCGAACGCGAGCCGCAGGTGCGGGTACTGAGCAGCGAGTACGACCGCGGCTACCGTGGAGCGACCTCGCGGGTGGAGGTGGAACTCCTGGGGTCTGCCGCGGACGACTTCGCGGCCTTCATGGAGCAGGAGTACGGCGTCCGCCAGGCGCCGGTTCTGGTGTTCCATGACGGGGTCAGCCACGGACCCATCCCCTCCGGCAGCGGCGGGGTGCCCGGCGCTGCGTTTGTGACCAGCCGCGTGGAGGTGGCGGACGCCATCGGTGCGCACCTGCCGCTGTTTGCCGGCGATCCCACGCTCATGACCGCCGAAACCCGGGTCGGATTCGATGGCGCCAGCCGCATGACGTTCGCCACCCCGGCGTGGGAGGTGGAGGGTGACGAGGCCGCGTTCAGTTTCACCGGACTTGAAGGCACTCTCAGCCTGGATGCGGACATGGCCAGCGGCGAGATCGACATGGGCTTCGATCAGCTCGTCCTGTCCGAGTTCGGCAGCACGTGGTCTGCGCGGGGCGTGCGACTGCAAGCGGCGCCCGAGAATCTGGGTGCGCACATCTGGACCGGTGATTCGGTCCTGGAGGTGGACACCGTAGGTGTCGACGACTCGGAAATCGAGGGGCTGCGCATTGTCTCCGGGGCCGAGCTTGATGACGGTGCGCTGGACGTCACCTTCGACGCTACCATGCATGGCGCGGTCGCCGGCGGCTACCGGATCGAGGAATCCCGCCTCAAGGCGGCTCTGTACCGGGTCGATCAGCACGCCATGGAGCAGCTCGTGGCGCTGGGGGATGATCTGGAGCTCGGCCATATCGATGAACACACCATGGGCCTGCGCTTTCTCGGGCTGATTCCGCAGCTGCTGGAACGTGAGCCGGAGTTCGTGATCGAGGAGTTCACCATCGGCATGCCGGAAGGGCCTTTCCGCGCCAGTGCGCGTCTGGCCTGGGAGGGGCAGACGCCGTCGCTGGAAGACGCCTTTGCCGCGATCAACGGACTGGCCGCAGAAGTGGAGATGAAGGCCCCCCGGGATGCTGTGCACCGCAGTCTCCGCGCCTACCTGCGCCATGACCTCGAAACCGATGCCGCCACGTACGGCCAGAACCTCTCCGGTCAGGAGCTGGATGAGCGGGCAGTGGAGCTGGCCGACGCGCGAGTGGAGGCCATGGTGGCCGAGGGTGTGTTGCAGCACCAGGGCCAGGATTTGCAGGGGCACCTGTTGATCGAGGACGGTCTCGTCCTGATCAACGGCAGGAACTACGGCCCGGTCTGGGCGTTGCTGGCACGGTAAGCACGACGGCATTTGCCGAGGAGAGACGACATGTTCGAGAGCGGCCTGTTCAAGGGCAAGCGCATTCTGGTCACCGGCGGTGGCACTGGTCTCGGCAAGGGAATGGCCGAGAAGTTTCTGGCGCTGGGTGCGGATCTCTACATCTGCGGCCGTCGCCAGTCCGTGGTCGAGGGCACTGCCCGCGAACTGATGGACAGGCACGGCGGCAGCGTCACGCCGTTCGCCCTGGACATCCGGGATGCCCAGGCGGTGGACGACATGGTGGGCACCATCTTCCAGGACGGCCCGCTGACCGGTCTGGTGAACAACGCCGCCGGCAACTTCATCAGCCGCACCGAGGACCTCTCCCCGCGCGGTTTCGACGCCATCGCCAACATCGTCATGCACGGCACGTTCTACGTGACCCAGGCGGTGGGCAAGCGCTGGATCGAGGGCGGGCACCCCGGCAGCGTGGTCTCCATCGTGGTCACGTGGGTGGAGAACGGCGGGCCGTTCGTGGTGCCATCGGCCATGAGCAAGGCTGCGGTCAACACCATGACCAAGTCACTGGCCACGGAGTGGGGTGGCTACGGTATCCGGCTTAACGCCATCGGCCCGGGCGAGATCCCGACGGAAGGCATGAGCAAGCGGCTGAGTCCGGGGGAGAAGCCCGGTGAACGGGCCGCACGCACCAACCCAATGGGCCGGGTCGGTTCGATTGAGGAACTGCAGAATCTGTCCACGTTCCTGCTCTCTGACGGCTGCCCGTGGCTCAACGGCCAGACTATCATGATGGACGGGGGCGGTTACCTGGCCACCGGCGGCAACTTCTACGAGCTGCGAGAGTGGACGGATCAGCAGTGGCAGGACGCCCGTGAGGCGATCGAGGCCCAGAATCGCAAGGACCGCAGCCAGCGCTGAGCGGCGGTCGGGCCCGCGGACGCCATCCTCCGGAGTGTCGACCCGGCACTTAACGTGTCGCGCTCGCCTCCAGGGCGTCCTCGTCCTGCTGATGGACGGTGCGGCGCAGATCCCGCACCGACGCCATCAGACTGGACATGCTGTCGTCGATGGCTTCGGCGCCGGCGTGCACCACCTGCACGCTCGAATGGATGCCCTCGATGTTCGAGGCCAGTGACTGGTTGGTATCACGCTGTTCGCCGGTAGCCATGACCAGGTTCTGGATGCCGTCGTCCACCGCCTCCGAGGCGCCGATGATGGCTTCAAGGGCCCGCTCGGCCCGTCCTGCTTCCTCGCGGTTAGCTTGCATGGACTCGGCCACTCCCTGCATGGCCTGGTGGGCGTCATCCACGCCGGCAGCAATGCGATTGAGGGTAGTGCCGATGGTGTCGGTGGATTCGCTGGCGCGCTGCGCGAGGCCGCGTACCTCTTCCGCGACCACGGCGAATCCGCGCCCCTGCTCCCCGGCGCGGGATGCCTCGATGGCGGCATTAAGCGCCAGCAGGTTGGTCTGCCCGGCAATGCCCTCGATCTCCGAGAGGATGGACCGGATGCTCTCGGCGTGGCGGGTGAGTTCGCGCACGGCGATGGTGGTGGTTTCGATGCGTGCTGCGGTCTGCTCCATGCGCTCGCTGTTGGCGCGCATGGCCTCGCCGCCGGCCTGGGCCTGATGACTGGTCTCGCTGGCCTGGGCTGCGACATGGCTGGCCGTGGCCGCATTCTGGTCGGCAATGCGGGAGCTCTCTTCCACCGCCGACGCGATGTTGGCCGACTGGTCGCTGGCGGCGCGTGCAGTATCCGCGAGTTCCGAGGCGCGCTGCTTCACCGACTCTCCGTGCTCGCTGGCGGCGGTGACCGCCGTGGCTGCGTGCTCGATCAGTGTCTCGTTGCGCGCCAGTGTCTCGCGGGCGCTTGTCATGGCGGCCTCGGAGGCGGCCAGACTGTCGCGTTTGTCTCGGTCGAACACCCAGGCGAAGATGAACACCACCACCCCCAGGGCGATAGCGCTGCTTGCCTGAAGGCGCGCCTGGTGCGCCTCGGGCACCGCGCGCAGGGGCTCGATGACGCCATTGGCCTCGAACACGGCGAGCCCGGCGATCACGGCAATGCCCAGGACCATCCACAGGGCGCCCTCGAGGCGCCCGGCACCGGTGAACAGGGCGAGAATGCCCAGAAGGCCAAGCCAGAAGATGTTCGAACTCATGACGCCGGTGTTCACGATCGCCAGCCAGATCATCACCACCGTCAGCGCCAGCACTGCGAATACCCGGGCCACCGCCACGCGTCCGGTGGCCCGCATGAGCGTCGGCCCCAGAACGGCCATGACCAGGCCCAGACTGAGGCCGTAGACCGCCTCGTCGGCACCCACGGCGCGGTACTGTAGGATGAATACAAGCGATGCCAGCCCCATGGAGAACGACATGACCGTAATGATGCGGGCACGCCCGCGGGCCTGGTCGTCAGTGAGGCCGCGCGGGGTGAACCAGTCCAGCACGGAAGTGGCCATGGGGATGCCTCCAGGAGTCCGTGAACAGTCAATACGCTATCGTATGTTGACAACGGACAAGCGCGCTGTCCACTCCGGCGGGCATCCGTCGGCCAGCAACGCGATCCGGCTCGCTACGAGGTCCGCGGGCTGCTGATACCGTCAATACCCACCACTGGAGGAAATCCCATGAACCAGGCGCCGGCGTGTGACGTGGTGCTGCTCGGCGGCGGGCACAGCCATGTGGGCGTGCTGCGCCGATTAGGGCTGGCGCCGATGCCGGGCGCACGCCTGACGTTGGTCAGCCGCGATCGGTTTACCCCGTATTCCGGCATGTTGCCCGGCTATGTCGCCGGTCACTACAGCTTTGACGATGTGCATATCGATCTTTCGCGGCTGGCGGCGTTCGCCGGAGCGCGATTCATTCAGGACGAGGCTGTGGCGCTGGACCGTTCGCGGCAGCGGGTCATGACGCAACGCAGTGGCAGCGAGCACTACGACTGGTTATCCATCAACACCGGCGCCACGCCCGGGATGCGCGACGTGTCGGGTGCGGATGCCCACGGAGTCCCGGTGAAGCCGATCCACCGGTTCAACGAGCGCTGGCTGCAACTGCTTCAGCGTGTGCGTGATGGCCGCGGCCCTGTCCGGATCGTGGTGGTCGGGGCGGGGGCCGGCGGTGTGGAGCTGGTCCTGGCCATGCACTACCGCCTGCGTGGCGAGCGCAAGGCCCTGGGAGAGAACCCGGATGATCTGCAGTTCCACCTGGTCAGTGGTACGGCCACCATTCTGCCTACCCACAATCGTCGCGTACGGCGGTGGTTTGAAGCGGTGCTCGCCGACCGGGGCGTGACGGTACACCGGGGAGCGCGCGTCGCCCACGCCGGCCCCGAGGGGCTGACAACGGTCGATGGGATGATCATTGGCGCGGACGAGGTGGTCTGGACAACCAGTGCAGCCGGTGCCGCCTGGCTGGGCTCCACGGGACTGGCTCTGGACAATGACGGGTTCATCCGTGTGCGGCAGACGCTGCAGGCCGTGACTGACCCGCGCATCTTCGCCGCCGGGGACACCGCCACCATGGACGGGTTCGGGCGTGAAAAGGCAGGCGTGTTCGCCGTGCGTCAGGGGCGCCCGCTGGCGGCAAACCTTCGCCGCGTCGTGGCCGGGGACGCCCCGACACGCTATCGCCCCCAGTCACGCTGGCTGGCCCTGATCAGCACCGGCGATCGCCACGCCGTTGCGTCCCGGGGCGCCGTTAGCCTGCGCGGCCGCTGGGTGTGGCGATGGAAAGACTGGATCGACCGCCGCTTCATGGAGCAGTTCGCGCGCCTTCCCGTGATCGGCCGCTGATGCGCTAGGCCCGTTCGCCGTAGATGTAGCGGGTCAGGTCGTCGATCGTGTGCTCCTGGTCCTGGATCGCCCACTTGGTGAGGTCGCCGGCTGACACAATGCCGAGCAGGGTGGTGTTGTCCTGGTAGACGGGCAGGTGGCGCAAGCGCTTGTGCGTACACAGCGCCATGGCCTCACCCACGGTCATCTTCGGGGTGGCGATGGCGATCTCTGTGGTCATGACGTCACGTATGGGCGTGATGGACGCGTCCAGCCCCGGATGCACCACCCGTTTCATGAGATCACGTTCCGTGAACAACCCCTCCAGGTGGCCCTGGTTCATCACCAGGATGCAGCCCACATTGCTCTCCGTCATGACCTGGACGGCTTCCTTGACGGTCGCCCCCGGAGCGATGGTGTACAGGGCATCGTGCTTGTCCTTGATGATGGCGCTGAGCAACGTTTCCATGAATCTCTCCTTCTGGATTGAAAGGCCGCTCACTGAAAGCATAGCGCAGAGCGGCCGGCGTGGTGGCCTGTTGCAGCAGGGCGTCACCACCCCAATAATGCCTGCTTCCTCAGCGACCATGACGAGAAGGCAGGCATGACCATCAAGGCCGTATTCTGGGATTTCGGCGGTGTCTTCACCACCAGCCCCTTCGAGAATTTCCGCCGGTACGAAGAGCGGCACGGTTTGCCCCGGGATTTTCTCCGTACGATCAACGCCACCAATCCGGACCAAAACGCCTGGGCGCGCTTCGAGCGCAGTGAGCTGAGCCTGGATGCGTTCGATGCGGCGTTCGCCGAGGAATCCGGAGCCGCCGGACATGCGGTTCCGGGGCGGGACGTGATTGCGCTGCTGGCCGGTGAACTGCGACCCGAAATGGTGGCGGCGCTGGAGCGGGTCCGCCACACGTATCGGGTGGCGTGCATCACCAACAACGTCAGCGCCGGCGAGGGGCGCGGCATGCAGACCACCGCCGAACGGGCGGTGGAGATCGAGTCCGTCATGGAGCGATTCGAGCACGTGGTGGAGTCGTCGAAGCTCGGGCTGCGCAAGCCCGACCCACGCATCTACCAGCACACCTGCGACCTGGTCGGCGTGCGCCCGGAGGAGGTGGTCTACCTGGACGACCTGGGCGTCAACCTGAAGCCGGCCAGCCAGCTCGGCATGACCACCATCAAGGTGGTGCGCGCGCACGACGCCCTGCAGGAGCTGGGCGAGGTGCTGGCGCTGGATCTGCTGCCCCGGCAGTGAAGCACGGCCGGGGTTGCTTCAGTCGCCCTGTGGCAGCTCCATGACCATGCAGGTGGTGGAGGCGTGGGCGTAGAGCTTGCCGGCCGGGTCCGTCAGCCGCCCTTCGGCGGTGGCGACCCGGCCGCCCACATGGATCACCTTGCCCTCGGCGCGCACCGGCCCTGTCTCCGGGGTGAGCGCGCGGACGTAGTTCACTTTCAGCTCCAGCGTCGTGTAGCCCTTGCCCCGGGGCAGCGTGGACTGGACGGCGCAGCCCACACAGGAGTCCAGCAGCGTCGCCGCCCAGCCGCCGTGAACGGAACTGATCGGGTTGTAGTGGGCGGCCAGTGGGGTGCCCTGGAAGACCACCCGACCCTCTTCGGCCAGTATGGGCAGAAAGTTCAGCGTCTCGCCGATGGGCGGGTGGGGCAGCTCGCCGCTGAACATGGCCTGAAGGAACTCCAGGCCGGAGTACTGGCCGATGGTGGCGAGGCTGTTGGTGCTGGCCTGGTGCAGGCGCCGGCGGACCGTTTCTGCTTCGTCCTCCCAGCGCGCGCGAATGGCGGCCGGGTCACTGTGATCGTTCGTCGTCATGGTTATGATCTGCCTCGGGTGCATTGTTGTCTCGGCTCATGCACCCTACAACGAAACAGCGTTATTGCGCAGCTTCGGCGGCCAACAAGAACAGTCACGCGAGGAGAAAACCACCATGATTCAGGCGACCATGCAGGATGCCCCACTGTCATTGAACCACTTCCTGGAGCGGGCCGGCCGGCTCTACGGCGAGTCGGAGCTGGTGACCCGCCGCCCAGACAAGTCCCTCGTGACGCACACCTACGCTGCATTCCACCAGCGCAGCCTGGCTCTGGCGAGCGCCCTGCAGGCCGCCGGCCTCAAGCCCGGCGACCGGGTTGCGACCCTGTGCTGGAATCACCACGCGCATCTGGAGTGCTATTTCGGCATCCCGGCCGCGGGCGGGGTGATGCACACGCTGAATCTGCGCCTGGGGGCGGATGAGCTTGCCTGGATCATGAATCACGCCGAAGACAGGTTCCTGATCGTCGACGATGTCCTCCTGCCGCTCCTCGAACAGGTGCGTGATCAGGTGAGCCTTGAGCGGGTCATCGTGTTCCCGTTCAGCGGCATGGCCGTGGACGACGCGTTCACGGACTACGAGCAGTTCCTGGCCGGCGCGCCGACGGGCTTCCAGTACCCGGAGCACGACGAGAACGACCCGGTGGCCATGTGCTACACCTCCGGCACCACGGGGCGGCCCAAGGGTGTGGTCTATTCCCACCGCTCCGCCGTGCTGCACACGCTCTCCGCCTGTCTGCCCGACAGCTGGGGGCTGACCGCCGGTGATGCCGTGCTGCCGGTGACGCCCATGTTCCACGCCAACAGCTGGGGCGTGCCTTATGCCTGCGTCATGCTGGGCCTGAAGATGATCTTCCCGGGCCCCCACCTTCACCCGGAGGACCTGCTCGACCTGTTCGAGCAGACCCGGCCCACCTATTCACTGGGTGTGCCTTCCATCTGGCTGCCCATGGCCGATCTCATGGATAAACAGCCGGAGCGGTGGGCACTGCCCGCGCACATGCGCATGCTGGTGGGCGGCTCGGCGATGCCGGAGTCGGCAATCCGCGCCTTCGCCCGGCACGGCATGGAGGTGACCCACGGCTGGGGCATGACCGAGACTAGTCCCCTGGCCAGCGTCGCCTCCATCAAACCGGAGCTGCAGCACCTGGACGACGACGCGCGCTTTCCCTATTACGCCACTGCCGGGCTTCCGCAACCCCTGGTGGACCTGCGCATCGTGGGCGACGACGGCGTCGAGCCACCCTGGGATGGCGAGGTCACCGGCGAGATCCAGGTGCACGGCCCGTTCATTACCGGCAGTTACTACCAGGCGCCGGACGCGGCCGACAAGTTTACGCCGGACGGCTGGCTGCGCACGGGGGATGTGGCCAGTATCGATCGCCACGGCTACATCCGAATCGTCGACCGCACCAAGGATCTGATCAAGTCCGGCGGCGAGTGGATCAGTTCGGTGGACCTGGAGAACGCCATCATGGCGCACCCGCGCGTGGCCGAGGCGGCGGTGATCGCGGTGCCGCACCCGAAGTGGGCTGAACGGCCGCTGGCGTGCGTGGTCCGCAAGCCCGGGCAGGACGTCTCGCCCGAGTCCATTCGCAATCTTCTGGCCGAGCGGTTCGCCCGCTGGCAGCTCCCGGACGATTACATCTTCATGGACGAACTGCCGCACACCTCCACGGGCAAACTCTCCAAGGCGACCCTGCGACAGATGCACGAGGCGGGGCAACTCCCGAAAACGGAGTAGGGTTGTAACCGTAGGTTGGACCTTCAGGTCCACCATCGAGATTTCCAGGCAACGGTCCATGACGTCAATGCACGGTCCGCCCGATGGTAGATCTGAAGATCTATCCTACGCCTACGCCCCGACGCAGTCTGGCGGGACGCATTGCCGTGGTAGCCGTAGGGTGGACCTTCAGGTCCACCAACCCAACGAGGCCTACCGTCGCGCCCCCTCCGGTGCCGGTTTACCAAGCGCCTCGAACCCCTTCTCCAGGTGGACGGGGTGACCATGGGGCGTGGTTTCATAGGCGGCGACCCAGGCCTCGCGGAAGGCGGTAAGGTCCTCGGCCGCCGCTTCGCCCCTCCGGGTGAGCAGGCCTTCCAGTGCCCGCAGCCAGTCCAGGTAATACTGGTCCGGCGCGTCCGCGATGCCGGCGTCCGCGGAGCGTTTGCGCTCCGTGGCCAGGGCGTCCGCCCACTCACTCCAGGTGAACACGCCGCACTCGTTCAGGTGGACGGTCATGGCGAAGGCCTGGGCCTGCCAGGGCGCTTCGAACGGAGGCTGTTCGTCACTGCGCATGGAGATAGGTCTCCCACAGGTCGAGCATCACGGTATCGCCTTCAGTCGCCTCGGAACCCCACAGATCCCGCGCCTGGAACTGCACCGTGTAGAGGTGGTCGGGGTGTTCGCCCTGGAAGTGGGCGTTGGTGTCGGGCAGTACGTGGCCGCCGTGGTGGCGCAGGATGATGCCTTCGTGACCGCGGGCGTAACGGGGCAGCCGGGTGTGCCCCTGCGGATGCTCGTTAGTGGTGACCACCCGGTCGCCCACCCGGAACCGGGGCTGCGTGTCGATGTCCCGCTCCGTCGGGCCGCCGCGGCGTAGCATGGCGCGGGCGCCGGCAGCATCCACCGGCGGCGTGAGCGACTCTCCGGCGGGCTCGCCGGTGCGCAGCTCCTCCTCGGTGACCAGGCCGGTTTCCACCATGAGCCGCTCCAGGGCGTCGACCCAGCGCTCGTAGTAGCCGTAGCCCAGGTAGCGTGCCGGGTGCATGTCCTCCCGGGCCCTGCGGCTGGCGTCGATGTTCCAGCGCCCCCAGGCAGCCATGACCACGGTCATCGCCATGGCGCGGTTGTACCAGTCCGGGTGGGGGTGGGTGTCGAGGACGTCCGGCACGGCGCCGAAGCCGTGCATGCCGCCCAGGTCGTGTGCGCCGTTCATGCGTCACCTCCTGCAGTGTCCGGCGTCAGCGCGCGGCCGGCGCCGACCATGGCGTCACGGGTGACCAGGTCCGCCAGCGCTTCTTCGTTCCAGTCGTCGGTCCCGGCGGGGCGCTGCGGGATGACCAGGTAACGGATCTCCGCGGTGCTGTCCCAGAGGCGAATATCGACACTGTCATCCAGGTCCAGGCCGAACTCCCGCAGGACCGCCCGGGGCTCACGGACCGCCCGCGCCCGGTAGGCCTCCGACTTGTACCAGGTGGGCGGGATGCCGAGAACGGTCCACGGGTAGCAGGAGCACAGCGTGCACACCACCAGGTTGTGAACGCGGTCGGTATTCTCCACCGCCACCATGTGCTCGCCCTGACGCCCCTGGTAGCCCAGGTGGGCAATGGCGGCGGTGGCGTCATCCAGCAGCCACTGGCGATACTCGGGGTCCACCCAGGAGCGGGCCACAACGCGTGCGCCGTTGCGCGGCCCCACATCGTTGGAGTAGGTCTCGATGATGGCTTCGAGCGCGCCGGGGTCCACCAGGCCCTTGCGCGTGAGCAGCGACTCGAGCGCCTGGACCCGCAGTGCCGGCTCCGGCGGTACGTGGCTGTGGTCGTGATCATGGTCGTGGTCGTGGCTCATGGGGCGATCCCGGGTTACCGTCATTACCATGACAATAACGCGCCTGAGCGTGGTGTCCATAACAGTGTTTCAGCGGCGGTAGACAGGCGAGGTGCAGGTGACGGGCTGGCTGCGAGTGACGGTGGTCGGTGTGCTGGCAGTGGCGGTGCCGGTGGGTGCCGTGCTGTGGAGTACCTGGATGCCGGGGAAGAGTGTCACCGAGCCCCTGGCGCCCCCCGATGGCGAGACGTCCGCGCTGGCGACGACGCTGGAAGCGGATGTGCGCTCGCTGGCGGAGGGGGTCGGCGAGCGCAACATGCGCACGGACGGTTCCATGGCGGCGACGGTGGACTGGCTGGAGCAGCGCCTCAGTGCAATGGGTGTGGCCCCGGATCGGCATGTCTACGTGCTGCAGGGCGGACGCTGGATGGGGGAGCGCGCCGTCAATGTGGTCGCCGAGGTGCCGGGCACGCGCTCCGCGGACGAGGTGGTGATCGTCGGTGCCCACTACGACACGGTGCCCGGCTCGCCCGGGGCCAACGACAACGCCTCCGGTGTTGCCGTGCTCCTGGCGCTGGCCGCCTGGGCCCGGGAGAACCCGCAGCCGCGCACGCTGCGCTTCATCGCCTTCGCCAATGAGGAGCAGCCCTTCCATCAGACCAGTGACATGGGCAGCGAGGCCTACGCGCGGGACGCGGCCGAGGCGGGTGAGGCGATTACCGCCATGATGGCGCTGGACGGGCTGGGGTACTACAGCAACGCGTCCGGGAGCCAGCACTATCCCTACGACTGGATCCGGTGGTTCTACCCGGACCATGGCAACTTCATCGGCTTCGTCTCCCGCACGCGCGATGCCAATCTCGTGCGGCGCGCCGTTGGCGCCTTCCGCGGTGAGGCCACCATTCCCTCCGAAGGCGCGGCGCTGCCCGCCGCCGTGCCGGGCATTGGCTGGTCGGATCACCGCCCGTTCTGGGATGCCGGGTATGCCGCGTTTCTGGTCACCGATACACTGCCGTTCCGGGATCCCCAATACCATCGCCCGGGCGATACGCCGGAGCGACTGGATTACGATCGTCTCGCCCGCGTGGCCATTGGCCTGCGCGGCGTCGTCGGGGCGCTCGCGACCCCGGGTGGGGAATAACGCGGGTAAAGCGCATGTTACCCAATGCCACCCCTTCACATGCGCATGAAATTCAGTACAATGCGCGATTCACCGAAGCAGCGGGTTTCCCGCATTCCGGACAGTTCTGAGGGATAGTCAATACATGGTTACCATTCGTCTGGCACGTGGCGGCGCCAAGAAGAGCCCCTTCTACTACGTGGTTGTCACCGACAGCCGTGAGGCGCGGGATGGTCGGTTCATCGAGCGTCTGGGCTTCTACAACCCCGTGGCCCGTGGTCAGGAAGCCGAGAATCCGCTGCGCCTGAACCTGGAGCGCGTGGATCACTGGATCGAGCAGGGTGCACGCCCGTCCGAGCGCGTGAACCAGCTGATCAAGAAGGCCCGCAAGGAGCAGCAGGTCAGCGCCTGAGCGGCTGCCTGGTCAAGGGGTGAGTCGCCGTGGCGGATGACGACGACACCCGGCTGATCGTCCTGGGGCGGGTCTCCGGGATTTTCGGCGTGAGTGGATGGGTGCGGATTTATTCCTATACCGATCCGCGCGAGAACATCCTGCAGTACAGTCATTGGCATCTTCCCTTCGATGGGGAGTGGCGCCGTCTCAAGGTTGAGGACGGGCGCCGCCAGGGCAAAGCGGTGGTGGCACGCCTGGAAGGGTGTGACGACCGGGATCAGGCGCGCGCCCTGATGGGCTGTAACATCGCGCTGCCCCGTGCGGAACTGCCGCCGCTGCAGGAAGGCGAGTATTACTGGTTCGACCTCCAGGGCCTGCGGGTTTACAACCGCGAGGGCGTCGACTTCGGTACCGTGTCGCACATGATGGCGACCGGGGCCAATGACGTGCTGGTTGTCCATGGAGAGCGTGAACGGCTGATCCCCCTGGTTCTGGATCAATTCGTTCACCGGGTCGATCTCGAAGCAGGCGTGATCGAGGTCGACTGGGATTCCGACTTCTGAGCGGCAGTGGCCGGAGGGAACATGCGCGTTGACGTCATCACGCTGTTCCCGCAACTGGTCGAGGCGGTTGCTCAGTACGGAGTCACCGGGCGCACGGCCGATCGTGGCCTGCTGCAGCTGGTGACCTGGGATCCGCGGGACGACGCCGTGGATCGCCACAGAACCGTTGATGACCGATCCTACGGCGGCGGTCCGGGGATGGTCATGAAAGTGGAGCCGCTGCGCACCACCATCCGTCGCGCGCGGCAGGACGGCCAGGCGCCGGCCCGCGTGATCCACCTGAGCCCCCAGGGGCGCCGGCTGGATCAGGCGAAAGTGGCGGAACTGGCATCGCGGGAGCGGATCATTCTGCTCTGCAGCCGTTACGAAGGCGTCGACGAGCGGTTGCTGGAAGCGGAAGTGGACGAGGAGCTCTCCATCGGAGATTTCGTCCTAAGTGGCGGTGAGTTGCCCGCCATGACCGTCATCGATGCGGTGAGCCGGCTGTTGCCCGGTGCACTGGGCCACGAGGACTCCGCGGCGGAGGACTCGTTTGCGGCGGGGGTGCTGGACTATCCGCACTACACCCGACCCGAAGACATTGATGGCCAGGGCGTGCCGCCGGTTCTTCTCGGCGGAGACCATCAGGCCATCGCCCGCTGGAGGCGGAAGCAGGCGCTGGGCCGGACGTGGTTGCGTCGGCCCGACCTGCTGGCGGGGCAGGAACTGGACGCGGACAGCCGCAGGCTGCTGCGGGAATTTATCGATGAATATCGAACCGACGACCGGAACAAGCCGGTCTGACACCGGCAGAGGATAACGGCATGACCAACATCATTGACGAGCTCAACAAGGAACAGATCGAGGCGCTGGGCCGCGATGTGCCTGAGTTTGCCCCGGGTGATACCGTGCTGGTGCAGGTGCGCGTCCGGGAAGGCAACCGCGAGCGGCTGCAGCCCTTCGAAGGCGTGGTCATTGCCAAGCGCAACCGCGGCCTGGATTCTGCGTTCACCGTGCGCAAGACCTCTCACGGCACGGGTGTGGAGCGTGTCTTCCAGACCTACAGCCCGCTGATCGAGAGCATCAAGGTCAAGCGTCGTGGTGATGTGCGCCGCGCCAAGCTGTACTACCTGCGCGAGCTCAGCGGCAAGGCCGCCCGCATCCGCGAGAAGGTCTGAGCGGCACCCGAAACGCCGCTTCGGATCGGAACGCCTCGAAGAACCCGCCGGCTGCATCTGCACCGGCGGGTTTTTGCGTGCCCGGCATTGACCAGAGAGCCGTCACGACCCCGTGCGAAGACGCGCCGTCAGCGCCCGCCGTGCCTGCTGGCCGGGCTCGCTGATCAGTGCCACCCCCACAGCCGCCAGCAGGATCCCGCCCCAGGCGGCAAGGGGCATCACCTCACCCAGTACCAGCCAGGCGATTACGGCCGACACCGGCGGAACCAGGAAGAACAGCGCCGAGACCCGCGATGCCAGACCCAGGCGCACCATTGCCAGGAGCAGCGTGACCGCTATCAGGGAGTTGCCGACCACCAGATAGGTGATCGCAATGAGGAACTCGCCGGTCCAGTCCACGCGCAGCGGCTCCAGCGCCCAGGCGATGGGCATCAGCACCAGAAAGCCGATGCCGCACTGAATGATGTTGGCACTCACCGGATGCTGCGCGACTCCGAAGCGTTTCTCGTACAGAGTCGCGGATGTCATGGCCAGCAGCGAACACACGGCAAACCCGACGCTGATCAGCGAGGTCGTCTCCACCGCCATGCGGGAGGTAATCACGATGCCGGCGCCCAGAAGGCCCAGGATCAGGCCTATCCAGCCCTGCAGGTTGACCCGCTCCCCCACCAGCGGCGCCGCCAGAAAGCCGACCACGATCGGGTGGAGGGAGGCGATCAGCGCCACGGCACCCGCCGACAGGCCGTACTCCAGCGCCATGTAAACGCCGCCGAAGAAGAACACCTGAATGCACAGGCCGACCACCGCCACATGCAGCCATTCAAGCGGTGTCTTCGGCAACGCCGGGCGCAACAGCAAGTACAGCGGCAGCAGCACCGCCACCACCAGCGCGTAGCGTAAGGCCAGCAGCGTCATTGGATCGGTGTGAGGCAGCGCCATGGCGGCGAAGACGAAGCCGCTGGCCCACATCAGCAGGAACACCACCGGGGCGCCTTTCAGCGCCTGCTCGAGAATCGCGCGGTTCATGGGCTGCCTGTCAGTCCCTTGGGTGCGTTGTACTGAATGGCGGGCCGGGCGCCCCTCGAATCGGTTATCATGCCTGTTCCGGAAACACCGTTATAACCCCTGGCCGCATAGATCGGTCCCATAACGACAAACGAGGAGAGACGCCCATGAGACGCACTCTCGGCCTGATTCTGTTCACTCTGGCCTGCATGCCTCTGGCCGCTGCGGCGGAGGACGGCGAGAAGCTCCGCGACTACCTGGAAGGGACCTGCGCCATGGCGGGTGCCGGCAAGGGCGCCCCGGACCATGACGACTGCATGGCCGAGGAGCGCGAATCGTTCGAGGATAACCTGGCGAGCATGCGCGAGCGGTTCGAAGCGGCGTGTGAAGACGCCTCCGGTGACGACCGCGCGGCGTGCATGCGCGAGCAGGGTGAACGGAAGGCGGATGAGTTCCGCGGTCACATCGACGCGGTTGAAGACGACACCCGCGCCCGTGGCGCCGAAGAACTGCACGAGCGCCTGTCGCAACTGTGCACCCAGGTGCTGCGCCAGTCGCCGGGCAGTGCGTCTCACGACTACTGTATTGCGCAGCATGCGATTCAGTACTCCTACTTCGCCGAAGCGGCCGTGGAAGCCCTGGAGCAGAACCCGGACCTGAGCGGCTACTGAGGCGCATGGTCGCCGGCGCCGGGATGGCGTGCACTGTGCTATCCCGGTGTTACCGCCGCATGCTGAACGCCTGTGGCCGGCCGTCGGGGTGCAGGGTCAGCAGCAGCACGAGCCCGTAGCAGACCGCCCCCGCCAGCAGCACTTCGCTGAGACCGACTGTCATGGCGATGACCACTGCGGTCACGGCGCCGAGCACCGAGAAGACCCCGTTGATCGCCCACATCCAGGGTACTGCGTCGCCATGGCGCTGGAGATCCAGGGAGCGCACCACGATGGGGAACGGAAAGCCCAGGGCGAAGGAGAGCGGCGCAATCAACACAGCGCTGGCGACGATCCGGCCGGAGAGGCCCAGGGGCATCAGCCAGTCGAGGAGCGCAGGCAACCACCACGCGAATGCCAGCGTGACAACCACCACGGCCGCTGCTGCCGCCGCTAGGGCGGCACCGAAGCGTGTGGGCGCGACCCGGCTGGATACCAGGCTCCCCAGCCCCATGAATACCAGCAGGGCGAACAGAAGCACCGCCAGCGACAGCACCGGATCGCCGAGGAACAGGGTCAGGCGCTGAACCAGCGACACCTCGACGAGCATGAAACCCAGCCCGATTGCCGCGAACAGCAGCACCTGCCGCGGCAATCGTCGCTTGCCGCCGGTCGGGTGGCGGAACCCGCGGGCAAGGGGTGGGAGCAGCACCAGGGCACCGGCTCCCAGCGCGGCCCAGAACAGCCACTGGATGGCCTCGGGCAGCTCCTGTTCGAAGTGGTAGAAAAAGGGACGATTGTCCGTTACCGCCGAGAGGTTGTGACCCTGTTCCTCGACCCGTGCCACGGCGTCGTCCAGCGACAATCCCCCGTGGGCCATGGCCTGCAACAGCGGGTTCATGGCCCCCTGCTGGCGCACGTGCGGCGCGAAACTGGCGTTCGTGGAGAAACCCACGTTGCCGGCCTGCCGGAGAATGCGCCGGGCCGTGGAGGGCGAAAACGGCTCGTCCGCCACCACGAACACGGGGTAGGGGAACGAGCCGAGAATGTAGATGTGCTCCATCGCCTCGGGCGTGTCCATGTCCCGGCCGGCCATGGCATCGAGGGTGATCCGCAGCAGTCGCAGAATGGCCAGCTCATCGTGGGTTACCACCACGAGCTGGCCGCCTTCGTTGAGGTGATCCAGGTACTCGCCCACCGCCTGTTCCGTCAGCAGGAAGTTCTCCGTCAGGGCGAAGCCCTCCCGGCTGCGGCTGGTGTTGGTGACCGGCAGGCTCATGAAGATGAGGTCGTAGGAATCATCGCTGCGTTTGATGAAGTGTCGGCCTTCGCCGTGGCGGACGTTGATATGGTCGAAATCGGTATAGAGACCGCCGTTGTAGGCCCCCTGGTCGCGGACGATGCCCAGGAGTTCCCGGTTGACCTCCACCGCCGTGATCGACTCGAATCCGGCCCGCGCGGCCAGGAGCACGTCCCGGCCGCCACCGGGGCCGATGATCAGCGCGTTGTCGCGCCGCTGCTCGTCCATGAACAGAAAGGGGAAGCGCCCGGGGAACTCCTGCTCCAGCGTTTCCACGGCATCGCCCGGGTTCGCCAGATCACCCGTAAAACGGTACATGGGCGTGCCTGCCGTGCCGTCGATGTACAGGTCGCGGTGGTGGTCGGTGCGGGCGTAGGTGATGAGGTCCGTGCGACCGAAGGCGCTCCAGCGGGTGTCGGTCACGGCTCCCTCGCGAGGGCCGTGAATGGCGTCGTGGATCTCCTTCTCCGGGTTGTTGCCCACGGGCAGATCCGTGCCGAGCGTGCCGGTTGCCTGCAGCAGCGTGAGCCCCAGGGTCGCGATCAGGGCCAGCCCGGAGGCGGTGAGCGCCAGCGCCCGGCCGCCTTCCGCGGCCCGCGCCAGCAATAGACTGCCGCCCGCCGCCAGGGCTGCCAGCGCGAAACTGCCGCCGATGCCGCCCCAGATATTCAGCGCGATCACCGCCACCACTGCACCGGCGGCGGCACCGACCAGGTCGGCACCGTAGAGCGGTCCGCTCATGGCGGCGTGGCGGCGGTAGAGCTCGGCGAAGAACAGGCCGGCGGCCAGAAACGGCAGGAAAATGACCGCAAAGAAGGCGAGCCCGTATTCGTGCATGCTGGACCGCTGTGCCAGGGCGAGCACCAGGCCGATGGCGATGGCGATCACCACGGCGGACGCGGCGCCGAACAGTGCCAGAAGTGCAGGCGCCGTGCGCGTCCCCACCCAGCGCCGGTGCAGGAGGTGGACCACGACCCCGCCCACCCCGAGCCCCAGGAGCGCCAGTGACACCACGGCGAACACGTAGTGATGGGAGAGGGCGACCGAAAGCACCCGGGTGAGTGTGATCTGCAGGCCGAGAAAGGCCAGCGAGATGAGGAACACCCCCGCGAGCAGGGTGGCAACCCTGCTCGCGGGGCGCTCCGCCACCGACGGCGTCGTCTGCGTCGTCTGCGTCGCCGTCATGGGGTTATCGGGCGACGAACTGCGGCAGCCAGGTAATGATCTCCGGGAAGAACGCCAGGATCACGATGGCCACCAGCTGCAGCAGCAGGAACGGGACGACGCCCCGGTAGATGTCGAACATGTGCACACCCCTGGGTACCGTGCCCTTCAGGTAGAACAGGGCGTACCCCACTGGCGGCGTGAGGAACGACGCCTGCAGGTTGACCGCGATCATCATGATCAGCCACAGCTCGTTGAACCCGAGCAGCGTGCCCAGAGGCAGGAAGATCGGGAACACGATCAGGATGATGCCGATCCAGTCGATGAGGAAGCCGAGGATGAATACCACCAGCATCATCATCGCAAAGGTGCCCCAGCGACCGAGCTGATCGTCCAGAATCAGCACCAGGTCCGTGACCACGTCGCGGCCGCCCACGGCGAAGAACACCTGAGTAAACAGCGTCGCGCCGACAATCACCGCCAGCACCATGCAGCTCGTGCGCGTGGTGCTCCAGGTCGCCTCGCCGACTGCCTTCAGATTGAAACGCCCGTAGAGCGCCATCAGCACCAGCGCGAGGAATGCACCGATGGCGGAGGCCTCGGTGGGGGTGGCGAAACCGAACCAGATGGAGCCCAGCACGCCGAAGATCAGCAGGATCGGCGGCACCATGTTGAGCAGGATCATGCCGGTGATCTGCAGGCCGGAGTAGCGGTCCAGCTCTTCCTTCGGCAGTGCCGGCCCCATGGCCGGCTGGAACCAGCAGCGGATCAGGATGTAGAAGAAATACAGGCCGGCGAGCAGCAGCCCCGGCAGCAGCCCGGCGGCGAACAGCCGCCCCACGGACTCACCGGACTGGTCGGCCATGATCACCAGCATGATGCTCGGCGGAATGATGATGCCAATGGTGCCGCCGGCAGCCACGGTGCCCGTGGCCAGGCGCTTGTCGTAGCCGTACTTGAGCATGGCCGGAATGGCCATCAGCGACATGCTCACCACGGTCGCGCCCATGACGCCGGTGACCGCGGCGAACACGGTGGAGAGCAGCACCACCGTCAACGCGATGGCGCCGTTGAGGCGGCCGAAGGCGTAGAGCAGCGACTGGAACAGCTTGTCGGCGATCCCCGAGCGCTCCAGTATCGATGCCATGAAGATGAACATCGGTATCGCCATCAACAGCGAGTTGGTGGCGGTGCTCCACATGCGGTTGGCGAACATGGGGAAGACGCGTTCGCCCAGTTCCCAGTAGCCGAATATGATCGCCAGCCCGGCCAGGACAAAGGCGATGGGCCCGCCGAGCAGGATGCCGATCAGCACCCCGAGGAACATGAGTAGGACGACGATTTCCGCTTCCATTAGTTCTTGTCCTCAAGCGTCTCGCCGCGGGTGAGGAACAGCACATTCTTGCTGACCAGCCCGAGCAGCTGAATGCCCAGCAGAATGATCCCGATGGGGATGACGGTCTTCGCCGGGTAGACGGGTGAGTTGAATGATGTGGGTGCGCGCTCGCCCGACGCCCACGAGCGGGCCGCGAAGTCGTAGGCCGTGGGAATCATCACGTACACGAATGCACCGACAAACACGATGTAGACGATGGTCTCCAGCGCCACCTGGACACGCTTCGGAAGAAACGCGGTGAATGCGTCCACCACCACGTGCTCCCGGTAGTAGAGCGTGTAGCCGAGGGCGAGAATGAAATGCGCGCAGAACAGGTAGACCAGGATTTCCTGGGTCCAGGCGTGGGGCGTGCCGATGATCCGCCGGGTGACCACCTCGAACAGGGCGATCCCCATCAGCACGAACAGAATCCAGCTGACCAGGTATTTCCCCAGGTAGTAGTTGATCCGGTCAATGAACCTCAAAAAGGCGATCAGGGCGTTCACTGTTGCCTCCGGCAAATAAGCGTCCGTGCGCCGGCCGGGGCCGGCGCACGGACAGTTACGCTAGGAATTGCAGCACGGCCAGATCAGTCGCGCACCGGGTGGTTCTCGTACGTGTCGCCCGGCTGCCAGAAGGCCTGGTCGCTGTTGCGCTCCTTGGCATCGCGAACGACCTCCATGGTCTCCTCGTACACGCCGTGCTCTTCGGCGATCTCCACCAGCCGCTCGTGGGTCTCTTCCAGGGTGTCCCAGGTGAAGCCGTGCATGAACGGCTGCTGATACTCGCGCCAGTCGGCCATGGTCACCAGGTAGTCGTACATGGAGACGGCCAGTTTGGCGTGATCCGGGTTGTCCTGGGCATCCTCGATCAGGCGTTCCTCGGTGAGCTCCAGCACCCGGTCCAGCACCTCGTCCTCGAGCCGGGTGATTTCCATCCCGGACTCCACGAACTTCTCGGTGTACTCACCGGCCGTTTCCTCGAAGTAAGTGTACGACCACATCATGGTCGTCATGGCCGCCTGCTTCATGACGAACTTGGTGAAGTCATCCAGCTGATCGTAGGACGACTGGTTGACCATCACGCCGGAGACCGGGCCCGGCTGGTGCCAGCCTGGTCCGACAACGTAGTCGGTGACTTCCTGCAGGCCCATGTTCCAGTCCACCTCGGGGACGGAGAACTCGGCGCCATCAAGCACGCCACGGTCCAGAGCCGCGTACACCTCACCACCCGGGGTGAACACCGCCGAAGCGCCCATGTCCTCGAGGATGCGCGACTGGTTGCGGCCGCACTGGCGGAGACGCAGGCCCTCGTAGTCCTCCGGGCTCCTGATGGGCACGTTGGTGCGTTGGCCGGCTTCCGGGGTGGCCACGTTGTGCGGGAACCACTTGATGCCGTACTGGCCGTAGATCTCGTTGGAGAGCTCGTAGCCGCCGTGCTGCCAGAACCAGTTCATGTAGTCGTTCGGGCTGAAGATCATCGGCACCGAGGTGACCAGCGAGAACGCCGTGTTGCGGCCTTCCCAGTAGCTCGGCCAGTCGGAGCCCATGTCGATGGAGCCTGCCTGGACGTCGTCGAACATGTCCGTGGACGACGAGAAGGTGCCGCCGTCGTAGTAGGCAATGTCCACGTGTTCGTAGGCGAGGGTGTTGACCAGGTTGACGTAGTACCTGTCCGGGCGCCAGAGCGTGATGGCGCTGGGCCAGGCCGTCTCGAAGATCAGTTCAGTGGGGGAGTCAGGGCGCTCCAGCTCCGCGTGGGCGGTATTGATGGTCGAGGAACCGAAATAGGTCGCCGCAGCGAGCGTGCCGGCCGCCGCAACGGACAGAGCGGTTGCCCCGTGCTTTGCCGAGAGATGACGAATCATCATGATTTCTCCTCCGATTCTTTTGAGTCGAGGCCGCATGCCAGCGCATGCATTAGATTGATTCCAATTAGTATTGCCTCAGAAACTACCGATTCTTCTGGTTATTTCCCTCCCTTGCGCCAACGTGTGTAGTAACAGAGTTACCACCCGGAACCAAGTATTGGGATTCACAATCTCGGTTCCACATGGACGATTTCGACCCGGGTGTACTCCACCGGGCAGGCCGACGGGCGCCGCGGGCGCCCGCCGGAACACGGTTCATTCCATGGTCGGCATGACGAAGGCCGAGTCCGCACGCACGCCCTTGGGCCAGCGCTGGGTGATCGTCTTCATCTTGGTGTAGAAGCGCACGCCGTCCGGTCCGTGCATGTGCAGCGGGCCGAACAGGGAACGCTTCCAGCCGCCGAAGCTGTGGAATGCCATGGGCACAGGGATCGGCACGTTGACGCCGACCATGCCCACCTGGATGTCCGTGCTGAACTGCCGGGCGGCGTCGCCATCACGGGTGAAGATGGCCGTACCGTTGCCGAACTCGTGTTTGTTGATGAGATCCACGGCGGTGTCGTAGTCGGGCACGCGCACCACACACAGCACCGGACCGAAGATCTCTTCCTTGTAGATGCGCATGTCCGGCTTCACGTGGTCGAACAGCGTGCCGCCCGTGAAGTAGCCGTTATTGCCCGGGAACTCACGTTTGCGGCCGTCGACGACTACGCTGGCGCCTTCCTTCTCGCCCAGATCGACGTAGCCGTTGACTTTGTCCATGTGCTCTTTGGTGACCAGTGGGCCCATCTCCAGGCCGGTCTCTTCGAGGCCGTTGCCCACGCGCAGGTTCTCCACGCGCGGCTTCAGGCGCTCCACCAGCGCGTCGGCCACCTCGTCGCCCACCGCCACGGCCACGGAAATGGCCATGCAGCGCTCGCCGGCGGAGCCGTAAGCCGCGCCCAGCAGCGCTTCCACGGCCTGGTCCATGTCGGCATCCGGCATGATGGCCATGTGGTTCTTGGCGCCACCGAGCGCCTGCACGCGCTTGCCGTGGGCACAGCCGGTGGAGTAGATGTACTCGGCGATGGGCGTGGAGCCCACGAAGCTCACCGCGGACACGTCCGGGTCGGTGAGCAGGGTGTCCACCGATTCCTTGTCGCCGTTGATCACGTTCAGTGCGCCGTCGGGCAGGCCGGCTTCCTTGAGCAGCTGCGCCAGGTACATGGGGACCGACGGGTCCTTCTCCGAGGGCTTGAGCACGAAGGTGTTGCCGCACACCAGCGCCATCGGGAACATCCACATGGGCACCATGGCCGGGAAGTTGAACGGCGTGATGCCGGCGCACACACCCACCGGCTGCATCATGCTGTAGCTGTCGACGCTGCCACCCACGTTGAGTGAGTGTTCGCCCTTGAGCAGGTGCGGAGCGCCACAGGCGAACTCGACGATCTCGAGGCCGCGGGTCAGCTCGCCGCGGGCGTCTTCGATCACCTTGCCGTGCTCGGCGGTGATCATCTGCGCGATGGTCTCGAAATGCTCTTCCACCAGCGCCTTGAAGCGGAACATCACCCGGGCGCGGTTGAGCGGCGTGACTGCCGACCATTTCGGCAGCGCGGCCTTGGCGGACTGAATGGCCTCGCGGGTGGTGGCCGCGTCGGCCAGGGCGACCCGGGCGGTGAGTTCGCCGGTCGCGGGGTTGGTGACATCAAGTGAACGATCGGACGGCTTGTCGACGGGCTTGCCGTCGATGTAATGCCCGATCTGCTGCGTGGATTCGGAAGTGCTTCTTACCTGGGACATGATCTCTCCTCCTGGGCCGATGGAGCTTGTTGACGTCGTGGTACGCTTTGCTCCAGGCCGTGACCGGTCGATGGAACGTCTGTATAGGTAACACGTTGCAGGTGCGAATAGGATTGACGAAATCGACGCCGTGCTGGACGATCTTGTCTGATGATTGACGTGATAGATGTCGAATGACCGGTCCGTCTGACTGGCCCCTTCCGCCGGAGGGCGTGCGCTTTCTCGTCCCCCGGTTTCTGCTGCAGCGCCTGCAGCGTCATGCGCTGACACAGGGGCTGTATCCCCGCGCCATGGGCTATTATCCCGACGCCCTCGGGCATCGCGTGGAGCGGCAGAGTCATGCGGATCACCTGCTGCTTTATTGTGCCGGGGGGCGCGGCATGCTGCGGGTCAACCGGCGGCAGTACCCGGTGGCGCGGGGCGATCTGATGATGTTGCCCCGAAACCTGCTGCACGCTTACGCCTCGTCGAGCCGCGAGCCGTGGACGCTGTACTGGGTGCATTTCGATGGCGCCGACGTGGACGGTTTCTGGGAGCACATGAACTTTCTCCCGGATCGGCCCGTGCGCCATATCGGCTCGGCGCCCAAGGTGATCGAGGACTTCGAGACGCTGCTGGAGGTGCGCAACACCGGTTTCCGGGAGGGGTTCTTCATTCATGCCGCCAACCACCTGCGGCAGATGCTCGGCATGTTCGGGCTGCTGATCTCCACCCATCTGCGGCGCAGCTCCGATGACGGATTCGACCTGGAGAGCATCCATGCGGTGATGCACGAGAAACTCCACAGTCACCTGGATCTGGCGACCCTGGCCGAGGTGGCGGGGATGTCCCGCCACGGGTTCTGCCGGCGCTACAAGGCGCAGACCGGGAATTCTCCGTACCAGCATTTTCTCCACCTCAAGATGGAGCGGGCCTGTTACCTGCTGGATATCACCGACAAGACGGTCGGTGATATCGCCGAAAGCCTCGGGTACGACGACGCCTACTATTTCTCGCGGCTGTTCCGCAAGGTCATGGGGCTGTCGCCGTCCCGCTACCGTGAGTCCAGGCACGGGTGAGGCGGCGCTTCAGCCGCGCCCGTCCCACGCCTGTTTATAGACCTCGACGATCTCGTCTGCCGTGGGCACGCGCGGGTTGTTGCCCGGTGAGCCCGACGCCAGCGCCTGCTCCGCCATGGTCGGCAGCACCTCGAAGTAGCGCGCCTCGTCGATGCCGTAGTCCCTGGGCGAGGGCACGTCCAGGTCCGTGTTGAGCTGGCGCAGCTCCTGCAGCAGCTTCTGACAGGCCGCCTCGTCGCTGTCGTCCGTGGTGGCAACGTCCATGAACCGGGCCGCGTTGGCGTAGCGGTCCGGCGCGGCCTCGATGGAGAACGCCGTGACCGCGGGCAGCAGCATGGCATTGGAGAGGCCATGCGGGACGTGAAAGAAGGCGCCAATGGGCCGGCTCATGCCGTGCACCATGCACACCGAGGCGTTGGAGAAGGCCATGCCACCGTGCAGGGCGGCCAGCATCATGGCCTCTCGCGCCTCGCGGTTGTCCGGCTGGTTGCAGGCGGTGCGCAGGTGCTTCGCGACCGCAGTCATGGTCATCTGCGCCATGCCGTCGGCGAACGGGTTGCGCTTGGCGCTGACGTAGGCCTCCAGAGCGTGGGTGAGCGTGTCCACCCCGGTGTCGGCGGTGAGCCGGCGCGGCATGGTCAGGGTGAGCTCGTAGTCCACCAGTGCGGCGATGGGGCAGAACGCGGCGCCCGGGCAGAGCATCTTCTCGTCGGTCTCTTCGTCGGTGATCACGGTAAACCGCGTCGCCTCGGAGCCCGTTCCGGCGGTGGTGGGAATGGCCACCAGGGGCAGCCCCTGGGTGTCGCTCATCACCGGCGCCTTGTAATCGCGCATGCGGCCCCCGTGCAGGGCCAGATGGGCGATGGCCTTGGCGCTGTCCATGGGGCTGCCGCCGCCCAGGGCCACCACGCCGTCGTGATCCCGCTGCTTGAGGGCGTCAACGCCCTGGTTCACGGACGCCACCGTGGGGTCCGGGACGGTGTCTGCGAACACGGCGTACTGGATTCCCGCTTCGTCCAGCACCCGGGTCACCTTCTCCAGGTAGCCGAACTTCACCATGTCCTGGTCGGTTACGATGAACGGGTGGTTGACGCCGAGCTGCTGCAGCACTGCGGCGAGCTCCTGGCTGGCTCCGGCGCCCACGCGCATCTGGCGTGGCAGGACGATGTTTGCGGCCATGGGGTTCTCCTCCCGTATTCGTATGGTGTACCGGGAAGGTTTAGCACGCAGTCAGTGTCCCGAACAGTCAGGAAGTTGTCTGCAAGCTAGACAAAATTGGCAGGTCTGTTGCGCGCGGGAAGCGAGGCCGCCCGTGGGGGCGGCCACTCGGGGGGTGTCAGGCGTTGCCGGCTTGCTCGAGCACGGCCTCGCTCTGTTCCGTGTCGGTGTCCTTGATGCCGATGAGGTAAAGGATGCCGTCGAGGCCGAGAGTGGAGAGGGATTGCCGCGCACTGCGCTTGACCAGCGGTTTGGCGCGGAAGGCGACACCGAGGCCGGCAAGGCGCAGCATGGGCAGATCGTTGGCGCCGTCGCCCACAGCGATGACCTGATCCAGCGTGAGCCCTTCGCGGTCGGCGATGTCCTGCAGTAGCTTGGCCTTGCGCTCACCGTCGACGATCGGCCCTACTACTTCGCCCGTGGCCTTGCCGTTGCGGATGCCCAACTCGTTGGCGTAGACGTAATCAACGCCCAGTTTCTCCTGCAGTTGTCGGCCGAAGTAACTGAACCCGCCGGAGACGATGGCGGTGGTGTAACCGAACGCCTTCAGCGTGCGGATCAGCCGCTCGGCGCCCTCGGTGAGCGTCAGCTCCCGCCCCACCTCCTCAAGCACCGATTCGTCCAGGCCTTCCAGCAGAGCGACCCGCTGGCGCAGGCTTTCGCGGAAGTCGATTTCGCCCTGCATGGCCGCCTCGGTGACCTTGCTCACCTGGTCACCGACGCCGGCTCTCTTGGCCAGTTCGTCGATCACTTCCTGCTGGATCAGGGTGGAGTCCATGTCGAACACCACCAGGCGGCGGTTGCGGCGGTAGACCGTGTCGGCCTGGAAGCTGATGTCCACGTCCATGTCCTGGGAGATGGACAGGAAATGCTGCTTCATGATGTCCAGGTCCAGCGGCTTGCCGCGCACGGTCAGCTCGATGCAGGCGCGGCCCAGGCCGTCGGCCTTGTACAGCGGCTCGCGGCGGGACAGCCGAACGATGTCCTCGATGTTCAGCCCGTTGTCGCTGATAACCTGGCTCACCTGCGCGATCTGCCCTGCGGTGATGCGCCGCCCGAGAAGCGTGAAGACGTAACGCGGCTCGTTCTCGCCCTGTACCCAGTCCTCGTACGCCTCCCGGGTGATGGGCGTGAAGCGCACGTGCATGCCCTGGCGGTGGATGTGGAACAGCACGTCCTTGAGCACGGGCGACAGGGCGTCCTGATCCGGCACCTCCACCAGAATCCCCAGCGAGAGGGTGTCGTGGATCATGGCCTGGCCGATGTCGAGAATGCCGACGTTGTACTCGGCCAGAATCTCCATCAGCGAGTGTGTGAGCCCGGGCTTGTCCTGGCCCGAGACGTTGATCAGCATGATTTCACTCATTCGCGTCCCCTGTGGTTCATGCAGGCAGCTCGAGTGTCATGGCGGCCGCGCACGCCGGCACGACCCGGGCATGGGCGTGGCCCAGCGCGGCACACCGGACAGCTCGGGAATGGACCGCATTGTAGGCCAAAAGGGCGCTATTGGATAATCGCGGCCCCGGGGCAGGTGTGTCAGCTCAGGCTGGCGTCGGCGATATCCAGCATGTCATCGGCGGCGCCCAGCCCTTCGAGCAGGCTCTCCAGGTACCACTCCAGCGCCGCGAGGGCGTCGGCCAGGGCGTTGAGCCGCTCGCTGTTGCCGGCATCGGATTCATCCAGTGCGGTCACCGCGGCGGCGCATCGGCTGACCAGGCTGGCCGGGCGCCGTTGCCCGAGCATCTCGAGCCCGCCGCGGACTTCCTCCAGCGGCTGCCTGGCGCTGGCGAGTTCGTCGCCTTCCTCGATATCGCCGTTGAAGAACTCCAGGCTCGCGCGGACCTGCGCCAGGTTGTTCAGGGATTCCGACAGCGCCTGCCGACTGGCGTCCTCGAGGCGGTCGCTGTGTTCGTCATCCGCCGCCTCGCCGGGCGTGGCGAGCCGGGCCGCGGCGGACTCGCTGGCGCTCAGGGTCTCGGCGCAGTGGCTCAGCGTATCGCGCAGGCGCCGGGCGTCCACGTCGTCGCCCAGGGACTGGAGGCGCGTGTGTTCCCGCTTGACCGCGGCCGCCGCCTCGGAGAGCCCCAGCAGGGTCAGCGTGTGACCCAGGCGGTGCAGGTGGGCGGCCAGCTCCTCGCGCTCCGTCTGCGTCACGCTACTGAGGCGGCTCAGCGTTTCGATGAACGCCTGGATCTGATCCATCTCTTCGCCCAGAGCGCGGGTGACGGCCTGCATCACGTCCACATCCGGTGCCGCAATGGCATCGCCTTCGCGCCGGATCTCCGTGCGCGGCGTGACGGCGCTGTCCAGGTTGAGGTCTTCGGCGATGGCGCGCAGCAGCGCGTTGTCGGAGCTGTCGCTGTTGAAGCTGTTCTGAGCGGTGTAATAAAGGAGTGCCTGGCGCACCATGGGCGGTGGCGCCTGGCCGGTCTGCGGCGGCGTGATGAGCAGCGTCTCGCGAATGTAGAGGTCCAGCCGCGAGATCATCAGGCGTACTGAGCCGTTGGCGCGCACCCCGTTGCGCTCCGCGTTCTCGGCAAGCAGGGCGGCCAGCGTGAGCCAGCGGCCGGCCGGTGTGTTACCGCAGGCCGCTGCAAGGCGCGAGAGCGCGCGGTGTACCTGCTTGTAGTGGACGGCGGCCTCCGGCGACTGGAACAGCCCCAGCAGCCCGGCCTGTAGCATGTGCCGCAGCCGGCGCGTGGTTTCGATGTCGGGCGTACCGGCCTCGCCCAGAGAGTCGGCGAGTGGGGTCAGTTGCAGCGACGCGCGCCCGAGGTCGGTGAAGTCGTATTCGGGAATCAGCACCGCGCGCCGCAGTCCGCGCAACCCGTTGATGGTCGGCAGCAGCGTGTCGGGCACTTCGCGCCCGGTGGCCCGAGCCCGGCCGATGTGACGGGGGAGGAGGAGCAGTGCGTAGAGCAGGGCGTCGATGGCATTCTGGCTGGAGATCGTGGTGTCCGTCTCCAGCGCCTCCATGAGGGCGATGCATTCGTCAACCAGCAGGCGGGCGCCATCGAGCTGCACCATGATGAGTGCCCCGCGCACTTCCTCCAGTGGCGGTTGGCAACGACCCCAGGGAGGCGTCTGCTCGTGGCCCCGTTCATGGGCGTCGACCAGTGCGATCACTGAATCGATTGTCTCCAGGGTAGCGTCCAGAGCGGAGTGCATGGGCCTGGCGAAGGATGCTGCTGCCATAATGACCGTCCGTTTCTTGGTTTTCTGGGCCGTCGCTCCATGGCGTCACTGCCCGCGCGGTGGCAGTATAACCGGGCCGAATGCTTCGTCGCGAGCATCGGGAAAGGAGGATTGTATGGACAAGCTCAACAAGCCCGATTCGGAGTGGCGCGCGCAGCTCACCCCGGAGCAGTATCGCGTGACCCGGGAGAAAGGGACCGAGCCGCCATTTTCCGGCGAGTACAACGCCATCAGCGGCGCCGGCGTATTCAAATGCTTGTGCTGCGGGCAGGCGCTGTTCGACAGCAGTACCAAGTATGATTCCGGCTCCGGCTGGCCGAGCTTCTGGGCGCCCGTGGACGGGGAGAACCTGGAGATCGAGGCGGATCACAGCCTCGGCATGCGGCGCGAGGAAGTGATGTGCAGCCGGTGCGGCGCCCACATGGGGCACGTGTTTCCGGACGGGCCGGAACCCACCGGGCTGCGCTACTGCATCAATTCAGTGGCACTGGATTTCGAGCCGGAGGAAGGGGCCGGGGCGTAACAAGGGGGCGCGTCGCGATGGTGGACCTGAAGGTCCACCCTACGCCGAACCCAGCACCCCCGTGGCACTCGCAGGGGGGCCATAATCGTAGGGTGGACGTTCACGTCCACCGGAGCCCCCATCCACCCACCAGGGCTTTGCCATCCGTAGGGTGGATCTTCAGATCCACCATCACGACTTTTGGCTAACAGTAAGAGGCCGGGGACTTTGCCAGTTGACCCCGCTGGCTATATAGTGATCGGTTCCCGATTATTTCTGGTGCCGAGCACGTCGCGACGGAATATAGAGCCATGATGAGTAGACAGAAAGGCAAGCATCACCCCCTGGCCGGAACCACCATGAGCGGGGCCGAAATGATCGTACAGGTCCTTGCCGACGAGGGCGTGGACACGATCTTCGGCTACAGCGGTGGCGCTATTTTGCCCACCTACGATGCGGTCTTTCGCTACAACGAGAACCACCGCCGCGACGAGTCCGACGACCCCATGAAACTGGTCGTGCCCGCCAACGAGCAGGGTGCCGGATTCATGGCCGCGGGTTATGCCCGCGCCAGCGGCAAGGTGGGCTGTTTCCTGGTCACCTCCGGCCCGGGCGCCACCAACACGGTCACGCCCATCCGTGACTGCATGGCCGACTCCACCCCGGTGGTGTGCATCACCGGCCAGGTGCCCACCGGCGCCATGGGGACGGACGCCTTCCAGGAGGCGCCCATCGTCAACATCATGGGCAACTGCGCCAAGCACGTCTTTCTGGTCACTCGCCCCGAAGAGCTGGAAGCGACCATCCGCACCGCCTTCGAGATCGCCCGCTCCGGCCGGCCCGGTCCGGTGGTGGTGGACGTGCCCAAGAACATGCAGAACTGGGTCGGCGAGTACGTGGGCTCCGGCCTGCTGGAGATGCGCGGCTACCGCCAGCGCATGGACTCCCTGCGTTCCGCCAAGCTCTCCGAGCGCAAATGCCGCCAGTTCTTCGACATGCTGGAGAAGTCCAGCCGGCCGCTGCTGTACGTGGGTGGCGGCGTGATCAACGGCAATGCCGCAGAAGAGCTGCGGGAGTTTGCGCGCACGTTCAACATCCCGGTGGTGAGCACACTCATGGGCCTGGGCGCCATGGACACCACTGACGATCTCTCCCTGCACATGCTCGGCATGCACGGCACGGCCTACGCCAACTACGCCGTGGAAGACTGCGATTTCCTCATCGCCGTAGGCGCCCGCTTCGACGACCGCGTGGCCGGCAAGGTGGACGAGTTCGCCCCTATGGCCGAACACATCGCCCATATCGACATCGATGCCGCCGAAATCGGCAAGGTGAAAGTGGTCGACTGGGCCCACGTGGGCGAAGCGGGCCGCAGCCTGAAGCAGCTTCTGACTCACGGGCGCGAGTCCGGCTTCGAACGGGACTTCGGGCCGTGGTTCAAGCACATTCAGAAGCTCAAGCGCAACCACCCCATGAACTATGATCGCGACAGCGACCTGATCCAGCCGCACTACGTAGTGGAGCTGCTCAACAAGGCCACGGGTGGCAACGCCATCATCTCCACAGGCGTCGGGCAGCACCAGATGTGGGCGGCCCAGTACTGTGACTTCCGGGAGCCCCGGTTGTGGCTCACCTCCGGCAGCATGGGCACCATGGGCTATGGCCTGCCCGCCGCCATCGGCGCCCAGTTCGCCTGCCCGGACAAGATCGTGGTGGACATCGACGGTGATGGCAGCATCCGCATGAACCTGGGCGAGATGGAGACTGTCACCAACTACAACCTGCCGGTGAAAGTGCTGCTACTGAACAACCTCGGCGACGGCATGGTGCGTCAGTGGCAGCGGCTGTACTTCAACGAGAACTTCTCCGGCAGCGACAAGACCCTGCATCGCAAGGACTTCATCAAGGCTGCCGAGTCGGATGGCTACGAGTTCGCCCGCCGCGTCATGAACAAGGGCGATCTGGAAGAGGCGCTGAAGGCGTTCGTGGACTACGACGGCCCCGCGTTCCTGGAAGTGATGATCGACAACAACGCCAGCGTCTACCCGATGGTCGGGCCCGGAATGGGCTACAGCCAGATGGTGACCGGCGAGTGGATTGCCGGCCGGGAGCTCAGTGGCCCGGAGCGCGAGGCAATCGATCCGGAGACGTCGCCGGAACTCTTCTGACGGCGCGCGCTTATTGCACGTACTCGTCGTCGGCGACGATGTTGTCTCCCCCGCGGGCGTCCCTGGTGGCGCCCGCGTTCGTTTCCTTTTCCTGGTCGGCGCGCTCCTGCTGCCGCGCAATCCAGTGATCGATCCGGTCGCAGATGTGTGACCAGAACCGGTCCGGCTCGCGCTCGTAATCCAGCCCCTCCAGTTCCGCCTGCAGGTAGTTCACCCGTAGTTGCAGCACATGCTCCGGCATGCCGCGGTCGTTTTCTTCCAGCTGTGCCCGGGTGCGGGTCAGCTCGTTCTCGAAGAAGCGGCGAATGGCCTCATCAGCGCGTTCCGACGGGCCGGCCGGCGTGACCTCCACCGGTGCCGTTCGCCGGCGGCGCCAGAGCATCCAGGCGAGGGCGGCGATGCCCGCAACGAGAAAGATGATCAGCTGCGCAATCAGCAGAATCCACCAAGTGGAGGGTGTCAGCATGGTCTGTCCTCTGGGCCTTGTGCGCCGTGCAGTTCAGCACGGCGACGGGAGCTCTCCTGAACACACAGTCAGCGTATCGCAGATTGGGCGCGGTGGGTTGAATTCCGCCGCCGGAATTCCCAATTCAGGGATGTTCACCAACAACCAGCGCGGCCGCGGGCTGTCGCCGCCGCCAGAAACACGATGATTCGGGAGCCGTAAAACCATGAGTGTTGCTGCGCAAAAGGAAACGCTTGAATTCCAGACGGAAGTCCGGCAACTGCTGCACCTGATGGTGCATTCGCTCTACAGCAGCCGCGAGATTTTCCTGCGGGAGCTGATCTCCAACGCCTCGGATGCCTGCGACCGGCTGCGCTTCGATGCGCTGAAGGACGAGTCGCTGTACGAAGGCGACGGCGAACTCGGCATTCGCGTCGAGTTCGACAAGGAGGCCCGCACCGTCACCGTCTCCGACAACGGCATCGGCATGAATCGCGATGACGTGATCGAGAACCTCGGCACCATCGCCCGCTCCGGAACCCAGCACTTCATCAACCAGCTCACCGGCGACCAGGCGAAGGACGCCAAGCTGATCGGGCAGTTCGGCGTCGGGTTCTATTCGTCGTTCATCGTTGCTCAGCGGGTGGAGGTGTTCTCCCGGCGCGCCGGCGCACCGGCCAGTGAAGGCGTGCACTGGGAGTCGGACGGCGAGGGTGCCTATACCCTGGAGACCGTCGAGCTGCCGCGGCGCGGTACGCAGGTTGTGCTGCACCTGCGCGACGACATGGATGAATTCCTGGATGGATTTCGCCTGCGCCAGGTCATCCGCACCTATTCCGATCATATCTCACTGCCCATCGTCATGCCGAAGGAGGCCACCGGCGAAGAGGACGAGGCGCCGGGCGACGAGACCGTTAACAAGGCATCCGCCCTGTGGATGCGCTCCAAGACCGAAATCAGCGACGACGAGTACGAAGCGTTCTACAAGCAGGTGGCCCACGACTTCGAGGGCCCGCTCACCTGGATGCACAACAAGGTCGAGGGCAACCTCAGTTACGTGTCGCTGCTGTTCATCCCGAAGCGCGCACCGTTCGACCTGTTCAACCGTGAGCAGCCCAACGGCGTCCACCTCTACGTGCGCCGGGTGTTCATCATGGATGACGCGGAGCACCTGATGCCGCGCTACCTGCGCTTCGTGCGCGGCATCATCGACTCCGACGACCTGCCGTTGAACGTGTCCCGGGAGCTGTTGCAGCACAACCGGCAGATCGAGAAGATCAAGTCCGCGTCGGTGAAGCGCGTGCTGGACCGGCTGGAATCCATGGCGGACAAGGAACCGGAGAACTACGCGTCCTTCTGGAGTACCTTCGGCCGCGTGCTGAAAGAGGGACCGGCGGAGGACTTCGGCAATCGCGAGCGCATCGCGAAACTGCTGCGTTTCTCCTCCACGCACACCGACAGCGAGACGGAAAACGTCTCTCTGGACGACTACATCGCGCGGATGAAGGACAGCCAGGCGTCCATCTACTTCGTCACCGCGGACAGCTTCAGTGCTGCGAAGAACAGCCCGCATCTCGAGATCTTCCGCAAGAAGGGCATCGAGGTGCTGCTGCTGGGCGACCCGGTGGACGAGTGGTGCGTGACCCACCTGGGCGAGTACGACGGCAAGCAGCTGGTGCACGTGGCCAAGGGCGACCTGGATCTGGGTGATCTGGATGATGCCGAGGACAAGGAAGAGCGTGAGAAGACCGAAACCGAGTACAAGCCGCTGGTGGAGCGCCTTGAGGGCGTGCTCGGCGACCGGGTCAAGAATGTCCGAGTCAGTCATCGCCTCACCGACTCCCCCAGCTGTCTGGTGGTGGAAGAGCACGAGTTCGCCGTCAGCATGCAGCGCATGCTCAAGGCCGCCGGGCATACCGTGCCGGCCGGGAAACCGGTGATGGAGATCAACCCCGGGCATGCACTGATCCAGCGGCTGCAGGGGGTGAGTGACGACGCGACGTTCGATGAATGGGCGCACGTCCTGTTCGATCAGGCTATGCTCACGGAAGGCGGACAGCTGGATGATCCGGCCGCATTCGTGCGGCGGATGAACAGGCTGCTTGCCGAGTCGTGATTCAGCGACGCTTGATGCTGCGCCTGCAGCACGCTATAACAGGCCCGCACAGCCCCCTCCAGCGTTGAGGGGGCTGTGTATTGTCGGCGTGATCAAAGCGAGCCCGGATGACGGAACAGACCGAAACCACCGTACAGGCCCTGGAACTCAAAGGGCGCATGATGACCCTGACCGTCCTGCGGCTGCTGACACCGGACGTCAAACATCTCGGGCGGGAACTCGAACAGCGCATGCAGCAGGCTCCGGACTTCTTCCGGCAACTGCCGCTGATTCTGGACGTGGAGGCGGTGGCGGATACCGACCTCCATCTTGACCTGCCCGGCTTCGTGGGGCTGCTGCGCGCCCGTGAGTTCCTGCCCGTGGGCATCCGCGGCGGCGACGACCGCTGGCGGGCGGCCGCCGAGCAGGCCGGGATCGGCGTGTTCACCGGCGGCAGCGAGGCACCGGCGGCGCGCCGCGCCGAGCCGGAGCCCGCCGCCACCTCCGAGCCGAATGCCTCCCCCAGCACCACGGTGCGCCAGCAGGTGCGCTCGGGGCAGCAGGTCTATGCACGCGGGGGCGATCTCATCATACTGTCGTCGGTCAGCCCGGGGGCCGAAGTGCTGGCGGACGGCAACATCCACATCTATGGCGGGCTTTACGGGCGTGCGCTGGCCGGCGTGCGCGGCGACACCGAGGCCCGGATTTTCTGTATGGGATTCAATGCCGAATTGGTGACCGTGGCCGGGACGTACCTGGTCAACGAGCAGTTCGACAAGGCGTATCTGGGGCAGGCGGTGCAGGTGCTGCGCGACGGTGAAGAGCTGCGCATTCAGCCGCTGCCCGGAGTCAATGGCGGCCGCTAGCGCGGCCCGTAACCGGCGTGTTGAGCGCCGGACGACGCAGTCGAGGAGGTGAAGAGTGGCAAAGATCGTCGTGGTGACCTCCGGCAAGGGGGGCGTCGGCAAGACTACGACCAGCGCCGCGCTGGCGACGGGGCTGGCACGTGCCGGTCACCGCACGGCGGTGGTGGATTTCGACGTGGGGCTGCGCAACCTGGACCTGATCATGGGGTGCGAGCGCCGCGTGGTGTATGACTTCGTGAACGTGATCAACGGTGACGCCAATCTCAACCAGGCCCTGATCCGGGACAAGCGGGTGGAAGGGCTCTACGTCCTGGCCGCGTCGCAGACCCGGGACAAGGACGCCCTGACCCAGGAGGGTGTCGAGCGGGTGCTGGATGAACTCAGCAACGATTTCGACTACGTGGTCTGCGACTCACCGGCGGGTATCGAGCGGGGCGCACTCATGGCCATGTACTTCGCCGACGACGCTATCGTCGTCACCAACCCGGAAGTCTCCTCGGTGCGGGACTCCGACCGGGTGCTCGGCATTCTCGCTAGCAAGACCCGGCGGGCGGAGCAGGGGAAAGATCCGGTTCGCGAGCACCTGCTGCTCAGCCGATATGCGCCGGATCGGGTCAACAAGGGCGAGATGCTCAGCCTCGAAGACGTGGGCGAGATCCTCTCCATCGATCTGCTCGGCGTGATTCCGGAGTCCCAGGCGGTGCTCAATGCGTCCAACGCCGGCGTGCCGGTCATCCTGGAGGATGACTCCGACGCAGGGCAGGCGTACGCAGATGCCGTCGACCGGTTCCTGGGCCAGGAACGGCCGCTGCGCTTCGTGGATATGCCCAGGAAGGGCTTCTTCGGGCGACTGTTCGGGAGCTGATCATGAATCTGTTGGGATACTTCCGTTCGCAGCGGAAGAAAAGTGCCAGTGTTGCCAAAGAGCGGCTGCAGATTCTGGTTGCGCGGGAACGCGCCCAGCGTGACGGCCCGGACTATCTGCCCGCCCTTCAGGACGAGTTGCTGGAGGTGATCCGGAAGTACGTCGCCGTGGATCAGGATGCCGTGCACATGCAGGTGGACCGGGAAGGCGACTGCGAGATTCTGGAGTTGAACATCACGCTGCCCGAAGACGACGCCCCCCGCTGACAGCTCCCGGAGGAGCTGCCAACGGGACGCGTGATCAGATGCTGTCCTGGTTGCGCACATCCACCTGCAGCGACAGGCGGTCGCCGGGCTGCAGGTAGGAGCCCGGGTCGATGTTGTTCCAGCTGCGCAGGTCCTGCACCGACACGCTGAACTCGCGTGCAATGGTGTAGAGGCTGTCGCCACTGCGTACGCGGTAGGTCAGCGAGCGCATGACCGGCTCGTTCGAGGGCGGGCCGCCTGCCTGCTGCACGCTGCCGGCGTCATCCACCCACAGCACCAGCTCCTGGCCGGGCTGCAGCGCATCGCCCGGGGCCATGCTGTTCCAGCTGGCCACCTTGTCGACCTGCACGCCGTACTTGCGCGAGATGTCCCAGAACGTGTCGCCGGAGCGCACCGTGTGCGTGACGCGGTCGCCCTGGCGGTTGCGATTCTGATGCCGTGCCAGGCGGTTTGCCGCGCTGTGGGAGTACTCGTCGGCGCTGGCGCTGGCGGTGGGGATCATCAGGTGGCGGCCGGCACGGATGATGTGTCCGTTGATGCTGTTCGCTTCCTGGATCACGTTGACCGTGGTGTTGTACCGCCGGGCGATGGCCTCCAGGCTCTCGCCGGACTGGATCTCGTGGCGGTGCCAGCGCATGCGGTCCTCGGGTGCCAGATCCGCCAGCTTCGCCTGCAGGGGTTCTGCCTTGTTGACCGGCACGGCAAGCCGGTGCGGGCCGTCCGGATCGGTGGCCCAGCGGTCGAACCCGGGGTTCAGCCGGTAGACGTCCTCGACGGTCATGTCCGCCAGGTCGGCCACCAGCGCGAGGTCGATCTGGCCGTCCAGCTCCACGATCTCCAGGTAAGGCTCGTCAGGGATGCTGGCGAGCTCCAGGTCGTAGGCGTTGGGGTCCTTGATCAGCGCACTGATCGCCAGCAGCCGCGGCACGTAATTGCGCGTCTCCTGGGGCAGTGAGATGTTCCAGTAGTCCGAGGGCTGCCCGTTCGCCTCGGCACGGCGGACCGACCGCTGCACGCGGCCTTCGCCGGCGTTGTAGGCTGCAAGGGCCAGTTCCCAGTCGCCATCGAACATGTTGCCCAGGCGCTCCAGGTAGTCCAGCGCCGCCTCGGTGGAGGCGAGCACGTCGCGGCGGCCGTCGTACCACCAGGAGCGGCGCAGGCCGAAATGCTGTGCGGTGCCGGGGATGAACTGCCAGATGCCCGCAGCGCGGCCGTGGGAGTAGGCGAAGGGCTGATAGGCGCTTTCCACCACCGGCAGCAGCGCCAGCTCGGCGGGCATGTCCCGCTCCTCGATGGCGCTCACGATGTAGTGGAGGTAGGGCTCGGCCCGCTCGATTACGCGATCGACATACGCCTGGTTGCGGCTGAAACGGTCGATCTTGGCCACGACGCGCGGGTTGTCCATGTCGGAGTCGATGGCGTAGCCGTCGCGCATCCGCGCCCAGAGGTCGTCGGGGTAGACCGTCCCTGACTCCGCCAGCTCGGTGACCGCCGGTTTCTCCGCGAAGACGAATTCCGGAGAAAGCACCTGGTCGGTCTGCCGCATGGTCTGCGGTAGCGGCTGGCCGGCGGGCACTGTCAGCGCGCTGAGATGAGCGCGATCGCCCGATTGATCCTGTTTCTCCTGCTCGGACGATGACATGTGTGCACAGGCCGACAGGGCCAGGCTCGTCATGACCAGCAATGGTGTTCTTATGGAGATCACCCGTCCATCTCCCGATGGTTCGTGTTCTTGACCGAAAATGCAGGCAGGAACAGCCTGCGCCCCCCTCATACGATCAATCCGGAAGCCGCGCCGGCCGGTGTGTCACCGGCCGGATCGCAATGCCGCCACGCTCAGCTTGCGTCTTTCCAGGCGCGGACTGTCGCGAATACCTCTGCTGGCGAGGTTAACGGCTTGCCGGCCCGCCGTTCTGCGTTCTGTTTCACGTCTTGGACGCCTGATCGCATGAACGGATTCGACCGCAGCTCCTCCTCGATGGTGGTCGGCAGCGTGTATTCACCCTTCGCGCGCAAGGCCTTCACTGCTTCCAGGCGCTCGTTCACCGCCGGATTTTCAGGCTCCACCTGCTGGGCGAAGCTCAGATTGGCTTCCGTGTATTCGTGGCCTGCGTACACGGCCGTCTCCGGCGGCAGCGAGCCGAGTTTCATGAGGGACTTGAGCATCTGCTCCGGTGTGCCTTCGAAAAGGCGCCCGCAGCCGCCGGCAAAGAGCGTGTCGCCGGCAAAGAGCAGGCCGCCGCCGTGGTAACTGATGTGTCCGGCGGTGTGGCCTGGGGTCTCCAGCACGGAGAGCTCCAGGCCGAGGTTGTCCAGCGTGACCAGATCACCCTCGCGCAGCGCGTGAGTGCAGTGCAGGATAGCTTCACTGGCCGGCCCGTAGACCGGCACCTGGGCGGTCTGCAGGATCGCGTCCACACCGCCCTGGTGATCCGGGTGGTGGTGCGTGATGAGGATCGCGTCCAGCGTGAGCCCGCGCTCCTTGATGGCGGCGAGCACCGGTGCAGCCTCGCCCGGGTCCACCACGGCGCAGTGGCCGTTGTCGCCGGTGATCAGCCAGATGTAGTTGTCGCTCAGCGCGGGAATGGGGTCTACCGAAATCATGGGCATCATGCTAACCACTCAGTTGTACGGTTCAACAGGGAATACCGTGTCAGGCTCGTCACGGTGAAGTGGCATCCTGATAGAATCAAGCATGAATAGCACGGTGTTGCCAGTGCCGGGACGCAGCACGTCGCCGTGCCGCGCCAAACACGGGGCATGATGATGAACGCCGAGACGTTGCAGGCCTGGTATCAGTCGCCACTGGGAGAACTGGTGGCCGAGGCGGAGCGCGAGGCAGCCGGCCGGCTGCTGAACGGCTGCTGCCCGGGCTTTCTGGTGCAGGTGGGGGCCATGGGCAACGGCGAATCGCTGCCGGTGGCCAACGCCGTGCGCCAGTGGGTGGTGGATCACGACGATCGGGTGCGGCCGGGGGTGGTCGCCTGGCATGACGACCTGCCGTTTCGCAGCGGCAGCGTCGATACCGTGGTAGTGGTCCACCAGCTCGAGTTCGAGCCCGACCCGCACCGGCTGTTGCGTGAAGTGGAGCGGATCCTGTCGCCGGAAGGGCACGTGTTGATCCTGGCGTTCAACCCGCTCAGTCTCTGGGGGCTCGGGCGGGTGGCCGGGCCGTTGCGCGGCGGTCAACCGCCCTGGTGCGGCCACTATTACACCGGCAAACGGCTGCGGGACTGGTGCCGTGTGCTGGGGCTGGAGCACCGGCAGCACGAGCGGCTGTTCTTCCGGCCGCCAGTGCAGCGCATCGGCATCCAGCAGCGTCTGCAGCGGCTCGAGCGGCTCGGCCGGCGGTTCTGGCCCATCTTCGGTGGCGTCCATGCCGAACTCAGCCGCAAGCGTGTCGCGCGGCCCGTCAACATGGGGGCGGCCGTGCGTCGTCAATCCGCTCCGGTGATGGGCTCGCCCGCGGCAGCCCAGGCACGCCGGGGCCACGTTCAGGCAAAAGTGATCAGAGCTGATGAAAAAAGTCGAAATCTACAGCGACGGCGCATGTCGAGGTAATCCCGGCCCGGGGGGCTGGGGCGCGCTGATGCGCTGGAATGGCAGCGAGAAAAAGCTGTGCGGCGGCGAGCCGGAGACCACCAACAACCGCATGGAGCTCCTGGCCGCCATCAATGCGTTGAAGGCCCTGAAGCGCCCCTGCCATGTGGTCATTACCACCGACTCCCAGTACGTGCGCAACGGCATCACCCAGTGGCTACCCAACTGGAAGAAGCGTGGCTGGAAAACGGCCGACCGCAAGCCGGTGAAAAACGCCGATCTGTGGCAGGCCCTGGATGCCGAGACGCAGCGGCACACCGTGGAATGGGAATGGGTGCGGGGGCACAACGGCCACGCCGAGAACGAGATCGCCGACCAGCTCGCCAACCAGGGGCTGGACGACATGCTGGCGAAGGGCTGACACCACCGAGGAGCGCAACGTGCGACAGATCGTGCTGGATACCGAAACCACGGGCCTGGAAACGGCCCAGGGCCATCGCATCATCGAGATCGGCGCCGTGGAGATGGACGGCCGCCGCAAGACCGGGCGCACGTACCACGTCTACCTCAACCCCGACCGGGAGGTGGACGAAGGGGCCGTCGAGATCCATGGCATCACCAACGAGTTTCTCGAGGACAAACCCCGCTTCGCCGACGTGGCCGACGAGTTCCTGGCCTTCATCAAGGAGGCCGACCTGGTCATCCACAACGCGCCCTTCGACGTGGGCTTCATTGACCACGAGTTCCGGCTGCTGGAGCGTGACATCCCTACGGTGGCCGAAGTGTGCACCGTGACCGACACATTGGTCATGGCGCGCTCCATGCACCCGGGGCAGCGCAACACCCTGGACGCCCTGTGCAAACGCTACGAGGTGGACAACTCTCAGCGCGACCTCCACGGCGCGCTACTGGACGCCGAGATCCTCAGCGACCTCTACCTCGCCATGACCGGTGGCCAGGTCACCCTGTCGCTGGATGCGGATGAGGCAGGTGAGGGCGGTGTCGGCGGGCGCCACGCGCCGCGCCCGGTAAGCGCTGACCGCCCCGCGCTGCGCGTGGTCCGCGCCAGCGACGACGAACTCGCCGCCCACGAAGCGTGGCTGGAGAAGCTGGACGATGCCTCGGGCGGGCAGAGCGTGTGGCGCCAGCTGGAGGGGCAGCACTGATGCAGCAGGCCATCAGCCTCGACCTGGACGAGACCCTCTGGCGCATCGACGGCGTGCTGGAGCACGCCGAAGCGCAGACCGTCGCCTTTCTGAAAGCCCATTACCCGGCCATCGCCGAGCACTACCCGCCCGAGCGCATGCGCGCCCTGCGGGATCAGGTGGTGGCCGAGCAGCCCGACCTGGTGCACAACGTCACCGCCATGCGCATCCGCACCTTCGAGCGCGCGGCGGAGCTGGTGGGTGCGCCCCGGCGCGCCGCCGAAGAGGCGTTCGGGGTGTTCATCGACGCCCGCCACAAGGTCGAGCTCTACCCCGATGCGCTGCCGCTGCTGGAGCAGCTCCACCGGCGCCATCCGCTGGTGGCGCTCACCAACGGCAACGCCGACGTCCACCGCCTTGCCATGGGGCACTACTTCGTGGCCGCATTCTCCGCCGTGCAGGTGGGGGCGGCCAAGCCGAGCCGGCCCATGTTCGAGGCCGCCGCCCGCGGCGCCGGCGTGCCCATGGAGCGCATCATCCATGTGGGCGACGACCCGGTCACCGACGTCACCGGCGCCGCCCGCCACGGCCTGCGCGCCGTCTGGCTCAACCGCTCCGGCGCCCCCTGGCCCGAAGACGTGCCCCGGGTCGACTTCGAGGAAATCCGCACCCTCGACCAACTCCCCGACCTCATCGACAAGTCGTAGGGTGCACATTCACGTCCACCACCCAACCGTAGGGTGGACGTGTACGTCCACCATCCACGCCCCCCACCCCACAACCCCGGAGAGCACTATGCCAACCTCGCAAACCCCCGGTTTCGGCATCATCGTCATCGGCGACGAAATCCTCTCCGGCAAACGCACCGACGGCCACATGCCCAAGGTCATCGAACTCCTCGCCGAGCGCGGCCTGGATCTCGCCTGGGCCCGCTTCCTGGGCGACGACCCCGAGCGCCTTACCGACACCCTGCGTCTGTCCATGGCCAGCGACGACATCGTGTTCAGCTTCGGCGGTATCGGCGGCACACCGGACGACCGCACCCGCCAGTGCGCCGCTGCCGCCGCTGGCCTCGAAATCGAGCCCCACCCGGAAGGCGCGCGCCTGCTGCGCGAGCAGTTCGGTGACGACATCAAACCCGGCCGCCAGCGCATGATCGAGTTCCCCAAGGGCGCGGGCATCATCCCCAACCCGGTGAACCGCGTGCCCGGCTTCAGCCTGGGCCACCACTACTTCGTGCCCGGCTTCCCCAACATGGCCTGGCCCATGATCGAATGGGTGCTGGACACCCACTACGCACACCTGCACGCCAGCGGCAGCCGCAAGGAGCGGGCCCTGACCGTGCGCGGCATGCGTGAGAGCCACGCCATCCCGCTGCTCGACGAACTCACCGACAAACACCCGGACGTGCGTATCTCCTGCCTGCCGCACTGGATTCCACCGCAGCACGAACTGGAGCTGGGCGCCCGCGGCCCCAACGCCGCCGTGGACGCCGTTATTCAGGCCATGGAGGCCCACCTCACCGCCATGGGCGCGGACTGGGAAGAGGCCGACCTGGACCGCAGACGCGAAGACTGAGCAGCACACCAACAACCGCCGTTGTGACCGGCCACCCACATCGGCTATACTCCCGCGCTCCAACCAGATAGCCGGTGTAGCTCAGTCGGTAGAGCAACTGATTCGTAATCAGTAGGTCGGCGGTTCGATTCCGTCCACCGGCACCATTAAAATCAAAGACTTAAACGATTTTTCCGGTTCCTTCCCCGTACGCTTTTTGTTTTTTGGGTGCACGTCTGGGTGCACACTGGCGGCTGGGTGCATAGATCCCTGAGTTCATGACAGTGATGCGCGCCGGGGCGTCCTGGAACCCCGCATCGCCCCAGCGCTGATGCCTCAGTGTTCCCACCTTCACCAGATAAGCACACTGGCAGTAATCGGTGCCGTGTTCCTCCTGTTTGAGCCGTCTCGTCTGATTTTTCGGATAGGTTTGTCATCAACCCCGCATACAGCCCTGTAGTCGGTTGCCTTCATTTCCTAATGACACCCTGTAAGGGATTCCCGGTAGCATCTCCGTTGCAAGATTCTGCCTCAAAAATCTTGGTTTCCCTTGCTTCAGGCTCGTGAAGCCTTTACGCAAATCCGGCCATAAAAAACGGCGAACCCCCTGGGGGGTCGCCGTGTGAGATTTCCCGTCGGTTGAGCGACTTAGGGAATCCAGCCGTCAACCGAGCTGTCTCGCTCGAAGCGTATCACCGCCTCGTTTTCCTTAGCTCGCGAGTACGCCTGATAGGCGTCGCTAACGAGTGCAGGTGGAGCATTGGCCGTCAACAAGCCCAGCCAGTACCCGCGGGCCTCAAGCATGACGGTCTGAATCAGATCAAGGTCCAGACTGTCACGCGCTTGCGATGCATGCGTAGCCATGATCTTTACGTTCAGGCTATGCATGGTCTCAATTGCAGTTTCCATCTTTGCTACTCCCATTGGCTGTGGTTTCAAGCCCTAAGGGATCCGCGATAACAGTAGTCGGTGACCACCACGGCCAAGGCTGCTCGCGGCCGCTTCGGCTGCGTTGTGCGAGGTGTGGACGGCCGCCAGATGTTTAGCGGGTGGAGTGTTTGGGCAGGCGGTTCATTAACAGAAAAGCGGGCCAGGGGCCCGCTTTGAGTACTGCTGATTACGATTAACCCGGGGCTAGACCGAATAGCTTGAGCACATGACGGAACTTTGCGAATTGGCAGAGTTCCTCTACCCGGTCCTGGCTAATGCCTCTCCCCAAACTCGCATGCAGGGGCATCTCATCACCCGAGAGGTGTTGTAACCTCGACGTGATCGCGACACCCTCAGAGCCGGACGTCACCTCGGTGTCGAAGGCCAAGCCAGAGTCGCGAAGCAAGTCACTGAGTGCTTCCAGGAAATCGTCCATTTCTCCGAAGGCAAGCCCCTCTTCGACGTGTCTGGCCAGGGCTGTGCCTGCCATGCGTTGCTTGACCTCTTCCAGCGCTTCACTTGCGTGACGGCTATTCATGGATAGTCCTCCTACGTTTTTTGGGCACCCCAGTGGGCCCATTCACATAGAAAGGGATCCGCGATAACAGCTTTTTCGGGTAGCCTGTTCGGCGTGCCTGATCCTGGAAATTGGCGCATCCCCGCGATGCATGGACAGCCATAAGAGAAAGCCCCGCCGAAACGGCGGGGCTGTGAGTTTATAGAAGACTGTAGACAGCCCCCTCCTGTAATCCCGGTGCCAACCGGGAGTGGTTAAGGCGTCTGTGCGGGTGCCACCCCGCGACGCCTTTACCGCCAAAAGCTGCTGCTCTGGACCCTTCCTGGGTCCAGCTCTGCTGGCGCCTTTCGGGGATGCAACGAACCGTCAGCGAACACGAGACGCTGTCCAGCTCCCTACAACTCGGTGACGACTTCGGCCATATCGTCAGCCACCTCGAACCCTACTCAGCACCGCTCCCAGGCATAGACGTTCAGCTGGGTGCCACCCCAGCCCGTCCTTAGCCCTTCCCGCGTTAGCAACTCGCTACTGCGCATGTCACCGCCGCTGGTCTCACTCCACTGGATATCTGGCGCTGTGCGCCTTGCCGACCGTCCTGGTCGGTTTTCCCACGCCCGAGATTCCAAAGCGGCTGTGGTACTCCCAGTGCAGATCATCGCCCATGGCCAGAGCCTTACGCTCACGGCTGTGACATGCTCCGCAAAGCATCCTCTTCGGACGCCGGTGTACACGCTTAAGCTATGCATCGACCTCAGCCGGTTGCCCGTCTGAGTGCCATCCCATCCAGACTTCTCCTCTGGGACTCACGGCCGTTTCCGACCGTGCGTGAAGCCCACGTGTGCGGCACGGGTAATACACTCTCGTGCACCCCCCGGGGCGGCCTAATACCGCCTTTCGCCGAGTTGCAGGGTTGGCTCGGTCGCCCGAGCGCCCGTTTCCGCGTCGCCCAACCCGCTCTCACGGGCCCCGATCCACCGGATCGGGTCGAAGGAGGGAGTTTCACCCTCCAGCCCCCGTTGCCACGCAGCGAGCCCCATTACGGGCACTGCGCGGCGGCAGGTGCGCAAACAAGTTGGCGACTTGATTGCGGCAGCAGCTCCGGGGATCGCCCCCGGATCGAGTCCGGGGTGGCAAACCCGGGGCGGCTACCAGGTAAGGGATCCTCGGTAACAGCTTTTCGCTGGGACGGGTCTGTCGCCCGCGCACACGCCCCCTGGAGCGGGCTCGCGAGAGCGCTATCGGAATCTCTTATATGCGGCTCGCTCGCATCCTGCTCGCGAGAGTCCTCTTATTTGTCGTCATCGTCTGCCCTCGGTGGTGTTACCGGGGATCCCTTGTTGGGTAAGCCCACGACAAGGGAGACCCTTATGTCAGTTCGCTCCGCAAGAACCCGTCCGATCCCCGACCAGCCACTGCGTTACAAGACCAGCTTTATGCAGCGCACACTGGACCTGGTCGCACGAGGCTACGTGCAGTGGGTCGGCGGCACCGTCAAAGTCGGGCGCCTTACACGACTACGCGCAAAATTCGCCGCCAATTACGGGACGGCGGCAGACGAGGCCGAGCGGCGTCGAATGAGCCGCCACGGTGTGCCTCGGGCGTGGCTCGTCATCCACGCACCAAGAGGTGCCGACCGCGCACACTGGCTCCTGCTGGCACAGTCCGAACATCCGGCGACCTTTCTGGAGCACACCGCTGATGCACGATCGCGTGACGGCCGCATCCAGATTCCCGTGCAAGTGACGGAATGGGCCGACTATGAATTGGTTCGAATCGACGGCACCTGGACCTGGCGAATGACGAAGGAGCGCCGTCAGGCTTGGCGAGACCGAATCCACGCGGCGGTGAGGCAGCCTGATCCTGAACAGCGCCGCAGGGATATCCGGCAGGTCGCGTGGTCTTTGGCTCGTGTTCCCGGCTTCCGTGGCATTCGGGCTGATGCCAAGGCCCTGGTCCGGCTCACGAGAGAGGACTGGCGACGTGTGCACAGCGGGCCCATGCCCGCGAAACTCCGAAACCCCGGGTGGGTGCGGCGTATTCTTCACCAATAGCTGTGCTGCATCGGGACGCTGAAGGACATTATGGAACACCCCTGGAACACCCCTGGAGCACCCCGCTTGCCGTGGAACACCCCATGGAAACAGGGGTGTTCCAGTGTTCCGTTTCATTGCAATTTCGGCTCGGAGTCACCTCAGGTGTGGCGGTGGTGTAGGTCTCGTCACGAAGCAATGGCCTGGACCAGCGAGGCATCGTCGTTCTTCGGTGTATTGACCCGCGTGCTGACGGGGTAGGCTTCAAGCTCACCGATGTCGATGGCACGCGTTGCGGCCTTGATGTCGTCGCGATTTGTAAGTGAGGGATCCAGCCAGTCATCCCAGCACGAGGCCGCCAAGACCAAGGGCATACGATCGTGAAGCGAGGCCAGGTGGCCCTTGGCTGCGTGCGTGATGATGGCGAAGGAGGCCGGCCTGGACTCGGTGGCTGGCTCATAGATGCCTGCGTAACACAGGAGATCGTCGTCGGCGGGGTGGATGAAGTAGGGCACTTTGCCGCTATCGGTTCTCTGCCACTCAAACCAGCCACTCGCCGGAATCAGGCAGCGGCGGTTGGCGAACGCTGATCGAAAATACGGGCTGCGTGCGACGGTCTCTGCCCGGGCATTGATCGGAGCCGGTTTGCCCTCGTCAGCCCATGTTGGCCGGTAACCCCACAGCAGCGGCGTGAGCGCTCGCTTTCCGTCGGCTGCGATTGCGGCGGGCTGTGGTGTTCCGGGAGGAATATTGTAGCGCGGCCCCTGGTCATCGACTTCGTCGATGTCGATGCGCAGTTGCCGAGTGACCCGCGAGTGGGGCGCGTAATTCGAGTAGCGGCCACACATGCCGACCTCGTTGGACAGCCGACGTCACGGAGACACCTACGGGCGGTGACAGCCACAGTCTCGGCCGCAGTGGGGGCACACCCCCTGATCGCGGCTCTGCGCCAGCTTCCTCTCCCGGAACTGCTTGTCCGCGATCTTCTCGCACACAATCAGCGCGACGAGGATAAAAAAGACGAGCAACACTGGCGTCATGTCCATGATGGCCCCCTTGGCTTGTTCAGCTGCTTCGTGGAGTAATGACGCAGCCCAATAGCTCTAGTTTACCGTTGCCCGGCAACAGGATCCACGGTGCTGGGATTCGGTTTCACGCGTACCCGCCATCACTGAGGTGGGCGAGATAATGCTCAACATGATCGGACTCACCGCGGGCCACCAGAGTTGCGGCGGTGAGGCCGCCCAGGGCGCCAATCGGCGTATTCCAGTACCAGTGCCAAGCACCCTCCCACGAGCCGGCCCACGGATGGATGGTGGTCAGGATGCGCGTGAGGCTCACCAGCCGCTGCTGGGTGAGCTAGTCGTTCTCATCCGAAGGGCGCGTCAACTGCCCTTCGTCTGTGCCGATGGCCGCAGCAAGCTGGCTTACCGTGGCGCATAGGCCGTTCGACAACGTGTCGACGTCCCGGGTGGCCGCAGCCTCTGATAAGTGGTCGAGCTCGCTGTTCATCGTTTGAGCTTAACCCACGGCTGCTGCCTCGTCATTGCGTCGCTCAATGGATGCCAATGCCCGCTATCGGCTGGGTAATCGCATAGCACGAGGCTCAGGAAAGGGGGCTGCTGACACCTGCGAACGCCTGACCGACGACATGGGTATAGATCTGAGTCGTTTTGACGTCCTTGTGCCCGAGCAACTCCTGCGTCGTTCGAATATCCGTGCCTCGCTTGTGGACTTCCGTCGCGCAGCTATGCCAGAACCTATGGCACCCGGCTGGTTTCGAGCATTCAGAGAGTTTTACGGCCTTTTGTACGGCGCTGATGTGAACGTGATGGCGAACTACGCTTGGCACAGTCCCTCCGGCGGCAAAAGCCACTGCCAATGTACCGAACTACGTCCCACAGGCGACGTGGGTGCTGCTGCGTCTTCATTGCTTCGGTGGCCTCCATGCCTACTGATTACCGCATGGAAACGCGCCGTCAAGTGATTGGTGGCGCCGCAAGGCTCTCCCGCGGTAACCTCTCTAAACAAGAAGCAAAATTGTTCGGGGCAAGATTCAGTGAGGCTGGATATGTAGCCGTCACAGTGATCGAATCATCATGAAGGCGATCCATTCACTGTTATGCAAGGAAATTCTTGAGGTGGGAAATTCGCTCTGAGTATGCGGGAAAGTAGATGGTAATCCTGAACGATATTTTGAACTGGACTCGATCGCGCCCTTCATGGCAGCGGGATGCATGTCGGCGCCTACTTCAACAAGAGAATGGCTTAGGTGAGGCAGATTACTCCGAACTGTACGAGCTGCTGAAAAAAGACAATGGCATACAGACCGATCGCAACGTCGCCTCAGTACCATTAGCCAATGAGCATCTTCCCGCCGAACCGACGCCCGGCGAGACGGTTACTCTCGTCTCGCTGCGTGATCTTAGTCACGTGAATCAGATCTCCAGTGACCACAAACTCGTTTTCTCAAGCGACGGGATAACCGTAATCTACGGGGGGAACGGGACTGGTAAGTCCGGTTATGCCCGGGTCATGAAGCGAGCCTGCCGGGCCAGAGATCAATCCGAGCCAATTCATCCAGACGCAAACGATCCCCCGGCGGCACGGAGAGAGCCGTCAGCGACATTCGACGTTGAAGTCTCTGGCAGGACCGAAGAGATCGCGTGGTCGCGGGGAGCGACACCACCAGACCGGCTCTCCCGGATTTCCGTATTCGATTCGAAGTGTGCTCGCGCATATATCACGGCAGAACAGGATGTAGCGTACCTCCCTTATGGTCTAGATATTCTCGAAAATCTTGCAAATGAAGTTGTACCGAGAATCGAAGAAAGGCTCGAAGCGGAAATCGCCGAAATTGATGTGGACAGAACCCCATTTAACCATCTCCTTGGCGAGACACAAGTTGGAGAGGTGGTTGGGAAGCTGTCCCCCGAATCGGACGCGGATGCGATAACGTCCCTCGGAACCTTGACAGAAAACGAAGCCAGACGGATCGTCGAGCTCGAAGCAGCCCTCAAGCAAGCTGACCCATTGGCCAAAGCGGAAGAGTTGCGGCGTTCGGCAATTCGCTTGAGTACCTATTCCGACAAACTGTCCAGTCCTATTGTTTGGGTTAACGATCAGGCCGTCGAAAAGCTCCAAAGACTCGATATTGAAAGAGTCGCTGCAGAGGACGTCGAGAAGAAGGCAGCAGACGCGCTACGCGCCGGTGAAGAGTTGCTTCCAGGAACGGGAGATCAGACTTGGAAGCATTTGTTTGAATCGGCGAAACGCTACTTTACCGAAGTTGCCTATCCGGGCGAGGAGTTCCCGGCGTCCGCCGAAGGAAAGGTGTGTCCTTTGTGCCAGGAAGAGTTGCCGGATTCCGCCAATCAGCGCTTGAAGAGATTTCACGAGTACATAGAGAACGACGTTGCAAGGACCGCCGATGCAGCCCGCAAAAAGGTCGAAGAGGCAAGACGGAAGATCGAGACGGCTAGTTTGTCAGTTTCGCCCGACGAAGCGCTCACGGATGAACTAAGGGAGCTGGATGACACAGTCCTGAAAAAGGTCGCCGAATTTCAAGCTGAGCTTGAGTCACGTAGAACCTCGATGCTCGAATCCTTGAAAGCGTCAGACTGGACTCATATTTCTGACCTCAGTGAATCGCCGCGGGTATACGTTCGGCAACTTGCCGCCCATCAGCTCAAGGCGTGTCGGCATTTAAGGAGAGCAGCGGACGAAGACAAGCGTCGAAACCTTGAGAAGGAGTTGGCCGAGTTGTCGGCGAGGCAACGCCTCGCGACGAGCTTGAAGGCGGTGACCAAATTGCTGGAGCGGATAAAAAGGAAAGCGGCCCTCGAGAGATGCCGAAAAGACCTAAAAACCCGCCCGATCTCCAACAAATCGAAAGAGTTGGCGTCAGTGGCAGTAACCGATGAACTTCGGAACGCGCTTGATAAGGAATTCGGAACTCTAGGAATTGGGCACATCAAGACGAAACTCAAGGAACGGAGCGCTCGGGGAAAGATGCTCCATCAACTGCTCCTTGACCTTCCCACGACAAACAAAATCGACGAAATCCTGAGTGAAGGGGAGCAGCGGGCGATTGCCCTAGGTTCGTTTTTCGCGGAGCTGGCATTGGCGAACCATTCCTGCGGGATAGTTTTTGATGACCCAGTCTCGTCATTGGATCATAAGAGACGGGGAAAAGTTGCAAAACGAATGGTGAGGGAGGCGAGGTCCCGGCAGGTTATCGTGTTCACGCATGATGTAGTGTTCTTGGAGCAGCTTCGAACAGAGTGCGAACGTGCGTCGATCGAGCCGGCGATAACTAGTTTAGATCGTTCGGGCACGAGAGCAGGCATTGTCAGTCCGGGATTACCCTGGGCGCATCAAACCGTCGGGGAGCGCATTGATGCACTAGAAAAGGCGCAAAAACACTTTGAGAAGCTGCCATGGCCCGTTGAGCCGCCTGCGGAATTGGCAGGGGAAATCACCCGGCAGTATAGTCTTCTGCGAGCCACCATCGAGCGCGTCGTCCAAGATCAATTGCTCAACGGAACGGTTCAGCGGTATAGGGATTATATCGACGTAAGGCGCTTATCGAAGGTGGTGGGCCTTCGACAAGCCGAGGTGGACGAATTATTCCGACTCAACCAGCGATGCCACGATATCGTGGAAGCCCATGATCCTGCTTCCGCTAAGGATGAGCCGCCGCCGACGCCTGACGAGCTCAAGCAAGATATTGCCGATCTTCGAGCCCTAGTGGAGGCGGTTAGAGCCCGAAGGAAGGCTGCGCAAGGGACCGCCTAGGAAAAGTATGCATAACAGAGCCATCAACTCGGATGGGCAAAAGCCGAGCTTCGCTTCGCTTTTGCCCACCGGTTATGGCGGCCGTTAAGTGTTGTAAGAAAGCAAGGTAGCCGCTATGCCCAGAAACATCGTGTCAAAAGACGAACTGAGAGACCTGGTCCAGCAACGGATAAACAACAGCGACGAATTGGACGGCGATTGCAGAGAGGTAATAGTCAACTCTATATGCTGGCATGAGCCGGACGAATCCGGAAGCAATTGGGATATTCACTCTTTGCGCAATGCTGCTGGCTGTGAAGACGTTGCTAGGGTAATCGCTTCCGAATTTAAGGAGCAATACAACATTGAAGACGAATGAACCGCGCAACACCTAACCATGCCCTCGACCGGACGCCGGAAAGAGAAGTGCTGATGCGCGGCGAGCTCATTGGCGGCGCCGGTCAGGGCAATCGTTGGGAACAGACCACGTGCGAACCCACGGAGGGCGAATGTCACAAAGTCTTTTAACAGCTGTCTTGCGTAACCCTATTGATCGAAAGACGGTTGCTCGTATTCTTCAAGAGGGTAGCTATCAAGTGGATACGGTAAACTCGTCGGGAATGAATCCATTGAAGGCTGCGGTCATGAACGGGGACGCTGGCACTATCACATCACTTGCCGGCGCTGGTTTCCAGGTTACTGAAGACGTGATCGCCTTCGCGGAGAAGTCCTATCCGCATAAACCGGATGTTATCTGTGCATTGCATCGCAGCCGGAGTTGTCAAGTAGTGCTACATGCCACGAGCGGCCAGTTGGAGGAATCTGAACCTCCGGTACCCGGTTTGTAAAGAATGAGTGCGCTAAGGCGACCCTATCTATCGCGATAGCAGATGGCAAGAGCCAAACCAGGCGCTTTACCCGTCGGCTCAGCTTCAGCGTTAGGCATCATGGGAGAACTACGTGGCGAATGAAATGCTTGAGGCACTAACAAGAGGAATTGGTGCTGAGGTTGGAAAACCCATAAGGGTGTCGTTTTTTGAAAAGGAAAGGTTCATAAAGCAAAACGAGGCATTCCAGAAATGTGCTGCTTGGCGCAAACAGTTAATACTTGATGTGGCCGCTCTATCGATATTTCATCAGCTAATAATTCTTCCCTACCATGGTGCCGCGAACTTCTATGCTGATTCGAAGAGATCTGGCGTTAGCCGTATACGTATGGGGTCGCAGCACTTAGATCGTGAATTTGTGTCTGTAGCTTCAAGAATTACACGCCAATTCTTCGCTATAACAAAGGAATTCCAAATTGACGTTAACCACTTACATATCTCCAATATCGCAGAATTTGTGGACTTTTGGATAGAGCGTTCTAAAGAATATGGCTAAGTCACCCTACAAGGACAGAACGTTACTGCTTAAGGAAATTTCGTCGTTTACTACTCGAAATGGTGGTTTCTTTAAGCAAAACGCGAAGAGAATGAGTGACCTTTTTGAAATGTCGGTATACAACGATGCTGTAAAGTTTTATCGGCGCAAGAAGTATACTATCCATGCGAAAAACGTAATGAGAGACGGCACTTTTAAGTACAAGCTTTCAACTTCTGGGCTAAATGAAAATTTCTCCTATTTTCTTGCTGAGAAATTTAAAAATGGAGAGGCTGTTGATAGTGTGGATATTCACCACAATATTAAAATTCAGTCTAGCCATGACCCGCACATATATTTTTCCGCCGACGTATCCGTCACGATAAAAGATGGTGCTGTAACCGAAAAGCAGAAAAATAAAAAGGCACACAGCTTCATTCCAAGTGGGAACTTGATTACTTTTTTTGAAGTAAAAAACATGAACCCATTTCCAGAAGTGCTTTTTAGCTTCTCCGGGATTATCTATGAAATAAAACCTGAATTTCTTCTTGATCCAAGTGCTCTAGATATCGATTGTGGAAAGAAGCACCTAACCCCATGCTTGGTTTTTTCTGGGGCTGGTGGAAAGCATGTGGAGTCTGTTTGCGAAAAGCTAGGAGAAAGATACGGCTGTAATATAATTCGTGGTTTATTTGCTAACAAAGGGAAGATCTACGCATATGACAAACTCCGAACATATGATGCCTAACAATGTGGTCAACGGGACGCCAACTACGCTGCGCTCCGTTGCCGCCAGTTACCAATGGCATCAATTGCCAAAATGGAGTTTTTCTTGAAATTCGAAATTGGTGATGATGTAGATAAAAAGCTAGTAAGTGTCTTGTTTCATGAGTTTCTTATGTGCGAGGAGGCATTCGAAAAGTTTGTCTTATTTGCTGGGAATAACATCATGGGAAGCTCTGAATCAAATATAAAATTGAAAAGTTACAATTCTTACTCTGAGTTCTTGTCACGGTTGTACGAGTTTTATGTTGGTTGTTTTAAGAGAGAGTATAGAAATACCGAAAATATAGATCATGAAGCACTTGACTCGCTATTCACTTCAGAAGCTGAGAAGCTGATAAGAAAACGGCGAATCGAAATTGAGAAAGGGTATGCCCCTGATTGGGAAAACTATATATCATACTACCAAGAGAGCGTGCCAAGCCAGTTCGGCAAGGATTTTCGTGATGTTAGAAACAACACATTACACACTGATTACCGAAGGGCCGGCGGTCACAGGATAGGATTAATGGAGTTCTATAAGAAATATCATAAATTTGTCCACTTGCTTTATTATTCAGCTTTGCTTGCTTGGTCTGAAAAAACACATAAAGAGCAAAAAATCCAGCATGTCGAAGAGTTTGACTTTTTGGGCAATGGCAATTAACCAAGCGGTGCACGGGACGGTCTATGCTATGCACCTTTGTTTTGGTCGCTTCGCTCCCATTTTCGCACAAAGTTGCATAGGATTGTCCGCCGGAGAGCGCGGCGTTAGCGGTACATAGGGAGGATTGATGCCCAGCGTACAGATGAAAATAAGCTACCATTATGGAGACGCAGGAGAAGGGCGGCTTGATTTGTATGATGCAAGTGTGTCTCTCCAAGGACTTGCTCGTGCGTTGGCAATAACAACACATGCGTTAGCGAACGAGGGGGAAATCAGGAAGCAGGGCGACCGAGCGAGGGGGGTTGATATATACGTTAGTCCTTCCCGCCGAGGAAGCTTTGTCGAGGTTGTGACAATTGTTTTCAGCAACCAGGTTGCGCAGACAATCGGTGCTAGCGTTTTAGCGGCTGCCACCTGGGATCTCCTGAAGTGGTCTTGGTCAAAGACAGTTGATAAAGAATATCGGCCCTCGACGCCTACGGTTCGACGGCTTGAGGAGAGAAAAGAGCCTTTCATAGGAGAGATCGAGGACGCCTTGGAGGTCCCTCTGGAGCGATTCCACAGACCAATAAAGAAAAATGAGGATGTCCAGATATCGGTAAAGCGCCCGCGTGGTGAAGAGGTTTTAAGGCTCGATCAAGACACTCTTGCATCAGTATCGCTGCAATACGATGACAATATATCCCGTGATATTAAGGCCAACGTGACAAGGTACAATATATTATCTGGTTTTGGACGGTTTTACGTTGACGGCCGGGGGGCGACGGTTTCTTTCAAATTGGCGGATGATGTCCCTGCGTTGCAGAAAGAGCTGCTTACATGGTCCATGGACCAAGCCAACAGGGGAAACGAAGGGAAGATTCGATTCGATGCAACTACCGTGATGTCAGCCAAGGGTGACATAAAGCGGTATATCGTCCATGAAATCAGACGAGAAGGACAGCGCTAACAACAGCGTCAACGCGGACCGGCGTACGCTGGGCGTTAGATCTTTGGAGTGAATCCCGCAAATGGTTACAGTTGAGATCGAAGGTTTCTTGTTGCAGCGGAAGCTCGATTTGGCCTTGCGGAAGATTGTAGGGGAATCGTGGTCTGGTGCGGAAGTGAAGGTGGGAGGGACGCGCTACCGTTGGGACATGACGTACACTAGATTCGGCCAGACCGTTGCCGTTGAGTTCGACGGGGATGAGCACTACCGCGATACGCGGAAGATTCGTGTGGATCGGATAAAGGATGAGATAGCTCATGAGAATGGTTATTCGGTTGTCCGCTTTCCCTACTGGATTCAGCTGACCACTGAGACGCTTTGGCACTATTTCGGCCTTCAAGCGAATGTGATCCAAAGTTTTCCTCACGGATTTATCGACAGCCGGGCGAAGTTGCCTGCCTCATTCTGCGAGCTAGGTATAGAGCGTTTTAAAGATGAAATGGCGTGGCTATCCGATGATGTTCGGAACAGGGTCCTCGACTCCTTGGCGGATTGGTGCGCAAAGTATGAAAAGCATTATGTTGTTCCGTCGGAGTTGTCGGATTGGATCTGACACGGCGCTCAAGCCGACTGGCCTACGCTGCGCTCCGGCCATCGGTTTAGCTCAGCGTTAGGGTGCGGGAGAACGACATGCATGTACACTGGACGGGAGATCGATGTGTGATATGTCTCGGCTCCGCGCAGTTGACCAAAGAGCACATCATTCCTGCTTCCCTCGGTGGTCGGCTCACGTGCGACTTCCTTTGCAAGTCCTGTAACTCAGATGTGGGCGCATACGTAGAGGCGAAAGCGAAGCACGACCCTTCGGTACGACTCGCCGTTGCCCAGTTGCAGGCTCAGATCCCGCAGCTCGCCGCGCAACTTATGGAAGGACAGGAGTTCATATCTCACGGCCCAGGCGGCAAGAGCAGCGGGAGGGTGAAGAGTGGGGAGTTCCGAGCTCGGCCGCGGAAAGAACCGGATGGCTCCCTAATTCAACCCACCAGTGAAGGGCGAAAGTCAATCGAGAAGCTATTCGGCAAGTCTGGTATGAACCAATCCCCCATCGAGGATGCCCTTCGGAGATTCGACGAGGCGCCGGATAATCAGAAGGTAGATCTGGGTTCGAATCTAGAGGCGGTGAAGTGGTCAGTAGATCGAATACAGCCCGACCTCAGTCAGAGCGTCCTTCTGAGCCCTTTGGTGCCGCTGAAAATTGCCTATGAGTTCTTGGCCTGTCACCTGGGGCACGCCATATACGACGAGGCGAGGCATATGGCGGAACTTCGAAAGGTGCTTCTGGAGCGAATGGAGGAACATCCTTGCTACTCGGTAGAACGACTGAGTGCCAAGGAGTACAAGCCCTTTCACGGGATCATGTTTGAAGGAAACGCGCCCCATGCACAGGTCCAAGTTAGGCTTTTTGGGTGGCTAGCGTTCCGAGTTCACTGCAAACACTTGGCCGTAAACGGTAACCGTTTTATCTACACGCATTTCCTAGATTCGGGTACAGAGGATGTGCAGACCGTAGCCTTACCCGTCAGATAGACAGTGAGTTCTTGGAGTGCTTGGCCTTTTGACCGGTCAGTTATCCGGGGGGAGGTTAGCCGGGGCTTCCAGCCGCCGCTACCGTAGCAATGAAGGCGGAGAGAGATAGGAGGGCGTCGCGCTGCCGGGGCGTGAAAGTCGGCTGCAGTGGAGAAGGGATGACGAGTTGGAGGTTGTTATGCGCCATTTCGTCCGTCTGTGCCTCGCTGATGCCGGTCTGCATCGTCGCCAGGTGTTTCTTGCGGATACGGGCCCCTTCGGCGAGAACCTGACGCCACCTGTCCTTGCAAGTGGTTTTCGCGCCAAGCAGGAACAGGCTGTCGTCCGGAAACGCCGTGTCATGGTATTCACGGAAACCCGGAAAGAGAAAGTCGGGTTTCGACTGGTTCTCCGTAACTCTTCGGTTACCACCAGTTTCGAAACGTAGACCGTTTTGTCGGAAAAGCTCCGCAAGATGATTCTCGAAGGCGTGCCCCACTCGGGACTTTCTCCGGTTCTGGACGCTGAGTGAAAAAGCGATGAACTCGTCCACGTCGTCCCCGTCAGGTCCGAATCCAAGTCGCAGCCTTTCAGCAACAACATGGCGTTCATAGGCGCGGAAAAGGGCCTCTTCCCTTTCCATCCAGGCGATCAGAGTCGCGTCAGGATCACCGAGCGGATCAGCGGCTTGCCGTTCCTGGGCCAGCAGTGAAAACTCGGCTGTGCGTGGAAATCTGTCCGGAAAACGGTCGCAGACGATCTGAAGGTCGTCCTCGGCATCCTCAGGTTCGATGGCGGTGACCCCGATCTCCTCAAGCAGGTACTTGAGGGGCAGGCTGAGGGTCTGGGCTGGCATCTGCGCCCGGTCGAAACGGAGCTGCATTGCTGCGGGCAGGCCGAACAGATACTGCAGCTGCGCGGCCGCGGACGAGTCCTGGGGCGTGAAAAGGATCACGAGTTCACCGGTTCGCTTCCGGGCGATCACCATCAGATCGCCCTCGCGGATACTGGCCGTTACAGTGTTGTCACGATAGTAGAGGCGGTACTCGGGGCCACGATGGGGCTGACGTGACCGTGAGTCGTACCAAGAAACCGTGTCCTCTACCAGCTCAGTAGGGTCGTCATCGTCGTCGGGGATATATGCCATTAGGCAGGAGAAACGGTACACCTCGTTCTTTCCCGGCTCCCCGAGGACCTCCCTGAACCCGACGCGGGTCAGTCCGCCGATCTCGTGCTGATTGGATACTTGCGGCTCAGCATCTACGGCAGAAAGATACCTTCCTGCCGCTATATCGAAGATTTCGGAGATGGATTCGATCATCCGTCGTCCCCCTGGTGCGGGGTGCTGGGTCGGGCTTTCGGCGCTAGGCCCGGCATTCCCTTGATCTCGTACATGTCCCCCCCAGAAAGAAGCCAGTTGGCGGCGGTCTCGATGACCGCTTCGGGCCTGCTACGGGTTTTTCCGCGCAGCGCACACTCCCAGATTACTAGCACCCTCCAGCCACGCCGGCGCAAATCGCTGACGTTTCTCCGATCACGGCGGCGATTCGTGTCCATCTTCTCTCGCCAGACATCGGGACGCGTCTTCGGTGGTTTGAACAGGTGGCAGTCGTGCCCATGCCAGAAGCACCCATTAATAAAAATGACTGCACCGAACTTCGGAAACACCAGATCCGGCGAACCCGGTAGGCCTGCTTTCCTCCCGCGCTTCCCGCCATGCAGCCGATAACGGAACCCGAGGGCAAACAGACTCTTGCGGACCCAGACTTCGGGTTTGGTGTTCTTTGAGCGAATCCGGCTCATGACCCGGCTTCGCGTCCGCGCATCGAAGATGTCCATCGGCTCGATAAGTTACGCTTAGTGGCCTACCACGTCCGGCCAACGCTGCCGGCAATCCGTGACGACATGGCCCGTGATTAGCGCGCCCATAGACGCAACACCATACCGAGTCGGTCATGCGGTCTCGGGGAACTCCATCGGCAGTGCGCGCTGGGGCCCGCTCCCCTGTTGATCACTGCGGATCTCGGCGATGATGTGAGGCGCCATTGCCCGGGCGATTTCGCGGATGACGGGAACGACTACGGAGTTACCGAACTGGCGGTATGCCTGCGTGTCGCTTACGGGAATACGGAAGCTGTCGTCGAATCCCATAAGGCGGGCGCACTCTCTGGGCGTGAGCCGCCTGGGTCGCTCACCGTCGCCACGATCAACCAGGATTTCCGAGCCGTCCTTGTGATACCGGGCGGAAAGGGTGCGCGCCGTATCAGTGGGCCCTACCTTGCTATAGCCGAACCCGTTACCTGCCCGTTCGTGCTTTGCACGGTAGTCCTGAAGGTACTGCCACAGCTTCTGACTGAGGACATATTTTCCCGCCACCTTTGCAAGCTCGCCATGTGTGTAAGGAGGCTCTTCGGTCTCGCTGCCGTCTTCCTGGTGCAGCACACTGCCCATGGTGCGTGCGCTGGGGCTCGGGAAGTCAATCTGACTCCAGCTGAAGGGGGCGTTCTTGCGGAACCCCACCATGTAGATACGCTCACGGTGCTGCGGTACGAAGCCCTTACCGTCGATTACACGATCGAAAACGTGGTATCCGAGCTCGTCCAGCACACGGCGGATGACGTCATACGTCCGGCCACCGTCATGACTGCGCAGGTTCTTTACGTTCTCAAGGAGGAAAGCCCTCGGCTGCTTGATCTCTATGATCCGGGCCACGTCAAAGAAAAGCGTTCCCTGTGCCTCACACATGAAACCGTGCACACGCCCGAGACTGTTCTTCTTGGAAACGCCGGCGAGGGAAAACGGCTGACAGGGGAAGCCGGCGAGGAGGACGTCATGGTCCGGGATCTCCCGCTCGATGTTCAGGGCGTTCGCGTCTTCCGCATCCGACGCCGCGGTGATCTGCCGAAGATCCGACTGGATGACCTCGTCCTCGTTGCCGTAATTTGCGCGATAGGTCTGGAGTGCAAAGCGGTCCCATTCGCTGGAGAATACGCAATGGCCCCCGGCGTCCTCAAACCCCCTGCGAATGCCCCCGATGCCGGCAAAGAGGTCTATGAAAGTGAAGTCCGACTCGCCGCAGGGGAGGTTCATGGTCCGCTCTCGCAGCACCTGCATGATTGCCAGCTCCCGATCGTGGGGTAGTGGACCGCCACGCTCCTGCCAACGCCTGACGGAGCGTTCCGAACGGCCGAGTTCGCGGGCAAGCTCAGCGCGTGACATCACTGAGAGCGCGGCGTCAAGGGCATTCTGAGTAGTGCTGTTGGAGATCATTGTGTTCTCTGGCTAGGTTGTTCTCCGGTCATTGTGTCCGGTTTTGTTCCCGCCGTCCAGAAGGGCGGTACTGTTCAAGTGTTCGCATGTATTGCGGACTGCGGCTTGGACCCGTGCTGTATGCGCCGGGCCGCTCAAGATAGCAGCACGGAATAGCGGTAACGGGTCGAAGGTCGTGGGCCGTCTCTCGGGGCCCGGTCGGGCTTCTCGCTATGCACAGGCAGGCGCAGCGCGTCCTTGCGCTGGCCGTGAATGGATGTACCCGGGAAGGTGGTGGGTTTGTGGGTTATTCGGGTTTTCTCGAGTCCTACACTCTGAACTGTCAATGACACTTTTTCCCTTGTCGTTGCGAGAAACCCAAATAACCCATCAAACCCACCGTTAATCGAAGGATTCGATGCGCCACTGCCGAGTGCCGGCACGAGAGCCCGCGTCCTGAATCCTCATCCCGACCAGCACACGTCCCGCGTTTCTCTCAATCCAGCGACCAAGCCGCCGCCGGCATATCCGTTCTGGTTGTCCGGCAATTTCCTGTAGCGCATCTTCTAGCGCTGCGCGCTCAGGTGCAGGCTGGCCCACGGGATCTGCCGTCGCGTCCCCCACTAACTCCGCGACACGAACAGCGCGACTTCCGAATCTGGAATGCCATGCGGTCAGCAGTGCCCGGAGTTTTTGTGTCTCGGGGTCGGCCTCATAGTTCCGGCTTATAGCGTCGGCGGGATCAGCAAGGGTAAATGGGGTGAGTTCCTCGTCGCGCAGCCACACCACGCACTGACGGATGAGGGCGTCCCATTCCTCATAGCTGCCCATTTGGCCCTCTCCCCTATGGGGCGAACCCGCAGCAATGAAGCCGCGCAGTATAGTCAGGGCGGCGGCCCTGTAGCCGAGCCAGCGTCCTGCGACTAGGGAAACGGGATCAAACGGAAATGGCTGCCGCTCCGGTGACTCAACGCCCTGGTCTATCGTAGATACCAGCAACCGGCGGGACAGATCGCCCACAAGGCGCAGATTGTTGCCGGTGGCGGTGATGAGAACGCGAGTCGGGGCGCTGATTTCCTCGGACACGCCTAGGCGCCGATCCTTGTACCGGCTGGAGGTGAGAATCGCGCAGAGTGTGTCGGAGTCCATCGGCTCGCTGACATTGTCGAGAAGAATTCCGGGCGGCCCCTCCATGAGTGAGGCCATCAGGCGTTTCCGCTGCTCTTCCGCATTGGTGCTCCAGGGCGACTCTATCGGCTCCACACCGCCAAGCCATGCAACGGTTTTTGCCGCCTTGCCCTTGCCGCTCCCGGCTTTGTAGGCGTTCCATCCAAAGCCCGGAGCCGTCTCAAGCATTGGGCGCTGTACCGCCGTCAGCGCCGCCGCTAGCTGAATTGCCCTGGACAGCTCATCTACAAACCGAAATTCCGCGAACGGCTCCCACAGCGTCTGCACGGCGCGGCGTACCTGGGCGGCGGTTGGCTCTACTGGCACCGGCGGCCAGCCGTCCGGGTGATCGGCAAGCAACAGCAGCCCGGTATCGGAATCGAACCCTGGCTGGTCTAACAGGCTGCCGTCAGGGCGTAGGATTGGGCCACGAACGATGCCGGTTAGTTCTGGCACCGTCCAGTCGCCTCGGTTGTGCAACACGCGGCTATCTAGTTCTTTCGGGGCGTCTATGGGCACATGGGAGGCGCTACGGGCATCCCATTTTTCCCAACGGATGATGCTCTCTAGGTGCGTGCGAAGCCATGGGCCGGCAACACGGAGGATAGTGCCACGGTCAATGATCCGCACCAGCTGGCCGCCGCGTTGGTAAACCTCGCCCGCGAGGCGCATGAGTCTGTCCGATTCACGGGCAAGGTCCGGCATCTGCCCGCCGGCAACTGTGAGTCTGGCGCTTGCGCGCACCAGCCGGAACGATTGTCCACCGTGGGCGTGGCTGTAGAGGTACGGCTTGCGCCCGCTGAGCAGGTTGGCCACGCAGATGCGCTGATCGCCGTTGCTGTAATCCGGTTCCAGCGGATCGGCGAACCGTTTACCGTGCCACCGTTCGGGTTTGTCCAGCAGGTCGCCCACCGTGACGCGATCGCCGCTCTCGTGAATTAGCTCGAACTCGCCGAATAGCTGCCCGTTGCTAACGGCCTGATGCAACCGCTCGCGTGCCTCGGTGTTGTGAGAGTCGATGCCCTTTGCCTTTAGGCGCTCGTTGATCCAAGCCTCGCGGGCGGTCTGCTGGGCTGCTGCAACGGCTTCGCGTGCTCCCGCCTGGATCTCTTCGAGGCGTTCACGCTCGGTCGCCGTAAGGTCCGGAAGTGCTGTTGCTGTGTCCAGCGGTGAGGCGTCGGGATTAAGTACCACCGGTTCCGGTCGGCGCTGCTCCAGTGGCGGCACGCAACTCGCCCCGGCGGCAAAATCCAGGCGCTCCGGCTGCCATACGCAGGCATCCACACGGGAGCGCGGAAGTAACGCACCGGATTTGCTCACCGTGAAGTACCCGAACCCGGCAAGCCATAGCCGATCAAACAGGACTTGCCCTGCGCGGGGGATGTCGCGGGCGTCCGCGACTAGCACATAATCCCGCAGCCCCCCGGCGCCCTTCAGGCCCTCTCCAGTGTCGCCGTTGTAGATATGGGCGCTGCCGCTGGAACCCATCAAGGCGGGCGCCTGCTCCAATGCGGGGCACGCCTCGCACAATTCCGTGTGCAAGTCGGCCACATTCAACGGCTCGGTGCCCTCGGGAGGGTCATAGTCAAGCAACAGCCAACCGGGGCCACTGGGCCAGTGGAAGCAATCCCGTGTGCGGTTTATGTCGCCGTCCCGTGTCGCGTTGCGTGATGCAATTGTCGCCGTTTCAGCGCTTGCGGCCCCAAAGCATAGCGCTTGGTTCGGCCTCAGAGATTGCAGAACTTCGGCCAGTGCTCTAGGACCGCTCACGCTCAAGCGTTCGTAATGACCGCGCACGAGCGAACCGGCGGGGTACTTGATTAGCTCCCCATTCTGCAATACAAACTGCTTGGATAGCCTATCCGGGTTCGTCGCAGTGATCCGCGAAACGATGCTGCAACTGTCAGTCTGGGCGTAGATGCTCATGCGGACACCTCCCGCCGGTAGCCCACCGGATCAGCCAGCCATGCGTATACGTCGCTGGCGTACCACGAGGTCATACGCTGGGTAACGCGGACGCGTGCAGGGAATCGGCCTTCCTGTTCGCGACGCCACAGCGTCGTTTCGGATAGGCCGGTGATGGCGATAACTTCGCCCTTTCTCAGGAGGCGGCCCTCCGTGATGGTGGGGTCGTACTTCGTTGCGGGGTTTCTGTATGTCAAGGTGATAACCTCTTGAGAGGCTCCACCAGGGGCAGGGAGGGGTTGACCATTGCCATAAGTGGGCATAGTCTTCCCAAGGGATCACCGTTCGAGCGGTGGTCCCCTCCACCCTGCTAGGTGGAGCGATTTAGGGAAAAAGTATCTGCCCGGTTCCTGTTCGCGCAGGGACCGGGTTTTTTGTTGCCGGTCGGCCGGGCAGAACTACGCCGAAGCGCAATTTCTATACTGGTAGGTTCTGTTCGGGTCCGCAACCCTTAATTTGATTTTTTTCAACAACATGTATGAATGTGAACTATCAAGTGCTCTACATGTTGCGGTTTAGTCGGTCTTCTTTCCTGACGTCGGCGTTCCATCCTGCCACCGCATAGCGGCCCTGCATTCTGCCTCTGGCACCGGCTTCCCATCGATGGCAGCGCGCAAGGCAATATCCCACGCGGTCATGGCGCGCTGTTTCTCGCTCCAGTAGTCGAAGCGGTCATAGTGTTTTGCACTCACACCGGCGAAGTCGTGGTTATGCAGGTGGTTCGTTGTCGCCTTGGGTATGCCGATCTCGTGCATCCGGGTTTTGCAGGTGCGCCGGAAGTCCGCCGCCGTGAACTTGTCCATCGGCTTCCCGAGTCGGGCCTGCCACTCCAACAGGGCGGCGATGATGGCGCCGGGGCGCTCCACGCGCATAGGCAGGTGGGGCTTGCGGACCTGCGGGAATAGATAGTCTGCTCGCCCCCTCATGGTGTGCAGCTCCCGCAACAGGGCGTCCGCCGTCTTGTTGATCGGCAACAGGTGGTCCCGGGTGCGGTTCTTGTGCCGCTCGGCTCGGATGAGCCAGCGACCCGCGTCCAGGTCGAACTCGCTCCAGGTGGCCTCCCGCAGCTCGGTAATGTGCTGTCCGCCTAGCGCCAGCAATAGGCGGATAAGTAGGGTGTCCATCGGGTTGGCGGTGGACTCGCCCATCTCGTGCCATACGCGGCCAATCTCAGGGAACGACAATTCGCGATCCTTGGCGTTGACCTCTACGGCTAGGGGCACAGCTTCCACGGGGTTGGCTGTTGTCCGGAACTCTACCTTGCTAGACAGGTTGCGCGGGTCATGGTCGGACTGCATCGCCAGCTTGAACGCTAGATGCAGGGTCGCCCGGAGAGTCCGGGCGGAGTGCTCGGAGCCACGTGAAAGCGGGCGGTGCAGCACCCGGCGGATGTCCTGCGGCGTCACGTCCGCCGCCTTCTTCTCGCGGGGGATCTCCGGGAACACATCCCGATGCCAAGCCCGGCGCGCATCGTGGATATAGCGGCGGGTGCGCCCTTTCCTGCGGAAGCGCCACAACAGCAGCGCCAGCACGCCGGCGACGGTCCCGCGCTGTGCCGCTTGCTTCTGTTCACGGGTGGCGCGCTCGCGCTCCGTGCGGGCGTGTTGCTGCGGGTCTTTCCCTTTGTCGAGTAGGGCGCGTGCGGCGTCGGCACCCTTTCGAGCGTCCGCCAGCCCGTAGGCATCGGAGTACGTGCCCAGCGTCATAAAGCGGCGCTTGCCGCTGATGTCCTGTCCCTTCTCGTCCACCGTGCCGGCTGGCGCATAGTAGAACTGAAAGAAGGTCACGCGACCGGCGGCCGATACCTTCGCCCCGAAGCCCGACCCGTCGCCGTCCCATAGTCGCGTTGCGGACTTCTGCCGCTTGCCGGCCACGTTGTCCAGTTTCTTTGCTGTCAGACCCTTGCGTGCCATGCCGTCGCCCTCGTGTCATTGGGTGCACAACTGGGTGCACATTCGCGTCGGCAAGACGTGCATCCAAGTGAATAGAAATGACACGAGTGTACATGTAACTATATGACGAATATAGGGTGTGCTAGGTTGAGGCGAGCTGACTTGAGTGGTTCTGAATCGTTGTCTATGATGATTCGTAATCAGTAGGTCGGCGGTTCGATTCCGTCCACCGGCACCATAAAACAGCGCTTTGCGCTGCCCCCATGAGATATCCAGACTCCCCGTAGTGCCCACAGAAGTGGCCATGGGCCCATGCCTTTGCCTTCACGGGCGCTGATCCAGTCGGGTAAGCCAGGCGTAGGGTGGACCTTGAGGTCCACCTCACCCAACTGCCCGGATGCCCAAGTTGGATGAAATCAACACATGAGCAGATCTCTCGACCGTAATCCACACATTGCACCGTACTCCGCTCGGGCTGAGCAGTTCTTCCGTCAGTACGAGTCGCTCCGTTTCGCCGATGCGCACGAGCAATGGCTCCATTGCGTCCCAGAACGGTCTGGCCGGGCGCTGGACGTGGGGGCTGGGAGTGGGCGCGATGCCCGCGCTCTCGCAGAGATGGGATGGCGTGTGACGGCGGTGGAGCCAGCGACGGGCCTCCGTGAGCTCGGTGAGTTGGCGACTCAGGCTGTGGATGGAGTGCTGTGGCTCGATAGCGCGCTTCCCGAGTTAGAGGGCGTGACATCCGCCGGTGAAAGGTTTGATCTGATTCTGCTTTCGGCCGTGTGGATGCATGTGACGCCGGATCACCGTTCGCACGCAATGCAGAGGCTTGCCGAACTGCTTGCACCATCGGGTCTGTTGGTTATCACGCTGCGGCATGGCCCCGCCGCTGACGACCGTCAGTTCTACGCCTGTGACAGACAGGCGCTTAAGGAGCAGGCACTTGAGTGCGGGCTGACCGTCCATTTCGAAAATAGTGGTCATGACCAGCTGGGGCGCGACGGTGTGACGTGGGAGACAGTCGTCTTAACCCGGTCCTGAGCCTACCTCTCCAGCCTGAACGTGACACTCATCGGTGCCGTACCTGCGTGTGATACGTAATCCACTGGGCCAAGATATTGGAATGGCGCGGCCTTGCCGTTCGGTCCAAGCTTGTTCTCACGAACGAACAGGTGAATGGCAATGCCTCGGCTGTCGTGCTCAATGATCTCCCGGCCGCGTTTGCTCTCCGGTGTTGTGCTGTTTTGCGTCTGCCAGTGGAAGGTGTGGTCGTCGATGAAGTAGTCCTGGTAGCGGTGGTCCTCGCCCTTACCCTGCTTGTTCAGTGTGACCAGGAGCACATGGACGTTTTGATCTCGTAGAACAACGTGGCCGCTTTGCCAGCTGCCGGGGTTGTACGCTTCGCCGAATAGGCTTGGGATGTCTTCGCGCATGAATCTCTGACCGAGAGCCAGCTCCAGGGGATCCAGCACTGCCTGAAGGCGGGCACGCGTCCGCATTGACTCGTCGGCGACCAGATCGCTGTACTCGGGGTTGGTGGCTTTGAGGATATAACTGCCGTCGGCCCCCTTGGTAACGACGCGAAGCAGGTACTGACTGTCGCCAGCATCGTCCTGCCGTTCGATGACCATGGTGTCGCCGGTGATCGACCCGGCCTTGGTTGGAGTGACGTGCTCCAGCAGAAGGTAGTCGCCGTCATGGATGGGGTTTCTGCCGCCGTTCATGGATTCGCCTGAAGCCTGGGCAATGAAATGGCGGCTTGGGTCAATCCGTCCATGGCCGGGACCGATCGTCCGGTACTCCTCCGCATCGGCTTGGCCGCTCTTGAAGTGGCCGCAGGCCACGCGGATGTTGGGGAAGTAGGGTAGCTCCGGCCGCGAGGAGGCGCCCGGGAACGGCACGACATCCCCCGATGTTTCCGTTCCCTGCGCTCCCCGTCTCTCCCGATAGCGCGCAAGACGGTAGTCGACGAGCTCCTGCAGCATGCTCGCAAATTGGTCAGAATGCTCGGATGTTATGGGCTTCGCCGGTACGAAGTGACCATTGCTCACCGTAAACCAGGGCCGTTTCTGTTTTCCCTGGTTGCCACCGGTCCAGGCGTTGATCGGGTGCTTTTCCCAGTACCCGCGCCACGCTGCCGGGTCGATCGTATCCAGGTTATCGAACTTGCCTTCCAGATCGGACGCCAAATCGGGTCGGCGGCGCAGAACCTCCAGGGAAGCCGCCGCCAGGGCGTCCGTGGTGGGAGGTTGCCGGAATCCGTCCATCTCCAGCAGCGCCTCCAGCAACACCATCTTGAACGACTTGTTCATGGCGGTGGTTTCGACCTCGCGGAAGAAATCGCCATAGGCTTGAAAGCAAGGTTGTTCGTTTGGCTCCAGATCACCCTGATCGTCCACGAATGCCCACCAACTCCCGTATTGTCGACGGAGTTGGTCGATCGACGCGCCGAATCGATAGAACTCCAGCAGCGTGGGGCGCCTGCCCATGCTGGCCTTGAGGCCATCGTACTCGTCGGCGATGCCGGTGGGGTTCAGCGACTTGAGAAACTCAATGAGCTGCAGGTCGTAGTTCACGTAGCAGCCCGGCGGGAGTTCGATTTCCTGCTTTTCAGCGCGGTCAGCGAACGCGGCGATAGCGCTGCGCGTGCCGGCGACCTCGAACAGCGCCTGGGGTTTGTTGAGGAATCCTTTGTGGTTACCGATGAAGTCGAGGATGGTCAGACGTTCCTTGTTCGGAGCTGGACGAAGCCCACGGCCGATCTGCTGCAGAAACAGGATTTTCGATTCTGTCGGGCGCAACATCATCACAGTGTCGATGTCCGGAACGTCCACGCCCTCATTGAACAGGTCCACCGAAAAGATCACCTGCATGGAGCCATCACGCAGCTGCTCCAGTGCATCGTGACGGTTGATCGCAGAACGTGAGTGCACGGCAACCGCTGGTATGCCTGCCCCAGCGAACTGGTCGGCCATGAAGTCGGCATGGCTGGTGGATACGCAGAAGGCGAGCGTCCTGCTTCCGGCCTTGTCGCGCCATTCGCGTAGCGCGTGACGCGCTCTGGCAAGTGTGGCCAGGCGTGTGCTCAGTGTGTCGGCGTCGAACCGGCCGTTGCGCCAGGGGATTTCCTCGTAATCCACGTACTCGTCGAAGATGCCGTAATAGGAGAACGGGCAAAGCAGATTCGACTGCACGCCGTCGAACAGATTGCGGGTATAGACCAGATTGTCGTCGCACAGGGCGAGGATATCGGCTTGGTCAGAGCGGTCGGGAGTTGCCGTCAGCCCGAGCAGGAAACGTGGCGCGAAATGTTGAAGCAGCCGACGGTAAGTGCTGGCCGTGGCATGGTGAAACTCGTCAACGACAATGTAATCGAAGTGGTCACGCGCAAAGCGGCGCAGATGAGCCTGGCGATGGAGCGTCTGCACAGATGCGAACACCATGTTCGCTTCCTCGTCGCGCTGATCAGCGTAGTACTGCCCGACCCTTGCTCGCGGGAGAACGCGCTGGAAGGTGGCTTCAGCCTGCAGCAGAATCTCCTCGCGATGCGCGATGAACAGCACTCGCTTGGCCCCCATCTGTCGCGCGTCGAACGCAGCGAGGAACGTCTTGCCCAGGCCGGTTGCCATGACCACCAGGCCGCGCCGAAAGCCCGCTTCCCGCGTTTCTGAGAGGGCGTCCAGCGCCTGTTGTTGTTCACTGCTTGGTTGCGCTGGGGCGGGTTCCGGCTCATCGCTGCCGGGGGCCACGCTGGGAATGTTCGGTCGCCGGCGCCGCTCATAGTCTTCGATCCATGTGTGGCTGAGCGGTGTGACCGCTGGATCATCGAACAGGCGCCGAAAAGCAGCGCGGATCTCGGCAAAACCGAGTCGCCCTGAGTCACTCACGTCTCCGGGGTCGACGACGCGGTAATTCCATTCCAGGCCGCTGGTCAGTGCTGTCTGGCTAATGTTGCTCGAACCCACAAATGCGTCACCGCAGAGGACACCTTTGTCGGTGCGTACAAAAATGTACGCCTTCAGGTGAAAGCTGTGGCCCCGACTTTCGTAGACGCGAACATCCGCTCCAGCTTCTGCCAGCAGCATCAGTCGCCGTAGCGCTATCGGGTCCGTGACGTCCAGGTAGTCGCTGGTGAGAATGCGCACGCAGGCTTTCGGCTCTTCCTCAAGGCGGTGAGCGAGCGCCTGGAACAGCATTTCCAGTCCGCTGACCTTGATGAACGCAACCGCCAGTTCGATCTCGTCCGCACGGTGGATCGCGTCCAGAAGTTCGCGGATGAGCGGCCGATCACTGCCCCCGGTAATGAGGTGGTGCTGGGTGGACTGCATTGCTCATTCCCGTTGGTTCGCATGGTTGTTCTTATTCGATCCGGAACGAAGCGCAGTCCGTGTGCTTCGGTGACATCTGCGACCAGGATAACGGAACGATCGATTGACCACGAGGTTAGGTGGGTGTCGGGTCGCCGCCCCGACAGCTTGCCGCGGACGCACAGTCGTACATGCGCGCTTCCTCTGCGGCCGGGCTTGTGCCAACCTTGAGCGCAATCTGCAACAGGGAGTGCGGAATGTGATCGAAAGCTCGCAGTTACTCGAGATCTTTTGGCACCACGGGGGGTGGGTCCTATCGGCTGTATTTATTCTGAGTGGCCTCAAGCTGGTCGCCGTACCTAAGCTCAAGGGTGCGATCGGAGAGGTCGCTGTTCGGTCCAGGTTAAAAGGGCTTGCCAGCGAGGAACTGCACGACTGCATTCTCCCCGATGGCCGCGGTGGCCTGACCCAGATCGATCATCTCTATCTGACTGGCAAAGGCATCCGGGTGGTTGAGACGAAGAATTTCGGTGGCTGGATCTTTGGCAGCGCAAAGCAGAAGACTTGGACGCAGCGCCTGGGCCGGCGGTCCATCCGCATTCAGAACCCCCTGCGCCAGAACTGGGGTCACATACAGGCAGTGAAAGCCATCGTCGGAGACCGCGTGCCTGTGCATGGCCACGTTGTCGTTGGCGGTCGCGCGGAGTTCCCTAAGGGCATGCCGGAGGGCGTTCAAAGGCCTCGCGCGCTTGCTTCGGAGTTTCGGGCTGAGGGTCTGCCGCTGCCGGAATGGACTAAGCCCTGGCAGGAATTGCGGGCCGCTACTCGAGGTGATGCGTCTGCGCGGAAAGCGCATCGGGCAGGATTGGCGCGCAAGCACGGGGTGGACTCGGCGGCCTCTGTCGGAATGGTTATGATCGGCGCAGGCGCTGCTCTCGGCGCGTTCTACCTCTTCTCTGTTCAAGTTGGATGATCGCCCAAAGCGGAATGCATTCAATCTACTCTAGGGTATCAGCGAAACGCTCAGTTCAGTCCGCGCATCTTCCCCGCCAGCCACGGAGCAACGGTGATCGCGCTGAGCACAAGCAGCCAGAGATTCCCGCCGGCCAGGCTGTATTGGCGCAGCACGTGCTCCCATGATTGCTCCAACAGTATGAGGCCGAGTCCCGATTCGAACAGGATCGTGAGCACGAGCCGGTAGACACCAAGCCCAAGCAGCGTGGCCTGTGACTGTCTCCCGTACCAAGGTGCCCCGATGTAGGCAACGCCAAGCACCAGTAACGCCAGCAGCAGTCCGCTGGCCGCGAGCCCCAGGGAGGGCCCAAGCCCAGGCTCCAACAGTGCTTCCCGCATGACTCCGTTGCCCACAGCGAGAATGCCGATCACGAACCAGAGAATGGTGGCCTTGAGGATCAAGGCGGGTGCGCCTGAAGGTTGGTGGCGGATCGGATTGTTCATCGAGCCGCATCGCTGGCGCTTGCCGTGGGGTGCGGCGGCGACTCGGCCCCAGGCTGTCGTATGACCGCCTCCAGTGGACGACGGTAAGCCGGCGGCATGGGCTCGGCGTAGCCCAGGCGGATGAGCAATACCGGCCGCCCGGGGAGCCCGAGCGCCTGCCGCAGGCGTTCGCGCACGTGTGGCGCTTCGCAGGGCATGTTGGCGTGGGCGTGCTTCATGCCCTCTGCGGTTGCCCATAGCGCTGACCGCTCGAAGCTCCGCCCGGCCCGCACCCACGCTTCCGGGGTGTCCGCGGTTACGCTGAATACCATCAGTGCCGACGCGGAGCGTAGCTGGTTAGCGGTGCGGGTGGCTTCGCGCTTTGGCCCGGTGGCCAGGCGCATGAGCCACAGGCCCAGCCATCGAGGCACTGGTGGCAGGCCCATGGTCCGGGCCGCGAGCCCGTCACGAAACGTTTCTGCTTCCTTGCGCGAAAAACGGATCCAGTGCATCAGTTCGGCGACGAAGGCAGGGTCTCTGAACTGCGCCTGACAAGCAGCCTCGGCGTGATTGGCAACGATCTCGACAGCATTGCGGTCGGTGATGATCTGGGTGAAGACCAGGGGCTCTGCCGCTGCCGCCTCGAGCCCTGCGATGGCGGCTGGCGAAAAGGGACGGCCGTCGTAGCCACGCCTGGTGGATTGTCGCACAGGAATCGCCGCGAACAGTCTCGCTGGGTCCGGGTCCCGAGAGTCTTCTCGCGTGGGACCCGGCTCGGTCAGCTGGACGCGGATCGTCCCGGGCTCTGCATCGTCGGGAAAGTACTCCGGCGTCGCTTGCGCGCCTGCGGTTTCTGCGGCGATCACCAGGTTCTCCAGCGCACACCCCAGGCTCATGAACAGCGCATGGTCATCGGGGTCGACCACTGGCAGCCGCCGCTTCGAGTCCGGCTGGATCAGTATCTCGCTGTGGCCCACCGCGAATGTCCACGGCTGCGTGTTGTGGCCCGAAGGGGCCATCACGGCGTAGCGAATGAAATCGATCAGCGAGTCACAGTGCACTGGCTCTGTCCCGGGCTCCAGGAAGGCCACTCTGACTCTATGCCGTGATCCCGGGCGGCGCCCTGATCTGCATCAGGATTTCATGTCGGTTCACCCCGCTGCGTTCCGCGCACTGATCACCCAGGAGGAGCTCTCCATGATGATGCCGTCGGGCTGCCGGGCCTGTCGGTCGAGTGCTTCCGCCAGGGCCGCCTCGATCTCGGGGCGGCGGCGTTCGGCTTCCTCCCCGGCCTCGCGGAAGACCTCTCCGGCCGGGCCAAGAGCGAGCTGGAACTCGATGGCGTCGGCCACGTCCGTGCCGATCAGCACCGGCGCATCCACGCGCTCGAACGTGATGTCGGTGTAACCCGCGATCTCCATCATCTTCCGGGTGGTGTTCTCGTTGGCCATGGAGAACGGCCCCGGCCCGCACGTGCGGGCGTCCTCGCCGGGAGGGGGCAGGAAGCGCAGCACCACGTCTTTCGCCATGGACAGCCACGGGTTGTCCGCCGGGTCGCGCCAGACGATGTGGGCCATGCGCCCGTCCGGCGCCAGGGCGCGGCGCATGTTCCGCAGCCCGGCCACCGGGTTGGCGAAGAACATGGTGCCGAACCGGGCGAAGACGAAGTCGAATGCGCCCTCGGGCAGTGCGATCTCCGCATCGCCGCGCATGAAGCGGGCGTTGGGTTTGCGGACTTCCTCCCGGGCGATGTCGAGAAAGGCGTCGCAGCAGTCGATGCCAACCACTTCGCCCTCGGGGCCGACGATGTCGGCGAACCTGTCAACGGTATCGCCGAAACCGCAGCCCACGTCCAGCACCCGGTCGCCGGGGTTCACCGGCAGTTTCGGGAAGACCGCCTCACTGTGATGGGTCAGCCCGCCGACGAGTACGTGGCGGAAGCGGATGAACTTCGGCGCCAGCACCTCGTTCCAGAACTGGACGTATTCGGTGTCCTGTGTCTCGGGTGCGGTTGCCGCGCCTTCTTGAAGGTGTGTCATGGGTGCCTCCCGTTTCTCACTGCAGGTGTATCCGGTTTCGGGCTCGCGGCCCGGGTGGCCGTTGGTGCCGCCCGGGCCGGAGTGGGTCAGTCCTGCGCAAACATTTCATCCACTTGCTGCTGCCATTCGCTGAAGTCGTACAGCGAGCCGTTGAGCACCGTGCTCCACTTCCGGACCGACGCGGCGACGGCCAGCGCCTCCCGGATCTGCGCCTCGCTCGCGCCCAGGGATTCGGCCGCGTTGGTGTGGTAGTAGATGCAGTAGTCGCAGGGCACCTGCGCGGCGATGCCCAGGGCGATGAGTTCCTTGGTCCGGGCGTCCAGCGCGCCGTCCGGATCGTGAATGGCCTGAAACTCCTGCCAGGCTCCGTCGACAGCCGTTTCCGGGAAGGTGTCCTGCATGAAGGCCGGTGCCTCGTCCGCCACGGAGGTGGCGGGAAGTGCGGTTAAGGCCCATGCTGCAATAGTGGTAATGAACAGCTTTTTCATGATCGTCCCTCCGTGAGGTTCGTGGTGGGTCACTGAAATTGCAGCACTTCGGGCCGCTGCGCGGCACCGGAGAAAAGCGACATCGTTGGGGGAGAAACTGGCGGATCAGGCAATGATTCACGTCACGGTTGTTCTTCTGAACGCTGGCCTTCCGTCCACTGCGGTGGCCCCGGTTGAGGTGTTTCAGTGTGCCGGAACGCTCTGGAACACCCTGGTCGATACCACGCCAGAGCCCAGTTTCGATGTCACCACTGCCTCGGTGGACGGTGGGCCGGTGGAGTGCGCCGCGCCGCTGGTCATGCAAGCGGCTTGCAGTATCGACGCCATCGACCGCACGGACCTGATCTTCATACCCACCGGCGGCCTCGACGTGCAGGAGATGCTCTCCCACCACGCGCCGTTGATTCCGTGGCTGCAGGCCCACCATGCGGCAGACACCCGCATTGCGCTGGTGTGCACCGGGGTTGCTTTCGCGGCGGCGGCGGGCCTGCTGGACGGCCACCGTGCCACCACCCACTGGGCGGCCGCGCCCGACTATGCGCGTCTGTTCCCCGCCGTCGACTGGCACCCGGAGCTGCTGGTCACCGAGCACGAGCGGATCCTGTGTGGCGGCGGGGTGTACTCCGCCATCGACCTGGCGATGTATCTCGTGGAGAAGTTCTGCGGTCATCAGGTGGCGCTGGAGACCGCGCGGGCGCTGCTGATCAACATGCCGCGCAGTTACCAGTCCGGATACGCCGTGCTGCCGCTCTCGCGGCCCCACGAGGACGAGGCCGTGCGCGCGGCTGAGGAGTGGATACAGGGGCATTTCGCCGGCGAGATCCGGTTCGAGACGGTGGCGCAGTCGTTCGCCATGAGCCCGCGCAACTTCACCCGGCGCTTCAAGGCGGCCACGGGCAAGTTACCCGGTGCGTATCTGCAGGAGTTGCGGGTTGCGGTGGCGCGGTCGCGCCTTGAGCACGGGCGGGCGTCGGTGCAGGTGATCGGCCGCGAGGTGGGGTATGACGACCCCGATTACTTCCGCGAGATCTTCCGGCGCCACACCGGCCTGTCACCGAAGGAGTACCGTCTGCGCTTCGGTTCGGCGGCAGCGCCGGTCGCGGAGGCGCACGCCTGAGCCGCCTCTGATACATTGCTGCAATGACTGCAAACGACCCAGATACGCTCTCCCTTCCGGGGCTTCACGCCGCGCTCCGCGACGGGCGGATCAGCGCCCGCGAACTCGTGGAACACGCCGCTTCCCGGCATGCCGCCTGCGACGACCGGTACCGGGCCTACTTTGCCTGGACCGGCGATCGGGCCCTGGCCGTGGCCGACCACGTTGACGGGCTCCTGGCCCTGGGCCATGACACCGGTCCGTTGATGGGGTTGCCCGTGTCGGTGAAGGAGCTCTACGGCGTGCCCGGGCTGCGCACCTACGCCGGTTCTCCCGAGGCGTTGCCGGCGCGCTGGGAGGCGCCCGGGCCCCTGGTGCAGGGGCTGCTGGGGCAGCTCGCCGCCATCATGGGCAAGACTCACACCGTGGAGTTCGCCTTCGGCGGCCTGGGCGTCAATGCCCACTGGGGTACACCACGGAATCCGTGGGATTCCCTTGCGCACCGTGTGCCCGGCGGCTCCAGCTCTGGCGCCGGGGTGTCTCTGCTGGAGAGCAGTGCACGCCTCGCCCTGGGCACGGATACCGCAGGCTCCGTGCGCGTGCCGGCGGCCATGACCGGTGTGGCCGGCCTGAAGACGACCCGCGGGCTGTTCTCCATCGAGGGCATCGTGCCCCTGTCGCCGAGCCTCGATACCCCGGGGCTTCTGGCCCGTGACGTCACCGATCTGGCGTTCGGATTCCGTGCGCTCACCGGCGCGCCGCAGGGCTCGCCGCATGATCACTCACCGGCGCCGCGCGCGCTGCGTCTGGGCGTGCCCCGGACGTTCTTCTGGGACGACTGCAGCCCTGGCGTGGCCGAGGCAGTTGAAGCGGCGTTGGCGGTCCTGGAGCGTGCCGGCGCAGTGTTGGTGCCCCTTGATCTGCCCCATGCCGCGGAGGCCTTCGAGATCCTCCGCGCGGGCGGACTCGCCGCGTCCGAGCTCGCCGCCTTTCTGGAACAGGAGAGCCCGGGACACCTTCACACCCTGGACGCCAACGTGGCCGCACGGGTCCGGGCGGCGGAGGCGCTGCCGGCCACTGCCTATATCCAGCGCCTGCAGCGTCTGCAGGGCATGAGCCAGGATGCCGCCCGCGCGCTCGCGACCGTGGATGCCATCGTCACCCCCACGGTGGCCGTGACGCCGCCCCGGCTGGACGACGTGGCAGACCCTGCGGCCTACGGGAGGCACAACGTCCTGGCACTGCGGAACACCATGGTCGCGAACATGATGAATCTGTGCGGGCTGACCCTGCCCGTGGGCGTCGACGCCGCCGGCATGCCCGTCGGCCTGCAGCTTCTGGCGGGACCGTGGCGGGAGGCACACCTGCTGCGCCTCGGTGCCAGCCTGGAGGGTGTGCTCGGGTGCGGTGCCGACCTGCCGGGCTATCCTCTGTAACAGGGGGTTGCGCCAGGCAGGGGGAAGAGCACGTGATGTCCGAAACGGTGGGTTTCCTGCTGCGGCCGGCGCATTACCCGGAGGGCACGGCGTCTGTTTCGCTGCTGGAGACGCACTTCTCTTATGTCTTTCTCACGGACCGCTACGTCTACAAGCTGAAGAAGCCGCAGCGCTACTCGCTGGTGGATCTCTCCACCGCCGCGGCGCGCCGGGAAAACTGCCTGGAGGAAGTTCGCCTCAACCGCCGTCTCGCGCGGCACGTCTACCTGGGTGTTGTTGCCCTGACGCGCGGTGGGGATGGCGCGCTGGCGCTGGATGGGCCGGGCGAACCGGTGGACTACCTGGTCCGGATGCATCGGCTTGAGGCCGCCCTGTGTCTCGAGTGGCAGCTTCTGCACGGCGGCGCTGCCGCGTCGGAGCTGGATTGCGCGGCAGGGCGGCTGGCGGCGTTCTATGCGGAGAATGCGCCCACCGGCATGGTGGACCCTGCGGCCCGACGATTCAGGTTCCACAAGCAGGCCACCGAGCTCCGGGAGTTGCTGGGAGACGGTGCTGCGGAGCCGCTCAGAGACACCCTTTGCCACTGGCTGGATCACCACCACCATGCCCTCGCTGGCCGCTGCGTGCGGGAGGTTCACGGCGATTTGCGTCCGGAACATATCTACCTGGGAGCGGATCCCTGCATGATCGACCGCCTCGAGTTCGAGCCCGGGCTGCGCCAGATGGACCCACTGGAGGAGCTGGCCTTTCTCGTGCTCGAGTGTGACCGGCTCGGCCAGCGCTGGGCCGGTGAGCGGTTCCGCGCGTACTACCTGGAGACCAGTGGCGATGAGCCTCCACTTGGCCTGTGTGCGTTCTACGAGGCTGCGCGCGCGCTGCTCTGGGCGCTGCTGGGTGCCCGCCATCTGGTGACCCAGCCGGACAAGGCCAGGCACTGGCGACAGCGCGCGCAGTGGTATCTGGACGCCGGGCTGCGTGCCGTGGGGCGGGGCGTCTAACCCGCCGGTTCGGCGATCTCCGCCACGAACACCGGCTCCACGGCGACCACGCGGACGTGCTCCCGCTCGGCCACCCGGGGCGCCACCGGTACGCTGCTGGTGATGATCAGTGCATCCAGGCCCGGGTGATCCAGGAGCGCGTCAGAGCCTGCGCTGAACAGGCCATGCGCCGCACAGACGATCACACCGGTCGCCCCCCGGGCGCGGCAGGCGTCCACGGCGCGGGCCATGGTGCCGCCACTGACGATCATGTCATCGACAATCACCGCGACGCGCCCGTTGACGTCACCGACAACCGCGTCTCCGGAGACGACGCCCTCGCTGCGTCGTTTCTCCAGGAAGACCATGCCCACATCCTCGCCGGTGCGTTCCGCAAGGATGTCCCGCCAGTGATCGGCCCGCTTCGCGCCGCCGGCATCCGGTGACACCACCGCCAGGGGGCGGTTGCCCGCTGCATTGCAGGCTGCGTCCGCGAGCAGCAGGGCGGACGAGAGGTGGGTGGTGGCGCACCGGAACGCGTTCTCCAGGGCCGCGATGTTGTGCGCTTCCAGGGTGACGAGGCGGTCGGTGCCCATGGCCTCGAACAGTTGGGCCAGGTAGCGGAACGTCAGCGGGTCGCGCGGCTTGGTGCGGCGGTCCTTGCGGGCGTAGGGCAGGTAGGGAGCAACGGCCGTCACGCGGCGTGCCCCCTGGTCACGAACCGTGGCGATGAAAAACAGCAGCCTGGCCAGCTTGTCGTTGACGGTGAGCTGCGCGTCACCGGCCAGGGAATGCACCACGTAGACGTCCCGGTCGCGCACGGAGACCAGCGGGCGCAGCTTGTACTCTCCATCCTCGAAGACCCGTTCCTCGCAGGGCGCAAACTCCACACCGGCGTTGTCGGCCAGCGCGCTGCGCCAACCGGCGTCGTCACGGGCGAGCACGAAGACCTGCGGCGTGTCAGCGTCGGCGTTGTGCTCCATCGGCGGTGGTCTCTCGCAGAGGCGTATTCTCAAAGATTAGCCATACTCAGGGTGCCGGCAAGGTTGGGTATGTAGCCATGTTCCGTGACCGTATCGATGCAGCTAGACAGCTGGCTGAAAGGCTTCGCGCCCTGGCGCCCGAGCGACCACTGATTCTCGGGGTGCCGCGCGGTGGCGTGCCCATGGCGAGCGTGATTGCGCGGACGCTTGGCGGCGATCTGGACGTGGTACTGGTGCGGAAGATCCCCGCTCCGCGTAATCCGGAGTACGCCATCGGTGCCGTGAACGAGGACGGCGAAGTGTCGGCGTCACCGCACACCATTGCCCACTACGGCGATCAATATGTGCAGCGCGCGGCCCGGCAGGAGGCGGAGATGCTTCGCCATCGGCGGGCGCAGTACACGCCGGCGCGGCCGCCTCTGGACCCGGCCGGGCGGGTCGTGGTCGTGGTCGACGATGGCAGCGCCACCGGGGCAACCATCAAGGCGGCACTGAAGATCGTGCGGCAGCGTCAGCCGGCCCGGCTGGTGGTAGCGCTGGGTGCCGCGCCGCCCGACGTTGTCCGCGCCCTGAAGGCGCTCGCCGATGAGGTGCATTGCGTGATCGTGACGCCGGACTTCGGCGCCGTGGGCCAGTTTTATGCCGATTTTCGGCAGGTCAGTGACGATGAGGTCATCGCGCTCCTTCGCGATTCCGTTCAGGCTTCGCGAGAGGAGGGCGGTGGCAGGCAGGAAGGCGCCGAGTGATGCGCTGCCGCATCGGAGCGCGGCCGCACTGCCCCGTGGCAGTGCGGCCGGGTGGTGATTACTCGGGAATGATCCGGTAGATCTCGCCTTCGTCACGGGCGACGTACAGATTGCCGTCCGGCCCCTGTACCACGGACCGGAAGCGGCCCGCGGGGACAGGCAGATCCATTGTTGTGACCTCTACCGAAAGGGCGTCATCCGCGATGTCGAGGACGTCGACCCGGTGCCCCTCGGCCGTGTCGCCGAACCCGATGCCGAGGAAGCCAACAGCCAGGCGGCCGTCCCAGTCCTTCCACTGAGAGCCGGTCAGAAACACGGCGGACGACATGCCCTGGGACAGGCCGTCGTTGTCCCAGGCCGGCTGGATGGCGTCGGGGAAACGCTCCAGGTCCGTCATGGGCATGAAGGCCCTCCGCTCTTCCGGGTCCATACCCTCCATCTGGTTGGGCATGTAGCCGCAGTAGTCATCGGGGCAATCGCCACGGTCCCCCACATTGGGCCGCGGATCCCAGCCTGCGTTGCCACCGGCCGTCAGCGCCTTCACCTCATCGGAGTGCCAGGGCCCGTGCTCGGCGACGAACGCCTCGTGCGTGTCCGGGTGGAAGGCGATTCCCTGCACGTTGCGGTGACCGTAGGTGAAGATGCGTGGATCGAAATCGCCGCCCTCGTTGTTGTCGGGCGCCGCCTCGCCGTCGCGGTCGACGCGCAGAACCTTGCCGCCGAGACTGGTGGGGTCCTGCGGGATCTCGCCATTGTGGTTGTCGCCAGTGGTCACGTACACGTGGCCATCGCCCGGGTTGAAGCGGATGCGCCCGCCGTTGTGGGCCCCGGCGTCACCGAACGGGTGGTCGCTGTCCTCCTGCTTGTAGGGAATGTCTTCGATGATGTCGACCCGGTCCGATACATCAGTGAAGTCGTCGTTGACCGTCAGCCGGATCACGCGGTTGGTGTGGGGCGTCTCGAGGTTCGATGCCGAATAGACATAGACGAAACGGTTCTCTTCAAACTCCGGGTCGATGGTGACACCGTTCATGCCTGCCTGACCGTAGCAGAATAGGTCGTCCGCGGTCGTCGAGTAGCCTTCCGTATCTTCCATGCCGAGCAGCGCGTTCACGTCGCCGGAGGGAAGGCGCACCGAGAGGCCGCTGCATTTCTCCGTGAAGAACATGGTTTCGTCGGGCAGAAAGGCCATGTCCCAAGGGTCTGACAGATCGGACAGTACGGTCTCGTAGCTCAGGCTCGGGATGTCGGCCTCCGAGTCTTCGGCCATGGCCACACCGTGGATCATGGCAGACGCCACAAAGGCCCCCAGCGACACTGTGGTGATATGTCGAATCATGGATACTCTCCTCCAAGAGTTGGACTTCTTGTTGTCGTGCGACTTTCACTGACCACCCCAACAGCAGTCGGGGTGGGGTTGCGCGCGTAAGGCCATCCGTGCCAACGGTTCCCGTCTTTCTCATCTTGTTTGTTACTGAAACTCCTCGGAAATATAGGCCGACAGGTTGGCGATCTCATCGTCGGACAGTTCAGCGGCGTGGGGCGCCATCAAGCCGGTGTTCGACCCGACGCGTTCGCCGGCGCGGTACTGTTCAAGGCGCTCGACGATGTAGTCCGCGCTGCGTCCGGTCAGGGCGGGGAAACTCGCCATGCCCCGCCCGGCGCTACCGTGGCAACTGACGCACGACTCCGCGTAAAGCGTTTCTCCCGCCGCGACATCGTCAGCCTGTGCCGGCACCACACCCAGTGCGAGGACTGTCCCGATCATGAGAAAAAGCTGTCTGTGCATTAAGGGCTCCACCCGGTGAACGTTGTGACAATTATAGTTGGCCCTGGACAACCACTTGCGCGGCGGTCCGGGGGCGTTCTCCGTTTTAAAGTAGTTGATATTCGGGTGGATTCATTGCTGCGCTGCGGAACCGACTGCGCGTGGCCAGATCCCTTCCGGAGGTGCAGTGCAGTTGTATCCGTAATAAAGAACGTTATAACATTGCGTCTTTGGAGGTGGCATGTCTGGAAAAGACGATCCGCAGCAGATGGTCCTCGGGTTGCCGGCCCTGGTCCGGCTGCTCTGCATTCTGCCATTGGTCGCGGTGTTGTGGTGTGGCGTGTACTGGGCGATGGGCTAGGTAATGGCTGCGATTCAGTTACAGGACCTGACCGTGTGTTACCACCGTCACCCGGCGGTGCATCACGTCAGTGGGCGCTTCGAAGCGGGCTCGCTGACTGCCGTCGTGGGCCCGAACGGCGCGGGCAAGACAACACTGCTCAAGGCTGTTGCCGGCCTGATGCGTCCGGAGTCGGGGCGGGTCGACCGGTCTGGTTCCCGAGATCGGGTCGCATACCTGCCGCAGCAGGCGGAGATCGACCGCACGTTTCCGGTACGCGTCCAGGAGATGGTGGAGCTGGGCCTCTGGCAGCGCCTGGGTGCCTTCGGCGGTGTGACAGTCGGGCAGCGGCGGCGTGCCGCCGGCGCCCTGGCCGCCGTGGGGCTGACGGGTTTCGAGCGGCGATCCATTGCGTCGCTGTCGGCGGGCCAGTTCCAGCGCGTGCTGTTCGCGCGCCTGCTTCTGCAGGACGCGTCCGTACTGCTGCTGGACGAACCCTTCAACGCCATCGACGCCTGCACCACCGCCGACCTGCTCCGGGTCGTCGCACGCTGGCACGGGGAAGGACGGACCGTGATCGCCGTACTCCACGATCTCGATCAGGTGCGGGCGCATTTTCCCCGGACACTCCTCATGGCGCGCACCACGGTGGACTGGGGCGCCACCGAGCAAGTGTTGCGCGCCGAGAACCTGTTCCGCGCGCGGCAGATGGCCGAGGCCTGGGATGATACCGCCGTCCGGTGCGACAGGGAGCCCGCGGCGTGATGATGGAGCTGCTGTTCCTGCCGTTCGGCGAGTTCGGCTTCATGGCCCGCGCGCTGGTCGCCTGCATGGCTGTCGGGCTTGGTGCGGCCCCGATGGGCGTGCTGCTGGTGCTGCGCCGGATGAGTCTGGTGGGTGACGCCATGGCGCATGCCGTTCTGCCAGGCGTGGCCATCGGGTTTCTGCTCGCGGGCTTCTCGGTGATGGCAATGACCGCCGGCGGTCTGGTCGCCGGGCTACTGGTGGCGCTGCTTGCCGGCGGTGTACACCGTCTCACCGGCCAGCGCGAGGACGCGAGCTTCGCCGCCTTCTACCTGATCGCCATGGCCGTGGGTGTGCTGCTCATATCGGTGCGAGGCTCCAGCACGGATCTCGTCCACGTCCTGTTCGGCAACCTGCTGGCGGTGGACGACGCAGCGCTTCTGCTCGTGGCCACAGTGGCCACCGGCACCGTTGTTGCACTGGCACTGTTCTTCCGCGCCCTGGTCACCGAGTCCCTGGATCCGGAGTACCTCAGGGCCTGTGGCAGCCCCGGCGGCCTGTACCACGGACTGTTTCTCGGCCTTGTCGTCATCAATCTGGTTGCCGGCTTTCACGCCCTGGGCACGCTCATGGCCGTGGGGCTGATGATGCTGCCGGCGGCGGCTGCCCGTTACTGGGCCGACACCGTGGCCGGGCTGATGGCGGTGGCCGTTGGTCTGGCGCTGACCAGCGCCTGGGTCGGGCTGCTGCTCTCTTACCACCTGGGTGCGGCGTCCGGGCCGGCGGTGGTGCTGGTGGCCGGGCTCTGCTACGCCGTCTCCGTGCTGCTCGGGCATCACGGCGGCCTCATCACGCGACTGCGACTGCGTCGCCATCTGGAAGCCTGATCATGCGACTGTCGATGCTGTTCCTGCTGCTCTTCGTGAGCGCCCCTCTCTCCGCCGACAAGGTCCAGGTGGTGGCGAGCTTTACCGTCATCGCGGACATGACCCGCGAGGTGGCCGGCGAGCACGCTACGGTCACCTCGCTCGTCGGGCCGGACGGTGACAGCCACGCCTTCGAACCCGCTCCCGAGCATGCACGGCGGATTGCCCGGGCGGACCTCGTGGTGCGTAACGGCCTGGGGTTCGAAGGGTGGATGGATCGGTTGCTGGAAGCGGCCGGTGGGTCCGCACATGTCGTGACCGCCTCCCGCGGCGTGGACGCCATCGAGGCGGGCGATCACGCCCATGATCACCACCACGGCGAGGGTCACGGTCACGGCCACGCCGACCCCCACGCCTGGCTGGACGTCCGGCGGGCCAGCACTTACGTGCGCAACATCCGCGATGGCCTGAAGGCCGTGGACCCCGACCACGCCCAGATCTACGCCGAACGGGCGGAGGCCTATCTGCAGGAGCTCCAGGCCCTGGACAGCCACATTCGTGACACCATCACGGCGATCCCCGGGGAACGGCGGCGCATCCTCACCAGCCACGCCGCCTTCGGCTATTTCGAGGACGCCTATGGCGTGACGTTCCTGTCCCCGCGCGGCCTCAGCACGGAGGCCGAGCCGTCGGCGGCCGACGTGGCGGAGCTGGTGCGGGCGGTGCGGGCACAACGTGTGGCTGCACTGCTGCCGGATAACCTCACCGACGCCAGGCTGCTGCATCGCATCGCGGAGGAGGGCGACATGGCCGTCGGCCCGACCCTTTACTCTGACGCTCTTTCGCCCGGTGACGGCCCGGCACCGACGTACCTGCGGATGATGGGGTACAACGCCGAAGTCATTGCCGAAGCGCTGGCCGCGAACGACCGCGACTAGCCTGCTTCACCATGTGTCGGCTGAGTGCTTGACGTCGCCGCGTTGATGATACGGTATCCCGTACCCGTCACAGCCTGGTGCCCCGTGGCGCCAGCATCAGCGAGTGGTGAGTGTCAGCATGCAGACAGAATCCGTGTGGGACTACCCGAGGCCGCCACGTGTGGAGCCGGTCGAAATGCGGCTCCAGGTGATCCATGACGGGGAAACCCTCGCGGATGCAGCAGGCGGGTTTCGCGTGCTGGAGACGTCCCACCCACCCTGTTATTACCTGCCCCCCGACAGCGTCCGTTGGGACCGGCTGGTGGCGAGCGAGACCCGCACCTTTTGCGAGTTCAAGGGCCGCGCCCGCTACTGGCACCTCAGCGCGCCTTCCGGGACCGTCACGGATGTCTGCTGGGCCTACGACAACCCGGTGGCATCCCACGCCGACATCGCGGGCTACGTCTCTTTCTACGCCGGGCGAGTCGACGCGTGCCTGGTTGGCGAGGAGCGTGTTCAGGCCCAGGCCGGAAGCTTCTACGGCGGTTGGATTACCAGCAACATCCGCGGCCCGTTCAAGGGAGAGCCGGGCACCGAGGGGTGGTAGAGCCCTTATAGGGGCTTCGGCGGATGTGCCCGGTGCGCTAACGCCCCTGGGCACCCCGGCGGAGCCAGTCGTGCACGAATGCGAGCTTGTGGCGCGCGGCGTCCGACAGAACGAACGGGTAGAGGTCCTCCAGGCCCATGGAGCGGTTGACGTTGTTCACACCAACGGCGATGGATGCCGCCACATGGATCAATCGCTCGGGATCCGGTTCCGCGTAAGGGTCCCAGTTCGTGCCGGGTAGCTGCGGCGCGGTCAGGCCGGCGGCAACGAAGCTGTCGGTGATGTCGGTCAGGTGCAGCAGGTGCGCGGCGGTCTCGGCCCAGTCCTCGTGGGGGTGGGCGGAGGCGTAGGTGGTCAGAAAACGCTGCTTCCAGTCCGGCGGCGGCCCGTGGTGGTAGTGGTGTTGCAACGCGGCCGGGTAGTCGGCGCGCTCGTCGCCGAACACGCTGCGGAAAGCATCGAGAAAATCCGAGCGCAGGCTGAGCCGCCACCACAACATATGCGCGATTTCGTGGCGCATGTGACCGATCATGGTGCGATAGGGCTCCTCCAGTGCCTGTCGGCGGATCGTGCGCAGCACCGGATCCGCTTCCGCCACACTGATGGTCACCACGCCCTCCACGTGACCCATGGGGACGGGCGTGGGCCCCTCTGCGAGCATGTGAAACACCGGGCGCATCCCCGGGTCCTCCGGTCGGAACCAGTGCCAGCGCCCGAGATTGTCGAGCACCCAGCGCTTGGCCGCCTCCGTCTGCGCCCAGTTGGGAATGGCGTCAGGCACGGTCGGGTCCGGGGCCAGCGCGGTCGTGGCGCAGGAGCGGCAGAACGCCCCCTGCTCGGGGGCGATCCAATTGCAGCCGATCCTGTCGCGGTTGACGCAGAAGGGCGGCATGGGCAGGAAGGCCCGCGCCTGCGGGTCGTAGGCTACCGGTGTGCCGTCGGCCGTGGCCAGGTTGTCGAACCACAGCGACCCGGAACCGACGGGATTGGCGAAAACGCGCATACAGTGAAGACTCCGGGAGCGGGGGGCGACGAAATGCCGGGGTGGCTTTCGATTGTTCTCTTCTGCCGGGCGCGGGTCAACCTCCTGCTGATGCACGCCCGTCGGCGGCTGAGTACGCCCGCGCACAGACGCATCGTCGCGCATGGACCCACACTGGGCGCTCTGAAAAACCGAATGCGTCCCGGGAGGGGCAGTGTGTCATGCACAACATCATTTATATTGTTGGAGCCGTGGTGATCGTGCTGGCGATTCTGTCCTTCATTGGCCTGCGATGAGCTCCGCGCGCTAACCCTCTTCAGGTGAAGGCGTGTTCGGCGACTGCTGTCGCAGCGCCGCCTCCAGTCGTTTGGTATCGGTAATGTCCACCAGCGTGATCACAACGCCGTCGATGACGTTATCCAGCCGTCGGTAGGGCATGATGCGCACCGAAAACCAGCGCTCGTCGTCGGTGACGATCTGTTTCTCGGTGGCTACGAGGGTGCGCAGCGTCCGCTGCGCATCGGTCTCCAGCTCGGCATACTGCAGGCTGGTGGTCAGGTCGCTCAGCGGCCGCCCCACGTCACTCTCCCGGAGGCTGACAATCTGGGTGGCGCGTTCGGTATAGCGGCGCACGTTCAGGTCCTGATCCAGGAAGAGAATGGCGATGTCGACGCTGTTGAGCAGGTTCTGCATGTCGCTCTGTGCCAGGGCCAGATCGTCCAGCTTGCTCTGCAGCTCGCCGTTAATCGTCTGCAGCTCCTCGTTCATGGACTGGGTTTCTTCCTTGGAGGTGGTGAGCTCCTCGTTGGTGGACTGCAGCTCTTCATTCGTGGATTGCAGCTCCTCATTGGCGCTCTGCAGCTCCTCCCGGGATGCCCGGGCCTCCTCACGAAGCCTCACGATCTCGTCGCGGGATTGCTGCAGTTCGGCCGCATGGGCCGCGTCCACCTGACCTCTGGCCTTACGGCGCCGGGTGTCGGGTTCCGGAGTGGTTGCGACGTCACGGAAAACCACCAGCGTCATGCCTTGGAGCGCGCCCGGATTCTGGAAAGCCTGCACCGTGACATCCACGAGTTGGGTGCCTGCGGGCGTTGTCACGTGCAGCCCATGCAGCTGCACCGGCTCATCCTGCGTGGCAGCCTGTTTCACCGCATCGAACAGCGGTTGGCGCAGGCCGTTGCGTGCCATGGCGAAAATGTTCCAGTTCGCCTTGCCGGCCGCGGGCTCCAGATACGTGCCCGTGCGCCCGCTGATATAGACGATGTCGGCGTCGCTGTTGAGCACCACGGCGGGGGGCGCGTAGACCTGCAGTAACGCCTGGTCGGCTGCTGTCTGCAGGTTGTCGTCGGCGGGGCGTGGCTCATCGGGGGTGGACACTGGGGGCTCCCTGGATTTTCGGGACAGCGGAGGAAACGACTTCAGCAGGAAGTCACGACCGCCGGCTCTGGCGTTGTCCTTGCGTCGGTAAAGGCGGAGTTTCGAGTCAATGGGTTTGAAAAGGTGGGTAAAACGCCCGACCGTCTCGGAACTCCCCAGCAGCAGGACTCCGCCCGCTCGCAGGCTGTAGTGAAACAACGGCAGCAACCGCCGCTGCAGCATGGGATCAAAGTAGATCAACAGGTTGCGGCAGGCAATCAGGTCGAGCTTGGTGAACGGCGGGTCGAGCACGACGTCGTGCTCGGCGAACAGCACCATGTCCCGGATGCGCTGGTTGATCCGGTAGCCGTGCTCAAGGGGTGTGAAAAACCGCGCCAGTCTGTCCGCCGACACACTGGTGCTGATTGATGGCGGATACTCGCCGCGCCGGGCGGTTGCGACGGCGTCCGGGCTCAGGTCCGACGCAAAGATCTGCACAGTAAACGCCTGCGGCTGCGCGCTGTGCTCGATGGCTTCCGTGAACGCCATTGCCAGGGAATACGCTTCTTCGCCGGTGGAGCAGCCGATGACCCAGGCGCGCAGATGATGCCCGTGCTGCTCCTGCGCCAGCAGCTCCGGGAGCACTGCGCTGGTCAGGTGATCCCACGCGTCGGGGTCGCGGAAAAATCCGGTGACCCCGATCAGCAGTTCCCGGAACAGGAAGTCGATCTCCTGTGGGTTGCTCTCCAGGAATTGGGCATACAGCGGCAGCGAGCCAATGTCGTGGATCGCCATCCGGCGTTCGATGCGCCTTCGCACCGTGCTTGTCTTGTACAAGGCAAAGTCATGGCGCGTGCGCCCCCGGAGTAGCGCCAGGATGCGTTCCAGGGGCTCCGGCGGGAGGGCGGAATGCGAGGGTGAGCCGGTGCCCGCTTCCGCGTCCGGCTCCGGGACCCGGGCCACGTAATCCAGAATTCTCGCGGGCAGGGCGTCGGCCGGGGCGAGCACATCACCGCAACCGGCGGCGATGGCACTGTTCGGCATGGCGTCGAACTGCGCGGACTCCGGCGACTGGACCGCCGTGAGCCCACCGACGGCTTTGATGGCCTGTAAACCAAGAGTGCCGTCGGCGCCCATGCCGGAGAGCACCACACCGATGGCCCGCTCGCCACGGGCACTGGCCAGGGACGAGAAAAGGACGTCCACGGGCAGGCGCAGGCCGCGTGGCTCGGAGGGCGTTGCAAGGTGGAGGGTGTCCCCGACCACGCGGAGTTCGGTGTTGGGTGGAATGACATAGACGTGGTCGGGCGCGATCGCCATGCCCTGCGTCGCCTGGTACACAGGCATGGACGTCGCCCGCTGCAATAGGTCCGGAAGCAGGGCCCTCTGGGTAGGATCCAGGTGCTGCACCACGACGTAGGCCATGCCGGTGTTGGGGGGTGTCTGCCTCAGGAACGCTTCAAGGGCGGCCAGCCCCCCTGCGGATGCCCCCAGGCCGACAATGCGCGTGCCTGTGGACACCGATTACGCGGCCTCGGACATGACCAGCAGCACGGCGTCACCCTTCGGGGCAATGTTGGCGGTGACGCGCAGCATGCAGGAAACGTCGCCGCGAGGCCCGGCGTGCACATGGCAGATTCCGGCCGGATCGCCATTGCGCAGCGCGCCCATGAATTCGATGAAACCTGAACGGCTGTCCGCGTCAAGAAAACGGTCAAGTGACTGGCCCCCGGACTCTTCTGCATCGATACCGAGTAGTTCCGCACCAAGCCTGTTGGTTTCGATGATGCGTCCGTCCAGGTCCACAATGAAATAGGCCACGGGTGCGAACTCGAAGAGCGCACTGTAGTGGTCCAGGTCCCGGGAGAGCTCGCGTTCATGGCTCCTGACCTGCTCGTGCTGGAGGTCGAGTTCCACCTGATACGTCTGCAACTCGTGCAGGAGCTTCAGCGCGTCCCCGGCGCTATCGGGGGTGCTGGCCAGGCGGTACAGCATTGCCAGAGCGTCGGGGCTGATTGTCCAGTCCCTGGAGAGTGGCGTGCTGCCGTCTCTGAGCCGGCTCTTGGCTTCGAAACGCAGCTGTTGTTCAGTGGTTGGTGCAGCATCGGGTAGCTTGGCCACAATGCCTCCGGTTACAGGCGATGGAGTGAGGATGTGTCGCCTGCTCACACAGGGTCCACGACGGTCATGATAGCGTCCCCGTGATGCAGAGGGGAAAACCGTGTGTCATCGCTCGTGCAGCAGAACGCTGGCCCGGGCCACCAGCGCCTGTGCGAACCCGTGTCGTCTATTCCTTGTCGCTGGCGTTCTTTTCGAACTCCTTGATCTGCTTTTCGGCTTCATCCTTGCTCACGCCGTAGGACTCCTGGATCTTGCCTGCCAGTTGATCCCGGTCGCCGGCGACGACATCCAGCTGGTCATCGGTGAGCTTGCCCCACTGTGACTTGGCCTTGCCTTTGAACTGCTTCCAGTTGCCCTTGATGATATCCCAGTTCATTGAATGCGTCCTCGATGTGCTGCTGACTCTTCATCCGGTCCCGGCAACCATTGGCCGGGTGCTTGATCGGCGCCGGTGAATGCCCGAGGGCGTGGATCAGATCCGGCGGCGTCAGGGTCAACAGTGCGCCGCCGAGCGCCTGCTGTCGGTGCGCTGGGCCACTGATACCGTGACAGAACGAGGGGTCTGATCCTGGGTCAAGATTCCCGGCACCGCAGTAGATGCCCTCTGATCGCCAGCAGCAGGGTGCAGTCTTCGGCCCCCAGCGGATAGCCGAGTTGGAAGCCCTGGGCGGCGTCGCAATGCTGTGCCTTGATGAAGCCGTACTGCTGCACCGTTTCTACCCCTTCGGCGACCACACGATGTTTCAGGCTCTTGCCGATCCCGATCAGGGAGCGAAGGATCGCCGGGTCGTTTCGGGCCGTGTTGATATCGTGTACGAACGAGCCATCCACCTTCAGGGTGTGCACGGGGAAGCGCTGGAGCTGGTTCAGGCTCGACGGGCCGGTGCCGAAGTTGTCGATCGCCAGGGTGACGCCCAGGTCGCGCAGCTCGTTCAGTCGCGTGACTGATGCATCGGCATCCAGCATGAGCACACCTTCGGTGAGCTCCAGCTCCAGCTCGCCTGCATCGAGCCCGGTCTCGCGGAGAATCGCCTCGAGTTCCGTGGCGAAACGCGTGTGCGAGAATTCCAGCGCGGAGATGTTGACGGCCAGCAGTGGCGCCCACAGGCTCGACGCCTTCCAGGTGGTGATCTGCTGACAGGCCTCACGAATGACCCAGCGGCCGAGGGGAACACTCAGTCCGGCCTGCTCCGCCAGGCCCATGAACTGCCCTGGATACATCAGACCCCGCACGGGGTGGAGCCAGCGCACCAGGGCTTCGACGCCGATGATCTGGCCGGACGGCACGTCGATCTGGGGCTGGTAGTGGAGCAGGAACTCACGGTTGTCGAATGCACGGTGCAGATCGCCCCTTGCAGACTCTGCCAGGGGCCTTCCGGATGCTTGCCGTTGGCCCAGCGCCGTGTCGTTGCCGTTCCGGCTGATGGCTCTGGCGCGATACATGGCCTGGTCGGCATGCTCCGTGAGTGCGTCCGCGCTGTCGCCGTGGTCAGGATAGATGCTGACACCGATGCTAAGGCCGACTTGCAGGGCGTGCCCGTTGACTTCAATCGGCGACGCGAACGTGTTCAGCAACTTGTTCGTTACCTGCTCTGCATCGGCCGGTGTGGCAATTTCGCTCAGCAGGATCACGAACTCGTCCCCCCCGTGACGGCAGACCGTGTCGCTGGCGCGGACGCAGCGTGTCAGGTGGCCGGCCACGGCCTTCAGCACTTGGTCGCCGACCACATGCCCGAGGGCGTCATTGATATCCTTGAAGTTATCCAGGTCCACATAGAGTAGTGCCGCCTGCTTGCCATGACGGTCTGCCAGGCGGATTGACTGGCCGAGTCGCTCCTTCAGAAGTGCGCGATTGGGCAGCCCGGTCAGCGCGTCGTGGCGTGCCAGGTAGGCCATCCTGCGGGTTACCTTGCGCGACTGACTGACGTCACGGAAAACGATCACGGCCCCCGAAACCCGCCCATGGCGGTCATGGAGCGGCGCCGCCGAATCCTCGATGCCTGATTCGGTGCCGTCTCGCCGGCGCAGGACACAGTCCGCCTCCAGGCCAACAGTGCAGTCCTCCAGCATGGCCCGTTGGGCCGGGTCGACTGCCTTCGCGCCGGTTCCGCCGATCGTGATGTGGAAAATCTCGCCCAGTGGCCGCCCGACGGCCTCTTCCGCCGGCCAGCCCGTCATGGCCTCGGCCACGGGGTTGAGGTAAGTCACCAGACTGTTGAAGTCTGTTACCAGTACGGCGTCACCGATGGAAGCCAGGGTGACCTCTGCGTGCTTCAGCCTCTCGAAAAGGGCGTCTTCGGAGGCGCGCAGTCCGGCCTCGACCCGTTTGCGCTGGACGACGTAGCGCAGGGTGTCGGCGAGCCAGGACGCGTCCGGTTGTTCCGACGACGGTGATGGGCCGGTGTCCTGGAACCCCAGGGCGTTCAGGGGGAGGAGCAGGGCATCCGGGGTGGTGCGGCGGATCAGATCGAAGGCTTCCCTGTCGTCTCCGCCGGGCGTTGTCGCGCTGAGCAGAACCACGTCGACGTCCCGCCGGTTGAGCCGGTTAAGCGCGTCAGCGAGGGTCGTGACCCACTCGACGCGGAAGCCTTCGCCCCCGTGTCCGGCCAAGCCGTCCCGAACCGACGCATAAGAGGCCGAGTCCGTTGCCACCAGAAGCACCGAAATCGGGGTGCTGGACGCAGCTACAGCCCCTGGGGGTTGCCCATGAGTCGACGTCTGGGTGTTCGTGTCTGCGCTCAAGCGCGTCCTGGTCATGATCGCCGGCCTCGCGGAGCGTATTGACAGATTCGAACCTAGTTCAGACATGGCGTACCCGTATGTGCGTCACCGCACAGCGCTGCGAGGACCTGCGTGGTACCCCGGCGGCATGTACCGCCGGAGCGACAGGTTGTCATAGAATCACATGACGGCGGCTGCGGGCCGCGCTGGAAGGCGACGGGCCGCTGCCACCCTCGTCTTCCCAGTCGTCGATCGCGGTCTGCTGCGACGGGTCGGGCTGCACCGCGTTGTCCAGAGTTCCCGCCGTGCCGGGGGCTCCCGCTGCAATCGGGTTACCGCTCCAGGAAGGGGCCGGCTCCGAATCGATACGGATGATCATGATGCCTCCTTGATTCCCATTGAACATGGGCTATCCAGTAAGCATGCACCGTTGCCGAGGGCCGGTCTGTACGTTGGCCAACCACGGTCGTGGCGACTTGGTGCGTTGGCGAACAGACGGTCTCTGTGCCCTGCCGGAGCATCCGTTTAGAGGTGCTGCGCCGGTTCTGCCTATCCACGGAGTGTGCACGAGGTCCGTCATGAAAACCTTTCAACGAATCGCCATGCTGTTCGGCAGATCAGCGTCAGAACGGGAGGGGCCGGGAGTTTCCCGACGCCGGAGTCTCGGCGAGCGCCAGGCCAACTACATCGTGCTGGCCAGCCAGGTCGAGGAGGCGATCGCTGCGGATCCGGTGTTGAGCTCCGCGCAGATCGACGTTGAGGTGTTCTCGCGGGTGGTGCAATTGAGCGGGTTCGTGGATGCGCCCGCCGACATGAGCAGAGCTGTTGTTCTTGCCGGCGAAGTCAAGGGCGTCGAGTCAGTTAGAAACTGCATGCAGCTCGCCTGGTGGTGATAACATGTTGCACTGGATGCCGAGCGGGTCTGCCTCCAATCCCCAGTCGTTCCCCCGGGAGGAGGCTCAACCTATGCAGAAATCGATCGCTCCCGGCGATAACCATCTATTGGCAATGTTGCCGTCTGGCGAGTATGAACAGATCCGGCCAGGCCTGGAGTGTGTGCCGTTGCCGCTCGGCATGTCCTTGTGCGAGCCCTATCGTGAAATGGAGTACGTTTATTTCCCGGTGGACGCCATTGTCTCGCTGCTGTGCGTGATGGAGGACGGTGGTTCTGCGGAGATCTCGGTGGTCGGGTTCGAGGGCATTGTGGGCGTATCGCTGTTCATGGGCGGGGAAACCACTCCCAGCCGGGCCGTGGTGCAGTCCGGTGGTTACGCCTACCGATTGCCCGGCCGGCTGTTGAAGGAGGCATTCTATCGCGGCGGGCCCATGCAGCGGTTACTGTTGCGCTATACCCAGGCGTTGCTGACCCAGATGGCCCAGACCGCCGTATGCAACCGCCACCATTCCCTGGACAAGCAGCTCTGCCGGTGGCTGCTGCTGAGCTACGACCGGCTTCGGAGCAGGGAGCTGTACATGACCCAGGAGCTCATGGCCAACATGCTCGGCGTGCGTCGTGAGGGTGTTACCGAGGCCGCCGGGAATCTTCAGCGGGCAGGGTTGATCGAATACTACCGGGGGCATATCACCATTCTGGATCGCGCCGGTCTGGAGGCACGAAGCTGCGAATGCTACGGGGTGGTCAAGCGTGAGTACGATCGTCTGCTGCCGGAACGAACCGCAGAATAGTGGGGCAGTGGATGGGGGCGTGAGTCTGCCGGCGCAAGCGCGCCGGCAGACACTGGCTATTCGGCCGTTGACGTTTGTGGCGCATTCTCGATGATGATCTCGACGCGGCGGTTCTGCTGGCGCCCGGCATCCGTGTCGTTGGTGGCCACCGGTTGGGCTTCGCCCATGCCGCGGGCGGACAGCCTCTGCCCGTCGATGCCGCGGCGGGTGAGGTAGTCCCGCACGGAGTCTGCGCGCCGCTGGGACAGCTGCATGTTGGACGCCGCACTACCGACGCTATCGGTATGCCCCTCGATCAGCGCGTCCCGATCCGGATACGCGTTGAGGAACTCCACCAGCCGGTTGAGGTTCTCGTACCCGCCGCTCTGTAGGTTCGCGCTGCCGGTGGTGAACAGCACATCCCCCAGCGTCAGGACAATACCACGCTCGGTTTCTTTCGCCTGGAGGGCGTCGATCTGCCGTTGCAGCTCGGCTTCGCCGCGACGGGCCCGGTCGACCTCCTCGGTGCGACTGGCCAACCTCTCATCATCGCGTTCCTCTGCAAGACGCTGGCGCTGGTGTTCCGCATAGGCGGTGGCGGCTTTCGCTCGTGCAATCTCCACCTTCTGGTTCGCCATGTACACACGGTGCTCGGCGAGCCGGTCTTCCGACGAGGGCAGAGGCTCCTCGGCGAGAAGGACAGCCTCTTCGGCCTCCCGGCGTTCGCCCCCGGCCCATTCGGCGAGATTGGGGTCGTTCTCGAGTTCCTGAAGGTTACTGCGTGCGCCTGCGGCACCGGCCGGGGTTTCCGGTGTTGATGCGCATCCGGCGAGCAGGGTGAAGGAGAGAGCCAGCGCCGTGATGGCGACGCCGCTCCGGGCTGGGCCGAACTCTCGTTGTTTCATTGCTGTTCTCCGGTGCGACGCATTTCCTCGGTCAGGGCTTCGGCCCCGCGCGCCATTTGTCGATTGACCTCTTCGGCTTTCGCGGCTTCCGTTCTTGCCGATGCCAGGTCCGCGGCGACCCGGGCCTCTCGGGCCAGACGCGCCGCTTCAACCATATCCTGCTGGCCCTCGGCCCCGCTTATCGCGCGTTCCGCCTGCTCCAGCTTGTGTTTCGCTTCCTCCAGTTCTCTGCCCGCGTACTGCCGTGCCTCAGACTCTTCGGCACGGTCGATTGCCTCCTTTGCCTCGGTCAGGGAGGCCGTTGGGGGAGAAAGCGGTGTCGAGGCGCAGGCGCTCAGCAGCGCCACAGCGATCGCTAGTGTCGTTGACAGTAGAGCAACCCGCGTCAGGCGTGCTCCGTATCGGGTTTTCATGGGGGGCATCCTTTCAAGGCTCAGGGGCTGTCGTGCCGACCCATGGGGTGCGTCGGCCGCAACTCTAAAGCTACGCCTGTCGCTGCAGGGTGTCGGTGCGTTCGCGCACCCTGATTACGGCAGGTTCCAATACCAGTAGGTCAGCGCCACGCGGATGGGCCGAGGCGAGGCACCGAGCCCGGTCCCCCGGTATCGCCCATCGGCTAAAGGCCGGCTTTTCCTTTCGGCCAGCCACCGGGCGGCCAGGGCTGTGCCCACGACGCGTCACCGGTGAATACCACGTCGATGACTGCCTTGGGCGCCACCGAGTGGACGGCTCTGGCCACATCATTGCGTACGGCATCCAGCGCCGCCAGGCCTTCCGGTCGGTGGTCGGCGGGAAGGACCACGTGGATCAGCACGTAAAGCGTGCGGCCGGGGTGCACCATGCGGAGGTGAAGTTCTTCCACCGGCAGGCCGGCCACGGCCCCTTCCACCTGCGCCTGGACGGGCTGGCGTACGGTCTCCGCCGGGGAGCGGTTCAGGAGCTCCATGATGGCCCGCATGGCGATGCGCACCGGCACGCCGATACAGAGAATGACAATCAGTGTGACCAGCAGCGGGTCAATGAAAGGGGCGAAGCCTGACAGCTCCAGCCAGTGCAGCAGCGGGATCAGGCAGAAGGCGAACAACACCGCCGCGGAGACGGCGGTATTGACGCCCCAGTTGCCGACATCGGCGGTGACCAGCGGGCTGTCCAGCTGCTGGTCAAGGCGGTGGAGCGTCAGCGCCGTGGCGCCGCAGACCGTCGTGGCGATGGCCGCATAGGTGATCGCAAGCCCTGCGGCCACGTCCCGCCCGCCGGTGGCCAGGGCGATCAGCGAGTCGCCCAGGGCCAGCGCTGAAATCCCAAGTATCAGCAGTCCCTTGCCGGCGTTGATCAGCGACTCGAAATAGCCGTAGCCGAACGGAAACGTGCCGCTGTCCGGCATCTCTGCCAGGCGCGCCACCCGCACCGTGGCCAGGGCGATCACGAAGTAGCTGACGTTGAAAAGGCCATCCAGCATGATGGCCTGGGAGCCGGAGAGAAAGGCGATCACGAGCCCGAGTACGCCCAGCGCCAGTGCCATCGCCGCAGATAATCCCAGTGCACCGCGTTCCGTCTTGATCATGGGCGCATGGTACCCCACTGATCGACAGCACGTGGGGTGCTCGAACGTAGGGTAGACCTTCAGGTCTACCGAGTGGGGCGTGGTGGATCTGAAGGTCCAGCCTACGGGGTGGGGCGTATGCCCGCAGCCGCGCGGCAATGTTCTCGTGCCCCATTGATCGTTCCCAGATGCCTCCTTGTGGCAAATACTTGGGTATGCCCGTTGTCGAGGAGGGTTCGGTCATGGCTAACGCAATCGGAACGATTCTGGTGCCCGTGGATGGCTCGGAGCATGCCAGTGCCGCGGCGCGTTATGGTGAGCGGCTGGCGCTGGCCATCGGAGCGCGCATGGAGTTGCTGCACGTCTTTGAGGATACGCCAGGGATGCTCATGCAGCGGATGGGGTACACGGGCGGTCAGGCCGTGGCCGACCGTGTTTCCATCGAAGCGTTTGATCGTATGCGGGAGGAGAGTGCCCGGCTCGCCTTTCAGCAGACGCGTGTCGCCCTGCAAGGCGGTGTAGAGGTCATCGATCGTGTTCTCAGTGGTGATCCCGCCGATGCGGTGGCCCATTACGCCCATGGTGTGGATGCCCCGGTCATCGTCATGGGCCGCCGCGGGGTCGGGGAGATATGGGAGTTGCTGGTGGGCAGCGTTACGGAGGGTGTCATCCACCGGACGGAGTACCCGGTGACGGTGGTGACGTATGGCGCGGAACAGCAGGCGGACGCAGGCGGTGGCTCCGTGCTGGTGGTGCCGGTGGACGACTCGGAGCAGTCCCTGGTCGCGGCCAGGCACGCCAATACCGTCGCCAAAGCGACCGGTGCCTCAGTCCATCTCTTGCACGTCTTTCCCGGGTCACCGCAGGAGATCTATGCTGGCAGCGGCGAACGTGCGGGTGAGCTACAGGAGGCGGATGCGTTCTCTGATGAGCGCTTCAAGGAAGTCGCCCGCACTAGCGCCGACAAGGCGTTTGCCCGGGCGCGGGCGCAGTTCGATGTGGATGCCGTTGCGCTTGAAGAGGTCAGGCGCCCCGGGAAGCCGGCCCAGGTGATCATCAGCTACGCCCGGGCGACCCCCGGCGCGGAGGTGATCATGGCTCGCCATGGCCACGGTCGCATTCGGGAGTTTCTGCTGGGGAGCATCAGCCAGCGCGTGCTGCATGCGGCGCATTGTCCGGTGACGGTGGTCCACTGAGCCTTCAAGGGAGTCGGTTATTCGAAGCCTCATCTACGACACGTTGATCCTCAGACTCACCGCCCGGTGGTATGCGGCGGTGCTGGAGCGCCTGCCCGACGATGCCGCGCTGCTGGATGTGGGCATCGGCACGGCGGGTGCGTTACGGGCAAACGCAGAGCTGGTGCGGCGGAAGCGCCTGCACGTGACCGGCATCGACATCGACGCCGACTACATCGCGCGGGCGCAGCGAACGCTGCAGCGCTCGGGCCTGCAGGACCGGGTCGAAGCGCGTCTGGAGTCCGTCTACGATCACCGGGGCGGCCCGTACGACGCGGTTTATTTCTCCGCGAGCTTCATGCTCCTGCCGGAGCCCGAACGGGCGCTGCGCCACTGCTGCACGCTGCTGAAACCGGGAGGCCGCATCTATTTCACCCAGACCATCCAGCAGACGCCCTCCCGCGCCATGGAAACCCTGAAACCGCTGTTGAAGCGCTTCACCAGTATCGACTTCGGTCGGGTGACCTACGAAGGCGCCTTCAAGGCGCAGATCCGTGACGCCGGGCTGGATCTGGAGGCCTTTGCGACCCTGGCGCGGCACGGCAGTCGGGCATCGTGTCTTGCCGTGGCCGTGCCACGGGCGCGTTCTGGCTGATTGCCGGGCTCAGCAAAGGCGAACCGGCAGGGTTGCGTACCCACTGCCCGGATAGCGGGCCAGGCCGGGCGGGTCGTCCTGCTGCAGATCGATGTTCTCGCTGTGGGCCAGCAGCTCCTCTATGACCACGCGCATCTCCAGCCGCGCGAGCGGTGCGCCGGGGCAGACGTGAATGCCGGCGCCCCAGACGAGGTTCGCGGACTGGTCCCGGTCAATGCGGAACTGCTCCGCGTCCTCGAAGGCGTCGGGGTCGCGGTTCGCCGCCACCCAGTTGAGTGTCAGTGTGTCACCCGCCTCAATGCCCCGGCCGTGGAGATCTACACCGGACGTGGCCCGGCGCCGGTTGGTCACCAGCGGGCAGTGCAGGCGCAGCAGCTCTTCGTTCGCGTCCTCGATGCGTGCGGGATTGTCCCGCAGCAGGGCCTGCAGACCGCGATCGGTGGCGACCCCGTGCACGAGAATGCCCAGCGCCGCCGCCAGCGTGCCCACTTCCCCCATGGTCCAGTTGCGGAGAATGGATGCGATTTCCTCGTCGGTTAACGGCTTGCCATCCACCCGCTCGGCCATGAGCCGGCTGGTGACGTCCGGGCCGTCGGAGGCCTGGCGGCGCTGCTCGATCATGGCGAAGACGTAGGCCCGGAACTCGTCGGCGATCTCCGCGAGTGCGTCACGGTCCTGCGCACCCGTGGCTTCCAGGTTCCGCTGCGTCCACTGCCGTAACGGCTCATGGAACGGCTCCGGCCACCCCAGGAACGCGCACTGGACCCGGACCGCGAAAGGCTGCGCGAATGCCTGCATGAAATCAGCGGCGCCCCGGGAGCGCAGCTGCCCGGCGAGATCGCGGGCAATGGCGCGGCAGGTGGGCTCGAATGCCGCCATGGCGGCCGCGTCGAAGTAGGGTTCGATGATGCGCCGGTAGGCCGTGTGCTCGGGCGGGTCCATGCCGTTCGGCACGGAGAGGTGCTGCGACACCTGATTACTGAACGTCTCGTGGTCGCGCAGGACGCGGTGAATGTCGCGATTGCGGAACAGCGTCCAGCCCATCTTCTTGCTGTGGGCAACCGGGCACCGTTCACGCATGCCGTCATAGGCGGCGCGCTGATCGCGCTGGACGGCGTCGGATTCAGGTGACCAGTCGGCGTTCGGGGAGTGGGTCATGGAGACCTCCGAGCGGCAGGATGTCCGCAGAGGCTACTCGGCGACCGACTGGGCGGCCTTGATGAAGATCAACACCGCGCCCGTGCCAGCCCGCGTAGGGTGGACCTTCAGGTCCACCAACCCCGCCTTTCCCTTGACATCGATCAAGACGAAACCACCCATCATAAATATAGAGTTTGATATACATGTTTAGTCACGGAGTGAGGCAGGAACGATGTTGACCGACGCGCAAGAAGCGATCATCGAGCAGACGGCGCCCGTGGTCGCCGAGCATCTGGAGGCGATCACGCAACGGTTCTATCCGCTGATGTTCCAGCGGTACCCGGACGTCATGGCGTTCTTCAACCAGAAGCACCAGGGCAGCGGTGACCAGCCGCGGGCGCTGGCGCAGGCCGTGCTGGCCTACGTGCAGCTCCGCAAGACGCCGGGCGCGGCCGACGGTGCGCTCTCGACCGCCGTGCACAAGCATGTCTCCCTGGGCATCCAGCCGGAGCATTATCCGATTGTCGGCGAATGCCTGCTCGAGGCGGTGGCGCAGGAGCTGGGAGATGCCGTCACGCCCGAGGTGGTGGATGCCTGGGGCGCCCTTTACCAGGAGCTTGCCGATCTGCTGATAGCGGTGGAGGAGCAGTACTACAGCGCGTTTGCCAGTCGGCCCGGCGGGTGGCGTGGGCTGCGGCGTTTCCGCGTGGCCCATCGGCGGCGGGAGAGCCGGGTGATCACATCGTTCGAACTGGAACCGGAAGACGGCCGTCCCGTCGCGGATTTCGAGCCGGGGCAGTACGTGGGAATGCGACTGGTCATCGACGGCGAGCCGGTCTACCGCCACTTCAGCCTGTCCGCGCCACCCAACGGCCGCAGCTACCGGGTGTCCATCAAGCGTGAGCCGGACGGCTACGTCAGCCGCCACTGGCACGAATCCATGGACGTGGGCGACACCGTGGACCTGCTGCCGCCGGCCGGCGAGTTGACGCTGGTGCCCGGGAACGACCCAGTGGTGCTGGTCAGTGGTGGTGTCGGTCAGACGCCGCTTCTGCCCATTGCGCACCGCGCCCTGGAGCACGGGCGCGAGGTGGTTTACATCCACGCCGCGCTGAGCCCGGACCATCACGCCCTGGCCGACGATGTGCAGGCCCTGTGCGCCAGGCATCCGGACCGGATGCGCGCCGTCACCGTTTACGAGGAGGCGGCAGACGACGCCGGTGCGGACCATATCGGGCGCGTCGACCGCTCTCTGCTGGCCCGGTACGCGCCCGATCTCGAGGCACAGTACTATTTCGTCGGCCCCGGTGGCTTCATGACCGCCGTGAACGAGGGTCTGGCCGCCCTGGGCGTGCCCTCGGAGCGGCGTCACTACGAGCGCTTCGGCCCGTCACGCCCCCTGGCCGGCTAAGGGGATTTGCGCCGTGCCCGACCGGCCCGCGTGCGCGGGATGACCCGTTCATCCTGCGCACGTGCGGCCCATCGCTGCCTGCCGCATCCCGTCGCATAACCCGCGCCTCCGCACCATCACCCCCGCGAGACTGGCATCACCAACACAGCCAGCCCCTTGCGGAGGACGCCATGACCATCACAACACGCACCACCATCGGTTTGATTCTGGGCCTGGGACTCACCGCTGCCCACGCCACCGACCTGCGAGTCACCGTCGAGAACGTCGAGCCGGATACCGGGCACCTGATGGTGGCCCTCTACGATGACGAGGCGGCTTTCGACGCGCGCGACGGAGCCGTGGAGGAGATCCGCAAGTCCGTGGATGGCGAGTGCGTCGTGCTTACCTTCACCGGCGTGAGCGCCGGCGACTACGCCATTGCGGCCTTCCAGGATCTGGATGGAGACGGTGAACTGAACACCAACCTCGTGGGCATGCCCCGTGAGCCCTGGGGCTTCAGCCGGGACGCCTCGGGCGGGATGGGGCCGCCGGATTTCGGCGACGCCGCATTCACGGTGGACGGCGATGCCGTGGACATGTCCATTCGTCTCAACCGGCCGTGATGAGGAGGTCATCATGAATCGCAGGGATTTCATGCGTTTGATGGGCTTGAGCGGCGCCGGGCTGGTTCTGCCCGGCTCAGTGACCCACGCCCTCGCCGGTGAGGCGGCGATGCCGGACTGGCACCTGGGGTTTCAGAACCCACGTGCCGAGGAGCTGCACACGCCGTCACTCAAGCTGGACGGCAGGTTGCCGAAGGCCCTGACAGGCACGTTCTACCGCAACGGGCCCGCACGGCACGCGTTGGGTGACCGACGCTACAGCCATTGGTTCGACGGGGACGGCATGGTTCACGCATACCGCCTTGGGGATGGCCGCATCAGCCACCACGCGCGCTTCGTGGAGACGCCCAAGTACATCGCCGAGACCCGTGCCGGGGCGTTCCGCCGCCCGGCCTTCGGCACAGTGTTTCCGGATGCGGAGCGTGCAGCCAGCCCCGATGCCATCAATGTGGCCAATACCAACATTCTGCCCTTTGACGATCGGTTGCTGGCCCTGTGGGAGGGAGGTTCGGCCTGGGAGGTGGACCCGGAAACTCTGGCCACCGGCGACCGGGTGACCTGGAGTGATGACCTGGCGGGCGCGCCGTTCTCCGCCCATCCAGCAGTGGACACCGACGGCACCCTGTGGAACTTCGGTGTGGTCCCCGGCGACGGCGCGCTGGTGCTCTACGAAATTGCGCCGTCCGGGAAGCTGCGCCGGGCCGACGTGGTGGCGCTGGACGCCTCGCCCATGGTGCACGACTTCGCCATTACCCGCCGGCACCTGGTGTTCCTGCTGCCGCCGTTCCGGCTCGACCCGGAGCGTTTCGGCAGCGGCAAGAGTTTCGTGGATAGCCACCGCTGGTATGGCGACGACGCCATGCAGGTGCTGGTGATCGACAAGAGCGACTGGGGGCGCCGGCGCTGGTTCGATCTGCCCGCCGGCATGCACTTTCACGTCGGTAACGCCTGGGAGGACGGCAGCGGCGTCATCCGCTTCGACTACACCCGTTACGACAACGCCGACTTCGTCACCAGGGCCGCCCGCGGCCTCATGCGCGGCGAGGATATTCCCCATGCCGGTGGCCACACCGCGCTGGTGCGCCTGGATACGCGCAACGGCCGGATCGATCAGCAGATCATGACCGAGGAGACCGAGTTCCCGCGTGTGGATCCGCGCCGCACCGGCGAGCGTTACCGCCAGCTCTATACGACAGTGCGCACCGAAACGGCGGGCCATCCGCTCTCCAATGGTGTGATGCGGCGTGACATGGAGAGCGGTGTGACCGAGCACTACGACTTCGGCGCCAGCGTGATCACCGAGGAGCACGTGTTTGTGCCGGGTGAGGGTGGCGAGGGAGACGGCTGGTTGATCGGCACGGCGCTGGATCTGGAACAGCAGGTCTCGCTGCTGTCGGTGTTCCGGGCCGGGGCCCTGGCAGAGGGGCCGGTGGGGCAGGCCCGACTGCCGTACCCGGTGCCGCTGGGCTTTCACGGAAACTGGAAGGGAGCGTGACGATGGAGACCTACACTCTGCTGAAGCTGCTGCACATCCTCGGTGCCGTGCTGTTGCTGGGGAATATCATGGTGACCGCCTGGTGGAAGGCCATGGCCGACCGCAGCCGCAACCCGGTGGTGCTGGCTTTTGCTCAGCGCCAGGTGACGCTCACCGATATCCTGTTCACCACAGTGGGTGTCCTGCTGCTCGGCGGCAGCGGTTACGCCATGGTGTTCACCGGGCCCTGGAGCCTGGATACGCCGTGGCTCGACTGGGGGCAGACCCTGTTCCTGGCGACGGGGTTGATCTGGGTGGGCATTCTCATCCCCATCCAGGTGGCGCAGGCGCGCATGGCCCGCGCCTTCGCCAGCGGGGGCGAGATCCCCGTCCGGTACCGGCAGTTGTCGACGCTATGGATGGGGTTCGGCGTCGTTGCGGTGGTTTTACCGCTGGCCGCGTTCTCGCTTATGGTGCTGAAACCGGTATAGGAGGCGCGCGTGACAGGCGAACAGGGCAATGCAGGGTCTGAAGGCCTCTCCGGCTGGGGCGGCATGCGCCTCCACTGGCGATTGCTCTGGACGCTGGTGTTCAACAGTCTGATCGCTGCGTTTCTCACCACCATCGGCTATGGCGGCACGTTGGCCGTGAACATGGCGTTCTCCCAGTGTATCGGGCTGAGCATCTTCGTCATGCTCGAGCTGGTGCCGTTCCGACGGCTGGAGCGCGGGCGTCTGGTTGCCGGGGTTGCGACTGCCGTGTTGATCGGGGCGCTGGCCGGCGTCCTGCTCGCTCTGCTGGTGACCGGCGTCGCGGACGAGCGCGCCCGGGCGCCGGTGACCGTCTTCCTGCAGACGGTGGTGATCGCGCTGCTGTTCGGGGGCATCGCCGGCTATTATTTCTTCAGCCGGGAGCGCCTGCTGCGCACCCGCACCAGCCTTCAGGAGCAGGAGCTGCGCCGTGTGGAAGCCGAGCGCGACCGTGCGGCCACCGAGCTGCGCCTGCTGCGGGCGCAGATCGAGCCGCACATGCTGTTCAACTCCCTGGCCCACGTACAAAGCCTGGTGGACACAGACCCCGAGCGCGGCAAGCGCATGCTTGGCTATTTGATCGATTACCTTCGCTACGCCCTGGTCCACGCCCGCGAGCCGCGCACCGTGCTCGGCGACGAGATCCGGCTGCTGGAGAGCTATCTGGCCATGTACCGCATCCGCATGGGCGAGCGCCTGGATTACACCCTGGAGGTCCCCGATGCGCTGGCGGCCGAGCCCGTGCCCCCCATGCTGCTGCAGCCCCTGGTGGAGAACGCCATCAAACACGGCATCGAGCCGCTGGTGGCGGGCGGCACCGTGCACGTTGCCGCCGGCTTGGAGGCCGGGGTGCTGTGGCTCAGTGTCCGCGATACCGGCCAGGGGCTGTCTGACACCGGCGGCGGCACCGGCGTGGGCCTTGCCAATCTACGTGAGCGCCTCGTGGCTCTTTACGGGCAGCGGGCGCGGCTCGCCATTGAGGCGTGCCCCGATGGCGGCGTGCTGGCACGGCTGGAGCTGCCGCGGGAGGGGGCATGAGCCTAACCGCGGTCATTGCCGACGACGAGGCCGAGCTGGCAGCCCATCTGCAGCGCCAGCTGGCCGCCGCCTGGCCGGAGCTGGACGTGGCGGGGATCGCCCGCAACGGGCCCGAGGCCCTGGAGCTGCTGGAGCGGGAGCGACCGTATGTGGCATTTCTCGATATCCGCATGCCGGGGCTGTCGGGGCTGGAGGTGGCAAAGCGGCTGACCGCGCAGTGTCGCGTGGTGTTCGTGACCGCCTTCGATCAGTATGCGGTGGAAGCCTTCGAGCAGGAGGCGGTGGATTATCTGCTGAAACCAGTGACGCCGGAGCGGTTGGCACGCACGGTGGAGCGGCTGCGACGGCCGTCGGCGCCGACCCACGACCCAGCCGCGTTGTCGGCGCTGCTGGAGCGGCTGCAGGGGCCGAAGGAGCCGGAGTACCTGCAGTGGATTCGCGCCGGGCTGGGCGAGCGCGTGCAGCTCGTCGCCGTTAACGAGGTGTTCTATTTTCACGCCAGCGCCAAGTACACCAGCGTGGTCACGGCCGGCGATGAGTTCATGATCCGCACGCCCATCAAGGCCCTGGCGGATCAGCTGGATCCGCAGCGGTTCTGGCAGATCCATCGGGGCACCATCGTCAACGCCAGCTTGGTGGAGGCCGTACATCGGGAGTTCGGCGGCCGACTGAGCCTGACGCTCAGAGGCCGTCCGGAGTCCCTCACCGTGAGCCGCCCGTTCGTGCATCTATTCCGGCAGATGTAGAACGGGCGGCGGTGGACGACTGACCTTTCAGCAGGTCAGGTCTCCACCACGATCTCGAATCCGCCGTAGATCAGCCGTTTGCCGTCGAACGGCATGGGGTTTACTTCGGGCTGCAGGCGGGCGTCCTTCATCAGCCGTGGCATGGCCTCGTCGCGCACGGCGCGGGAGGGCCACAGGATCCACGAGAAGATCACCGTCTCGTCCGGCTTGCACTCCACCGCCATGGGGAAGGAGGTCACTTCGCCGTCCGGCACGTCATCACCCCAGCACTCCACCACCTTCAGGGCGCCATATTCCTTGATAACAGAGCCGGCGTCGCTGGCGTGTTTGATGTACTGCTCGCGGTTGGCGGTGGGTACCGCAGCCACGAATCCGTCAACGTAGGTCATGGTCGTTATCCTCGTTCGTCCTTGGGGGGTAGTTCCCTGGTGGGGCGCACTTCGATACTGCCGAAGCGCGCCGGAGGGATCCGGCTGGCCAGTTGCAGGGCCTCGTTCAGGTCGGCGGCCTCGAGCAGGTAGAAGCCGGCGAGTTGCTCCTTGGTTTCGGCAAACGGGCCGTCGGAGACGATCACCTCGCCGTCGCGAACGCGCACGGTGGTGGCCGTCTCCGTTGGCTGCAGGGGCTGACCGCCCAGGTACTTCTCCTGTGCACTGAATCGCTCGACGCCGGCAATACACTCCTGGTTCAGATCGTGCCACTCCTTTTCGCTCATGGCGTTGATGATGCCTTCCTGGTAGTACACCAGTGCCACGTACTTCATGGTGCGTCCCTCCCGGTGTTGTCGCTGCAGTGGTCGATTTCGCAACTGATCATCCAGCCGATCCCGAAGCGATCGTCGACCATGCCGAAACGGTGCGCCCAGAAGGTCTGCTCCCAGGGCATGACGATGCTGCCGCCGTCCGCCAGCCGGTTGAACACGGCTTCTCCGCGTGCAGGGTCCGCGAACTCCAGGTGAATCCGGGCGCCCTGAGGTTTCGTATAGCAGTCGCCGGCCATGTCGGCGCCCATGATGCGCCGGCCCCGGAGGTTGACCGAGGCATGGATGATGCGGTCATGCCAGTCGGCGGGGGTGTCCGCGGCGGCGGGCGTCTCGCCGAAGGTGAGCATGGCCTCGACGCTGCCGCCGGTGACATCGGCGTAGAACGTCATGGCTTCCCGGCAGTTGCCGGAGAAGACCACGTGCACGTTCATGGCCGTGGGCAGCTGCGTGAGCTGGTCACCGAGGGCGCCGTGCTGGTCTGTCGCAGGACCGGGCTCAAAATCCTCCATGGCAAAGAACCGCCGCAGCTCCAGGGTGACGTTGCCGTCGCCGTCCGAGCGGGGCCAGCGCATGGCCCAGTCCAGCGCCTCCCGGGGGGAGTCCACGTCGAGAATGGTGTATCCGGCGATCAGTTCACGGGTTTCCGTGAACGGGCCGTCGGTGACGGTGGGCTCGCCGTCGCGGAACTCGATCCTGTACCCGTCGCGGCTGGGTCGCAGCCCGTCGCCTCCCTCCAGAACACCGGCGTGCAGCAGGCGTTCGTTGTAGTCCGCCATGTCCTTGAGCAGCGCCTCCGACGGCATCACGCCGTCTTCGGTGTGCGGGTCCGCCTTGCGGATGAGCATGTAGCGCATGGTTGTGTCTCCTCTGTCGTTTCTTCCTTGTCGCGCGGCGGAATCCGGAATCGACAGCCGCGTGCACGGGAATTGTTCAGTGCGACATCGATTGTGGTTGTATTTATCATTTGATTAAGAGAGCATCTGATAAACAAAAACACTGTTACCCGCTGCGGATGGGTGCTCCATCGGTAGCGTCGGTCGGAGGAGAAGCTGATGAAACCTGCCCAGTTCGCCTATGCGCGGGCGAAGGATTTGCCGCATGCGCTTGCTTTGTGGGCCGAGGCGGGCGAGGACGCCCAGATCCTCGCCGGGGGCCAGAGCCTGATTGCGGGCCTGGGGCTCCGCCTCGCGGATACGCCTGCGCTCATCGACATCAACCACGTGCCCGATCTCGCCGGGGTGACCGAAAGCGGTGACCGTATCCGCATCGGTGCCATGACCCGCCACGCCGACCTGGCGCGCAATCCGCTGGTGGCCGAGCACGCCCCGGCCATTGCCGAGGCGGCGCCATTGATTGCCCACCCGGCCATCCAGGCGCGCGGCACCATCGGTGGCTCGCTGGCCTACGCCGACCCCGCTGCCGAGTTTCCTGCCTGCGTGGTGGCGCTGGACGCCGAACTGGTGGTTCAGGGGCAGGGGGGTGAGCGCCGGATTCCCGCCGCCGACTTCTTCCTCGGGTTGTACGAGACGGCCCTGGAGCCCTTCGAGCTGTTGACCGCCATCGAGATTCCCAAGGCGGGCAGGCGTCGGCAGACGGTTCAGGAGCTGGTGCGAAGGCATGGCGACTACGCCATCGTCGGCATTGTCCTCGCCGCGGATGTACAGGGCGACACCCTCGGCGCGGCGAAGGTGGTCTACTTCGGCGTCGGTGACGCTCCGGTGGTGGCCGAGGGCGCTGCGCGGGCACTGGAGCAGGGCGACGTTAGCGCCGCCCTGAAGGCCCTGAACGACGATCTCGACCCGCCGGGCGATCTCACCGGCGGGCCGGAAACCAAGCGCCATCTGGCACGGGTCATTCTGCAGCGGGCCATCAATGCGCTGCGGGCGCAGTAAGGGGAGCGGGCATGAGCGAGAACGGTTTTGCACACGAAGTGGACGTGACGGTCATCGTCAACGGCGAGCGCGTCTCGCGCCGCGTGGACGCACGCCGTCACCTGGTGGATTTCCTGCGTCTGGACGTGGGCCTCACCGGCACGCACACCGGCTGCGAGCACGGTGTGTGCGGCGCGTGCACGGTGCAGGTGAACGGCGACGTGGTTCGCGGCTGCCTGATGCTGGCGGCCCAGGCGGATGGCGCCGAGGTGTGGACCGTTGAGGGGCTCTCCGACAACGGCTCCCTGGATGCGCTGCAGAAGGCGTTCGTTGAGCGCAACGCCCTGCAGTGTGGCTTCTGTACGCCGGGCATGCTGATCACCGCGGCGGACCTGCTCGCCCGTGACGCGAAGCCGTCGCGTGAGGAAATCCGCGAGCACATCTCCGGCAACTACTGCCGGTGCACCGGTTACGAAGCGATCGTCGACGCAGTGGAAATGGCGGCAGGCACCCGTGCAGGCGCCACCCAGGCGGGAGGAGGCTCGCAATGACTATTGATCTCAACCAGGTCGATCGACCCAACAGTTATATCGGCAAGACGGTGCCGCGCCCCAACGCCCGCAAGCTGGTGGAGGGGCGGGGGCAGTATGTGGACGACGTCCACCTGCCACGCACGGTGCACGTGGCCTACCTGCGCAGCCCGTACGCCCATGCCCGCATCAACGGCATCAATGCCGACGCCGCGAAAGCGATCCCGGGCGTGCTGCGCGTGTTCACGGGGCACGACCTGAAGGACGTCTGCACCCCCTGGGTCGCCACACTCGACCACCTCAAGGGCATGAAATCCGCGCCGCAGCATGCGCTCGCCGTGGACCGGGCCATGTGGGTGGGCGAACCGGTGGCGGCAGTGGTGGCCGAGAGCCGCGCCGTGGCCGAGGACGGTGCCGCCGCGCTGGAGGTGGACTTCGAGCCGCTGCCGGTGGTGGCGGACATGGAAACCGCTCTGGACCCGGAGACTCCGGTGCTGCACGAGGAGCTGGGTGACAATCTCACGTTTACCCGCACCCATGAGTCCGGTGACCTGGCCGACGCGTTCGCCTCCGCGGCACACGTGGTGGAAGAGACCTTCCACACAGGCCGGCACACCGGTGTATGCCTGGAGCCGCGCTCCATCCTGGCGGACTTCAACCGCTCCGAGAACCAGCTCACCCTCTATGCCGCCACCCAGGCGCCGCACATGATCCAGTCGTCGTTCGCCAAACACCTGGATCTGCCCGAGGGCAAGGTGCGGGTGATCTGCGGCGATGTGGGCGGCTCCTACGGCATCAAGGTGCACATCTACCCCGACGAAATGGCCACCGCGGCCATCTCCCGCGTGATGGGCCGGCCGGTGAAGTTCATCGCCGACCGGCTGGAGTCGTTCACTGCCGACATCCATGCCCGGGATCACCGCGTGAAGGCCCGCATGGCCGTGGACAGCAACGGCAAGATCACTGCCCTGGAGATCGATGATCTCACGGGTATCGGCCCCTATTCCGTGTATCCGCGCACCAGCGCCATCGAGGGCAACCAGGTGGTGAACCTCTGCGGCGGGCCCTACGACCTGGCTAGCTACAAGGCCACCACCACGGTGGTCATGCAGAACAAGGCGCCCATGTGTCAGTACCGTGCCGTGGGTCACCCCATCGCCTGTGCGGTCACCGAGGGTATGGTGGACCTGGCCGCCGAGGCGCTGGGCATGGATCCGGTGGAGCTGCGTCGGCGCAACCTGGTGCCCGACGACGCCTACCCCTATACCGCCGCCAGCGGCATGAAGTTCGAGGGGCTGTCCCATCACGCCAGTCTCGACAAGCTGCTGGAGACCATGGGTTACGATGACCTTCGGCGTGAGCAGCAGGCGCTGCGTGACAAGGGCGTCTACCGCGGCATCGGCATCGCCAGCTTCATCGAGCTCACAAACCCGAGCCCGTTCATGTACGGCATCGGCGGCGCGCGCATCTCGGCGCAGGATGGCGCGACCGTGCGCATGGACCCGGACGGGTCCCTGGTCGTGCTCTCCGGGGTCACCGAACAGGGACAGGGCACCGAGGGCATGCTCGCGCAGGTGGTGGCCGAGAGTGTCGGCGTGCCCATGGAGACGGTGAAGGTGATCACCGGTGACACCCAGACCACGCCCTACGGTGGTGGCACCTGGGCGTCCCGCGGTGCCGGCATCGGCGGTGCCGCCGCCTTCCGCGCGGGTCGTGCGCTGCGCGACAACATCATTCAGGTGGCCGCGGCCATGCTGCAGTCGACCCCGGATGCGCTGGACATCATCGACGGCGCGATAAAGGATCGAGCCACCGGCGAGGAACGCATGCCGCTGGCCGAACTCGGGCGCATCGTCTACTTCCGCGGCGACACCTTGCCCAAGGATCTGGACCGGGAGATGGTGGCCACCCGCCACTACATCACCAGCGACTACCCGTTTGCCTTCACCAACGGTATCCAGGCCAGCCTTGTGGAAGTGGATGTGGAGACGGGGTTCGTCAAGCTGCTCAAGCACTGGTGCGTTGAGGACTGCGGCCGGGTGATCAATCCCCAACTGGTGGACGAACAGATCCGCGGCGGCATCGTGCAGGGGTTGGGCGGTGCGCTGTACGAGGAGTGTGTGTACTCCGAGGAAGGCCAGCTCGAAAACGCCAACATGGCTGATTACCTGGTTCCCATGGCTTCGGAAATGCCGGACATGGTGATCGGCCACGTGGAGACGCCCACCCAGGAATCGGAGCTGGGCGCCAAGGGGGCAGGGGAAGCCGGTACCGCGGGGGCACCGGCGGCCGTGATGAACGCCATCAACGACGCCATCCGGCCCTTCGGCGGCCGGGTCACCCGCATGCCGTTCACGCCGGAGCGGGTGCTCGCCGTCCTGGGCAAGGTCCCGGATCCGGACGGCCGCTGACGGCGTGCAACGGACACGATAAAAGGCCGGCATTACGCCGGTGATTAGAGAGACGGAGGAGACACCATGAAACGAATCATCCAGTCGCGGAAGACCGCCGGGCTCAGCGCCCTTGCGCTGAGCGCCCTGATCGTGGGAAGCACCGCCTCGGCCACGGAGACCGTCCGTGTCGAGATCGGCTCCAGCCACCCCACCCAGAACATCTGGGTCTGGGCCATGCAGAACGTTTTCCAGCCGGAAGTGGATCGCATCCTCGAGGAAAACGGCGGTAACTACCAGGTCAACTGGCGCGAGTCCTACGGCGGTACCCTGTTCGACTTCGGCGACACGCGCACCTCGCTGCGCGACGGCATCGTCGACATCGGCATGGTCGGCACGGTGTGGGAGGGCTCCGACATGCCGCTGCAGAACGTCACCTACTTCACGCCGTTCGCCACCGAGGATCACGAGCTACTCATCCAGATCTTCGACGAGCTCAATAGCGAGGTGGACGCGCTGGTGGACAGCTGGAGTGCGCAGAACATGGTGCACCTGTCCTCGCTGATCACCGACAGTTACGACGTCTACGCCACCAGCCAGGTGGAGAGCCTGGATGACCTGCAGAACATGCGCATCAATGCCCCGGGCTCCTCGGCCAACTGGCTCTCCGGAACCGGTGCCACGCCGGTGGATGGCGCCCTGACCACCTATTACACCAACATCCAGACCGGCGTAACCGAGGGGGCGCTGTCGTTCGCCACGGGCATCGAACCCACTCAGGTCTACGAGGTTGCCCCGGAGCTCACCCGCGTGGGCATCGGCGCCATGTACTTCGGCAGCGTGGCGGTGAACAAGGACTTCTTCGAAGGCCTGCCTGAGGAAGTCCAGGATGCCTTCCTGGAGGCCGGCAAGGAGACCTCCCTGCGCCACGGTGAGTACGTGAGCGACCAGATGGACCAGGCGCTGGAGAAGATGCAGGCGGAAGGCCTGAACGTCAGCGAACTGCCCGAATCCGAGAAGGAGCGCTGGGTGGAGAGCCTGCCGGAGAGCATCGTCGAGGAATGGCTCGACATGGGCGGCGACGATGCCGAGGAACTGCTCAAGGCGTACTTCGATCTGCTGCGCGAGCACGGCGAGGAGCCGTTGCGCGACTGGGACAACATCGTCCGCTAAAGCCGGCAGTTGCTGAAAGGGCGCACCGGCCACGGGCCGGTGCGCCGGTCGGGTTCGTCGAACCGGGGGTGCGCCGTGGGCAGCACTGAAGAAGAACTCCGCGACACCATCAAGGGCGGAGAGGGCATTGAGGCCGGTCTGTTCCGTTACATCCCCATGGTGTTCGGGGCGCTGGGGACGGTCTGGATCGTTCTGCTGATGTTCCTGATCGTCGCCGACGTGGTCGGCCGCAATTTTCTCAACATGCCGATCACCGGGGTGGCCGAGTTTGCCGGCCGTTCGGTGGTGGCCATCGTCTATCTGCAGCTTGCCTGGGCCGTGGTGTCCGGGCGTCTGACCCGGGCCGGGTTCGTGCTCAACCTGCTGGCGGAGCGTCTACCCCGAGTGCGCTGCGGGCTGGAGATCCTCTATCTGCTAATCGGCGCCACGCTGTTCGCCCTGCTGATCACCGCATCCTGGGGCCAGTTCGTGGATGCCTGGGTGAGCGGGCAGTACTTCGGTGTGCGCGGGCAATTCACCATGCCGACCTGGCCGTTCCGGGGGCTGGTGGTGCTTGGGTCCGGGCTGGCACTGCTTGCCTGTCTGGCGCTGGTTCCCGCCAATGTCCGCAGGCTCATTGAAGGGAGGGCGGAAGTCGTATGACGGACCTTGGTCTCGGGCTGACGTTGATCGCCCTGCTGTTCTTTCTGGTCATCATGGGGCTGCATATCGCCGTCGCTCTGATGAGTGTGGCCTTTGTCGGTGTGTGGCTGGTGCGGGATAATATCGACCTCGCCTTCAACCTCATGTACATCGCCGCGTACAACGGCATCTCCAATTACATATTCGCCACCATCCCCCTGTTCGTATTGATGGGATTGCTGGTGAGCATATCCAACGTGGGGCGCGACACGTTCGATGTGGCCGCCTCGCTGTTGCGCCGGATCAGCGGTGGGCTCGGCATCGCGACCGTGTCGGCGAACACCGTGTTCGCCGCGGTCACCGGGGTCTCCATCGCCTCCGCGGCGGTGTTCACCAAGGTGGCCGTACCGGAGATGGCGCGGCTGGGCTACAACAAGGCGTTCGCCGCCGGGACGGTGGCGGGCAGCTCGGTGCTGGGCATGATGATCCCGCCCAGTCTGCTGCTGATCGTCTACGGCATCCTTGCCGAAGTCTCCATCGGCCACATGTTCCTGGCCGGGGTGCTGCCGGGGCTGCTGCTGGCGGTGAACTTCGTGGTCATGATTCTGCTGCTGGCCCGCTTCGCGCCGAACATGGTCTACAACATGGCCGAGCAGCTGAAAGAGGCGCATGGGCGGGAAGCGGAGCGCGTGATGGGCCTTGGCGAGATCTGCGTCAAGCTTGTGCCGATTCTGCTGCTGGTGGCCCTGGTGCTGGGCGGTCTGTACTCCGGGTTCTTCACACCCACGGAAGCCGGTGGCGTCGGCGCGTTCGGAGCGCTGGTGCTGGCGCTGGCCCGGCGCAGCCTCAACGTCTCCCGCGCCTGGCAGGTGCTGTGGGAGACCGGTAGCGTGGCCGTGGGCATTCTCATCCTGCTGATCGCCGCGAGCTTCTACAGCCGCATGCTGGCCATGGTCGGCATGCCGGCCGAGATCGCCATGTTCGTGCAGGACGCGGGCTTCGGCCCATACGGCTTTCTGCTGATCTACGTGATCATCGTGCTGCTGCTCGGGATGATTCTCGACTCCACGTCGATCCTGCTGATCATGACCCCCATCGCCGTGCCCATTGCCCAGGACTTCGGCTTCCATCTGGTGCACTTCGGCATCATCACCGTCATTGCCGTGGAGATCGGGCTGCTCACGCCGCCATTCGGGATCTCCATCTACACGGTGAAATCGACGTTGAATGACCCGAATGTGTCCGTGGAGTCCATCTTCGTCGGCGTGCTGCCCTTTGTCGCGATCATGCTGGTCACCCTGGTCATGGTCGCGCTGGTACCGCCGTTGACGCTGGCATTGATCTGAACCGAATGAGGAGAAACACACTGTGGATATCCGTGGTGAGTACGACATCCCCGCCGATCGTCAGACGGTCTGGCAGGCCATCAACGACCCCGACGTGCTGCGTGACTGCATTCCCGGTTGCGACGCGTTGACGCCCACGGATGACGGATCCGGGTTCGATGCCACCGTCACCGCCAAGGTGGGCCCCGTGAAGGCGACGCTGAACGGCACGGTCACGCTCACTGATGTCCAGGAAGCGCAGCGTTACACCATTGTGGGCGAGGGCAAGGGTGCCGCCGGTTTCGCCAAGCTCACCGCGCCGGTGACTCTGGAGGACAACGGCGATGGCGGGACGCGCCTGAGCTACACCGCGCAGGCGCAGTTGGGCGGCAAGCTGGCGCAGCTGGGGTCGCGGCTGGTCCAGAGCACCGCGCGCAAGTATGCGGATCAGTTCTTCGGTGCGCTGAACGAGCGCCTGTCCGGCGGCGAGACGGCAGCAGCTCCGGCCGACGCCGGGGTCACCACGCAGGGTGAGGGCGGCGGCAATACCTGGATGATCTACGGTGGTGTCGGCCTGGCGGTGCTGATCCTGCTGCTACTGTTTCTGCTCTGACGCGCAGCGAGCGGTGAACAGCGCCAGCAGCTGGCTGGCCATGGCGGCGCCGAGCCGTTCCGCCGTCGGAATGGCGACGGCGTTGCGGTAGTAGGCGGTAACGTCATGCCCGATGCCGATGGCCGCGAGCTCCACCGGCGAACGCGCCTCGATATGGTCAATGACATGACGAAGATGGGCCTCCAGCAAACCGGGCGGGTTGGCGCTCTGGGTCATGCCGTCCCGTGGCAGTCCGTCGGAGACCACCAGCAGGACCTGCCGGGTCTCGCGGCGGCGCAGCAGCCGCTGATGCGCCCACTGCAGGGCCTCGCCGTCGATGTTCTCCTTCAGCAGGTCGTCCTGCAGCAACAGGCCCAGGTTGCGCCGCGCACGCCGCCATGGCGTGTCGGCGTCCTTGAAGACGACGTGGTGCAGATCGTTGAGGCGGCCCGGTGCCGCGCGCCGGCCATCCCGCTCCCAGGCGGCGCCGGAGGCACCACCCTGCCACGCACGCGTCGTGAACCCCAGCACCTCCACCTTGATGTTGCAGCGTGCCAGCGCCTCGCCCACTGCGACGGCGCACAGGCCGGCCAGTCGGATGGGGCGACCGCGCATGGATCCCGAGCAGTCCAGAAGCATGGTCAGCACCGTGTCGGGAAACGGTGCGGTGGTCTCACGCTTGAAGGGGAGGCTTAGCATGGGGTCGGCCACCACGGAGGCAAGGCGGGTTGCGTCCAGCAGGCCGTCTTCCTGTTCGAACACCCAGCGGCGCCGCTGTTCGCTCATGAGGGCACGCTCCAGCCGCCGCGCCAACCGCTTGATGGCGGCGTGCGCCTCTGGATCTTCACCCCGCAGCTGCGTCCAGAGCTGCTCCAGTCGGGCCGCGTCCAGCGCTTCGGCGGCGCGCGTGGTGTGGTCGAAGGCGCGCGTGTACGCGCGGTACTCGCCCTTGAGACCGGTCGGCGCCTCTCGGACGCCGATGCCGTCCGATCCCGGCGACTGGCCGTCGCCGGCGTCCGGGTTCCCCGCCGTGGGCTGGTCGCTCGCCGCGGGCGGCTCCCCGTTGGACGGGGTGGCTGGCGGCCGGTTGGAGCCGGTGTCATCGGCGGGTGTCGCCGCCCCCGGGATGGACAGTGCCGCGTCCGTGTCGTCCCGCGCATCCTGCGCTGCGTCGTCCGCGGGGGCGGGTGTGGCGTTGCCGTCGTCCGTGGGCATGTCCAGGGCGGCGGGGAGCCGTGCGGCTTCCCTGGCGAAGTCATATGGCTCATGCAGCAGCGTCTGCAGTGTCGGCATGAACGGCGCCAGAGCCGTGGTGATACGCTCCCGGCGGCTACCGACAATGCGCGCCGCTGTGGGTGGCAGCGACCGCCCCGTGAGTTGTTCGCGCAGCCACAGCCCCGCGGCCATGGCCAGAGGCGTGTCCACGTCCGCGGCTGCGGTGTCCGGCAGGGCGTCTCGGCAGCGCTGTTCCAGGGCGGCGTCCAGGTTGCGGGTCACGCCCAGCATCACCCGTCCGGCCAGGGCCGACAGCCGTGCTTCCTCGGCCCAGTCGTACATCGCGCGTGCGGCCGGCGCCGTCGGGGCATGGCGCGCGTGCAGACGCGGCGCGTGGTGGCGGTGCTTCAGGGCTTCCAGGTCGGCGAGGCCGCGGAATGCATCCAGTACGTCTCGGGTGGGTGCCGACGGCAGGGTGGTGTCGAGCGTCAGGTCGAATCGTCTGTCGCCCGCGAGCGTTCGGGTCGTGGCCGCCTGGGCCTGGGCGAAGCGGCGGGACCTGTCAGCCATGCCGGGCCCCGGCCGGTTTCAGTTGGGCGACGCCCGGCTCCGGCACTGGCAGAGACCCCATGCAGCGCTGGTAGTACTCGGCGATGATGTCCTGTTCCAGCGCATCCGCCTTGTTGAGAAACGTGACGCGGAAGGCGAAGGCCGGGTCGCCGAAGATCTCGGTGTTCTCCAGCCAGGTGATCACGGTGCGTGGCGACATGAGCACCGAGACGTCGCCATTGATGAAGCCGGTACGGGTCAGCGCGGCCGTGGCGACCATGCGCGAGACGGTGTCGCGGCCATCCGTGGTGCGCCAGTGCGGGAGTTTGCGCAGGGCGATCTCCACCTCGGTGTCGTGGTCGATGTAGTTCAGCGTGGTCAGGATGTTCCAGCGGTCCATCTGCCCCTGGTTGATCTGCTGCGTGCCGTGGTAGAGGCCGTTCGGGTCGCCCAGTCCGACGGTGTTGGCGGTTGCGAACAGGCGGAATGCCGGATGCGGGGTGATGACCCGGTTGGTGTCCAGCAGCGTCAGCTTGCCCTCGGCTTCCAGGACCCGTTGGATCACGAACATGACATCGGGGCGGCCGGCGTCGTATTCGTCGAAGACCAGTGCCACCGGTCGCTGCAGCGCCCAGGGCAGCAAGCCTTCGCGGAACTCCGTCACCTGCACGCCGTCACGCAGAACGATGGCGTCGCGGCCCACCAGATCCATCCGGCTGATATGGCTGTCGAGGTTGATTCGGATGCAGGGCCAGTTCAGGCGTGCGGCGATCTGCTCGATGTGAGTGGATTTACCGGTGCCATGGAATCCCTGCACCATCACGCGGCGATTGTGGGAGAAACCGGCCAGTACCGACAAGGTGGTATCGGGGTCGAAATGATAACTGGCGTCGATATCCGGAACGTGGGCGGTTCGCTGGCTGAAAGCAGGCACCTGAATTTTTCGTTGAAGGCCGAAGGTATCGGCTGCATCAACGCGCGTATCGGGTTGCATTTCCTGAAGCGGATCGGCGTTATTGTCGGTCATCATTCCTGTTCCGATGAGAGTATTTCAGGCGTATTCGCGATTGCACTCAGGCGGATGTCCTGTCGCTTTTCGCATGGGGCGGGAAGCGGCGATTCGCGAGGTGACTCGATGGAGCGCGCAGGGCGGCCCGTGCTATCATTACATCCCATGAGGAGCCCGGATACGCGCCCTTGCGAAGGGCGTCGCAAGGCGCTTGACGGGTGTGCCCGGCGGCGCGGTCGGTGGCGACCGCGGGTTGGGCGATTGCCCGAGCGATACAGTGTTTTCATGTGTGAATCAGATGCAAAGGAGTGTTTCCTGTGAGTAATCCGGGCTCCGAAACAGCCGGCACCAAAAGCCGGCCAAAGAAGCGACTCGATCCCCAGGATCGGGAGCGGCAGATTGTTGATGAAGCAATCCGGTTTTTTGCGGAAGTCGGCTTCGAAGGGCAGACCCGTGAACTGGCGAAACGGCTCGGGATTACCCAGCCGCTTCTCTATCGTTATTTCCCCAGCAAGGAAAGCCTGATCGAGCGGGTCTACCAGGAGACGTTCTTCCAGCGCTGGCAGTCGCGTTGGGACGACCTCATCAGCGACCGCTCCCTGCCTCTCGAGGAGCGCCTGGTGCGCTTCTACAAGGAGTACACCCGGGCGATTTTCACCTACGAGCAGGTTCGCATCTTCATGCTCGCCGGCCTGGCCGGGGGGGACCTCAACCGCCGGTATCTGGCCATCGTGCGCGAGAAACTGCTGGAGCCGGTGTGTCGGGAGATGCGTGAAATCAGCGGCCTGCCCGGTACTGACGAGATCCCGCTCACGGAGGAGGAGGTGCATCTGGCCACGAGCATGCACGGCAGCATCTATTACATGGGCATCCGCAAGTGGATCTACCATTTGCCTTTCCCCGACGATCTCGATCTGCATGTCACCCGCGTGGTGCGCTCCTTCATGCACGGCACACCGCCCACCCTGCGGGAGCACTTCCGCGACAGCTACGCCGTGTCCTGACCGGCTCGCGTCTTGCGTTTTCCCGGAAGGCCGGTAAGCTCGTCCGTAAAATGAGCATTTGATAAATAGTAGCATGGCCGTTGCCGTGATGCAGTTCGAGCATTCAGCGCCGGCCGTGCGGTTTGAACCAACGTCGAGAAGAGGAGAGATGGCATGACGGCATACTGGCTGGCCCTGGTGGATGTGGATGACGAAACGGCCTACAAGGACTACGCGCAGCGCGCGCCGGCGGCCATTGAGGCTTACGGTGGGCGGGTGCTGGCCCGGGGTGGCCGCCGCGTGGGCCTGGAAGGGGCCGAACCGCCGGGGCGGGTGGTGATCATCGAGTTCGACAGCGTTGAGCAGGCCGAGGCGTGCTTCAATTCACCGGAGTATCAGGCCGCCAGGACGTTCCGCAGTGACGCCGCCGATGCCCGGTTCATGATCGTGGAAGGGTTGCAGTAAACCGGCGGCGGAACCTGCCCGCTCAGGAGGCCGGCCCAGTGGCCAGCTCCTTGAGCGCGGCGGGCGTGTCGATGTCCAGGAGGATGCCCGCGCTGTCCACGGGAACCTCCGCCACTGCTTCCGCATTGTCCCGGATGAGTGCCCGGGCACCCCGGTCGCCTTCCAGTGCGGCCACGTCCGGGAAGAGCTGCCGCCCGAGCAGTGCCGGATTGCCCCGCTTGCCTTGATACGTCGGGATGCACGCGGCCCGGCCTTCCTGCGGCGAGAATGCAGCGATGAGCTGATCCAGGTGGGCGGGTGCGACCTGCGGCATGTCCCCCAGACAGACCAGCATGCCGTCCACCGTGTCCGGCAGCGCACGGACGGCGGCCCGCAGTGAACTCGCCAGGCCTTCCGCGTGCTCGGGATTGTGGACCACGACCACGTCGCGCCCGGTCAGTGCGCCGGCGACGCGATCACCTTCGTGGCCGGTGATCACGTAGACGGGGCTGGCCTGGGAGGCTAGGGCGTTGTCGACGCTGTGCTGGATCAGCGCCTTGTCCTGCCAGCTGGCCAGCAGCTTGTTGACCTCGCCCATGCGTCGGGAGTGTCCGGCCGCAAGCAACACTGCCGCCACGCGGGGTTTGCGCTGCGCCGTTCTGGTGGCGGGTTCCCGCGTCTGTGGCCGTTCGCTCGTGTCCTGGAGCAGGCCGCCAATGCCCATGCCGGCAATCACCCCGGCGTTCACCGGCAGATCAGTGGCCAGTCGCCGCAGCACCCAGTCGAGCCCGTTGATCTTCGGGGAGCGGGCACAGCCGGGCAGACCGACGACCGGGAGCGTGCTCAGGCGGCCGAGCAGGAGCAGGTTGCCCGGATCCACGGGCATTCCGAAACGCTCGATGTCGCCCCCTGCGGCGGTCAGGGCCGCGGGAATGACGTCCCGGCGATCGGTAATCGCGGATGCGGCGAGAACGAGAATGCCATCCAGTGGTGCCCCGGCCATCTCCTTCAATGCCTCGGTGATGGCGCCCTCGTCGTGTTCGCACTGCCGGACCATGGCCAGTTCGCAGCCAAGGCCGGTGAGCCGCTGGCGAATCCCCTTTTCGCCCTTCTCCAGAAGTGATTCCTTGAGTGCCGGCAGCCGGGTCAGCAGCAGCCCGAACCGGCGGCGGTGGTAGCGGGCGACACGGATTGCGGGTTTGTCCAGATGCTCGAGGGCACGCTCCAGCAGGGCGGCCGGGACGGCAAACGGGATGACCTTGATGGTTGCCAGCATCTGCCCCGCATGGACCTGCTCGAACGGTGGTACCGTGGCCACCGTCAGCGCCTCGTCGATGTGATTGAAGGTTGTCAGACGTGCACTGTCCAGGGCCGATACGCCGTCGTCGGCGGCGTAAAGGTTGCAGCGACCGGTGAACGCGCGCCCCACCTCCACACCCTCGCCAGCCATGGCGCGTGCGAGGGCATCGGCCACCATGTCCTCGTGGGTGTCGTCCGGGTCCAGGTGCGCAACGGTGACCCCATCGATCCCCTCCGCCTGCAGCTGGGCGACGTCGTCCGCCGAAAGCTGCCGCCCCTTGCTCCAGCGCTTGCCGGCCACGTTCACCGTGTGCACCAGCAGGCCCCCTTCGGCCTCTGCCAGCGGGCATTTTCCGAACCTCATCGGGCGCCCCCCCGGCGCAGGACCTGTGTCACTTCCGCGACGATGCTCAGGGCAATCTCCGCCGGTGACCGCGCGCCGATGTCCAGCCCGATGGGCGCATGGATACGATCCAGCAGTGCCGGGTCCACGTCCGCCGCCTGCAGGCGCTCCCGGCGGCCCGCGTGGGTCCTGCGGCTGCCGAGCGCGCCGACATAGAATGCGTTGCTCTCGAGGGCGGCATGAATGGCCGGATCATCGATCTTCGGGTCATGGGTCAGGGCGACAACGGCGGTGCGATGATCCGGAGTCAGTTCCGCCATGGCGGCGTCCGGCCATTGGTGGTTCAGGGTCGTTCCCGGGAAGCGTTCCGTGGACGCGAACGCCGCGCGCGGGTCGATAACGGTGACGTCGTAACCGGCCTGGCGTGCCATGGTGTTCAGGTGCTGGGCGATGTGCACACCGCCGATGATCAGCATGCGCAGCGGCGGGTTGAACACCTGCAGAAACCACTCCTCGCCGTCGATCTCAACCGGGCCGCTGCGGTCGGTGCGCACGGCGTCCAGCGCCGCCGGGCCGAGCCCGTCGGGCTGCTCCGGGTCGATGATGGACTCCCGACCGTCCGCAAGGCGTGTGGCGAGCACGGCCGGGCGCTTGGCGTCGCGAATCTGTCTCAACACATTGATGGTGGACTGTTTCATGTCACCGGGCCTCCGCCGTCAGGGGCTCCACCAGAATGCGAATGGTGCCGCCGCAGGCGAGCCCGACGCTCCAGGCCACTTCGTTGGTGACGCCGAACTCGAGCACTCTGGGAGCATCGCCGGCCATCACCCCCTGTGCTTCCTGGACCACTGCGGACTCCACGCAGCCACCGCTCACCGAGCCGATCATGTGCATGCGGTCATCCACGGCGAGAATGCTGCCCACAGGCCGGGGTGACGATCCCCATGTCTGGATGACACGGGCAATGGCCACGTTGCGGCCCGATTCCAGCCACTGGCTGGCCGTGCCGAGAATCGCCAGATCGTCATCTTCCGCAAGCACAACGGCGTGGGTGGATGTGTCTGTTGCCATGGCAACCTCGAGGCCCGGAGTTATTGGTCGTTTGATTAATAACGCAGTGGACCTGACGGGTCAAGGCGACAGTCTGCGCCGTTGGGGTGATCCGGGGTTGTCATACGCCACGGTCGTTCCTACCTCTGATGAAGGGAAACGAATATGCGACGATAGGAGCTGGCCATGACGACCTGGGTCTGCTGGTTGGACGATGCCTCCATCGATCGGTTTCGCGGCGAACTGGAGGTGCCGGAGATCAACAACCGCGTGGAGGTGCCGGCGGAGCCCGATCTGCCGGAGTCACACGTGCGGCAACTGGCCATTGATTCCATGATGGTACTGGCGCGTCAGGAGAATCCCGCAGTGGAGCCCGAGCGCCTCTACCGCCTCATGAATGAACTCACGCTGGTGTGCGAGCCTCTGGACAGCTGATGGCCGTGCGCCGCACCGGACGGCGAGCGACCAATGCCCTCGATGCTGACCGGCCTGCTGCTGGCCGTTTTTGTTGTCCATCTTGCCGCCTTCGCGGTGCTCGGTCTCAGGCGCCGGCAGGCGTATTACATCGCGCTGGTGGTGACGTTCTCGCTGTTGAGCGCCTCCATGGCCATGCGGCTTGCTGCACCGGAATCGACCGTGGGTCACGGGGTCCCGTTGCACGATGCGCTGCGCATGCTCGCCTGGCCGGCGGCGACTGTCTCCATCGGCTGGACGCTGCTGCGCGTTCGCGCCCGCGTCGCCGCCCGGCGCGGCTGATCCTCTGCCCGTTTCCCCGATTCGTGCGGTTGCCGTAAGCTGAGCCATCAATCCTTGATGGAGTCAGCGCCGTGGAGCAACCCGTCTACATCGTCACCGGCTCATCGGCCGGTATCGGCCAGGCCTGCGCCGAGCGACTCGCCCGTGCGCGGGCGCGGATCGTGATCAATTACGCCTCGCGCCAGGCGGAAGCCGAAGCCGTCGGCCGACAGTGCCGGGCCCTGGGCGGCGACGCCATCGTCATGCAGGCGGATGTGGCCGATGACGTCCAGTGTAATCAACTGGTGCAGGCCGCCGTGGATGCCTGGGGCCGAGTGGATGGCCTGGTAAACAACGCCGGCACCACCCGATTCGCCCGCCATCATGATCTGGACGCGCTTCAGGCCGAGGATTTCCATGCCATCTTCGACGTCAACGTGATCGGGGCCTATCAGATGACCCGCGCCGTGGCGCCGGTGATGGAGGTGCAGGGCCGGGGCAGCGTGGTCAATATCTCGTCCATCGCCGGCCTGCGCGGTGTGGGCTCCTCCATCGCTTACGCCGCGTCCAAGGGGGCGCTCAACACCATGACCCTCTCTCTGGCCCGGGCGCTGGGCCCGGCCATCCGGGTCAATGCAGTCTGCCCGGGGTTTGTGGAGACGGGCTGGCTCAAGGCCGGCCTGGGAGACGCCTACGAGAAGCAGCGTGCCGCGCATGTTGCCACCAACCCGCTTCAGGACGTGGTGCAGCCCGACGACGTGGCGGAGATGGTTGAATGGCTGCTGACCGGTGCTCCCAAGACCACCGGCGAAGCGATCCTGGTGGACGGTGGTATGCATCTGGGTGCTGGTGGCGGGCGACGCTAGGTCATTGCTCGTCCGGCGGCGATGCCACCACCTGGTTCCGCCCCTTGGCCTTGGCGTGATAGAGCCGGCGGTCTGCGGTCAGCAGCAGCTCGGCAACCGCCTGTCCGTCGTCTGGGAAGACAGCGACGCCAATGCTCACCGTGACCCGGGGTGCATTGCGGCTACGGGTCAGGCTGATGGCCTCCAGCGCCGTTCGAATTTCTTCCGCGATGTGCACGGCGCCGTCGCGGTCCGTGCCGCTGACGAGTACCTGGAATTCCTCCCCGCCCCAGCGGCAGGGCATGTCGCTCGCGCGCAGCCGTTTGCGCAGCAGGTCGGCGAAGGCCACCAGCGCCCGGTCCCCGGCCTCATGGCCTTCCTGGTCGTTGAGTGCCTTGAAATGGTCCAGGTCCATGGAGAGCAGAGCGAAAGGCGTACCGTCGCGAGCCGCTTCCGCATGTTTGCGGGCGAGCACCGGCTCCAGCGCCGCGCGGTTGGGCAGCCCCGTCAGTGAATCGGTGGTTGCCAGGGCCTGAAGCTGTTCCTCGGTCTTCTCCCGCGCGTACTCGTAGGCGTAGGACAGTGCCAGAAGAACCAGCGCGCACAACACCACGTTGGCGATCGGGAGCACCGCCATGAGCTGGGGCTGGTCGTTCATGCGGTAGAAATAGATCACGGCCGCCAGGGTGAGGAACACCACTGCGATGACCAGCCCCCGCTTGCGTCCCAGCAGCAGGTGGGACGCAAGCGGTATCAGAAAGACCCAGACGAAGATCGTTGCCGACCCTTGGGGCGTGGCAATTGCCACCATCATGGTGCTGAAAAAGAGCAGCAGATAGATCAGCAGCCACCGCTGGGGAGTCGGGCTGCGCGTGATCCAGAAGAACAGCCACAACGAGAAGAGACCGATGGCGAATTCCACCGCCGCCAGCGGATAAACCCCACGGGCCACATTCAGCCCCCCGAAGAATAGACACCCGCCGATCGTGAAACCGAGCAGTGTGCGCAGGACCAGGAGCCGTTGCGGATCCAGTGTCGGTTGCTTGTCAATCATGATTTGCGTGAACGGATGCGCTCATGTCAACGGCCCTGCGGTGCCCTCCGGTTTTCGCCGGTGAATCGTCTGGAGAATTCGGGAAGCGTGCCCATGGCTGAATGATTGTTATATCCACGCGAACCGCAACGCCTTGGACTCAAGAATCAAGTGCAACGGATTTTGAGAACGCATGAAGCTCTTCGTTCATGGCCTCTTCGGGTGTTTTCCAGCCGAGCGTTTTGCGGGGGCGCTGATTGAGCAGCCGCGCAATGTCGTT
>NZ_JBLWFT010000002.1:0-348934 GCF_048323695.1 Aquisalimonas sp. APHAB1-3 | reverse complement strand
CATCAAAAACCAGCGCCCTTACGACCCCGCGTTGGCCTGACGGCCAACCGGCATGGGGGGCCCGGGATGGCGGACCTGAAGGTCCGCCCTACGGGGTCTACCGCTTGACCCGCAAGACGGTATCTACGGCCCCTACGCCCCGTCACCCCACGTAGGGTGGACGTTCACGTCCACCGCTCATCCTGTCGCCGGGCATCAAGAGTGACGCAAAGCGTCACCTCCTCGAAGCCGGACTGACGTCGGACGACACTTTGCCCTACCCGGCGTTACCAGCGCCAAGACAGAACCCGCGCCATGCAGGGCCCGCGCGCAATGCGCACACCTGGCACGTCTTATGCTTCCTACTCGATCAGAACGTGCTGAACACCTCGCAGGGCGGTTGCACGGTTCTCGAAGTCAGGGCAAAACCGGTCCCGCATTCGCCCCGGATCGGGCGAATCTGACCAAAACCAAAAGGAAGGAGTACCACCATGAAGGCTCAAAAGGGTTTCACACTCATCGAACTCATGATCGTCGTGGCGATCATCGGCATTCTGGCGGCCATCGCCATCCCGCAGTACCAGAACTACGTGGCCCGGGCGCAGTTCTCGGAGTCTCATAATCTTCTCGGCGGTGCGCGCGTCGCTGTTCAGGAGCGGGTCGACGCTGGCAGAACGTTCGAGTTCGACGACCTCGGGCTGCAGACAGACGGTGAGTATGGATCCATCACCTCAAGCGAAGACGTAAACGACGCCCTCTCGTCCGGTGACACTTACGACCTCGTATACACTTTCGAGGACGCCAACCCGAACATCGCGACGGAAACCGTAACTTACACATATACGGCTGGCGAAGGGACGTGGGCTTGTGAAACCACGGTTGCAGCAGAGTATGCGTCCGACTGCGAAACGCCGTAAGCGTCTGCCGTAGAGGGAAAGCAACTGCTTTGCTCTGCAAAGCCCCGCATATGCGGGGCTTTCTTATGGGTACCACCGCCGCTTGAGCAACCCTGACTCCGCCGCAACGTGGCCGCGCACATCCTTCCACGCCACGACACCCACCAGCTGATCTACATCCGGCAAGGGAAAGCTCTCGGCATCGAAGTGCGTGACACTCTGGGAGGGTGTGGGTGCCGGGCAACCGCTTGGTGGTGGACCAGAAGGTCCACCCTACGCCTGGCGGCGGCACTTTCGGGGCTCGTAGGGTGGACCTTCAGGTCCACCTTGAGCGGGAATCGCGCTCAACGTCTTGCTACAACGGACTGCAGGCCCACAGACGCTTGTGACGAAAATCACTCCGTTGCCCGCCGCAGCGCGCCGAGCACGTCTTCCCGCGCCACCACGCCCACCAGTTGATCGCCGTCCATGACGGGGAGGCTCTTGACGCCGAGTTGCACGAGACGCTGGAGGACGCGTGTGAGGGGGCAGTCGGGCGAGACGGAGACCGGGTCGCGGGTCATGATGCGATCGACCGTGTCCCGCATGATCAGATTATAGGGCGGCACGATGTGTTCCGGCCGCAGGGTGAAGGCGCGGAGCACGTCCATCTTGGTGACAAAGCCCACCAGGGCGCCGCTGTCATCGGTAACCGGCATGCCGTTGAAGCCGTGCTGTTCAAACAGGGCCTGCGCGTCGCCCACGGTGGCATCGGACCGTGTGGTGATTGGCCGCGAAGTCATCACGTCGGCCGCGGTGTATTGCACGAATTCGTACATGGCGCCTCCTGTGCGACGGTTCAGCGCCATTGTAGCGAATCAGAAGCCCGGTGCACCCGCTGAAGCGTGCACCGGCCCAAATCGCATCGCCGCATTGTCGCCGCCGTCAGGCGCGCAGCCGTGCAACCGCATGCCGCAGCTGCTCGGCCATGGCGTTGAGGTCATCTGCCCCCGAGCGCGCCTTGTCCATGGCCTCGCCGCTGCTCGTGGCCGCATCCCGAATGCCGCTCACCCGACGGTTGATCTCGTCCGCCGTCGCCGACTGCTCCTCCGCGGCACTGGCAATCTGCGTGTTCATGCCGCTGATACCATCCACCGCACCGGCAATCGTCCCCAGCGCGGTCTCCGTCTCGTTGGAGCGCTCCACCGTCTGCCGCGCACTCTCGGTACGCGCCTCGATGGACTCCGCCGCCTGCCGCGAGCCGCTCTGCAGCCGCTCGAGGATGTCACGGATCTCCTGGGTGGACTGCTGCGTGCGCTGCGCCAGCGTGCGCACCTCGTCGGCCACCACCGAGAACCCGCGCCCGTGCTCGCCGGCCCGGGCCGCCTCGATGGCCGCGTTCAGCGCCAGCAAGTTGGTCTGCTCGGCGATACCATTAATCACCTCCAGCACCGTCTGCACGTTGTCCGACTCGCTGGCGAGCTGGTTTACCGCATTACGGCTCTCCTCCAGCTCCCGGGCCAGGGTACCGATGGCGTCCTTGGTGTAGGTCACCGTCTCGGCACCCGACTGGGTCTCGGACTGCGCCTGGGCCGCCGCCTCTGCAGCAGAGCTGGCGTTCTGAGCCACCTCCTGCACCGTCGCTGCCATTTCGTTCATGGAGCTGGCCAGCTCGTCGGTGTCTTCCTGCTGCTGCCGGCTGTTCTTGTCGGCGTCGCCGGTAAGGTCACGCAGTTGCTCTGCGGAGTTCAGCAGCGTATCGCTGCCCTCGCGCACCTGGTTCACCACGCCCTGCAGGGTGTCGAACAGGCGGTTGAACGTCCGCGACAGGTCGGTGAGCTCGTCACGCCCCGACTCGTCCAGCCGGGCGGTGAGGTCCACCGGCTCCTCCGCCGCCTTCTCGATGCCGCCGATGGTCGAACGCAGTGGACGGGTAATGCTGACAATGACCGCCCAGCCAATGCCGATGACCAGCACGAGCCCGATGACGCTAGTGACGATACTGTTCGTCAGCTCCCGGTTTACGGCAGCATTGATATCGGCCATATAGACGCCGCTGGCGATGACGTAGCCCCAAGGCTCGAAGTAATGGGCCTCGGAGACCTTTTCGATGGACTCTTCCTCGCCGGGCCGTGGCCACATGTAGGCGATTCTCGAGCGGCCATCATCCGACCCCAGGACTTCCCGGGTCATGCGCTCGACGAACAGGTTACCGGTTCCATCGTCCAGCTCGCTCAGGTCCTCACCTTCCAGCTCCGGGGAGACAGGGTGCATCTGCATGATGTTGTCGCGGTTATGCACCCACAGATACTCTTCCCCCAAATAACGGATACCACGCAGGGACTCCAGCGCCTGTTCGCGCGCGGTCTCCCCGTCGATCGCCCCCTCCTGCTCGAGCCCGTGGAAGTGCTGCATGATCGCGATCGCCGTTTCGTTGACCGCCACAGCCTGAGACAGGCGCTCCTCCTGCAGCGACGCCCTGGTGGAGCCCAGGGTCAGAAGAGCATTGATCACGAACACGGCCACGGCGATCCCGAGGATCAGCCAGATACGCTGGCTGACGCGCAGCTTCCTAAGATAGACAAACATGAACCCGCCTCTTGAATAACGTTGTTGTGGTTCGATTTTCGCGTGTTATCGGCGGGTACCGGCGGGAATTGAGTCACGGCTGATGAACGCCACACGACACGAATTAGTCACACCGTGAAGTGGCGCAACAAGATGGGGTGCAGACGAAGAAAAATGGTGGCTACGGGTGGATTTGAACCACCGACCCTCGCATTATGAGTGCGATGCTCTGACCAACTGAGCTACGTAGCCACGGAACTGCGGAAGCGGGATTCTCCAACCGATGGCGAGGCATGTCAAGTCACGCCTCTGCGAGAGGTTTATCGGCCATCGCCATGTCGCAGGGTCGGTGGCTGCGGCCCGGGCAGCCACATCGCCACCGAACACCCGCGACAGGGCGGCCATCAGGGGCTAGCGACGGTCTTCAAGACCATCCATACCCTCACGGTGCGAGCGCTCGGCGTTCTGCCTGTCGCGCTCTTTCTCAGCCTGTTCGGACGCCTCGTCCACGATGTCACCGGGTGTGGTGCAACCCGCCACGGCACCCACCGCGAAGGCCAGCACAACCGCTAGCCCGGCGCGCCGCACCAGAGACTCAGTCGCGCCGCTCATCCAGGGCCTCCATGGCATCGTCGTGCTGCGGGATCGTGGAGCTGAGCTGCTCGTCGTTCATGGCTGCTTCCAGCATGGCGTCGAAGATTTCGCCTTCCACGCGCACGCGATAGAACGCCCGGTACTCCGAGGTGTCCGGGTCCTGGAGCAGCTCACGGCGGTCCACTTCGACGCCGTACAGCTCCTGATCGAAGAAGCTCTCGTAGGCTTCCCGGGCCGTCTCCACGACATCGCCGTCCATGTCGCCAGAGGTTTCCTCGAGAACGCCGGCAGACTCGCCCGCAATGGCCGTTGCCACGCTGCGGCGTGCCTCAGCCTGGGCCTGGCTTTCGGCCAGTCGGCGGCTCTCGCTTTCGCCCTGACCATAGCCGTAGACACCGCCGTCCCCGGCGTCATTGTTGCCCGGCATGTACCAGTCCGGCTCCATGACCCGCTGGTCGGCCATGGGATCGGTCTCCTCGGCCTCCTGCTGGCCGCCCATCATGGCGCAGCCTCCCAGCACCATGGCGCTGAACGATGCGAAAACGAGACCTTTGGCGCTACGACTCACGACTGTCATCCTCATGGGATTCCTCCTGCTACGTCAGTGGTTGTGGGTAGTGTCCTGAAAAAGGGTGCGGGCGCGCTCGCCGGAGATGATGGCGCGGGTAAGCGCACCGATCACGGCGGTCGAGCGGTCATCAACGGCGCTCTCGCCCACCTGGCGCAGGGTGGCACTATTGCTGGCGACCACATCGCCGTCGCGCAAGCTCGCCACCTCTCCCTGCAGCCGGTAATAGGCCTCGCCCGAAATCTCGGTGAGATAGGTCTGGTCAAGCTGGAAGCGCAGAGTCACCGGTGCATCGTCGGCCACGCGGAAGCCGTAATCGCCGAGCACGCGACGCACCGCGCGTTCGCAGCAGTCCGGCACGTCGAGGCGAACCACGGCGTCCACGTCGGGGACGAGGGCAATCGTCTCGGTACGGTCGGTATCACTGTTGACCCGCAGGGAGTCGGCTTCCGGCTGATAGCCATCCGCTTCGATCCGGTAGCGATGGACCCCGGTGGGGACCAGCTGTTGCTGCCTGTTGTCGAGCCGGGTGTCTTCCAGCGTGATGCGCGCGTCATCGGGCTCCACGTCGAAGGTGATCCGGGCGAAGTCCAGATACCGGACCGCGTCCCCGCGCGCTGCTTCGAACGCCTCCACCGCCTGCTCCACCTCGGCGGTGGGGCGGGACGCATAGCCGGCCAGGGCAAGACCGAAATCCGCCCGGTCCACCACGGCCTCCAGGTCTCGCGGGCTCATGGCCGCAAAATCGCGGTCCAGGTCCCGCCGTATCTGGTCCAGCGTCGCGACCAGACCGGAGTCGGGCAGGCGGGCTTCTACCTGGTAGTGATCTTCCGAGGGTTCCGGCGCGGCGTAGTCGACGCCCTCGAAGTATCCCTCCGAGCGGGTTGCGATACGGGAATCCATGGACTCCCGCTCGCCGTCGGCATCAATGGTGGTCCGGACCTCCGTCTCGCCATCCACTTCGGCCACCACCTGCTCGCTGAGGCTGCGCAGGGCGTCGGCGCGGGCGGCGCTCTCACTGTCTCCGTAGCCGGTCGCGCTCAGGGCGACGGGGCCTGCCTTCGCCAGACCCGCGCACAGCAACACCACACCGCTCACGGTAAGGCATGCGGCCCGTACGCCCCGGTTACTCGATGATGATGTCATCGCCGCCACCATTGCCTTCGCCCACGGAGAGAATCAACAGCGCGCCGCTGTCCAGCGTGCGCTCGAGCCGTCCCGGCCCGGCGTAGTGCGCTTCCAGATCCAGCAGCAGATCCATGGCGTCGGACTGATCCGTGCAGCGCAGGGTGTAGTCGAAGCTGTGCGATCCAGCGGCGTTACGGGAGGATTCGGGGCAGACGTCACGCATCATGCGGTGGACCTCACGCCCGACGGTGCGGGTGTCACTGCCCTGGGACGCCACCACCACCACTTTGAACGGCCTGCCCCGTTCCGCCTCCTCCATCCAGCTGTTCTCGATCTGCCGGGTGATGCGGTTGCCCGCCTCGCTGGCGGCCTCTTCAGCAAGCACTCCGTGTCCGGAGACATCCCGCTCGGGAGAGTGCCCGGTGGTAGCACCGATCTGGTCGCCGGTGGCGGTGTAGTACGCCACCGTGGAGACGCTCGATTTCAGTACCTCGGTATCGCCCATGGACCGGCTGCTGTCGTCCACGCCCACGGTGATGTAGATCTCGCTGCCGCTCTCGAGCGCCAACTGGTACATGGGATCGGTCCGCCCCTCCAGCGCCGCCGCCTGTTCCACCATTTCGTTGACTTGCTCGTCGGCACGGGGCACCTCCACGTCGAAGCCCCGCTCCTGCAGGTACTCGGAGATCATGGCAATGGCTGGCCGCGCCTGGTCCTCGCGGTCGGGGTTGTCGGGGAGCACCGCGATACGGGGCCGCCCCACCTCGGCCATGAGGTCGACCCGGTCATCAATCACGTCAAGCCTAACCAGTTCCTCCGACAGCCGCTCGACGTGCACCCGGACTTCCTTCTCAAGGATCCGCTCGTCGCCCTCCTGGCGGCTGCTCATGGGCTGGCTTGTGTCGCTGATGTAGGCGTCGGCGCTGCGGAAGACGTCTTCCTCGTGGCGCTCGAAGGCGGAGCGCGCCGCCTCGTTGGCGAGGATGGGGTGGCTGCCGCCATACAGGGCATACCAGACGGCCGTGCGCCGGGCGTCGTCACTGGCGAGGGCAACCGACTCGCCGACGCCCTCGGCACGAATGGTCAATTCGCTCGCGGACACCGACTCGATCAGGCGCGCCTGGGTGGACTGCGGCACGTAGGTGTCCGGCTCAGCGGGCTTGTCCGCACCACCGCACCCGACCAGGAGCAGGACGCAAGCCGCAGCCCCGGGGGCAAAAAGTCGACGAAGCGATCGTTCCATCATCATGACGCAACCTATGTTTTGGGCTGAGGGCGTTCACTGTAGGTGAACGGCCGTGACGCGCGTCACGTCAAGGCGGTAACCGCCTCAGCGTGACGCCTGGGCGCAGGCCAGTGCGCCCGAGAAATCCTGACTGCCCGCGCCGGCGGACGCGGGATCCTGGCCACCGTTGTCGCGAATCTCCTGGCAGCGCTCGCTGGGCATGGCTGTCGAATTGGCGAACGGGCCTGCGAAATCCACGTGGTAGCCGATGCTCAACATAGCGTTGGCGCCACCCTCGAACACATCCGGGTGGTCGCCGGTGCCATCGTAATCCACGTTCTCCGAAACCGGCTGGTGATACCCGACGCTCGCCTGGATCTGCCATTTCGGCCCGAAGTGGTAGCCAGCGCCGATCCGCGGGTTCACGAACAGGGATGTTGCCGTGAGGTCTTCCTCGCGGAGTTCGTAACGCTGCCCCTCGACGCCGAAGTCGGCGCCAACGGAGCCGTAGAACGCGCCCAGGAGATGCCGGCGATACTCGATGCCGGTACGCAGGCGAAAGGCCATGCCACCCTCGACCTCGTCCCCCTGAAACGTGCCGTCACCGAGCACACCGATACCGATGTCCACGCTGGTCCACATGCCATGCAGGGAGGCGTTGTTCCGCAGAAAGGCGAAATCGGCAACGAAACCCAAATCCAGGTACGTGGGCTCGCCGGCGTCGGTGTCCTCGCCATTGGTCAAGGTCGAGGTTTCCTGTCCGACACCGAAACGCCCGAAGACGCCCGTGTACGGGATCTCGCGGACCTGGTCGTAGGCGTCCGCACCGGCGTCCACCACCAGGTCGGCGCGGGTCGTGGTGCGCTCGTCTTCGGGCAAAGCGAGGCACGAGTCCCCCACATCCCGGACCCGGCCCCAGCCCATGTCCTCACGCTCACCGTCAATGACGCGCGTCACCCGCACAACGGCGCCGGGGCGGAGGTTTTCCTGATTGCCCACCGTCATCTCCACGGCGCCGTTGTCGGCCGACAGGGCCGGCGCGGCCACGGTGAAAGCGTCATCGTCTTTCAGACGGACATTCAGCGCCGTCACCGTGTCACCGAAGGAGGCGGCGTAAGCCCGCTGGAATATGGCCTGGGCATCGCTCCGGCGGGGGCGTGAGCGCGTCGTGACCGAGGCACTGCCGGAGATCTGCTGCGCCCACGCTTCCATGAAATTGCCCGGCTCGGTGTCGATGACGTTGTAGACCTCGAACTGCTCGCCGTCGAAGGCGAACACGGCCAGCCGGGTGTGTACCGGGGCGCTCAGCGACGTGCGGTAGACGTAATACGTGGTGCCGTCGGCCCGTTCGCGCTGGATCTGCTGGATGGTGAACCGGCCGCCGCGAATCGGCGGAATATGGTAGGCGAAGGTGTACGCGGAACTCAGCAGCCCCTCCAGCACGTCGGCCGGAATGCCCGCTTCCCTGGCACGCTCCTCGATGAAGCGCGTCTGCTCCTCCCGCGGCATCTCGTCGTACCGGGCCTGACGGGATGCCGCCATCAGTTCCGCCAGCGGGTCCGCAATCTGGTCGTTGAGATAGCCTTGCAGGTGCGTGGTGAACGCCTCTAGGTCACCGCCGGCCGGGAACTGGTAGGCATCGACCCAGGCGTCGTCGATCTCGGTGACGTCCGTGGCGGTCTCGATGCGCGTGCCGTCGGCGGAGAGCATCAGGCGGTCGTAGCGCGCGGGGATAATGGCCGGCATGTTATCGGCCAGCACCGCATCCGCAAGCCCCTGGGGTAACGACACCGACCACGCTCCACCGTCACGGCAGTCCCGCTCGTGCGGGCAGTAGCGCACCGGGAATCGGTAGCTGGTCTCTTCCAGCCCGACGGAATTGATCCCGAGAATGGCCTGACGTTCAGACTGCTCGAGTTCGCCACTCTCGACGACATCCACGCCGTTATCGTCACCGATGGCAATGCTACTGCCCGCTATCAACAAGCCGGCACCCAGACACAGGCGCCGCAGCCCACCCTCACTCACATTCATAGGTGCCCCATACAATCGTTCGTTCTGGTTTTCTCAGCCGCTGCCAGCAGCATTCTTCGTTGAATGCGAGCGCGCATTCCCCCGTGGTGGTTCCTGGCTGGCAGTCCTGCCGCGCCGTATACCGGCGTCTGTTTGCTTATGGACAGCGACGCTGGTGTTCCCGCAACACCGGTGTCGCAAAATAGAGACTATCCACCGCGCGACGGGATGGAAAGGGGATCCGGAGAGCAATCGCAAGGCTTGCGACACGGGTCACAAATCAGAAACGCACCCATGTCGCTGCGCCGATTTACTAGTATGAGGCCGGCGGCCATCGCCGGGGGTACAGCCCCTTCAGACGTTGAAACGGAAGTGGATGACATCGCCTTCGTGGACGATGTACTCCTTGCCTTCCAGGCGTGTCTTGCCCGCGCTCTTGGCGCCCGCTTCGCCGCCACAGGCGATGTAATCATCGAAGCCAATCACTTCGGCACGGATGAAGCCGCGCTCGAAGTCCGTGTGGATCCGGCCGGCGGCCTGGGGCGCGGTATCGCCCTTGAGAATGGTCCAGGCGCGGACCTCCTTGGGCCCGGCGGTGAAGTAGGTGCGCAGGCCAAGCAGATCGTAGCCGGCCCGGATCAGGCGGTTCAGTCCCGGCTCGTCCAGCCCGTACTCGGCCAGAAACTCGTCCCGGTCCGCTTCGTCGAGCAGCGACAGCTCCGCCTCGATGGCGGCGCACAGGACCACCACACCGGCCTGCTCCCGCTCGGCCATCTCGCGCAGCCGGTCCAAATGGGCGTTGTTGTCGAAGCCGCCCTCGGTGACGTTGGCCACGTACAGCACGGGCTTGGCCGTGAGCAGGTGGAACTCCCGCACCAGGGCCTGCTCCTCCGGTTCCAGGTGCAGCATGCGCGCCGGGTCGCCCTCGGCAAGATGGTCCCGCAGGCGCTTGAGCACATCTCGACGGCGCATGGCTTCCTTGTCGTTGGACTTGGCCTGTCGCTCCGCCTTCTGCAGCGCCTTCTCGACGCTGTCCAGGTCCGCCAGCACCAGCTCGGTGTTGATGGTTTCCACGTCGTCCACCGGGTCCACCCGGCCGGCCACGTGGTGGACGTCGCCGTCCTCGAAGCAGCGCACCACGTGCGCGATGGCGTCGGTCTCGCGGATGTTGGCGAGAAACTGGTTCCCGAGCCCCTCTCCCTGGGAGGCGCCGGAGACCAGACCGGCAATGTCCACGAACTCCATGGTGGTTGGCAGCACGCTCTCGGGACGCACGATCTCCGCGAGCTGGTCGAGGCGCGGGTCGGGCACCGGAACAATGCCCACGTTGGGATCGATGGTGCAGAACGGGTAGTTCTCAGCCGGGATCTCGTTGCGGGTCAGTGCGTTGAAAAGGGTCGATTTACCCACGTTGGGCAGGCCGACGATGCCACATTTGAAGCCCATGACGCCTCTCGATTGGTCGGTGGAATCAGCTCTCGGGTTTTCGCGAGTGAAGCCGCTGCACGGCCTTGTCGGCGTTGCCTTCGAACACCAGTGTCATGGCGTCGGCGGCCTCGTCGACCGCTTCGTCAATTGCGCGGCGATCCCCGGGGGACGGGCGGCTCAGCACGTAAGGCACCACGTCGTCGGCGTGGCCGGGATGGCCGATACCGATGCGCAGTCGCTGGAACTCGCGCGACCCGAGGGCTCGAATGGTATCCCGCAGACCGTTGTGCCCCCCGTGCCCGCCACCACGCTTCCAGCGGACCGCGCCCGGGGGCAGATCCAGCTCGTCGTGCGCGACCAGTACGGCCTCCGGGGGAATGCGGTAGAAATTGGCCACCGCGGCAACGGCCTGGCCACTGCGGTTCATGAAGGTCAGCGGTTTGAGCACGTGACAGCGCACACCGGCAATCTCCACCCGCGTCGCTTCACTACGAATACGGGGTTCCTGCCGAAAGGCGCCGCCACAACGCCGGACCAGTTCGTCAACGAACCAGAATCCGGCGTTGTGGCGCGTGCCAACATACTTGTCACCCGGGTTTCCAAGCCCGACGATGAGCTGGATCGCGGTCTGCTCACTGGCCATAGCGGAAACCCGTGGTGGTCTGCAGGCGATCAGCCCTTGTCTTCGTCACCTTCGTCGGCGGAGCCGGCATCCTCACCGCCGCCGGCGTCTTCACCGGCGTCGCCGGCATCGGCAGCGGATTCCTCGGCTGCCTCTTCCTCGTCGTCTTCGGCCTTGGCGGCACGCGGCTGCACGATGCTGACCACCGGATGGTCGTGGTCGTGCTCGTCACCGCCATGGGCGAACGCTTCCAGCTCCACGCCCTTGGGCACGTCGAGCTGGGACAGGTGCACGGAATCGCCGATATCCAGGTCGGCCAGGTCCACTTCCAGGTACTCCGGCAGATCCTTGGGCAGGCAGTTGATGGCGACCTCGATCATGTCCTTGTGGATCACGCCACCGGCCTTGACGCCCTTGCAGGTGTCCTCGTTGAGGAAGTGCACCGGCACCTGGGTGGTCAGCTTCTCGTTGGCCTTGATTCGCATGAAGTCCAGGTGCATCACCAGATCCTTGTAGGGATGGCGCTGCATGTCTTTCAGCACGGTCTGCTGCTTCTTGCCGTCCACCTCGAGCGTGATGATCTGCGAGAAGAACGCCTCCCGCTCCATGAGCTTGGTCAGCTCGAACAGGCTCACCTTCAGCATTTCCGGCTTCTTGCCGGCGCCATAGACAATGGCCGGCACGGTCTTGACCTTACGCAGGCGGCGGCTCGCACCCTTCCCTGCGTCCGTGCGCGGCTCGGCACTCAGTTTCAGTTCAACGGACATGATTTCGTCTCCATAACGAATGAAACCCGAACCTCTCCGCGACCAGAGAGGATCGGGTGAAAGAAAACCTGTTGACACCGTAGGAGCGGCGCGAGTCGCGACACGCCGACTCTCTGGAACCGTCGCGGCTCGCGCCGCTCCTACACAGCCTTGTTCATTCCACGAACAACTCGCTCACCGACTCGTCGTTGCTGATCCGGCGAATGCTCTCCGCCAGCAGCTCGGCGATGCTGACCTGCCGGATCCGCGGACAGGCTTCCGCCTCGTCGCTGAGCGGGATGGAATCGGTGACCACCAGTTCGTCCAGCTCCGAAGCGCCGATCTTGTCGATCGCCTTGCCGGAGAGAACGGGGTGGGTAATGTACGCCACAACCCGCTCGGCGCCATGCTCCTTGAGCGCACGCGCAGCCTGGCAGAGGGTTCCGGCGGTATCCACGATGTCGTCGACGATGATGGCGGTCTTGCCCTTCACGTCGCCGATGATGTGCATGATCTGCGCCTCGTTGGCCTTGGGCCGGCGCTTGTCGATGATGGCGAGATCGGCGTCCCCGAGCCGCTTGGCCACGGCCCGGGCGCGCACCACGCCGCCTACATCGGGGCTGACCACGACCTTCTCCGGATACACCTGTCGCCAGATATCGCCCAGCAGGATGGGCGAAGCGTAGATGTTGTCCACGGGGATGTTGAAGAATCCCTGGATCTGGTCGGCATGGAGGTCGACCGTGAGCACCCGGTTGATGCCGGAGGCCTGGATCATGTCCGCCACCAGCTTGGCGGAGATCGGCACGCGCTGGGAGCGCGGCCGGCGATCCTGGCGGGCGTAACCGTAATAGGGCACCACCGCCGTGATCCGCGCTGCGGAGGAACGCCGCAGAGCGTCAGCGATGATCAGCAGCTCCATGAGGTTGTCGTTGGTCGGAGCACAGGTGGGCTGGACGATGAAGACGTCCTTGCCGCGCACGTGCTCGTCGATCTCGACGTTGACCTCGCCGTCGCTGAACTGGCTGACCACGGCGTAGCCGGGGCGGATGCGCAGATGCTCGTTGATTGCGGCTGCGAGTTGCGGGTTGGCGTTACCCGCAAAGACCATCATGTGTCCGTTTTCAGTCACGCTGATCCCGCTCGTGTGCGATCCGGAATGGAATGGCTGGGGTGCCAGGATTCGAACCTGGGAATGACGGGATCAAAACCCGTTGCCTTACCGCTTGGCTACACCCCAGAAGTCAGTCGGCTCCAACGTCTTTCGCGGCCATGGCGTCGAGGCGGTCAAGCAATGGCGACCGGTTCAACCCTCGGGCAACGAAGCCACGCCATCCTTCAGCGTTCGCCTGCGCCCAGGCCGCGTCCGCTTCGGCTTTGCTGCCGCACGCCAGGAACACGCATGCGCCCGTTCCCGTCATCCGCGGCTCGCCGAAGGCGGAGAGCGTTTTCATCGCACGGGCAACGACCGGATACCGTCTCCGCACGACCGTTTCGAAATCGTTTCTAGACCCGCCTGAGCGGAAGTCGGCTATTGTGATGGGGGCTGAATTCCTTGTCAATTCCGGCGCCTGAAAGACCGTTGCGGTGCTGACCTGGCATTCGGGTGCCAGCACCGTAAACCATGGCCTGTCCGGCTGCTCAGGACGGAGCACCTCGCCAACCCCCTCGGCCCAGGCGGCCTCGCCGCGGACAAACACCGGAACATCGGCCCCCAGCGTCAGGGCGATCGCGGCCAGCGCGTCGCCATCCAGCGCGCAGCCCCAGAGGTGATTGAGCGCCACCAGCACCGTGGCCGCATCGGAGCTGCCGCCGCCGACCCCCCCTCCCGCCGGCAGGTGCTTGTCCACCCGCAGGTCGACTCCGGAGCCGGCCGCAGCGTACGGCTGCAGGGCCCGCGCCGCGCGCACGGTCAGATCGGCGCTCTCCGGTACGCCGGCAATATCGTCTGTGCGCACGATACGGCCGTCCTGCCGCACGCGGAGATGGACAGTATCGACGCGGTCCAGAAACTGAAACAGGGTCTGGAGCTCATGGTAGCCATCCGGCCGCCGGCCGAGCACATGCAGAAAGCGGTTCACCTTCGCCGGCGCCGGCCAGGCACTCCACCGGCCCCCGGACTCAGATGTCACTGCCACCGGTGTCCCAGTCACGGATATGGGCACGCAGGCTGACCCCCTCCCCCTCGAGGGAGAGCCGCACGGGCAGGTCCAGCGACCCCACGGTGTCGTACGCGGTGTACTCGATGGTCCAGCCGGCCTGCTCCATGCGCTCGATCCGCCCGTGGCGGTCCAGCTCCATGGACGCCACGTCCATGCCCGGGGCGGGGACGCCGCGGAGCCACCAGGGCAACACGGCCACCGGCAGATCGAAACCGGTGTAGCGGAACAGCAGCTCGGAGGGATCGGCGGCGCTGTCGGTGACCCCGTCGGAGGTCTGCAGCACAACCCCCTGGTCGTCGCCCTGCAGCCGGAAACTGCCCGCCCCCATGGGTGCGCGCAGATCGAGGCGGTAGGCCTCGCCCGCCTGGCGCCAGTCCATGCTCAGGCTGGCGCGGTCGTCCGGCGTGGTGATCCCGGCGCGGCCGCTGGCCTGCCAGACGGACACCGCCTCCAGCCGCTCCGTGCGCTCCTCGAGCAGCGCCTCGCGGGCGTCGTGGTCACGCTCGGGCACGGCCGCGCAGCCGGCAATCACAACAGTGGTCAGGGGAATGACCAGGCGGCGCAGACTACGCATTACTGCTCCTTCACGTCGGGGGCGAGCCGCTCCAGGGTCTCAAGCAGGACCGGATGGTCCGGCTCCCGCTCCAGGGCTTCCATCCAGACATCCCGCGCGCGATCTCGTTCCCCATTTTCCCAGAGAGCCTCGCCGAGGTGTGCGCCGATCTCGCCATCGGGCTGTTTGGCGTAGGCCCGCTCCAGGTATTCGACGGCCTCGGCATGATTGCCGAGGCGGTAGTGGGCCCAGCCCATGCTGTCGAGAATCGCCGGATCGTCCGACTCCAGTTCGTAGGCCTGACGAATGTATTCGAACCCTTCCTGAACGCGATCCGTCATGTCCACGAGGGTGTACCCCAGTGCGTTCAGGGCGTGGGCGTGGGAGGGGTTCTGTTCGAGGATCTCCAGCAGGTCGGCCTCCGCGGCGTCCACATCACCATCCGATGCATGGACGAGCGCACGGCCATAGCGCAGCTCCAGGCTGTCCGCGTGGTTGTCCAGGGCCTCCGCATAGAGCTGACGGGCATCATCGAAACGCTCCGCCCGGCGAAGCATGTCACCCTGCAACAGGTAGGCGCGCACAGCGTGCTCCGGAAACCGGGACCGGTAGTCGTCGAATGCCTCGCCAGCCCGGGAGTAACGCTGCTGCTCCCCGAGGATCACGGCATGACGCAACGCGGCCTGGGCCTCGTATTCACCATCGACCCGGGTGTACCAGTGGGCAGCCGCAGACCGGTCACCCGCGTCCTCGGCAATGCGCCCCAGGAAATAATGCGCCGCGCCGACGCGCTCACCGAGATCCAGCAGTGCCTGAAAGTAGCGCCTGGCTTCATCCGGGTAACCCGCCTCCAGGGTGAGAAGCGCTGTGGCGTAGAGGGCGTCACCGTTGTTCGGGCGCTCTTCATGAAGCCGTTCGAACTCATGCAGGGCGCGCTCCTCGTGGCCCGCGTCCAGCAGTGTCCGCGCGAAGTCGAGACGGAGCTGCCAGTCGTCAGGATAGGTCGCCAGCGTGTCATCCAGCACCGCCAGGGCGCGCTCCGTCTCGCCGACGCCCAGAAGCGCTTCGGCCTTGATGATGCGCAGGTCGCGATCGCTGGGCTCCAGCGCCAGGGCCTCGTCGGCCGCCTCCAGCGCAGTCACCGGCTCGCCCGCTTCCAGGGCCAGCCCGGCGAGCAGACGGTATCCGGCGACCTCGCCCGGGTGATCATCCACCAGCCCCTGCACCACCGACAGCGCCGCACGCCGGTCCTGCACGCCGCCGAGGGCTGCTTCCATACGTTCGAACACATCGGCCGGCGAATGGTCACCGGCCTCCAGCAGGCGGCGCAGGTGTTGACGGGCCATATCGGCTTCGCCGGCGCGCAGATAGAGAAAGCCGAGAATCTGGTGCAACTGCGGCGTGGGCTCATCCAGCAGATCGGCCCAGCGCTCAGCGGCAGCCAGGGCCCTCGTTTCGTCGTCGGCATACATGGCGAGCTGCGTTGCCTGCTCGGCCACGCGCGGATCACTGGTGAGCTCCATGGCCTGATGCCACGCCACCAGCGACTGGTCCAGGTCGCCGGCGGCGCCGGAGAGGTGCGCCACCATGACCTGGTAGAGCAGGTCCTCCTCGGGCGCCGGCACCGGCTCCGAATCCAGGATTTCCGGCCGCGGCTCATCCACCGTACGGACCGGTTCACGGTCGGCCACGCTGGCACAGCCAGCCAGCGCCAGCACAGCCAGCACCACTACAAAGCGCGCCAGTACCGGCAGGCCGTCCCGTTCCGCCACAGTCATTCGCCCCCTGTTCCTCACCAGTGCGCTCCCGCGCCACCTCCGAGTGCAATCCGTCACCTACTATACCCGCCCGCCCGCGACCGAGACAGGGTGGGCCACCGGGGCAGCAACCACACCTTGTATTCCAGTCGCGAATTCCCGACAATCTGCACGCCTCACGGCCACCCTCGCTCCGGCGGGGTCAACCGGCCTGCTACGGTGCGAGTTGCGAGGCCTGGTGCTGTATCATGACGGCATCAGCCGATACGCCAGCCGGGACAGCCCATGCCCGCGGATACGTCCGGATCATCGATGCCACTGTTCACCCTTGGACTCAGTCACAAGAGTGCACCTCTTGAGGTGAGAGAGCGGCTTGTCTTCGACGAGGCGCAGGTGGGGCGTGCGCTGGAAGGGCTCAAGACCCGTGCCGGCGTCCGGGAGGCGGCGCTGATCTCCACCTGCAACCGCACCGAGATCTATACCGTGCTGGGCGAACACGCCTCGCCCAACACCGTCTTGCAGTGGCTGGCGGAATCCCACGCCGTGGATCCCGCGTGGCTCCGCCCCTATCTCTACATGCACCAGGACGCGGACATGGTACGCCACCTGCTGCGGGTGGCGCCCGGCCTGGACTCCCTGGTGCTGGGCGAACCGCAGATCGGCGGCCAGACCAAGGCCGCCTATAATGACGCCATGAACGCCGGCACGCTGGGGCAGGTGCTCGACCGGCTGTTCCAGCATGCCTTCGCCGTCTCGAAACAGGTGCGCACGGAGACAGGCATCGGCTCCAACCCGGTCTCTGTTGCCTTCGCGGCGGTGACCCTGGCGCGGCAGATCTTCGGCGACCTCACCGGTTACACCGGGCTGCTGGTGGGCGCCGGCGAAACCATCGAGCTGACAGCCCGCCACCTGCACGACCAGGGCATGCGGCAGTTCATCGTCGCCAACCGCAGCCGCGAGCGGGCACGGGATCTCGCCGACCGCTACGGTGGACAGGCCATTGAGCTGGGTTCATTGCCGGACTACGTCGAACAGGCGGATGTGGTCATCGCCTCCACGGCCGCTCAGCTACCCGTTCTGGGCAAGGGCAGCGTCGAGCGGGCGCTGAAGCGCCGCAAGCACCGGCCGATCTTCATGGTGGATATCGCCGTGCCCCGGGATATCGAGCCGGAAGTGGGCGATCTGAACGATATCTACCTCTACACCGTGGATGATCTCCAGGAAGTCATCCAGGAGAACCTGCGCTCCCGCCAGGACGCCGCGCAGCAGGCGGAAGAGATCATTGATCTGCAGGTGGAGCGGTTCCAGGAATGGCTGCGCAGCCTGGACTCGGTCCCGGTGATCCGGCGCTACCGCGACCAGGGTGCGGCGCACCGGGACGAGGTGCTGGCACGGGCCAGGCGCCGCCTGGCCCGCGGCGAGGACCCGGACGCGGCGCTGGAGTACCTGGCGCACACGTTGACCAACCGGCTGCTGCACCAGCCCACGGTCCGTCTGCGGGAAGCCAGCGAGAACGGCCGCACCGATCTGCTGGAACAGGGCCGGTTCCTGCTCGGGACCGACGACGATCAGAACTGAGGCAACGAAGGTGCATCACCGTTGAAGGAATCCATTCGCACCCGGCTGGAGCAGTTGCAGGACCGTTTCGAGGAGCTGAGCGGTCTGCTGTCACAGCCGGAGGTCATCCAGGACCAGCGGCAGTTCCGCGACCTCTCCCGGGAGTACGCCCGGCTCGAAGTGCTCGTGGACACGTTCCGGCGGTTCCATGCGGCGGAGGAGCAGCTGGCCTCCGCCGAGACCATGCGCCAGGACAGCGATGAAGAGATCCGGGCCATGGCAGACGACGAGGCAGAGACCGCGCGCACCGCCCTGGAAGAGCTGGAGCGCGAGCTGGAGATTCTGCTGCTGCCGCGGGACCCGAACGATGACGCCAATATCTTTCTGGAGATCCGCGCCGGCACCGGCGGGGACGAAGCGGCACTGTTCGCCGGCGATCTCTACCGCATGTACGCGCGCTACGCCGAGACCCAGGGCTGGCGCATGGAGGTGATCAACGAAAGCCACGGGGAACAGGGCGGTTACAAGGAGATCATCGTGCGGCTCATCGGCGACGGCGCCTATTCGCGCCTGAAGTTCGAGTCCGGCGCCCACCGCGTCCAGCGCGTGCCGCAGACGGAATCCCAGGGGCGGATCCATACCTCCGCGTGCACGGTCGCGGTCCTCCCCGAAGCGGACGAACTCGAGGATGTGGCGATCAACAGCAACGACCTGAAGGTGGACACCTTCCGGGCGTCCGGCGCCGGTGGCCAGCACGTGAACAAGACCGACTCGGCCATCCGCATCACCCACCTGCCCACCGGCATCGTCGTGGAATGCCAGGAAGAACGCTCCCAGCACAAGAACCGCGCCAAGGCGCTGGCGTTCCTGCAGGCGCGCCTCACCGATGCGCAGCGCTCGCAGCAGGAGGCGGAGCAGTCCGAGCAGCGCCGGTCACTGGTGGGCAGCGGCGACCGTTCGGAGCGGATCCGCACGTACAACTTCCCTCAGGGTCGGGTGACCGATCACCGGATCAACCTGACCCTGTACAAGCTGGAAGCCGTCATGCAGGGGGATCTGGATCCGGTGATCGGGCCGCTGATTCAGGAGCACCAGGCCGATCAGCTCGCATCACTGGCGCGCGGCGCAACGGCCTAGGCCCGCTCGCGGTCACGCAGAAGTCGCGACTCCCGCAGCACGGTCCCGACGCGGACCAGCACCAGGACGGCGATGCCGAACAGCACGATGGCGGGCCCCGAGGGCAGGTCCAGCCAGTAAGAGCCGGCCAGCCCACCAGTGGACGTCACCAGCCCCGCGAGAACGGCGACCACCAGCACCATGAGGAACCGCTGCGCCAGCATCAGGGCAATCATGGGCGGAATGGTGAACAGGGCGATAAGCAGAATGATGCCCACCACCTGGATCAACATGATCACCGACAGCGCCACCAGCACCAGCAGCAGCGTCGTCATCCACTTCACCGGCGTGCCCTGAACGGCGGCGAAGGTTTCATCGAAGGCCACGGCCACCAGCGTGCGGTAGAATAGCGCCATCACGGCGACGACCCCCACTGTCAGCAGCGCCAGCAGCACCACGTCGCCGCGCGTGACCGTGAGGATGTCACCGAACAGGTAGGTCATGAGATTCGGCGCATAGCCCGGTGTCAGGTGAATGAACACGATCCCCGTGGCCATGCCGCCGGCCCACAGCACCCCGATCAGCGCATCCTGGGAGCGGGCCCGATGCTCGCCCAGCCAGCCCAGCAGCAGCGCCGCCAGCACGGCCACCACGACGGCACCCACCAGTGGCTCCACGCCCAGCCAGTAGCAGAACCCCAGCCCGGCGAACGCCGCGTGACTGATCCCCCCGGCAATGAACACCAGCCGTTTCACGACGACGAACGTGCCGACGGTGCCGGCGAGGACACTCGCGAGCACCGCCGCCATGAGGGCGTTGCGGGCGAACTCGTAATTCAGCAGGGTCAGCAGCTCGCTCATGATCCCACCGCATCCTCGGAGTGGTCATGCAGCACCCGGTGCGGCACACCGTGGGCAATGAGCTCCACCGGGCAGCCGTAGGCCTCGGCGAGGTCGGCGTGGCTGAGCTGCCCCGAACCATGGTAGTAGAGCTGCCGGTTGACGCAGGCGATCTGCCGGACCTGGGATGCGAACGCGGTGATGTCGTGGGTCACCACCACGACCGGGATGTCGCGATTGAGCTCTTCGAGCACCTGCCCCAGCACCTGCCGGGTTTCCGCGTCCACGGAAGCGGTGGGCTCATCCAGCAACAGAATCCGAGGCTCCCCCACCAGGGCCCGGGCGATCAACGCGCGCTGAAGCTGGCCGCCGGAGAGGTCAGCAATGGGCGAAGCAGCCCGCTGCGACAGGTGCAGCCGCTCGAGAATGGCATCCACGGCGCGGTGGTCCGCCTTGCCGTACCGCCCGAGCAGCCCGCCGCGGCCGAGTCGGCCCATGAGCACGGTATCCCGCAGCCGCAGCGGGAAGTTCTTGTCGAACGTGGAGAACTGGGGCACGAAACCGATGTCGCCCGGACGAATGCCTGTCGGCCACCGCACCATCCCCCGCCAGGGCGTCTCCAGCCCGAGAATCAGTCGCAACAACGTGGTCTTGCCGCCCCCGTTGGGGCCAATAATGGCAAGGAAATCGCGTCGGCCAATACGCAGATCCACGTCCTGCAGCACCGCCTCGCGCTCGTAGCCGAAAGTGAGCCCCCTGACCTCCAGAACCGTTCCGGCATCCGCGGTGACGCTCATGAGTCCACGGCCTCGCGGATGGCCGCTCCGATTTCGCGGAGATTCTTCAGCCAGTCCTGCGCCAGGGGGTCGGCCACCTTCACCACTGCATCGATCTCGCGGGCGATGGTATTGGCACTGCGCTCGGAGAAACCGCGCTGGACGAAGATCACGTCGATGCCCTCGTCCTTGGCTGCGTCGATGAATCGGGCCAGTTCCGCCGGGGACGGATCCCGGCCACCAGACTCGATGGCCACCTGTTCGAGCCCGTAATCCCGAGCCAGATACCCCCAGGCAGGGTGGTTCACAACGAACCGGCGCCGTTCCAGCTGCCCGAACAGGGTCTGGAGTTCGTCGTCCAGTGCATCAACATCGCTCTGGAACTGCTGGAGGCCGGCGCGGTAGTGCTCGGCACCATCCGGATCGACCTCGGTCAGCGCATCGGCAACCCGCTCCGCCGCCGACCTCATGATCCGGGGCGACACCCACAGGTGTGGATCCGTCTCGCCGTGGGAGTGGTCGTGGTGATCCGCATGATCATCCATGGCCATGAGCTCCACGCCGTCCGCCAGATCCACCACCCGCACGTCGCGGCGCGCATCCTGGACATGCTGGACGAAGCGCCGCTCGAAGGCGAGATCCGGGTGCCCGACCTTGAAATACACGCGGGCATCGTCAAGGGCCATCATCCGCCGCGGCGAGAGGGAGAATGTATGGGGCGACTGGCCCGGCTCGATCATGATGGAAACCTCGACCCGGTCGCCCCCGATCGCCTCCACCAGGTAGGCCTGGGGCGGCACGCTCACCGTCACCGGGACGGCGCTCAGCACGGCGACAGGAAAGCACAATACGAGCGCGGCGACGGCGCGCCGGAGTATCAACGGGCACATGGCAGGCGATTCATCTGGCTGATCAGTTAATGCAATATGATAACATTAACCAGCCACCTTGTCGCTTCACCCGCAACGCAAACGGGCCGCCACACACGTGACGACCCGCGAAAACCGACCGCAGCAGCACCCAGTCAGGCGACGCGCTGCTTCTCCCGGATCTCTTCCAGGGTCTTGCAGTCGATACACAGCGTGGCCGTGGGGCGCGCCTCGAGTCGGCGCAGCCCGATCTCCACTCCGCACTGCTCGCAGAAGCCGTAGTCATCCTTGCGGATCGCTTCCAGCGTCTGGTCGATCTTGCGGATGAGTTTCCGCTCCCGATCGCGGGTGCGAAGCTCCAGCGCGAACTCCTCTTCCTGGGTTGCGCGGTCCGCCGGATCGGCATAGTTGGTGGCGTCGTCACGCATGTGGTGCACGGTGCGCTCTACCTCTTCCTGGAGCTGCCGCTTCCACGCCATCAGCAGCTGCCGGAAGTGCTCCAGCTGCTCGGTGCTCATGTACTCTTCGCCGTCCTTCGCCTGGTACGGCGCAAAGTCTTCAACCGGCATTCTGTTCTTGTCGTTCATCACTGACTTCCTCCATCGTTCATGCCCCTCCCGGGGCATCCCGACCTATTCATCCCTGCCAGGGCATCGGGAGTCGGGGCTGCACGCTCACGCACCCCATCATCATCTCCGGCCGACGTTGTCGGCCGCTCGCGCCATCCGGCCTTGCTGTCTTTATATCAGCGTGGCTGGAGCGGCGCAAAACCCGTTGACTCACCCAGTGCGCTCCGACAGGACGCTCTGCAGCCGCTCCGCCATGTCGCGCACCGCCTGCTCGGTGGTTTCCCAGTCGATGCATGCATCGGTGATGGAAACCCCGTACTGCAGGTCGGAGACATCATCGGTGAGCTTCTGGTTCCCCCAGTTGATATTGCTCTCCACCATCATGCCAACCAAGGACCGGTTCCCTTCCGTGATCTGATTCACGAGATTATCCAGCACCAGCGTCTGCAACGCCGGATCCTTGTTACTGTTGGCATGGCTGCAGTCCACGACAATATTCTGAGGCAGCCCGGCATCCGCCAGCTCCTTCTCGCACAGAGCGACGCTCACGGAGTCGTAATTGGGCTTGCCGCCACCGCCACGCAGCACCAGATGGCCGTACCGGTTACCCCGCGTGCGTACGATGGAGCACTGCCCCTGGTAGTTGATCCCCAGGAAGCTGTGCGGATTCGCAACCGAATGCAGGGCGTTGATGGCCGTGGTGAGGTTGCCGTCGGTACCGTTCTTGAACCCGACCGGCGTCGACAGGCCGCTGGCCATCTCCCGGTGAGTCTGGGACTCGGTGGTGCGCGCGCCGATGGCGGTCCAGGTGATCAGGTCCGAGATGTACTGCGGAGTGATCGGATCCAGCGCTTCGGTGGCGGTCGGCAGCCCCATTTCGGCGAACTCCAGCAGCAGCTCGCGGGCGTTGTGCAGGCCCTCGTCGATGCGGAAGGAGTCATCCATGTGCGGATCGTTGATGAACCCCTTCCAGCCAACGGTGGTGCGCGGCTTCTCGAAATAGACCCGCATGACGATGAAGATGGAGTCCTTGACCTCGTCGGCGAGAGCTTTCAGGCGACGGGCGTAGTCCCGCGCAGCCTCGACGTCATGGATGGAGCATGGCCCGATCACCATGAAGATGCGCGGGTCCTTGCGATCGAGGATCTCCTCCACGCACTTGCGCCCGACCACGACCGTATCCCGTGCGGTTTCGGTCAGGGGCAGGTGACGGTGCACCTCTTCCGGGGTGGGCAGGAGCTCCTGAGAGACGACGTTGACGTCGTCGACGGAGCCATTGACGGCAACTGGATCGACCATAGGGGTTCACCTGAATTCCAAAGGCGTTACGGAACCCGGTATGGTAGCGAGCCGCGACGGGATTGGCTACGTATCGGGACTACTAATGATCAACATGCCGCCCGTTGAACGGCCTGGAACACGGCGCGGACGTCGCCATCCACCGCATCCACGACCACCCGCTCCACATCCGCCCGCGCCGGCAGCTCGAACAGCACGTCCAGCATCACCCGCTCCACCTCGCCGCGCAGCCCGCGCGCCCCCGTGTCCCGCGCAACGGCGTTGCACGCCAGCTGCTCCAGCGCTCCCGGGGTCACCTGCAGCTCGCTGCCTTCGTCGGCCACCAGCGCCGCCATCTGGCGAAGTGGGGCGTCCGGCGGCTCCACGAGCAACCGTCGCATGGCGCGGACGTCCACCGCGTCCAGTGCAGCATGGACGGGAAAGCGGCCTACCAGCTCCGGAATCAGCCCCTGTTGCAGCAGCCAGCACGCCGGATCGTCACCGGTACCGGCGACCGCCGGTCTGACGAACCCCGGCCCCGGCGAGGCGGTATCCACCGCTTGCGTGAACGCGCCGCCCGCCACGAACAGCACATCCCGGGTATGCATGCTCAGGCGCCCGCCGCGGGGCCCCGTTACCGGCAGCCGCCGCCCCTCCAGCAACTGCAGCAACGCCTGCTGTACGGCCACGCCGTTACCGTCCGCGTCCGCACCACCGAGCTTGTCGATCTCGTCGATGTAGACGATCCCGCGGGCGGCACAGGCCGGATCCCAGTCACAGTCGCGCAGCAGCGCCTGTGCGATGCTCTCCACCCCCTCCCCCACGTGTCCCGCGGGCGTCAGGGTCGTGGCATCCACAACCGCAAACGGCACGTCCAGGCAATGCGCCAGGGTCCGCAGCAGGTGGGTCTTGCCGCTACCCGTGGGCCCGGTCAGCAGCACGTTGGCCTTGCCGGGCATCACGCCGGTGTCGTGCATGCCGCGCAGGGCCAGGCGCTTGTAATGATTGTGGACCTGCACCGCCAGCACGCGCTTGGCCTGCTCCTGGCCCACCACGCGCTCGTCGAGCCAGCCGTGGATCCGGGCCGGCGCGGGCAGGCTTCGGATCCGGTCCCGCAGCCACGCCTGCCGCTGCTCCCGTACTTCGTCGTGCAGCACCGCGGCGCAGTCGCCGCACATCGCGGCATCGTGGCCCGCCACCAGCTCATCCACCTGCTCGGCGCCACGGCGGCAGAACGCGCAGACATCGTAGCTCGACTCCCGTTCCACGGGGCGAAATGCGGACAGATCCATGACCCGGCTCCCAGTTTCGTTACCCAGTTGAACGGCACCGCGCGCGGATTCTTGAGCCACGGCGCCGCAATGCGCCGCCACGAAGCAGCCCGCGCTCGTGTTGCGGCCGGCCGGCGCGCTATCATGAACGGCGTCACGCCGGCACCGCGCCGGCGGCAACGGGATATCCGACATACGCTGACTGCTGCGAGGCAAGACCATGGCCGTCGACCGCAAACTGCTGGACATTCTCTGCTGTCCGGTCACCAAGATTCCGCTGGAACCGCTCTCCCGGGACCGACTCGAAGCGCTGAACGCCGCCGTCGAGGAGGGCCGCGCACAGTATCAGGACGGCACGGCCGTGACCGGCCCGGTCACCGAGGCGCTGATCACCGAAAACGGCGAACGCATCTACTTGGTGGAGGATGGCATCCCCGTGCTGCTGGAGGAGCGGGCCCTGACCGCGCGCGGGCTCGGCTGGATCTGACCGGTGAGCGCCACGCCGGCAAGCCTGCTCCGGGATGCGCGCCAGCACCTTGACGGCCGCGAAGCCGACTGGCTGCTGATGCACGTCACGGGCGTATCCGGTGCGCAGCTCCGGGGCGCCGCCGAGGAACCGCTGGACGCGGCCACGGCCACCGCCTTTCGCGGCCTGGTGGCAAAGCGACGCAGCGGCATCCCGCTGGCCTACCTGATCGGAACACAGCCGTTCCGCGCCCTGGAGCTCACGGTCGACGAACGGGTGCTGATCCCGCGCCCGGAGACCGAGGAGCTGGTGGAGCACACCCTTGCTCTGGCGCCAGCCGGAACGCCCGTCAGCGTCGTCGACCTGGGTACCGGCAGTGGGGCCATCGCGCTGTCACTGGCGTCGGAACGGCCAGCCTGGACGGTCACGGCGGTGGACGCCAGCACCGACGCACTGGCCGTCGCTCGGGCGAACGCCGACCGGCTGGGGCTGCACGTGGACTGGCACCAGGGCGAGTGGTTTGCGCCGCTGGGTGGACGCCGCTTTGATCTCATTGTCAGCAATCCACCCTACGTGGCGGTGGGTGATCCGGAGCTGGATGCGGCCGTGGCCGCCCACGAACCGGCCGGCGCCTTGCTCGCCGGGCCTGACGGGCTGGATGCAATCCGGCGGATCGCAGCAGCAGCCCCGACCTACCTGATTCCCGGCGGCTGGCTGCTGCTCGAACACGGCCACCGCCAGGGTCAGGGCACCCGCGCGCTGCTCACGGAAGCCGGCTTCAGCGCGGTTGACACCCTTCGCGACCAGCACGGCCGCGACCGGTTCACCCGGGGTTGCCTGCAGGGGAGTGATGCCGATGGATGATGCGGACCTGTTGCGCTACAGCCGCCAGATCATGCTGCCCGACGTGGACATGGCGGGCCAGGAGGCCCTGTCCCGGGCCAGAATCCTCATCGTCGGCCTGGGCGGTCTGGGCTCCCCCGCGGCGCTGTACCTGGCCGCCAGCGGTGTCGGCACCCTCGTCCTCGCGGACGACGACCAGGTGGACCTCACCAACCTGCAGCGGCAGATTCTCCACGGCACACCGGATCTCGACCGTCCGAAGGCGGAGTCGGCACGGGACCGGCTGCACGCGCTCAACCCTGCACCGCGGATCGAACTCATCCAAGAACGCCTGGACGGGGACCGGCTGCACGAGGCGGTTGCAGCCGCGGACGTGGTGCTCGACGGGACCGACAACTTCGAGACCCGCTTCGCGGTCAATGCCGCCTGCGTGGCGACGGGCACGCCGCTGGTCTCCGGCGCCGCGATCCGGCTCGAAGGCCAACTGGGGGTCTTCCGGCCGGATCTGGAGGACGGGCCATGCTACGCCTGCCTGTTCCCGCCGGACGCCGACACGCCCCAGGAGACCTGTAGCGAGACGGGTGTGCTCGGGCCGGTGGTCGGTGTCATCGGCAGTCTGCAGGCCACCGAGGCGATCCGGTTGATCACCGGCTTCGGCACACCGGCCACGGGCCGGTTCACGCTCTGGGACGCGCGCACCGGCGAGTGGCGGAGTTTCACGGTGGAACGGGACCCCGCGTGCCAGGTATGCGGCGGACGGGGATGATCGCTCAGTGCTGGGTGTCGTCGGGCGGTGCGATGCCGCCATCACTGAACAACTGCTCCACGTCCACCGAATCAAAGCGGTAGGTGTGGCCGCAGAATTCGCAGCTGGCCTCGATCTCCCCCTGCTCGGCAATGATGCTCCGCGCCTCGTCGTAGCCGAAGCCCTGGAGCACGCCCGCCAGCCGCTCCCTTGAGCAGTGGCAGTTGAAGCGCACCCGGCCCGGCTCGAACAAGCGGATGTCCTCCTCGTGGAACAACCGACCGATGATCTCCCGCGGCCCCAGTTCCAGCAACTCCTGCTCGGTGATGGTGGCGGCCAGGTGCTCGGCGCGGTTCCACGCATCCGCGTCCTCGCCGGCATCCCCCGGCAGGCGCTGCATCAGCAGGCCGGCGGCCTGCTTCCCGTCACAGGCGAGCCAGACCCGGGTGGGCAACTGCTCCGACTGTGAGAAGTAGTTCTCCACCGCCTCGCCCAGACGCTCCGTCTCCAGGGGCACGATGCCCTGGTAGCGGTCATCGGTATCGTCCGGGTCAATGGTGATTGCCAGGTAACCCTGCTCGCACACGGCGTTCAACGGCGTGCCGGTGGCCGGGGCTTCCGCATTTTCCGCAAGACGCGCGATCCCGCGCAGATCCTGCTCGTGGGTGGCGCTGGCCACCAGCATGGGCAACGCCCCCTGCCCCTGCAGCTGCAGGATCAGCGACCCCCTGAACTTGAGGATGGACGACAGCAGTCCCGACGCCGCCAGCGCCTCGCCCAGCAGGCGGGTCACCGCATCGGGATACTGCCGCCGCGCGAGCACGTCCTGGAGGGTGCGGTCCAAGTGGATGAGCTCGCCACGCACGTTGGCGTGCTCGAACACGAACCGGTGCAACTGATCAGGAGTGGCGCTCATGCCTCAGCCGTCCAGCTTCTTCTTGAGCAGATCATTGACCTGCCCGGGGTTGGCCTTGCCCCTGGAGGCCTTCATCACCTGGCCCACGAAGAAGCCGAGCAGCTTGTCCTTGCCCCCCTTGTACTGCGCCACCTGATCCGGGTTGGCGGCGATGACTTCGTCGATCATGGCCTCGATGGCGCCGGTGTCGGTGACCTGCTTGAGACCGTGGGCCTCGATGACCGTGTCGGCATCGCCCTCGCCGTTCCACATGGCCTCGAACACCTGCTTGGCGATCTTGCCGGAGATGGTTTCGTCGGTGATGCGCTGGAGCATGCCGCCCAGTATCGCCGGTGTCACCGGGCTTTCAGTGATGTCCAGGCCGGCCTTGTTCAGCGCACCCGACAGCTCGCCCATGACCCAGTTCGCCGCCAGCTTGCCCTCGCCGCCAGCAGCATCGGCCACGGCCTCGAAGTAGTCGGCCAACTCCCGGCTGGCGGTCAGCACGGAGGCGTCGTAGGCGGACAACCCGTACTGCTCGACGAACCGCTGCTTCTTGGCATCCGGCAGCTCCGGCAGTTCGCTGCGGGCCTCGTCCACCAGGGCGTCGTCCACCTCCAGCGGCAGCAGGTCCGGGTCCGGGAAGTAGCGGTAGTCGTTGGCCTCTTCCTTGGTGCGCATGGAGCGCGTCTCGCCCTTGACCGCATCAAAGAGGCGCGTCTCCTGCACCACTTCGCCGCCGGACTCGATCAGGTCGATCTGACGCTCGACCTCGTGGTCGATGGCCTGCTGCACGAAGCGGAAGGAATTGACGTTCTTGATCTCGGCGCGGGTACCGAACTCGGTGCTGCCCCTGGGTCGCACGGACACGTTGGCATCGCACCGGAACGAGCCTTCCTGCATGTTGCCGTCGCAGATGCCGAGGTAGCGCACCAGCGAGTGCAGCTTCTTCATGTAGGCAACAGCTTCTTCCGACGAGCGGATATCCGGCTCGGAGACGATCTCCAGCAGCGGCGTACCGGCGCGGTTCAGGTCGATGCCGGTCACCCCCTCGAAGCCCTCGTGCAGGGACTTGCCGGCGTCTTCCTCCAGGTGCGCCCGGGTGACGCCGATACGCTTGGTGGTGCCGTCTTCGAGCTCGATGTGGAGCTCGCCGTCATGGACGATCGGCAGCTCGTACTGGCTGATCTGGTAGCCCTTGGGCAGATCGGGGTAGAAGTAGTTCTTGCGCGCGAACACGGAGCGCGGCGCAACGGTGCAGCCGGTGGCCAGCCCCAGCTTCACCGCCATCTTCACCGCGCCCTTGTTCAGCACCGGCAGCACACCGGGGAGCCCCAGGTCCACGGCGCAGGCCTGGGTGTTGGGCTCGGCACCGTAGGCGGTGGAGGCACCGGAGAAGATCTTGCTGCGGGTGGCGAGCTGGGCGTGGATCTCCAGCCCGATGACCGTTTCCCATTCCATCGTCGTCAAACCCTCTTACGCGAACGCCTCGGGAGCGCGGGTGTGCCAGTCGGTGACCTGCTGATACCGGTGGGCGGCATTCAGCAGCCGGCCCTCGTCGAAGTAATTGCCGATGAGCTGCAGCCCCACGGGGCGCCCGGCGCTGAAACCGGCGGGCACCGAAATGCCCGGCAGCCCGGCCAGATTCACGGCAATGGTGTAGATATCCGACAGGTACATCTTCACCGGATCGTCGGCGCGCTCGCCGATGTTGAACGCCACCGTCGGCGACGTGGGCCCGAGAATCAGGTCCACCTCGTCGAAGGCGCTCATGAAGTCGTCCTTGATCAGCCGGCGCATCTTCTGCGCCTTCAGGTAGTAGGCATCGAAGTACCCCGCGGACAGGGCGTAGGTGCCGACCATGATGCGGCGCTTGACCTCCGGGCCGAAGCCCTCCCCGCGGGAGCGCTTGTAGAGGTCTTCCAGGTCCTGCGGGGCGTCGCAGCGATAGCCGAAGCGCACCCCGTCGAAGCGTGAGAGGTTGGAGGAACACTCGGCCGGCGCGATCACGTAATAGGCCGGCACGGCCAGCTCGGTGTTGGCCAGGCTGATCTCGCGGAACTCCACGCCCAGCTTGCGGTACTCGGCGATGGCTTCGTCGATGACGCGGGCCACGTCGCCGTCCAGGCCTTCACCGAAGTACTCCTTCGGCAGCCCGACCTTCAGCCCCGTCAAATCGCCGTTCAGCGCCTCGCTGTATCGCGGCACCGGACTCTCCACGGAGGTGGAGTCGCGCGCGTCGAAGCCGGCCATGCCCTCCAGCAGCAGGGCGCAGTCCTCGGCCGTGCGCGCCATCGGCCCGCCCTGGTCCAGGCTGGAGGCGAAGGCGATCATGCCGTAGCGGGATACGCGGCCGTAGGTGGGTTTGAGGCCGGTGATGCCGCACAGGGCCGCCGGCTGCCGGATGGAGCCGCCGGTATCGGTGCCGGTGGCCGCCGGCACCAGGCCCGCTGCCACGGCAGCGGCGGAGCCGCCCGACGAGCCACCCGGCACGGCAGCCGTATCCCAGGGGTTCTTCACCGGGCCATAGAAACTGGTCTCGTTGGACGACCCCATGGCGAACTCATCCATGTTGGTCTTGCCCAGGCAGACCAGCCCGGCGTCGTTGAACCGCTCCACCACGTGAGCGTCGTAAGGCGCCTCGAAGTTGTCCAGCATGCGCGAGCCGCAGCTGGTGCGCACACCGCGCGTGCAGAAGATGTCCTTGTGCGCCATGGGCACGCCGGTGAGCGGTCCGGCGCCACCGGCCTGGCGGCGCTGGTCGGCGGCGCGGGCCGCGGCCAGCGCCTGCTCGTCGGTCACGGTGACGAAGGCATTGAGCTCGGCACCAGCGCCGCGGATGCGCGCCAGGCGGTCGCGGGTCAGCTCTTCGCTGGAGTACTCGCCGGCCTTCAGGCCGGCTGCCAGTTCGGCAACGGTCTTGCTCGTTTCGGACACGATGACGGCCCCGTAGTGGTTGGAGATTATTCGATGACGCGCGGCACCAGATACAGGCCTGCTTCCACCTGCGGTGCGACGGCCTGGAACTGCTCGCGCTGGTTCTCTTCCGTGACCGCATCTTCACGGAGGCGCTGCGGCATCTCCAGCGGATGCGCCAGCGGCTCCACGCTGTCGGTCTCCATGGCATTCATGGCGTCAACGAAAGAGAGAATGTCGGAGAGATTGCGCGCATACTCCGGGAGATCGGCCTGATCGACCTGCAGCCGGGCGAGATGCGCGATCTCGGTGACTTGCTCGTTACTCAGGGACATGGCTTCCTCGAAACGGCTCTCGGGAAAACCGGAATTGTCGGCCAATCGCCGCTCGATCGCAAACGTGAACACGTCCACAAACGCCGAAATTCGCGGGTTTCAGGCCAATCCCTCCGCTTGCCGCCGCCTGGGCACACTGATAGATTAGCGGCCTTCTTGCGCTTGACATCGCGATGATTCCGCGGCCGACGGAACGGGACGGCCGCGCAGAAATAAATTCCGACGCGAATCAGGCGTTTTCATCGGGACAGGATACCGGGACCCAGCAATGTTCAAGGGCGTTCGTGGACTCTTCTCTAATGACCTCTCCATCGACCTCGGCACGGCGAACACGCTGATTTATCTGCGTGGCCAGGGCATCGTGCTCAACGAGCCGTCGGTGGTTGCCATCCGCCAGGATCGTGACGGCGGCCCCAAGAGCATCGCGGCTGTCGGCATCGAGGCGAAACACATGCTCGGGCGTACGCCTGGCAACATCCGCGCCATACGGCCCCTGAAGGACGGCGTCATCGCCGACTTCACCGTCACCGAGAAGATGCTGCAGCACTTCATCAAGAAGGTGCACGAAGCGCGTTTCTTCAAGCCCAGCCCGCGGGTACTGGTCTGCGTTCCCTGCGGCTCCACCCAGGTGGAGCGCCGCGCGATCAAGGAGTCGGCCGTGGGCGCCGGGGCACGCGAGACGTACCTCATCGAGGAGCCCCGGGCGGCCGCCATCGGCGCCAACATGCCGGTGGACGAGGCGCGCGGATCCATGGTGCTGGATATCGGCGGCGGCACGTCGGAAGTCGCGGTGCTGTCCCTGAACGGTATCGTCTACTCGGCATCGGTGCGCATCGGCGGCGACCGCTTCGACGAGGCAATCATCAACTACGTGCGCCGCAACTACGGCATTCTCATCGGTGAATCCACGGCCGAGCGCATCAAGCACGAAATCGGCACGGCCTTCCCCGGCACCGAGGTGCGGGAAATCGACGTCAAGGGCCGCAACCTCGCCCAGGGCGTGCCGCGTAGCTTCACCATGAACAGCAACGAGATCCTGGAAGCCCTTCAGGAACCGCTTTCCGGCATTGTCGGTGCCGTGAAAACGGCCCTGGAGCAGACGCCCCCGGAACTGGGTGCGGACGTGGCCGATCGCGGCATCGTGATCACCGGCGGCGGGGCATTGCTGCGCAACCTGGATCGGCTCATTATGGAAGAGACCGGGCTGCCGGTCGTGGTCGCGGATGACCCGCTGACCTGCGTAGCCCGTGGCGGCGGCCGCGCACTGGAACTCATGGACGAACAGGGTCTGGACCTGTTCACCGTCGAGTAACCGGCTGCCGCGTTGACGGCCCGATACACGACTGCCGAAGCGTTCGACCTCGTACTAGTGAACTGATTCACGGACGATTTCCTCGTGACAGTGCGAATCTGTTGGCACTGGCCGGTCGGCGGCAGAAGCCGTATCGGGTGCAAGTGTATGACAGCTTCTACTGACGGACGGGCAGCGACATCAAACCACTATTCGCTCAGGGCCCATCGGCGACGACGCGACTGATCCTGCTGGTATTGCTGTCAGCCGGACTCATGTCGCTCGACCACCGTCAGCACCTGACGGAACCGGTGCGCTCGGCTATTCAGACGACGGTCCACCCCGTCCACTACGCCGTCAACGTGCCTTTCGATCTGTTCGGCTTCGCCGCCGAACGGCTTGCCAGTCGCTCGGCGCTCATTGAGGAGAACGCCCGCCTGCGGGACCAGCAACTGCTCAATGACGCGCGCCTGCAGCGGCTGGATCAGCTCGAGCGCGAGAACATCCGGCTACAGGGGTTGCTGGGTTCGGCTTACGAGGTGGAAGAATCGGTGCTCATCGCCGAACTCATGCGGGTGGACCTGGATCCCTACCGACACCTGCTCCGGGTGGACAAGGGCACGCGCAGCGGCGCCCGTACCGGGCAGGCGGTCATCGACGCCAACGGCATCATGGGGCAGGTGGACAGTGTCAGCCGCTCCAGCGCCGTGGTACGCCTGATTACCGACCCGAGCCACGCGATTCCGGTAGAAGTCAACCGCAACGGGCTGCGGTCCATCGCCGTGGGCGGCGGCAACCTCCAGGCGCTGGACCTGCCCCACCTGCCCAACAACGCCGACGTCGAGGAAGGCGATCTGCTGATCTCCTCCGGGCTTGCCGGGCGGTTTCCGCGCGGTTACCCGGTGGCAGAGATCACGGAAGTGGAGCGCCGGCCCGGGGAAGCCTTCGCCCGCGTGACCGCAAGGCCGCTGGCACAACTGGACCGAAGCCGGGAGATGCTGCTGGTGCGCACGCGTGAGCGCCAGGATCCGGACGAGGACCTGGATGACGACGAGATGGAGCAGCTGGACGAGATCCAGGAGCTTGAGGATCTGGCCCGGGAGGAGGCGCGCTGATGGCTTTGGCGGCCCGCCAGGGGGGTGGCGTGATCTTCGTCAGCATCATCGTGGCGTACGCGCTGACGATCATGCCGCTGCCTGACTGGGCACAGCCGGCACGGCCCGCCTGGGCGGCGCTGGTCCTGATCTACTGGTGCATGGCGGTGCCCCATCGCGTCGGTGTGGTGTTCGCCTGGCTGGTCGGGCTCGGTCAGGATGCCCTTCAGGCAACCTTGCTCGGCCAGCACGCGCTGGCCTACGCGTTGATGGCCTACCTGGTGCTCCACCTGCACCAACGAATCCGCGTCTACCCACTGCCGCAGCAGGCGGGGATCGTATTGCTTCTGCTGCTGCTGGTACACGTGGTCCAGGCCTGGATCAGCGGCCTGGCCGACCGCCCCACGCCCGGGCTCGCGTACTGGCTGCCGCCGCTGGTGGGCACGCTGCTGTGGCCCTGGGTATTTGTTGTCATGCGCGGCGTGCGGCGCCGCTTCAGTGTGCAGTAACCATGGCCAGCAACGGCAACGCCGACCAGAACCAGCTCCATGACAAGGGCCAGGAGAAGCGCCAGTTCACCCGGCGATCCTTCATCGCCGGCGCCGGCGTACTGGTTCTCATGGGGCTGATCGGCGGCCGCATGGGCCAACTGCAGGTCGCGGGGCATCAGCGCTACTCCAGCCTGTCCCAGGCCAACCGCGTGAAACTGGTCCCGATCCCGCCCAACCGCGGCCTCATCTACGACCGCAACGGCGTGCTGCTGGCGGAGAACCGCCCGAACTTCCAGTTGCTGGTCACCCCCGAGCAGGTCCAGGACATGGAGGACATGCTCGCGCACCTGACCCGCACCATCGACATCTCCGACACGGAGATCGACCGCTTCCGCCAGCTCAGGAGTCGCTCGCGCAATTTCGAGGCGCTGCCGCTCAAGGTCCGCCTCACGGAGAAGGAGGTCGCCGCGTTCGCCGCCAACCGACACCGCTTCCCCGGCGTCGAGGTGGAGGCGCGACTCAGCCGCCATTACCCGCACGGCGAGCACGCCGCTCACGCCATCGGCTATGTCGGCCGCATTAACGAGCGCGAGCTGGCACGGGTGGATACACGCCGCTACGGCGGCAGCAGCCACATCGGCAAGAGTGGCACCGAACTCCAGTTCGAAGAGCGACTGCACGGGCACGCCGGCCTGGAGCGCGTGGAGACCAACGCGCTGGGGCGGGTCATCAAGCCACTCGGGCGCCGGGCGCCCGACCCGGGCGATGACATGGTACTCACGCTGGACTCCCACCTGCAGCGTGCCGCCGAGGACGCCCTGGGCGACGAGTCCGGTTCGATCGTGGTGATGGACGTACACAACAGTGATGTTCTGGCGCTGGTCAGCAAGCCATCGTTCGATCCGAACATCTTCGTCAACGGTGTGGATCGCGCAACCTACGCCGCGCTACAGGAAGACCCAGACCGGCCGCTGTTCAACCGTGCCGTGCGCGGCCAGTATCCACCCGGGTCGACCATCAAGCCGTTTATCGGGCTAGCCGGCCTCGAGGCCGGGATCTTCGACCCCGAAGACACGATTTTCTGCCCCGGCCATTACTCCATCGACGACATCGACCATCGTTGGCGCTGCTGGCGCCGGCAGGGTCACGGTGACATGGACTTCGCCGATGCCATGAGCCAATCCTGCGACGTGTACTACTACAAGCTGGGCTACGACCTCGGCATCGACCGGATGTCCGCGTTCCTGGAGCGGTTCGGTTTCGGCCAGCGCACCGGGGCAGGGATCCCCGGGGAGCGGACGGGCATTCTGCCGTCACGGGAGTGGAAGCGCGCGGCACGCGGTGAAGGCTGGTTTCATGGTGAGACCATCATCACTTCCATCGGTCAGGGGTATTTCCTGAGCACACCACTGCAGCTCGCCCACGCCATGACGGTTCTCGCCAATCGGGGTCATGCCGCGCCGCCGCGGGTTCTGCGCGCAGTCCACAGCGCGAGCACCGGCGAGACCTACGAGACCGAGGTGCCAGAACGGGAGCAGATCATCGCGCTGGCCCAGGAAGAGCTCTGGGATGTGGTGCACGAGTCGCTGGTGGACGTGGTGCATTCCAGCCGCGGCACCGGACGCGGCATCAACACCAACATCAACTACCGGATCGCCGGCAAGACGGGCACATCGCAGGTTTTCAGCCTCGGCCAGGATCAGGAGTACGACGAGGAGGAGGTTCAGAGGCGCCTGCGTAACCACGCCCTGTTCACCGCCTATGCCCCGGCTGACGATCCGCGCATCGCCGTCAGCGTGCTGGTGGAGCACGGCGGCGGCGGCGGCGCGGTCGCGGCACCGGTCGCCCGGAAGGTGATCGACGCCTACCTGCGCAACGTGACGGCGGAGCCCGACGATGTCTGAGCTGGCGAGCCAGGTGACGCCGCGCGGGAGGCAGTCCATCATGCAGCGCTTCCTGCATCTCGACGTGCCGCTGGTCACCGCCCTGCTGCTGCTGTCCCTGGCCGGTCTGGCAACGCTCTACAGCGCCACCAACCAGTCCATGGACGCCGTCCACAACCAGCTCATCCGCATGGGCGTGGCGTTCGCCGGCATGATCGTCATGGCGCAGATCCCCCTGGACACGCTTCGACGCTGGACGCCGTGGGTGTTCCTCGGCGGCCTGGTCATGCTGGTGCTGGTGCTGCTGGTCGGCACCACCGGGCAGGGCGCACAACGCTGGCTGGATCTCGGTCTGTTCCGCTTCCAGCCCGCCGAGCTGATGAAGCTGGCGATCCCCATGGCGGTGGCCTGGTATCTGAGCATGCGCGCGTTGCCGCCAACGCTGAGCCAGGTGCTCCTGGCCACGATTGCCATCGCCATGCCGACTGCACTGATCGTGCTGCAGCCCGATCTGGGCACGTCATTGCTCGTCAGCGCATCGGGGTTTTTCGTGCTCTTTCTCGCCGGGTTGCGCTGGCGCCTGATGCTCACCGTGCTAGTCGCCATGGCGGCCCTGGCTCCGGTCTTCTGGATGTTCCTGATGCGGGAATACCAGAAGCAGCGTGTCCTGACCCTCTTCGACCCGGAACGGGACCCGCTGGGCACGGGCTACCACATCATTCAGTCCACCATCGCCATCGGCTCCGGAGGCATCTACGGGCGCGGCTGGCTGAACGGCACCCAGTCACAACTCGAGTTCCTGCCGGAGCGCCACACCGACTTCATCTTCGCCGTATTCGCCGAGGAGTTCGGACTTCTGGGAGTCTTGCTTCTGCTGGCGCTCTATCTCTTCATCATCGGCCGTGGCATGTATATCGCCGTGAATGCCCAGGACACGTTCAGCCGCCTGGTCGCCGGCAGCCTTACCCTGACCTTCTTCGTCTACGTGTTCGTCAACATGGGCATGGTCTCCGGCCTGATGCCGGTAGTCGGGCTGCCGCTGCCCCTGGTGTCGTACGGCGGCACATCCATGGTGACGATGATGGCCGGCTTCGGTATTCTCATGTCGATACACTCCCACCGGAAGATGTGGGCGTCCTGAGCAGCGCCATTGTGTCGCCGCAACACGACGATCACCCGGTGGTCAGCGCCACCGATCACACTGGAAGTACGTGGACCTCATGCACAGACTCGCCACCCGCGTCACCCTGATGCTGGCCGCCCTGGCCGCCACCACCGGCACGGCCGCCGACACCCCCAACACCGTTGACGCCACTGCCGTCCAGGCATTTGTCGACGACATCACCAGCGAACACGGGCTCGAACGGTCGGACGTGGAAGCCCTGCTCGGCGACGCCCGCCATCAGCAGGACATCATCGACGCCATTCGCTCGCCGGCAGAAGCGCTGCCGTGGCATCGCTACCAGCGGATCTTTCTGCAGGACGACCGCATCGAGGAAGGCGTCACGTTCTGGAACGAACACAGCGCCATTCTCGATGGCGTACACGACGAATTCGGCGTGGATCCGGCGGTGATTGTCGCCATCGTCGGCGTGGAAACCCGCTACGGGCAGCATCCGGGCCAGCACCGGGTGCTGGATGCCCTGTACACCCTCGCGTTCGACTACCCGCCTCGCGCCAGCTTTTTCCGCAGCGAACTGGAGCACTTCCTGCTCCTTGTCGACGAGGAAGGGCTGGACCCGCACGACATCCGCGGTTCCTACGCCGGGGCCATGGGCATGCCGCAGTTCATTTCCAGCAGCTACCGCCATTACGCGGTGGACGGCAGCGGCAGCGGGCAGCGCGACCTGATGAACGATACCGAGGACGCCCTGGCCAGTATCGGCAACTACTTCCGGGAGCACCGCTGGCGCCCGGGCGAGCCGGTTGCCTCGCCGGCTCACGTGGAAGAGGGCGTGGATACGGAGCCCTTCCTGGGTGACGGACAGCGCCCGACCACAACCATCGGCGAGCTGCGTGCCGCTGGCGTCACGCCGGAAGCCGACTACGCTGATGACGCAGAGGCGGTGCTGCTGGAGCTCGACGGCCCGAAGGGCACGGAACACTGGGTAGGGCTCTACAACTTCTACGTCATCACCCGTTACAACCACAGCCCGCTCTATGCCCTGGCAGCGTTCCAGCTTGCCGAGGCCATCCGTGATCAACGAGGGACCGACTGATGCCACGCCTTCTCGTCATCGCCGCACTCGGCCTGTTCCTCACTGCATGCGCCACCGCGCCCCTGGACGAGCCAGACGACGATACAGACTACGGCCCGGACACCCCGCCCGATCTGAGCGGCCTGGACGAACCCGAGCCCCAGGATGAACCGCTCAGCCGCTACGGCAACCCGGCGACGTACGAAGTGTTCGGGCAGCAGTATCAGGTGATGTCGTCCGAGGACGCCCGCGGTTTCACCGAGGAGGGCATTGCCTCGTGGTACGGAAAGAAATTCCATGGGCGCCGCACATCCAGCGGCGAGCCGTACGACATGTACACGCTGACCGCCGCCCACACGCAGCTGCCCCTGCCCACTTACGTGCGGGTCACCAATCAGAACAACGACAAGTCGGTGATCGTTCGGGTCAATGACCGCGGCCCGTTCGCCGACAACCGAATCATCGATCTCTCGTACGCCGCCGCCGATAGAATCGATATGGTCGACGACGGCACCGCGCCCGTGCGGATCGAGACGCTCAGCAACACCTTCGACCCGGACAATCCGCCCACCACCGCAGAGGACAACGGCGGTGAGCAACAGCAGGCGGAGTCCGAGCCCTCGGAACCTTCCTCGGAATCGGCTGTCACTGCATCGGCACGGGACGTACCCGATCGGCCAACGGCGGAGGACGACGAACCCGAGTCGGATGCGGCGGACAACGGCGCCACGGACGCCGGCTACCTGCTTCAGGTGGGTGCGTTTTCCGAGCGGGGGAACGCGGAGGCGCTGAAGGAACGCTTGACGGCGGACGGCATCCGTCCGGTGGCAGTCTCGGAAAGCGATGGCGTCCACAGGGTGCGCGTCGGCCCGATGGATAGCCGCGAAGCGCTGGACGAGGCGGCCAATGCGTTACAGAATGCCGGCTTCCGCGACAGTCACGTCATCACCAACTGATTCTAGCGTCGTCATCGGGTTACACTGCAGCGGATGCTGACCGACGTGCTACTCTGCCGCGCCTTTGAAGCGGCCGCCTTCGGTGGCCGGCAAGAACTTCTTAACCGGATGAAATGAACATGCGCCAGCGCCTGTTAGCCCTGATGCTGCTCCTGCCTTTCCTGGCGGCCTCCTCTGCCCTGGCCGACCGGCCCTCCGTGCCGACCCCGGCACCACCGTCCATAGGAGCCCCGAGCTACATCCTGATGGACAAGGACAGCGGTCAGATCCTGTCAGAACGGGATCCGGACGAGCAGCGCGAACCCGCAAGCCTGGTCAAGCTGATGACGGCGTACGTGGTGTTCAGCGAGATCAGTGAAGGCCAGCTCGATCTCGACGAGGAAGTGCCCATTAGCGAACAGGCCTGGCGCATGGGCGGCTCCCGGATGTTCTTGGAAGTCGGCCGCCGCGTGGCGGTGGAAGACCTGCTCCGGGGCATGATCATCCAGTCCGGTAACGATGCCAGTGTGGCACTGGCAGAGCATGTCGCCGGAAATGAGGACACGTTTGCCCAGCTCATGAACCAGTACGCCGAGCAACTGGGCATGGAGAACACAAACTTCACCAATGCCACCGGCTGGCCCGACCCGGACCAGCTCACCACAGCCCGGGACATCGCCCTGCTGGCCCGGGCGATGATTGACGATTTCCCCGAGTTCTATCAGTTCTATTCGGAGCGGGAATTCACGTTCAACGACATCACGCAGCGCAACCGCAATTCCCTGCTCTGGCGCGACGACAGCGTGGACGGCCTGAAGACGGGTCACACGCAGAGCGCCGGGTACAACCTGGTGAGTTCGGCGGAGCGCGACGACATGCGGCTGATTTCCGTGGTCATGGGAACCGACAGCGCGCGGGACCGCATGCAACAGACACAATCACTCTTCGGCTACGGCTTCCGGTTCTTCGGCACCTATCGGCTCTACGACCACGACACCGCCCTTGCCGAACCGAAGTTGTGGCGCGGCGGAAGCGACACCCTCGCCGTGGGCCTGCACGAGCCGCTTTACGTGACCATCCCCCGCAGGGAATACGACAACATGGAAGCCACCATGCACCTGCGCTCCACCATTGTCGCGCCGATCTCACGCGGCGACGAGATGGGCACGCTGGAAGTCACTATTGGCGATGCCACCATCGCCGAGATCCCACTGGTTGCGCTCGAGGACGGTGAAGAGGGCGGTTTCTTCGGCCGGGTCATCGACGACATCATGCTGCGTTTCCAGTAACCCCCTGCCCGGTCTGCCAGCGTCGACCGACGCTGGTAGACTGGGGGTAGCACTTGCCAGACAGGCTCCCGCAATGAGTACCCAAGACGACGAAACCCTGCTCGAGTTCCCTTGCGATTTCCCCATCAAGGCCATGGGTCCGGCGGATCCGGGATTCGTGCTGCACGTGCTCGAGTTGGTGCGGGCGCACGTGCCTGACGTGAGCGACGATCAGGTGAGTACCGCCTCCAGCAGTCGCGGCACCTACGTCTCGGTCACCGTGACGGTCACCGCTACCAGCAAGCGCCAGCTGGACGCCGTGTACCAGAGCCTGCATGCCGATGACCAGGTCGTCATGACGCTGTGAACACCCCGTCGGGCCACATCCACTGGCGGGAACTCGGACGGGTTCCCTATGAACCGACTTGGCGCGCCATGCAGCAGTTCACGGAAGAACGCACGGCGTCCACGGCGGACGAGTTGTGGCTGCTGGAGCACCCCCCGGTGTTCACGCAGGGTCTTAACGGGCGTGCCGAGCACCTCATCAAACCCAGTGACATCCCGGTGGTGCCGGTGGATCGGGGCGGCCAGATCACCTATCACGGCCCCGGCCAGGCTGTTGTCTACGTGCTCGTGGATGTGCGGCGGCGCGGTCTCGGCATCCGCCGCCTGGTGTCCATCCTCGAGTCCGCCGTGGTCACCGTGCTCGCCGCTCACGACGTCGACGCCTACCCGCGCGCGGAGGCGCCCGGCGTCTACGTCGACGGCGCCAAGATCGCCTCCGTGGGCTTGCGGGTGCGCCGCGGGGCCAGCTATCACGGTCTGGCCCTGAACGTGGACATGGACCTCGCCCCGTTCTCGCAGATCAATCCGTGCGGGTACGCCGGCCTGCCGGTGACCTGCATGCGTGATCTCGGCATCGACCTCCCGCCCGCAGAAGCAGCCCGGGCCGTGGCAGGTGAACTGGAGCGGGCACTGTCCGCTTTTCCGCCCTCAAACTGAACAGGTGATTGGCAATCCGGTGGCGGATCAGGCTAATCTGTGTTCCGAACGAAAAATAACACTGTCATGGAAACAGCATGGAAGGGCGGGCCTGATGCCGAAACTCAATGCCACGGAACTGGAGCAGTTACTGCACGAATCGTTTCCGGAAATGCGCAAGGACACCTGGCGGGTGGAGCACGTTGAAGACGGATTCGTGCGCATCCGCATGCCGTTTCATCCGTCGAATCTGCGACCGGGCAACACGATCTCGGGGCCGGCGCTGATGACACTGGCGGACACCACCATGTACGTGGCCATTCTCGCGGTCATCGGGCCGGTGATGATGGCGGTGACCACGGGGCTGAACATCAATTTCATGCGCAAACCCGGCGCCGGCGACATCATCGCGGAGTGCCGGCTGCTCAAGCTTGGCAGCCGGCTCGCCGTGGGCGATATCGCCCTGTACGCCGACGGCGAGGACGAGATGGCTGCGCACGCCACATGCACCTACTCCATCCCGCCCCGCGATCAGCGCCCTGACTAGGACGAGCCGCTCAACCGGCCATTGAGCGCCTCCAGCCGCTCGGGTGTGCCCACGTCGCACCATTGTCCGCGAAAGCACTCGCCCGAGACGCGCCCCTGCTCCGCCGCGTCGCGAAGCAGGGGCGCGAGCCGGAATGCGCCACCGAGATGCCCCCGGAACAGCGCCGGATCATAAACGCCGATGCCACTGAAGGTGAGCCGCTCGCCGCCGGCATTCACCACCCGCCCCCGGACCAGGCCGAAGTCGCCCTCGCCGTTGTGCTCGGGATTCGGCACCAGCACTAGATGCGCCAGCCCGTCCATCGGTTGCAGCAATGGCGCCGGGTCGTAGTCGCACCACACATCGCCGTTGATCACCAGGAAAGGGGCACCCCCGAGGAGCGGCAGGGCCCGCGCGATCCCGCCGCCGGTCTCCAGGCCCCGGTCACCCTCGCGGGAGTACTGCACGCGCACGCCCCAGCGGCCGCCATCGCCCACGTACTCCGCGATCCGCTCGCCCAGCCAGGCGAGATTGATTACCACGTCGCTGACGCCGGCGCGGGCCAGCCGCCGCAGGTGCCACTCGATCAGCGGGCGGCCCGCAACGGGCAGCAGCGGCTTCGGCGTGTGGTCCGTAAGCGGCCGCATTCGTTCGCCACGGCCGGCCGCCAGTATCATCGCTCGCATCACGCCCCTCCTCTTCGCGGCCACCGTCACCCGTGCGCCGGCGCGCGCTCGTGCCAGGCCTCGACCAGATCCACCAGTTCCAGCAATGCCGGCTCATCGGCGGCCGCCCGTTGCAGGTAGTCGCGGAAGCGGGGCGCGTCCTCCAGGTAACGGGGCTTGCCGTCGCGATACCGGATGCGGGCGAAGATGCCCATTACCTTCAGGTGGCGCTGCACTCCCATCCAGGTGCAGTCGGACCAGAACGCCGCCGCCGATCGCGGCACGGGCACGCCCGCGGCCGCGGCCTGCTCGTGATAGTACGCCAGCCACCCCCGCTCCTGCTCCTGCGGCCAGGACAGAAACGCATCTCTGAGCAGGCAGATCACGTCGTAGCTCACCGGTCCCTCCACGGCATCCTGGAAATCCAGAATGCCGGGCGACGGCTGGCCCGGCATCAGATTGCGCGGCATGTAATCGCGATGCACCCACACCCGTGTCTGCGCCAGCGACCGCTCCACGAGCGCGTCAAAGCACCGCTCCAGGGAGCGGCGCTCCGCCCCGGTCGGCGTCACCCGCAGGTGCTCCGCAAGGTACCAGTCCGGGAACAGACGCAGCTCACGCTCCAGCAACGCGGCGTCATAGCGCGGCAAAACGCCCGGACGACTCGCGGCCTGCCACGCCACCAGCGCGTCCAGCGCCGACCGCATGAGGGCGTCGGCGTTACCCGGGTTCAGCACGTCCAGATAGGTCTGCGTGCCCAGGTCCGAGAGCAGCAGGAATCCCTGCTCCAGGTTCTGCGCCAGCACGCGGGGCGCGTTGAGACCGGCCTCATGCAACAGCGCCGCCACCTTGACGAACGGCCTGCAGTCCTCGTGCTGCGGCGGCGCATCCATCACCACGCGCGACACTCCGTCAGCCTGCAGCCGGAAATAGCGGCGGAAGCTGGCATCGGATGACGCCGATTCGAGCGGCCCCTCCGGCAGCCCCTGAGCCCGGAGCCACTGCTGCAGCTGCTGCAGCCGCGTATCCGTGTCGGCGGAATCGTTCATGGGGATTGTCCTTGCTCACCGGTGAGCGGGAATTGTGCCCCAGCACGCCGCCGCGTGCGAACAGGTTTGCCGCAACGCCCCTTGTGTGCGAGCTTATACGGCCCCGGCCGTGCCGCCCGGGACGCATGGTCGCCCCGACCCACGAAGACGCCGACGCAGGGATACCGCACGCGTGCCACTCGCGACACCCGCCATCAGGAACGGCCTCGTTGCCGCAGCACTGGTCACGGCCGTCGGCGTTCAGCCCCTGGGCGCCGACTCCGGCGACGACAACCCGCAGTGGCCGCTACTGAGCGGCGACAACGGCCGCTGGGCCGGCTGTATCGCGCCCATGGACGGCGCACAGATCGGCGCGACACGCTCGGCGCCATCCCGTGAAGGGGCGGAGGCCATCGTGGACGCGGACACGCTGGACTACGACGGCGGCGTCGGCGTCTACAGCCTGCGCGGCAATGTGGAACTGGAGCGGGCCGATCAGCGGCTGCGGGCCGATGCCATGCGTTTCGACGAGCGCGAACAGCGCGCCGACGCCCTGGGCGACCTGCGTTACCGCGAGACCGGGCTGCGGCTTGGCGCGTCGCAGGGGTTTCTGCTGCTCGACGACGATACCGGCGAGATGGACCAGGTGCGCTACCTGCTTCCGGAAACGCTGACCCAGGGCGAAGCCGACCGCATCCAGTTGCTCGACGCCGGCGTCTCCATGGCCCACGACACCACCTATTCCACCTGCGAACCCGGCAACGAAGCGTGGATGCTGCGGGCGGACCGGGTGCGGCTGAATCGCGACACCGGCACCGGGGAGGCCTGGCACGCGCGCCTCACGGTGCGTGACTTCCCGGTGGCGTACACGCCGTACGTCAACTTTCCCATCGACGACCGGCGCAAGAGCGGCCTGCTTCCCGCGACCCTGCGGCAGTCGGATCGCAGCGGCACCGACATCACCGTGCCCTACTACTGGAACATCGCCCCGAACTACGACGCCACCCTGGCGCCGCGTTACCTGAGTCGGCGCGGGTTCATGCTGGGCGGCGAATTCCGCTACCTGCAACCGTCGTTCTCGGGGGAAGTCGACGGCAGCTACCTGCCGGAAGATGACCGCACCGGCGAGGACCGCTGGCAGTTCGGGCTGGATCACCGGCACCGCTTCAGCCCCAACGTCCGCGGTGACCTGCAACTGGCCCGGGTCAGCGACGATCAGTACTTCCGCGATTTCGGCGACAGCCTGCGCACCTCGACCACGCGGCACCTGCGCTCCCGCGGCCGCCTGCGCTACGACACCTACAGCCTCTCAGGGGTCGCATCGGCGGAGATCTACCAGACCGTCGACCCCGCTCTGGGCCGCACCCAGCGCCCTTACCAACGACTACCGCGCCTGGAGCTCGATCACCGCCCGGACGATGGCCCCCTGGGGCTGCGCCTGGAGACGGACAGCGAACTGGTCCGCTTCGACCACCCGACACCGGACGAACGCATCACCGGCGTGCGGGCAGACATCGCGCCGCGTCTGTCGCGCCCCTTCGTCGGGCTCGCCGGGTTCTTCACCCCGGCAGTCACGCTGCGCCACACCCAGTACGACCTGGACAGCGCCTCCAATGCCGATTCCGACAGCCTGGACACCACCGACAACGAGAACCCGAGCCGCACGGTGCCTGTTGCCAGCCTGGACACCGGGCTGGTGTTCGAACGCCACTTCAGCGCCTTCGACCGCCCCCTGCGACAGACCCTGGAGCCGCGCCTGTTCTACCTGTACGTTCCCGAACGCGACCAGTCGGAGCTGCCGTTGTTCGACACCGGCGAGGCCGTCCCCGGGCTGTTCCAGTTCTTTTCGGAGAACCGCTTCAGCGGCCGGGACCGGGTCGGTGACGCCAACCAGGTCACTGCGGGGCTGACCAGCCGCTTTCTCAGCCGCGAGACCGGCCAGGAATTCCTGCGCCTGGGCGTGGCCCAGGTGCGCTACTTCGAGGACCGAAGGGTGATGGTGGACAGAGACCCCCGCCCCCAGGACGAGCGGGACTACTCCGACGTCATCGCCGAGGCGCGGGCCACGTTGCCGAACAACCTGCGGGCCAGCACCGAGATTCAGTGGAACCCGGATACCGAGCGCACGTCGCTGAGCGGCGTGCGCCTCAGTTATCAGCCACGGCCGGACAGCATCATCACCACCAGCTACCGGGCCCGGCGGGACATCGACGATGACCTGGAACTGGAGCAGCGGGACATCAGCGTGGCCTGGCCGGTCCATCCGCGCTGGCACGTGCTTGGCGGGTGGCGGTACTCCATGCTCGAGGATCGAACACTGGAAAGCTTTGGCGGTCTACAATATCGCGATTGTTGCTGGAGTGTCAGACTGCTCGGTCGCTATTACCGGGAAGAGCCGGAAGTCGAGCCGGAACGCTCGATCATGCTGCAGTTCGAGCTGCGCGGCCTCGGTTCGCTGGGTGACGACATCCAGGGCTTTCTGGAAGACTCCATGTTCGGATACGGCAGGCGGAGGTAACGGGATTGATGGATCGGCACAACATGCTTCGACCAACCGGCCCGGGGCTGGCAGTCCTGCTGCTGGTCACGTGGCTTCTCTCCGGGGCCGCACCGGTCGCGGCACAGACACTGGACCGGATCGTCGCAGTGGTGAATGACGACGTCATCCTGCACTCGGAGCTGGAGGCCGAAATCGCCACCGTGCATCAGCGCATGCAGGCCCAGAACCGGCAGCCACCCCCGCAGGATGCGCTGGTGGACCAGGTCATGGAACAGCTGATCATGGAGCGCCTGCAACTGGCGCAGGCAAACCGCATGGGCATTGGCGTGGACGACAACACGCTCAATGCAGCCGTGCAGCGCATTGCCCAGCAGAACAACATGAATCTGCAGCAGTTCCGCCAGGCCGTGGCCCAGGAAGGCATGGACTTTGCCCGGTTCCGCGAAGACCTGCGCACGGACATCAAGCTCCAGCGGCTGCATCAGCAGCAGGTCCAGCGCCAGATCGAGGTCACCTCCCGCGACATCGAGGAATTTCTGGAGAGCCGTGCGGGCCGCTCCGACGACATGGAGTTCCGGGTAGCTCACATTCTGCTGAGCCTGCCCGAGGGCACCGACCCGGAGGCCGCAGAGGAGGTCGAGGGACGCGCGGAAGAGCTGCTGACACGGCTGCGTGACGGCGGCGAGGACTTCGCCACCGTTGCCGCCGAGACCTCGGACGCCCAGGACGCCCTGGAAGGCGGTGACCTGGGCTGGCGCCAGGCCGGCGAGCTGCCGAGCATGTTCCAGGATGAAGTCATGAGCCTGAACAGCGGCGAGATTGCCGGCCCGATCCGCAGCTCCAGTGGCATTCACATCGTCAAGCTGATGGACAGTCGGTCGTCCGATCAGGAGATTGTCGAGCAGACCCGCGCCCGGCACATCCTCATACAGCCCAGCGAAGTGGTCAGCCGCGAAGACGCGCGCACCCGCCTGGCAAGCCTGCGGGACCGCATCGAGCAGGGGGAGTCCTTCGGCGATCTCGCCCGTGCGCACTCGGACGACCAGGGCTCCGCATCCCAGGGCGGCGAGCTCGACTGGGTCAGCCCCGGGCAGCTAGTGCCGGAGTTCGAGGAGACCATGGACAGCCTGGAGCCGGGCGAGATCAGTGAACCGTTCGAGACCCAGTTCGGCTGGCATATCGTGCAGGTCCAGGAGCGGCGCGAGCACGACAGCACCCAGGAGCGCCGGCGAGCCCAGGCGGCGCAGCAGATCCGCGAGCGTCGCAGCGAGGAGACCCTGGAGAACTGGCTGCGTGAACTCCGCGACGATGCCTACGTGGAAGTCCGCCTGGACAACTGAGCCATGACGCAGCCTGCCCCGGTCATTGCACTGACGGTCGGTGAACCCGCCGGCATCGGCCCCGACCTGGTTGTCAGCCTGGCAGCCCGGGGTGAGCTGGCGGACGTGGTCGCCGTTGGCGACCCGGATGTCCTCCGCGACCGCGCCGACCGGCTTGGCATCGGCCCGATTCAGATGCACCGGCTGCCAGGGCCCGCCAGCCCGCTGCAGCCGGATGCGCTGAACGTCCTGCCGGCGCCAGTTGCCAACCCGGTGACGCCCGGCACACTGGACCCGACCAACGGTCCGGGGGTGGTGGAAATGCTGAGGCTGGCCGGAACCGGGGCGCAACGGGGCGATTTTGGGGCGGTGGTCACGGCGCCGGTGCAGAAGAGTGTCATCAACGACGCGGGCCTGCCCTTCTCCGGGCATACGGAGTATTTTGCCGAACTGACCGGGGCGCCGATGCCGGTGATGATGCTCGCTGCCGGCGGCCTGCGCGTTGCCCTCGTCACCACGCACTTGCCCCTGCGCGATGTGGCCGACGCGATCACCACCGAACGCCTGACGGCGGTGTGCACGATTCTGGAGCACGATCTGCGACGGGTGTTCGGGCTGTCCGACCCGCGCATTCTGGTCTGCGGCCTGAACCCCCATGCCGGCGAAGACGGGCATCTTGGCCGTGAAGAGATCGAGATCATCACACCGGCACTGGACGCCATGCGTCGGCAGGGTCTGAACCTGCACGGGCCATTGCCCGCCGACACCCTGTTCACCCCCGAACATCTTGAGGGCGCCGACGCCGTCCTCGCCATGTACCACGATCAGGGGCTGCCCGTTCTCAAGCACGCCGGTTTCGGCGAAGCGGTGAACATCACCCTGGGCCTGCCCATCATCCGCACCTCGGTGGACCATGGCACGGCGCTGCCCCTGGCAGGCACCGGACGGGCCCGCACGGGCAGCCTCAGCGCCGCGCTGGCCGGCGCGCGGGACATGATTCACCGGGCCCGGTACGGCAACACGGACCCGGCCCCGGCATGAGCACGAGCCACCGCCCGAGAAAGCGCTTCGGCCAGAACTTCCTGCACGATCGCCACGCCATCGATCGCATCGTCGCCGCCATTGCCCCCAAACCCGGTGACGCCATCGTCGAGATCGGCCCTGGTCGTGGCGCACTCACGGTGCCGCTGCTGCGCGCCTGCGGCACGCTCGAAGCCATCGAGATGGACCGCGACCTGATCGCCACGCTGCAGGAAACCTGCGCGCCGCACGGCACCATCCGGCTGCATCAGGCGGACGCCCTGTCCTTTGACGTACGCCGCTGCCACGACGGCACCGAGCTGCGCCTGGTGGGCAACCTGCCCTACAACATCTCCACACCGCTGATCTTCCACCTGCTCGACACCGCGTCCGCGATCCGGGACATGCACTTCATGCTGCAACGTGAGGTGGTGGACCGCATGACGGCCGCACCGGGGAGCCGCACCTACGGGCGCCTGTCGGTCATGACCCAGTATCACTGCCAGGTGGAGCGCCTGTTCACTGTCGCCCCGGGCGCGTTTCATCCAGTGCCGGCCGTGGAGTCGGCCATCGTCCGCCTGACCCCCCACGCGCCCGGCGAGACCAGCGCGGACGAGGCCCGGCGGCTGGCCCGCGTGGTCGCCACGGCGTTTGCCCAGCGGCGCAAGACCGTCCGCAAGACACTGCGCGGCCTGCTGGATGAAGACGCCCTGGCGCGGTGTGGCGTGAACCCTGGCAGTCGCCCGGAACAACTGGGGCTGGCGGCGTTCCGGCGCCTGGCGGCGGAGCTCTCGCGTCCATAGCCCTGGCACCCCTATACTGACGGCGAACCCCCAGCAGGGAGACCGCGGTGACGCCGTACAACACCATCCTTCTGGCCGTCGACTTCACTCCGGACGCCAGCCGCATCGCGGCGCGGGCCCGCCAGCTTGCCTACGCCAGCGACGCAGCACTGCACTTGATTCACGTGGTGGAACACATCCCCATCGACGCGGCCGGCGAGTTTCTCGGCCCGCCCCAGGCGGAGTTGCATCAGGAGATGGTCACCACGGCGGAGGAGCGCCTGCTGGAGTATGCCCGCGCAGAGGGGCTGGAAACCGCGCAGCGGACTGTTGCCGCCGGCTACACCAAGCAGGAGATTCTCGAACACGCCGAAAGCATCGCCGCCGACCTGATCGTGGTCGGCAGCCATGGCCGGCATGGCCTTGCGCTACTGCTCGGGTCGACGGCCAACGCCGTTCTGCACGGCGCACCCTGCGACGTGCTCGCCGTCCGCCTCTAACACGCGGAGCGCGTGGCGACCTGTCAGAGCACCACCAGCAGCACGCCCACGACAACGGCAATCGCCAGCATCAGCAGCGGATCGGGCTTTCTGAAGTGATTGTTTTTCATAAGCTTGACTTGCTTTCTCTTATGCCCTGTCCGGATCCGTTTCCGGTCACGGGTTCTATTCTTGGTATCGGCAGCGAATCGCCCTGCTTGAGTCTCCGCTCAATGACCGGGCCTCGTGATCGGGACGCATCGCCCACCCCGGTCGGCCGATCAGTTTCTCAGATCAGCGATGCTCGGACCACCCCCGACGGCACCACCCTTTTTGGGGCGCACTCAAACCGTTAGACTACACAGTCCAAGTCACCGGCGGTGTCTGCCGCCGGCCTATCATGACACGCAGCGCAGGTTGAGGCCTTTTCGCCCCATGAGCACGAATCCCCTGAAACAGCTGGGCACGCTGGGACAGAGCGTCTGGTACGACAACATCCACCGGGACATGCTGACCTCGGGTGAACTCACTCGCCTGGTCACTGAAGACGGCCTCCGCGGGGTGACGTCCAACCCGACCATTTTCGACAAGGCCATCTCGGGTGGTGACACCTACGACAGCGCCATCGCGGGCGCACTCCGGGAGGAGCCGGAGCTCACGGCAGCGGAGCTGTTCAATCATCTCGCCGTGGCCGACATCCGCGATGCGGCCGACGTCCTCAAGCCGGTCCACGATCGCACGGACGGCACCGATGGCATGGTCAGCATGGAGGTGTCCCCCGCGCTGGCCCATGACACCGACGGCACAATCGCGGAGGCCCGCCGTCTTTGGGCCTGGCTCGACCGGCCCAACGTCATGGTCAAGGTTCCCGCCACCGCAGCAGGGGTGCCAGCCATTGAGGCGCTGATCGCCGACGGCATCAACGTCAACGTCACCCTGCTGTTTTCGCTGCAGCGCTACAGCGAGGTGGTGGACGCCTACCTGGCCGGTCTGCAGCAGCGCGCACGCCGTGGCGAGCCCGTGGCGCACGTCCGGTCCGTGGCGAGCTTTTTCGTCAGCCGCGTGGACAGCGCCATCGACCCCCAGCTCACCGGCGCCGGCACGACCCTTCAGGGCAAGGCAGCCATCGCCAACGCCCAGTGCGCCTACGCGCACTTCGAGTCGGTCTTCGACGGCAGCCGGTTTGCCGACCTGCGCGAACTGGGGGCGCAGGAGCAGCGCCTGCTGTGGGCGAGCACCGGCACCAAGAACCCGGATTACAGCGACGTCAAGTACGTGGAGGCGCTGGTCGGTGACCGCACGGTCAACACCCTGCCGCCGGCGACCTATGACGCCTACAAGGACCATGGCCAGCCGCGGGCACGCATCCACGACGGCATCAACGACGCACCGGACACCCTGGCGCAGCTCGAGGCCGCCGGTATCGACCTGCGGGCGGTGACCGACTCCCTGGAGGCCGATGGCGTGAAGGCGTTTCTCGACTCTTACAACAACCTGCTGCGCAGCCTGAACGACAAAGCCGAGACACTGGCCGCATGACAACGGATATCAGCGAACAGCGCTATCACATCGAGGTGGACGTAGAGCCCGCCTACCTGGACGACGAATCGGAGCCCGAGGAGGACCGCTTCGTGTTCAGTTACACCGTGACCATCCGCAACCTGGGCGATGTCTCTGCAAGGCTCATCAGCCGCCACTGGGTCATTACCGACGCCAATGGCGAAGAGCGGGAAGTCCGTGGCGAAGGGGTCGTGGGCGAGCAACCCCATCTGGAGCCGGGACGCGGCTTCCGTTACACCAGCGGCGCCATGCTGGAAACGCCGGTCGGCAGCATGCACGGCACCTACGAACTTCTCGCGGACGACGGCGTCACGTTCACGGCGGAGATTCCGCCGTTCACGCTCGCCGGCCCGCGCACGCTGCACTAGGGGCCTGATCACAACCGTGGCCGTTTACTGTATCGGGGACATCCAGGGCTGTAACAGCGAGCTGCAACGGCTGCTGGAGCAGCTCCAGTTCGATCCGCAGCGGGATCTGATCTGGTTCGTGGGCGACATCGTCAACCGCGGCCCGGAGTCCCTCGATGCCCTGCGCTTCGTCCACTCCCTGGGCGACAGCGCCGTTACCATTCTCGGCAACCACGACATTCATCTGCTCGCCGCCTGGCGTGGTCACGCCACGCTGAAGCCGGCCGACACCCTGCAGGAGGTGCTGGACGCGCCGGACGCGGACGACCTGTTGCACTGGCTTCGCCGGCAACCGCTGATGGTCGAGGATGCCAAACTGGGCTACGCCATGCTGCACGCCGGGCTGTATCCGCGCTGGACGCTCACTGAAGCGCGCGAGTACGCCCGTGAAGCGGAGACCGCCCTGGCGGCGCCGGAATCCGATTTCGACGCCTTCATGGCCAATCTCTACGGTGACCGCCCCGATCGCTGGTCACCGGAGCTGACGGGCTGGGACCGGCTGCGCTTCATTGTCAACGCGTTTACCCGGATGCGCTACTGCGATGCGGAGGGACGCCTGCTCATGGACTACAAGGGCGCACCGGAGACACGTCCCCACGGGTACGTCCCCTGGTTCGAAGTCCCTGGACGCCGCCCCGTCGGCGAGCCACTGACGGTGGTCAGCGGCCACTGGTCCACGCTCGGGTTCGAGGAAGGCGACGGCTTCGTCGCCATCGACACCGGCTGCCTCTGGGGCGGAACGCTCACCGCCATCCGCCTGGATGGCACGCGCGAGCGCACCGCCTACCAGTGCCCCGGAGCACGACGCCCCGGCGGCTGAAGCCCTGCACGATTCCAGGCGCGGGCAACGCCTCAGCCGACCCAGCCCGCAAGGCTGAGGACGGCAATCACGGCCAGCCAGATTACCAGCGTGCGGAACAGCAGGCTTTGCCCTTCGCGCAGCCAGTAGGCCGGGTCGTCCAGCGCAGCATCGCGTTCGGGAAAACGCAGCGCCCCGAAACCGGCCCCCTGCAGCGCGGCACGGTGGCCGTCACCGTCACCGGAACGGGCCAGTTGCCAGCCACGCCAGGCGTCGCCCAGACTCCCTGCAAGCCCCAGCGAGAGGGCGGTAAGCCGCGACGGCAGCCACGCCAACAGCAGGAACAGGCCGTCGGCACTGCGGCGGAACCGCGGCCCCGGATTCGCCGAACGGGCAGAGTAACGCCAGGCCAGGTAACTGACCCGGTAGAGTACGATCCCCACCGGCCCCAGCAGCAGGAACCAGAAGACCGGCGCGAACACGGTATCGCCGGCACGCTGGAACGCCCCCGCGAGCGCGTTGCGAGTCTGCGGCGTGGGATCATCGGCGACGACCGTCCCCGGCGCCAGCTGTCCCGCTTCCCTGGCCGCCTCTTCCCGCTGTCCGGCCGCCAGGGCGCGGGCCATGCGCTTAAGCGCAGCGTCAACACGGCCCTCACCGAGCGCCCAGAGCAGCAACCCGAGCCCGAGCACCAGTTCCACCAGGCCAAGGAGCGCGTCACCCAGCCAGAGCTGCACGACGCCGACAATCAGCACCGGTGGCAGCACGACGACGGCAAGCCCGACGGCGCCATCCCAGACCCGCCACTCCTCGATCCGCTCCTGCAGCCCGCCGAGAGCCCGCAATTGACGTTGCTCGTCGCGCCAGGGCAGATGGCCGTCAACACGCCCATGCAGCCACAACGCGACGATAATGGCGATCAGGTGCATAATCCCGTGATTCCTTATCGCTGTGTCGTGTCGGTTGCCCCCCGCCACCGTTCGCCGGTGGCCCGGTCAATCTCGCGCCCGAGCCGGTACCAGTCGAAGGCCGCGCCGGGATCGGTCTTGCGCCCCGGCGCAATGTCGCTGTGGCCGACAACACGCTCCCGGGTCATCGCCGGGTACGCCCGCAGGATCGCGCCACACAACGGTCCGAGCACGGCGTACTGGCGCTCGCTGTACGGCACGTCGTCGCAGCCCTCGAGCTCGATGCCGATGGAGTAGTCATTGCACTCGTCACGGCCGCACCAGCTCGAACGCCCCGCATGCCAGGCGCGGCGATGGAGAGGGACGTACTGGAACAGGGTGCCATCACGCCGCAGAAACAAATGGGCACTGACTCGCAGATCGGCGATTCCGGCGTAATACGGATGGTCCGCCGGATCCAGCGTATTGGTGAACAGCTGATGGACCCCCTGCCCGCCGAACTCGCCGGGCGGAAGGCTAATACCGTGGAGGACGAGCAGGTCCGGCGTCACACCGGCGGGCCGCTCGTTGTGGTTCGGCGACCAGGTCTGCACCGCCCCGGTGATCAGCCCGGTTTCCGGATTCACCACCGGTGTGTGCAAAGCCATCCACTGCCTCCAGGGTCGGGTGGGTCCGCCCGCGATGGTATCATTCCCCTTCTTACCCCGATGCGGCCACACGCGCATGCCGCCGGAGACGCCATGGAGACCACGCAACGCAACCGGCTCGGCGAGGCCACCAGCCCCTACCTGCAGCAGCATGCGGGCAACCCCGTGGCCTGGTACCCCTGGTGTGACGAAGCCCTGGAGCTGGCGCGACGGGAAGACCGCCCGATTCTGCTCTCCATCGGCTACGCGGCCTGCCACTGGTGCCACGTAATGGCACACGAATCCTTCGAGGACGCGGACACCGCGGCCGTCATGAACCGGCTGTTCGTCAACATCAAGGTGGACCGTGAGCAGCGCCCCGATCTCGACCGCATCTACCAGATCGCCCACCAGCTGCTGACGCGGCGCCCCGGCGGCTGGCCGCTGACCGTCTTTCTCACGCCCGGCGACCAGGTGCCCTTCTTCGCCGGCACCTACTTTCCCCGCGAACCGCGGCACGGCATGCCCGGGTTCGCCGACCTGCTCGAACGGGTCGCCGCGCTTTACCGCGACCGGCGCGACGCGCTGCGTGAGCAGAGTGCGGAGGTGGTTGCGGCGTTCCAGTCCATCAACGCCGCCCCGGGCGCCACCGACACTCCACTGGACCCGTCACTTCTCGATCAGTCGCGGGAAGCGCTGGCTGCCGAGTTCGATGCCACCCATGGCGGTTTCGGCAGGGCGCCGAAATTTCCACAGGCGCCCCTCATCGACCGACTGCTGCGCGATTACGCCGCCGCACCGGAGCGCCGCCGCGAATCACTGCACATGGCGTGCACCACGCTGCGCCGCATGGCGCTGGGCGGCATCAACGACCAGATCGGCGGCGGGTTCGCCCGTTACGCCGTGGACGATTACTGGATGATCCCGCACTTCGAGAAGATGCTCAGCGACAACGGCCTGCTTCTCGCCCTCTATACGGACGCCTGGCAGGCGACCGGAGATCACCTGTTCAGCCGGATTGCCAAGGAGACGGCGCAGTGGATGCTGCGCGAGATGCGGTCCCCGGAAGGCGGGTTCTATTCCGCCCTGGATGCCGACTCGGAAGGCGAAGAGGGCCGCTTCTACGTTTGGACGCCGGAGACGGTGCAGACACTGCTCGCGGACGCGGACTATCCGCTGTTCGCGGCACGGTTCGGCCTCGACGACCCGGCGAACTTCGAGGGCCGCTGGCACCTGCACGTCCAGGCGTCGCTCTCTGAACTGGCGAAACGGTTCCACCTGCCGGTCGATCAGGTCCGCGATCGACTCGATGCGGCGCGCGCGCTCCTTTACCGGGAGCGTGCCCGGCGCGTCTGGCCGATGCGTGACGACAAGGTGCTCACCAGTTGGAACGCCCTGGCCATTCGCGGACTCGCCCTCGCCGGCCGCCTGCTGGATCGCCCGGACTTCGTCGCCGCCGCCGACCGTGCCCTGGGTTTCGTGCGGGAATCGCTCTGGCAGGACGGCCGCCTCATGGCCAGCTGGCGGGAGGGAACCGCCGAACTCCCGGCCTATCTCGACGACCACGCCTTTCTGCTCGATGCCGTCCTGGAATTGCTGCAGTGCCACTGGAACGATGCCACCGCGGCGTTCGGTGACGAACTGGCCGAGCGGCTGCTGGCAGGATTCGAGGACGCGGAGCACGGCGGCTTCCTGTTCACCGCCCACGATCACGAAGCGCTCGTGACACGCAGCCGGCCGCTGACGGATGACGCCCTGCCCGCGGGCAACGGCGTGGCGGCCCGCGCCCTGATGGCATTCGGAGCACTGCGCGGCAACCCCCGCTTCCTCGCCGCCGGCGAACGCGCCGTGCGCAGCGCCGCCCCGGCCATGGCGCGGGTACCGCATGCGCACGCCACGCTGCTGAGCGCGATGGAACGGATTCTCGAGCCCGCACGCATTGTCACGCTGACCGGTGATGCCACGGAGACCGCCGCATGGCAGCACGACCTGGAACGGTACTACGCTCCCGGGAGGCTGGTGTTCCGGTATACGGGCAAGACCGGAGCCCCGGTCCAGGCGACGGTGTGCGAGGGCACGGTCTGTCGGGCAGCACCCGGCTCGGTGCACGACCTGCGCGCCTGGCTGCATGCCCCGCGCGAACACCAGCCGGCCAACGACTGATCGCACGCCGGGATCTATACTGGTAGGTTACGGTCCCCCCCGACGCGAGGACACCTCCATGACGCCGGACACCATGATCTCCAGGCTGCGCAGCCTGGACTCGCTGCCCGACGCCTATTACCGGGTCGAGACACTGATCGCCGACCCCTATGCCACGGTGACGGCCATCGCCGACACCCTGCGGGGGGATCCGGCCATGGCGAGTCGCGTCCTCGGGGTGGTGAACAGTGCCTTCTATGGCTTCCCGACCCGTGTGGACACGATCCCCATGGCCATCACCATCATCGGCACGCGCGGCCTGCGCGACCTCATGCTCGGCATGTCGGTGACCCGTGCGTTCCGGGGCATCGGGACCCAGCTGGTCAGCATGGAACGCTTCTGGGAGCACGCCATCTACTGCGGGCTGATGGCACGGGCCCTGGGCAGGGAAAACGGCCAGCGGGACGCGGAGCAGCTGTTTCTCGCCGGCCTGTTCCACGATCTCGGCAAGCTGGTCATCTACCACGTCATGCCCAACGAGGCCGCGGCGCTGCTGCGGGAGTTCGCCACCAGCGAACACCCCCTGCCGGAGCTGGAGCGGCGTCACCTGGGCTGCACGCATGGCGAAGTGGGGCAGGAGCTGTTGCGGCGGTGGAACCTGCCGGAGCTGTTTCAGGAGGCGGCCGCCTGCCACCATGCGCCGGAGCAGGCCATTACCCACCCCGACACCACGGCCCTGGTTCACGCAGCCGACGCCCTCACCCGCAAAGTGGAGCCGGGGTACGGCTTCGAACCCAGGGATCGGGAACCCCCCATCCACCCCGACGTGCGACCGCTGATCCCGCAGGATCCGGAGACCATGAACCGTCTCCGCCTGACCGTCGATCTGGAAACCGTGGAGCTCTACGCGTTGCTGTTCGCGGAGCCGTGATCGCCGTCGCGGCGGATAGCGCGATGACCAATATCCCGGCGGCAGTAGACGCCATCCCAGTGAATCGTGTCCACCAGCGCGTAGGCACGGGCCTGGGCATCGGCTGTGGTCTCGCCCAACGCGCAGGCGCACAGCACACGCCCGCCACTGGTTACCACATTACCGAGTTCGTCGCGTGACGTCCCCGCGTGGAAGACCTTCGCCCCCGGCGCGTCCTGCTCGGGCAGTCCGGTAATGATGTCTCCCTTGCGGTAGCTGCCAGGGTAACCACCCGCCGCCAGCACGACACCGAGGCCCACCTGCGGTGACCACTGCGGCGTGACCGTGTCGAGCCGACCGTCGATGGCGGCGTCGCACAAGGCCGTCAGATCCGACTCCAGGCGCAGCAACAGCGGCTGGGCTTCGGGGTCGCCGAGTCGACAGTTGAACTCGAGCACGCGCGGCTCCCCCTGTGGCGAGATCATCAGCCCGGCGTAGAGAAACCCGCTGTAGGGAATGCCTTCCGCTGCCATGCCCCGCACGGTCGGCTCGATCACCTGCCTCATAACCCGGTCATGGACGTCTGCGGTGACCACGGGCGCCGGCGAATAGGCCCCCATACCACCCGTGTTGGGGCCGGTGTCGCCCTCGTCGCGCGCCTTGTGGTCCTGGGATGTGGCCAAGGGCAGGATGTGCTCGCCATCCACCATGACGATGAAGCTCGCTTCCTCGCCTTGGAGGAAGTCCTCCACCACCACCCGCGCGCCGGCATCCCCGAGCGCGTTGGCCTCGAGCATGTCATTGGCCGCCGCCAGCGCCTCGTCCACGGTCTGCGCCACGACGACTCCCTTGCCGGCGGCCAGGCCGTCGGCCTTCACCACCAGCGGCGCACCACGCTCGGTGATGTAGTGGTACGCCTCGGTACTGTCGGTGAACGTGGCGAACCCGGCGGTGGGAATGGCGTGGCGATCCAGGAACGCCTTGCTGAACGCCTTCGACCCTTCGAGCTGAGCCGCATCGGCGGTGGGCCCGAAGCAGCGCAGGCCGGCATCGCGGAACGCATCCACCACACCCACCACCAGCGGTGCTTCAGGGCCGACGATCGTGAGGCCGATGTCGTAGTCGCGCGCCATTGCCACCAGCGCGGGCACGTCTTCCGCGCCCACCTGCACGTTGGTGCACTTCGGCTCCAGGGCCGTGCCCGCATTGCCCGGCGCCACGTAGACGCGCTCGACACGCTCCGACCGCGCCGCCGCCCACGCCAGGGCGTGCTCACGGCCACCGCCGCCAATGATGAGTACGTTCATGGTGTCAATGCGCTCCCCGTTGTGTGGGTTCTCTGCCAATGACCGCTGCGCCGATCAGTGCCGAAAATGGCGCATGCCGGTGAAGACCATGGCAATGCCGTGCTCGTCCGCCGCCGCGATCACCTCGTCATCGCGCATGGAGCCGCCGGGCTGGATCACCGCCCGGACACCAGCCTCCGCCGCTTGGTCAATACCGTCCCGGAACGGGAAAAACGCGTCGGACGCCATCACCGCACCCTGCACCTCCAGCCCGGCGTCCAGCGCCTTGTCCCGTGCCAGCCGGGCGCTCCAGACCCGCGACATCTGTCCCGCGCCGATGCCCACGGTCTGCCCGTCACGGCCGTAGACGATGGCGTTCGACTTCACGAACCGCGCCACCTCCCAGACGAAACGCAGGTCCGCCAGGGTTGCCGCATCGGGCTGCACCTGCGAGACCACCTTCAGCTCCGAATCGGGGACCACCGCGATGTCGCTGTCCTGAATCAGCAGGCCGCCGGTCACCCGCTTGTAATCCTGCTGTCCCTGGCGCTCCGCGGGCCACTCACCACAGACCAGCAGGCGGACGTTCTTGCGCGCGGCGACGATATCGGCGACACCGTCGGCCACGTCCGGGGCGATGATCACCTCCACGAACTGCCGCTCGACGATCAGCCGGGCCGTGTCGGGATCCAGCGGCCGGTTGAACGCGATGATGCCCCCGAACGCCGACGTCGGGTCGCAGGCGAAGGCGCGGTCGTAGGCAGTGCGCAGATCAGCGGCCGCCGCCACACCGCAGGGGTTGGCGTGCTTGACGATGACGCAGGCGGGCTCGGAGAACCGCTTTACGCACTCCAGCGCCGCATCGGTGTCTGCCACGTTGTTGAACGACAGCGCCTTGCCCTGCAGCTGCCGGGCCGTTGCCACGCAGGGCTCCGCGGGGGCGCGCTCACGGTAGAACGCCGCCGACTGATGGGGGTTCTCGCCGTAACGCATCTCCTGGACCCGGTGGAACTGCAGATTCAGGGTGCGCGAGTGGCCCTCCGGCTCAAGGCGCTCATTGAGGCGCCCCAGATAAGAGGCAATGGCGCCGTCGTAACCGGCGGTATGCTCGAAGGCTTTCACGGCCAGCTCGAAACGCAGCCCGAAGTCCAGGGCATCCTGTTCCCGGAGCATTTCCAGGACCCGATCGTAGTCTGCCGGGTCGGTCACCACGGCAACGCCGTCGTGATTCTTGGCCGCCGCCCGCAACATGGCCGGGCCACCGATGTCGATGTTCTCCACAGCGTCGGCAAAACTGCAGTCCGGACGCGCCACGGCCGCCTCGAACGGGTAGAGATTGACCACCAGCAGGTCGATGGGGGCGATGCCGTGCTCGTCCATGACCGGCTCGTCCGTGCCGCGCCGCCCGAGCAGGCCGCCGTGCACTTTCGGGTGGAGCGTCTTCACGCGCCCGGCCATGATCTCCGGGAATCCGGTCACGTCGGAGACGTCCTGCACCTCCAGCCCGTCCTCACGCAGTGCGCGCGCCGTGCCCCCGGTGGAGATCAACGCCACGCCCCGCACTGCGAGGGCCCGGGCAAACTCGACGATACCGGTCTTGTCGGAGACGCTGATCAGTGCACGGCGAACGGGACGGGGACTGGAGTCAGTCATGGTGAGCGGTAACCTCGCGGATAAGGAGATGAAAGCGGGGCGTCAGTATAACGAATCATGCCGAGCCGGATCGGCTCAGGTCTGGATGTCGTACTGGAGCAGTTTCTTGCGCAGGGTACCGCGGTTGACACCCAAGAGCCTGGCGGCACGGGTCTGGTTCCCCTGGCAGTGATCAAGCACGGCGCGCAGCAGGGGCGGCTCCACCTCCGCGAGCACCAGCGCATGGATGTCAGTGCAGTCGTGCCCGTCCAGCTGGCGAAGGTAGTCGCGCACAGCCGTATCGACGCAGGCCCGTATCGGGCCGACCCCGACCTCTTCCTCGGCGTGGGTATCGGCTTGCTGCAATCGACTGACCTGCTCGCTCATTGCGTCCGTATCCTGGATTCTGTGCCGCGACCAGCCGGGCGTGCCCGGTGACAAGAAGGGCAGCATGATACCCCAAACCCCAGCACCGACAAATGCCGGTCCGGCCCGTAGGGCGAGCGTCAACGGAGATGGAACAAATACTGCCGTGCGCCGCTGCCCGGATCTTCCAGCACCAGCCTGACACGGATCGGGGTGTTCGGCGGCATCCCCTGCTGCCACCGCTCGGCGTACTCCGCATCGCCGAGATAGTCGCTCGGGTGGAACCACCGCTCCCCGGCGACATCCTGATTATCATTCAACAAGGATAGCTGGAGCAAAGGGAATGGCTGACGGAACGCCGCCTCGTTCACCAGCGATGCAGTGGCCACCAGGGCATCATCGCGCTCGGGATGATCGCTCACTTGCCCGCGAACGAGACGGATGCGGTCGACGTCACGGGGCAGGGGCAACTCGCATCCCGCCACCGCGCACAGTGCTTCCAGGGCGGGTCGCCAGCGGGGGTCGGCCGCAAGCGTGTCGCGCTGCACATAGACAGCCTGAAGACCCAGCGCGAGCGCCAGCAGCAGAATGCCGCCCAGCCACACCCCGCGGGACCGCCGACGACGCGCGGCGTCATGCTCGGTGGCTTCGATCTCCAGTCGTGCGAGTTCCTGCCAGTCGTCGGCGAGCCGGGCGGCCGCGTGGGGGTCGAGTTGCAGTGACGAGCGCCCGTCCCGGCCGGGAACCACCGCCACGGGCCCGGACACCCAGTCGATTTGGCGACGCGGCCGGAACACACGCCGCTCTGGTTCGGGCTCTGGTTCGGGCTCTGGTTCGGGCTCTGGTTCGGGCTCTGGTTCGGGCTCTGGTTCGGGCTCTGGTTCGGGCTCTGGTTCGGGCTCCGGTTCGGGCTCCGGTTCGGGCTCCGGTTCGGGCTCCGGTTCGGGCTCCGGTTCGGGCTCCGGTTCGGGCTCCGGTTCAGGCTCCGGTTCAGGCTCCGGTTCGGGAATCAGGACAGCCAGGCTGTCCGGGAGGTCCATGGCGAGACGGCGGCGGGCGTCGAAGGTCTGCAGACAGTAACCGCACCGCACCGTGCCGTCGGCCTGGAACAGTTCGTCGTCGATGCGGAACACGGTGGCACAGGTCGGGCACTGCGTGTACATGGAAACCTTCGGAGCATGCCCCATGGCGGTCCTCGCCGAATTGCCAGCCTTCTCAGGTGTCGCGCCGCACCCCGGTCAACAGCGTCCAGCCATCCTGGAACCGGGGCGCTTCGAACGCCACTTGTGGCGCATAGGCCGCGATCACCGTGTCGGCCTGCTGCTCCAGGATACCGGAGAGCGCCACACGACCTCCGGGCCGCACCAGCGCCATTAGCCGCGGCACCATGTCGATCAGGATACCCGAGAGGATATTGGCCACCAGCAGGTCTGCCACCGGCGGATCGGGCTCATCGTGGCGCAGCAGGTGCAGCCGGTCCGAGACCCCGTTCCGCTCGGCGTTCTCGCGACTGGCCAGCAGGGCCTGCGGATCGTTGTCCACTCCGTGCGCCTCCGGGGCACCCAGCAACAGCGCCGCAATAGCGAGTATGCCGGAACCGCAACCGTAATCGAGGACACGCGTGTCCGCCAGCGGCTGCGCATCCAGCCAGCCCAGGCACAGTGCGGTCGTGGGGTGGGTGCCGGTGCCGAACGCCAGCCCCGGGTCCAGCTTGAGGTTGACCGCATCCGCTTCCGGCGGCGGGTGGGTGCTGGGACAGACCCACAAACGGGAGCCGAAGCGCATGGGTGCGAAGGTATCCATCCACGCCCGCTCCCAGTCCTGGTCCGGCAGAGTCTCTTCGCGCCATGCGTCGATGGTGCCGGCCCCCAGGGCGTGCTCCATGCCGGAACGAATCCCTGGAAGGTCGGCATCCCCGTCGAACAGCGCCAGAACGACCACGTCCTGCCATAGCGGACTCGTCCCGAGATCCGGCTCCAGCACGGGCTCTCCGCCCGGATCCTGAAAGGTCACGGAGTGGGCGCCGCGATCCAGCAGTATGGATTCGGCTCGCGCACAGGCTGCCGCCGGCAGCGTGCACCGGATCTGACGATGATGCATGGATGATCCCTATTCGCCGCGCGCGACCAGATCCGCCGCCTGCGCCCGGGTAAAGAACTCGCCCTGGCGCTCGAACCCGGCTTCGAGCGAGGCCTTGACGCAGGTCACCTGGCCGGAATCGCTGCGCTCGGTCACGACTTCAGGGGGCAGGCCATCGAGGCAGTGGAACGGACAAGGCGCCCCCCTGGCGTTGAGCGACGGGTAAACCGTGCCCGTTTCGGCGTCCTTGAACGCCGGTCGGAAACCCAGGCAGCGATTGTTCTCGCTGACCCCTCCGGTGGAGCGATAGACCCGGTTTTCCTCTTCGAGACGCTGCTTGCCCATGACCTCAGCCATCGCCATGAAGCTCACCCCGCCTATCCGGTTGCCGCGACCGGGGGCGCAATAATTCAATTGCCACCCCCGCCTTGGTGCACTGCAATAACGCACCGATTATAGGCCTGCTGCAATCCGTGTCCACCCCTGCGGAATTCCATTCCGCGCACTGGACTTAACTCCATCGCACCACAAGTGGGCACGGATTGCACGCCCGAAAGGGCCTCAGGCGCCGGAGTTGTGGCGCTCGACGGCGCTGAGCAGCTCCTGGCGGGCCGCGTCTGCACCTTTCCAGCCGTCCACACGGACCCATTTACCCTTCTCCAGGTCCTTGTAATGCTCGAAGAAATGCGCAATCTGCTCGAGGAGGATCGGCGGCAGGTCCGAGGGTTCCTGGACGTTGTCGTACAGCGGCGAGAGCTTGCTCACCGGCACGGCGATGATCTTGGCGTCTTCGCCGGCCTCGTCGGTCATCTCAAGAACACCCACGGGGCGGCAACGGATCACGGAACCGGGCACCAGGCCGAACGGCGCAATCACCAGCACGTCGGCCGGGTCGCCATCGCCGCAGAGGGTGTGCGGCACGTAACCGTAGTTGCAGGGGTAGTGCATGGCTGTGGCCATGAAGCGATCCACCAGCAGGGCGCCGCTGTCCTTGTCCACTTCGTACTTGACCGGATCCGCGTTCTGCGGAATCTCGATGATGACGTTGATATCGTCGGGCACCGACTTGCCCACCGGGATATTGTCCACGTTCATGTTGAACCCCCTCGCATTTGGCTGTGACTGTGGTCCACGGCCTTGGCCGGCCGCGGATTGAGGCGCATTGTACAGAAATCGTCAGATATCGAACGGCGTGCCCAGCAGCCGCGGAACGGAGACATTCTTCAGGGTGATGTATGTGGGCAGACCGTCGCGATACGGCGGGTAGTCCTCACCCTGGATCAGGGGCCGCAGGTAGCGACGGGCCGCATCGGTAATGCCGAATCCATCCTCGGTGATGTACTCGGCGGGCAGCTTGCGCTCGACGTTCGCGACATCGCTCAGCGGCGCGGCCCCGATCTCCCACTGATAGGGGTCGTCGGCCTTGCGCACAATGGTGGGCATGATGGCATTCCGCCCTTCGATCGCCATTTCCACGGCCGCGCGCCCCACGGCGTAGGCCTGATCCACATCTGTCTTCGAGCCGATGTGGCGGGCGGCCCGCTGCAGGTAGTCCGCCACCGCGCAGTGATACTTCAGACCCAGTTCGTCTTTGCACATCTGCGCGATCACCGGCCCGACACCACCCAGCTGCGTGTGGCCGAAGGCGTCCTGACTGCCGCTGTCGGCGATGAACCCGCCATTGGCGTCGCGCAGACCTTCCGAGACCACGATCACGCAGTAACCGAAGCGATCCACGCTGTCGCGCACGCGGTCCAGGAACGCCTGCCGGTCAAAGGCCACCTCGGGCAGGAGAATCACGTGGGGCGGATCACCGGAGTGGTCGGCAGCCAGCCCCGCGGCGGCGGCAATCCAGCCGGCGTGCCGCCCCATCACTTCCAGTACGAACACCTTGGTGGACGACTCGGCCATGGAGCGCACGTCCAGACCCGCCTCCAGGGTCGATACCGCCACGTACTTGGCCGTGGTGCCAAAGCCGGGGCAGCAGTCGGTCACCGGCAGGTCGTTGTCCACGGTCTTGGGAATACCGACGCAGGTGATGGGGTAGCCCATGCGCTCTCCCAGCTGCGAGACCTTCAGTGCCGTATCCTGGGAGTCACCACCACCGTTGTAGAAGAAGTAGCCGATATCATGCGCGGCGAACACCTCGATGAGGCGCTCGTACTCGAGCCGGTTTTCCTCAAGGCCCTTGAGCTTGTAACGGCAGGAGCCGAAGGCACCGGCCGGCGTGTAACGCAGTGCCGCGATGGCTTCGGCGGGCTCCTGGCCGGTGTCGATCATGTCTTCCCGGAGCGCGCCGATGATGCCGTTGCGGCCCGCATAGATGTTGCCGATCTGATCCGGGTGCTGGCGCGCGGTCTCGATCACGCCGCAGGCGCTGGCATTGATGACGGAGGTGACGCCGCCGGACTGAGCGTAGAAGGCGTTCCTCGGAGGCATGGACTGGTCCTCGCTGGATTGATCTGTCGCGGTGGTGAAAAAGCGCCGCAAGGATAGCTCAAACAGTCACGATACCGAAATCCCGGCCGGCCAATCGGTTGCCGCAATGGCCTGACACACCGACCCCGATGGCGGGTAGAATCCGGCTGCGAAAGCCGCCGCCGGAGGGAGTCTGCATGACCGACCTGTTTCGCACGCTGTTGCGCATCTGCCTGTTCCAGTCGGGCCCCCAGGACATGCCTGCGGCCACGTCGATCCTGGCAGTACTGATCGCCCTCGGCTGGGGCGCCAGCATTCTGGTGCTGGAACAGCTGGGAGCCGCCGGCCCGGTGGCGGTGGAAGTGACCTTCGCAACGGCTTTCGCGCTGCTGTTCACATGGCTGGCGCTGCGGCTCCGCCAGCTGCCCAGCCGTTTCACACAGACCGCCTCCGCGCTGTTCGGCACCGACCTTCTGCTGCTGATTCCGGCCACACCGCTGCTGCTCGCCACTGCCGGCGGCGAGGCGCCGACGCTTCAGCTCGCCCTGCTGGCACTGTGGCTGTGGAGTATCGCCATCAAGGGGCACATCTTCCGGCATGCGCTGGACATCCCCGTCAGCGGCGGGATCGCCGTTGCGGTGCTGTATACGCTGTTATCCTTGTTCCTGAACGGCGGGGCCTGACGCCAACACCCACCTGCGAAGAGACGAGCGCTCCATGCACGTACACATACTCGGAATCTGCGGCACGTTCATGGGCAGCCTGGCACTGCTCGCCCGGGAAGCTGGCCACCGGGTCACCGGCTCGGATCGCGGCATCTATCCGCCCATGAGCGACTTGCTCGCCGCCCAGGGCATTGCCGTCACCCCGGACGACGACGCGGGACAACTGGACCCCGCCCCGGACTGCGTCATCATCGGCAACGCCCTGTCACGCGGTCACCCGCTGGTGGAAGCGGTGCTGGAACGCCGCATTCCGTACACGTCGGGGCCACAGTGGCTGGCTGACAACCTGCTGCAGCAGCGCTGGGTCCTGGCGGTGAGCGGCACCCACGGCAAGACCACCACGGCCGGCATTCTCGCCTGGCTGCTGGAAGACGCCGGACTGAACCCCGGCTTCCTGATCGGCGGAGTGCCGGGCAACTTCGATGTCTCGGCCCGGCTCGGTAGCAGCCCGTTCTTCGTAATCGAAGCAGACGAGTACGACAGCGCCTTTTTCGACAAGCGCTCGAAGTTCGTCCATTTCCGCCCGCAGACGCTGGTGGTGAACAATCTGGAGTTCGATCACGCGGATATTTTCCCGGACCTGGAGGCCATCCAGCGGCAGTTTCACCACCTGGTGCGCACCGTTCCCGGCAATGGGCGCATCATCGCCCCGCTGCAGGATGCCGGGGTGCGCGACATGCTCGCCCTGGGCTGCTGGAGCGAGCTGGAAGCGATGGATGACCCGCATGGCTGGCATCTAGTGCCGGACGACGGCGGCCACACCGTCGCCGAGGGCGAGACCGGCCATGGCCTGCTGGACTGGCACCTCCACGGCCGGCACAATGCCAGCAACGCCTTGGCGGCGCTGCTGGCGGCCCGGCACGCCGGTGTACCCATCACCCAAGGGCTCGCCTCGCTACCCGGCTTCCGCGGTATGCGCCGGCGTCAGGAACTGCGGGGCGAGGTCAGCGGCATTCGCGTGCTGGACGACTTCGCCCATCACCCAACCGCCATCCGTGCCACCCTGGAAGCGCTGAAACCGGCGCGAGAGGGGCGCCTGCTCGCCGTGCTGGAGCCGCGCTCGAACACCATGCGCCTGGGCACCCAGCGCGCCGCCATTGCGCCGGCCATGACGGCGGCGGACAGTGTGTTCCTGTTCCAGCCAGAGGGCATCGACTGGTCAGTCAGTGAACTGGTGGCCGCCATGGAGGCGCCCGCCGACTGGTCCGACGATCTGGACACCCTTGTTACGCGCATCGTCGCCGATGCCAGCCCGGGCGATACTATTGTGGTCATGAGCAACGGCAGCTTCGGCGGCATTCACGAGCGCCTGCTCCAGGCGCTCGCCAGCCGGCATGCCGCCACCGACTCGGGAGCGCGAACATGACCCTGCGCGACCATGGCGTCACTCTCGCCTTCACCGGCGCCTCGGGCGCCCAGTACGGGCTGCGGCTGCTAGCCTGCCTGCTGGCCTCGGATCGCCCTGTGCAACTGCTCATCTCCGACCCGGCACGGGTCGTCATCGGTTTGGAGACAGATGAGCAGTTGCCCGGACGCAACCGCGACGCGGTGCGTTATCTGTCTGAGCGCTACGGCGCCCGAGAGGGACAACTGCAGGTGCTCGGCCAGAGCGAGTGGACGGCGGCGTGCGCATCAGGCTCGGGCGCACCACGACGAATGGTGATCTGCCCGTGCACCACCGGCACGCTGGCCGCCCTGGCCGCCGGCACCAGCAACAACTTGATCGAACGGTCAGCGGACGTCATTCTAAAAGAGCGCGGGGAACTGATTCTGGTGCCGAGGGAGATGCCATTTTCCTCCATTCACCTGGAGAACATGCTGCGGCTGAGCCGGGCAGGCGCAACCATCATGCCGCCGAGCCCGGGGTTCTACCATCACCCCGAGCGCATCGAGGATCTGGTGGATTTCGTGGTCGCACGGATCCTGGACCATCTGGAGATCCCGCAGGACCTGATGCCCCGCTGGGGCGAACCAAGCGGATAACGGTGATGAGCGAGCGCCACCCGGAGACGTTGCACAACATTCCCATTTTCCCGCTGCGCACGGTGTTGTTCCCCGGCGGCCCGATCCCGTTGCGCATCTTCGAACCGCGTTATCTGGACATGATCAGCCGATGCCTGCGCACCGATTCGCCGTTCGGCGTCTGCCTGATCCGCGAGGGCCGGGAGGTGGGCGGTGCATCCACCCCCCACCCCTTGGGGACGCTGGCGCGCATCGTTGACTGGGAACAGGGCAGGGACGGCCTGCTCGCCATTCTGGCCCTGGGAGGGGACCGCTTCGAGATTACCGACACGTGGCTGGCCCCGAACCGGCTCCGAATGGCTGACATTCTCACTCTGCCCAACCCCGACCGGATCAGCCTGCCGCCGCAGCCGGACGACATCGTCGAGCTGCTGGACCGGGTCATGACCATGAACAGCCTGGGCTACCAGCACTGCACCCGCAGCGACCGAGACGCGGAGTGGCTGGGCGGCCGGCTGGCAGAGCTGATGCCCGTCACCCTGGAACGCAAGCAGCAGCTCCTGGCGATGAACGATCCGCTTGAGCGGCTGCAGGCGCTGCAGGAGCTGCTGCCCCAGCTGCGCCTGCCGGAATAGCCGCCCCGGTCAGTCGCCGAGCTGCTGCATCACCCGGGCGGCCATGTCCAGGGTCAGCTCCACCACGTCGGCATCGTGCGCCGTGGACACGAAACTGGCCTCGAACGCCGCCGGGGCCAGATAGACACCGTTCTCCAGCATGCCGTGGAAGAACCGCCCGTAGCGCGCGGTGTCACTGTCCACCACCTGCTGATACGTGCGCACGGGGCCGTCCTCGGTGAAGAACAGGCCGAGCATGCTGCCCATGTGATTGACCTGCAGCGGGATGCTTGCGCGCTCGGCGCGTTCGCGGAAGCCGTCGGCGAGCACCCGGGTAGTGGCCTCCAGCGCCTCGAAGGTACCGGGGCGCGACAGCACCTCCAGGGTCTTCAGGCCTGCGGCCATGGCCACCGGATTCCCCGACAGCGTCCCCGCCTGGTAGACGCCTCCCAGGGGCGAGAGGTGCTCCATAATCTCCCGGCGGCCGCCGAAGGCCCCTACCGGCATGCCGCCACCGACGACCTTGCCGAGGCAGGTGAGGTCGGGGGTAATGCCGTAACGGGCCTGGGCGCCGCCCAGGTGGACCCGGAAACCGGACATCACCTCGTCGAAGATCAGAACGCTGCCGTTGCGGGTGCACAGATCCCGCAATCCCTGCAGAAACGCGGCATCCGCCGGCACCATGTTCATGTTGCCGGCGACCGGCTCCAGAATGACAGCGGCGATCTCGTCGGCGTATTCCGTGAACGCCTGTTTCACCGCGTCCAGATCGTTGTAGCTCAGGGTGATGGTGTCGGCCACCACCGCCTCTGGAACGCCCGGCGAGGTGGGGTTGCCCAGCGTCAGCGCACCGGACCCCGCCTTCACCAGCAGGGCGTCCACGTGGCCATGGTAGTTGCCCTGGAACTTGATGATCTTGTTGCGCCCGGTATAGCCGCGGGCCAGCCGCAGGGCGCTCATGGTGGCCTCGGTGCCGGAGCTGACCATGCGCAGCATTTCCATGGACGGGAAATGCACCTTGATCTGCTGGGCCATGCGCGTCTCGGCCTCGGTGGGCGCGCCGAAGCTGAGCCCGTGTGCCGCCGCCTGCTGCACCGCCTCGACCACTTCCGGGTGGGCGTGGCCGAGGATCATCGGCCCCCAGGAGCAGACATAATCCACGTAGCGCTGATAGTCCTCATCGTAGAGGTACGGGCCCTGGGCGCGGCGCATGAACACCGGCGTCCCGCCAACGCCCCGGAACGCGCGCACGGGTGAGTTCACACCACCGGGGATATGCTGGCTCGCGGCCTGGAACAGCGTCTCGGAGTGTTTCATGGGTTGACGATCCTCCCGCTGGAGTAGTCGGTGAATGACGCAATACCTGATACCCGCCAGTGTACCAGCCGTACGGGGTGATCAGCGGTACAGCGCGGCCAGCTGTGCGGCGGCGCGCTCCGGCGAGGCGGCGGCGAACACGCCGCTGATGACGGCAACCGCATCCACGCCCAGGGAAACCAGCGGCGCGGCGTTGTCGGGCGTGATGCCACCGATGGCCACCACCGGCTGCCGGTAGCGCGCCACGGCCGCGGCCAGGGTCTCCTGGCTGACCGGTGGCGCGTCGGGTTTCGTGGGCGACGGATAGGCGCGGCCAAAGGCCAGATAATCAGCGCCCGCCGCCGCCAGCGCGTCCGCCCGCGCCAGCGAGTTGTAGCAGGAGACGCCGATCAGCGCGCCTGATGGCAGCGTGGCGCGGGCAGCCCGCAGGCCGGCGTCGTCCCGACCCAGATGCACTGCCGACGCACCGACGCGCAGGGCCAGATCAACATCGTCATTGACCACGAACAGCGCGCCGTAATCGCGGCACAGGGCCAGCAAGGCGGCCGCCTCGCGCCGGCGCCGTACTGCATCCGCACTCTTGTCACGGTACTGCAGCACGGCGGCACCGCCACGCAGCACCGCTTCGGCACGCTCCAGCAGCGCTTCCGCCGGCTGCAGGGTCGCATCAGTAATGGCGTAAAGGCCACGTACGGCGCCTGCATCAACCATGGTTTCGACAACCTCCCGGTTGCGGGATTGGAGCCCGCCAGGCGAACAGGTAGAGTAACGCCCTCGTTCACACAGGCATCAGGGCAGGAATCATGGAATACAAGTCTTACATGTGTGTGGTCTGCGGCTGGATCTACGAGGAAGAAGACGGCCTTCCCGATGAAGGCATCGCCCCCGGCACCCGCTGGGAGGACATTCCCGATACGTTCGTCTGCCCCGAGTGCGGAGCCGGCAAGGCCGATTTCGAGATGATCGAAATCTGACCCCCTCGACCAAACCCTCGCCGTATCAGGGGAGAACGCCGAGAAACCAGGCGCTCCCCGCAGCCAGTAAGCCGACCAGCACGACCAGAGCGAGCACCGACGGCCAGCGGCGGGGGCGCATTGGTGCGTCCGCCGCCTCGGGCGCGGACGACCCGGGAGACGGCGCCTCGCTGCCGACCGGCTCCCGGGCCACCTGCCGGGCGGGCTCCTGCGTCGCCGCAGCGGCCGAAGGTTGCGGCGGTCGAGGGTGCTGCTGGCGCTCCCGCTCCCGGCGCGCATCCTCCCGCTCCTGATCCCTGACCTGCTCCTCCAGACGCTCCAGCCGGCTGCGGTCCAGTGACCGATCGGCCTGGATGACGCGGAACTCGTCGGCCAGGTCGGCTTCCAGGGAGCGCGACGCCGCCGGCACCACCGCGCCCACGTCATCGCCGCCGCCCTCCGACGCCTGGGACGCGCTGAGGACGGCATTGGCCTCGCTGAGATCCACGGGAACCGGGTTGCCGGCGCCAACGCGGGCGGCTCCATCGGCGGGAGGCTCGACAGACTCCCCTTCTTCGCGCAGGCGCTGCTCCGCCTGGATCGCCACCAGTTTCTCCGCCAATCGCACGGTGCGCTTGTTGGCGTGCTCGCGGCTGCGCTCCGAGAGGCTCAACGCCTTCTTGAGCGCCGCAAGCTCATCCAGGAGTGCGGACTCGTGATCGCTCCCGCTGCCATCATCAAGCCCCTGCAGGCTTGCCACCGTCTCTTCAAGCTGCCGCGTGCGCTCCTGCTCCTCGGCAAGCGCCCGGCGCGCCTCAGCGAGATCGCGCTCCATGGCGCCGAGCTCTTCCTCGGCACTCTGCCATGCGGAGCGGGCCGCCGCGCGCATCTGCGCCAGCTGCTCTTCGGCACTGGAGCGCGCGGTTTCCTCCTGCTGCAGAGACTGCTGATTCAGCGCATCGTACCGGCGCTGCAGGCGCTCGCTCTGTTCCCTGACCTCGCGCAATTCCGCCTTGGCGCGGCTAAGTTCCTCTTCCAGTTCCCGCCGCCGCGCCACTTCCTGAGCCTGGGCGCGGAGGTGTTCCGATTCCACGCGCTGGCGGGTGGCTTCAACCTGGCCCCGGTGGTACGCCACCTCTTCCTCGAGCCGCTGCCGCACGGCCGCAAGCTCGCGCCTCAGCCGCTCGATCTCGTTCCCGTTCTCGGTACGGTTCGCGTCCATTGCTGACATGCCCCCTCCGCGTCCGGGCATCGGTCCGGTACGACCCGGTACCGCTATCGTCCATGGTCGGGCGAGTCATGGCAAATGGGAGAGCGGCTGAGCTGCATCAATACCCGGGCAGGCCCAGATCAAGCCCGGCCGGTACGTCACTGAGGCGAACAACCCCCGTGGCCAGTCCGCCGTCGGGCTGGAGTTCAAGCCAGCGATAGCCCGGCGGTCGCGGGTCGATGCGGAAGTCGTCACTGTCGGGGTGGAACTGCACGCAGGTGCTGGGGCTCGCAAGCAACCGCACGCCATTGCGCCAGGCATCATATTCCTGGTGGACGTGCCCCCATACCACGCCGCGAACGGAGGGGTGCCGGTCCAGCACCGCGAACAGATCCTCGCCGTTGCGCAGGCCGATCCGGTCGATCCAGTTGCACCCCACCGGCACGGGCTGATGGTGCAGGCAGACCAGCGCGTGACGGTCGGGGTGCGCCGACAGGCAGTCATCGAGCTGCCGAAGCTGGTCGTCGGAGACGTGACCGCTAACGGCGTCCGGCAGGGAGGAGTCGAGCATGGCACAGAGCCAGTCCCCCGCCAACAGCGCGTGGCGCCGCTGCACATGACCGCTGGAGAAGGTGCGGGCAAGCCGGGCGGCATCGTCATGGTTGCCCGGAATCACCAGCCCGGGCACACCCAGTGCGTCGAACTGGCGCTTGGCATCCCTGTAGGCGGACTCGGGCCGCTCTGCGCCGTCGTGGACCACGTCGCCGGTGAGCAGAAGCAAATCGGCCGGGGTATGCTGGTAGCGCACAGCATCAACGACCGCCCGGCATGTGGCTTCGGTATCGACCCCCGCCAGACGCCCGTCATCGCCGTACAGATGCGTGTCCGTGATTTGCAGGACCCGCAGGGCACGCCCCCGCGGCAAGTCCAAGGAGTCCATACCTGAATTCGCCTCTACATGTGCACGCCGCAACGTGGTTACATTGCCAGGATTGCGCCAGTCTCTCGCGGCTGCGGCCAGGTTTCTGCCTTAGCCATCACATTCTCGTTCCGCACTGCGGGGGGACGCTGCCCGGCTGACCGCCATCGCGGGAAACTCTGGTTGATAAACGAATAGGCTGCAACACCATGACCGAGCAGACACTCAATCTCGACAGCCGCCTGCACGACTACCTGCTCTCCATCCTGCCCGGCGAGACGGCCGTGGAGCGGATGCTACGTGAGCGTACTGCGGAGTATGATGCCCCGCAGATGCGGATCGGTCTCGAGCAGGCGCGCTTCATGCGCGTGCTGGCCCGCGCCATGGGGGTTCGCCGGGCACTGGAGGTGGGCACGTTCACGGGCTACTCGGCGCTGGCCGTGGCGGAGGCGCTGCCCGAGGACGGACGTCTGCTGGCCCTGGACAACGACCCGGTCAGCACCGCCGACGCCCGGCGCTTCTGGGACGCCGCCGGAGTGGCGGACCGCATTGAACTGCGCCTGGGAGACGCCACGGAGACGCTGGACCGCTTGATCGACGACGGCCATGCGGGTAGCTTCGACTTCGCGTTCATCGACGCCGACAAGGAACGCTACGACGTCTACTACGAAAGAGCTCTGGAGCTGGTCCGGCCGCGCGGGCTGATCGTCGTGGACAACGTCCTGTGGTCGGGCCAGGTGGCGGATCCGGACGACCGGCGCGAGAGCACCGCCGCGCTGCGGCGATTCAATGAGACGCTGGCGCGGGATCCGCGGGTGGACGTCAGCGTCGTGCCCATTGGCGACGGCGTCACCCTGGCAACCCGCCTTGCCTGAAACCTTGACCGACAGGAGTTCACACGGATGCGACAATCAGTGGCTGTCCTGCTCGCCGCTCTGCTGCTCGCAGGCTGCGCCGGCACGGAGTCGACGGCGCCATCTGAACGCTTCGAGGAGGGACGCCAGGCCTATGTCGCCGGCGACTACGGGACAGCGTTCGAGCGCCTGATCACCGAGGCGGAAGCAGGCAACCCGGACGCCCAGTACACTATCGGCTACATGTACTTCGAAGGCCAGGGCGTCCAGCGGGACGAGGACCGCGCCCTGGAGTGGATCCGCCGCGCCGCCGGCAATGGCAGTGCGCCCGCCCTGGAGGCACTGGGCGAGCTGGCCGCTATGGGCCGCGGCCGCCCCGGGGTCACCGACGTCCCGGACACTGACGGCACGGACAGTGCCCCGGGGCCGGCCCCGGAAGACATCCGGGACTCCCTGCCGGACGAGCTCACCGACGGCTCCTGACCCGTCGGCAACCGCTACTTGCCGCGCAGGGCCTTGATGTAGACTTGCGAACGCCGCTTGAGGTTATAGAGCGCCTGTCGCTCCACGGGCAGATCTTCCAGCCGCGCCGGCTCGAAGCCACGCTCCCGAAACCAGTGCGCGGTACGGGTAGTGAGCACGAACAGGTGATCCGCTCCGTGGGTCCGCGCCTCCCGTTCCACATGGCGCAGCAGGCCGTCGCCACGGCTGCCACCCCGGTAGTCGGGGTGGATCACGAAGCACTCCAGCTCGGCCATCCCCGCGCTACGGTGGGGCGACAGGGCCGCGGTGGCGATGATCATGCCGTCGCGCTCCACTACCACGTACTCGCCGATGCGGGTCTCCAGGTCCTCCCGGGAGCGGCGCACCAGCACGCCTTCGCGCTCCAGCGGCTCGATCAGCTCGAGGATGCCACCCACGTCGTCCACAGTTGCCGAGCGCAGCGTCTCGAACGGATCGCCCGCCACCAGGGTGCCGACGCCGTCACGGGTGAACAGTTCCAGCAGCACGCCACCGTCGCGCTGACGGTCCACCAGGTGCACGCGCTGGACGCCCTGGCGGCATGCCCGCACGGCGCCGTGCAGGAGCCGCACGGCGGGGCCCGACGCGCCCGCCGCACCGGCGCGCAACACATCAAGCTGCCGGACCGCCTGATGCAGATCGAGTTCGCGGATCAGGGCGCCGGCCTCGTCCAGCAGCACCTGGCCCTCGGTCAGGTAGATGAGCTTGTCCGCCGCCAGCGCCGTGGCCACCTGCAGGGCCACGTCTTCGGCCACCAGGTTGAACACCTCCCCGGTGGGCGAATACCCCAGCGGCGACACCAGCACCACGTTGCCAGCCGCCAGCCGCTCCCGGACGGCGTCAGTGTCCACCCGGCGCACCTCGCCCGTGTGCTGGTAATCGACACCATCGCGCACGCCCAGCGGTTTTGCCGTGACCACGTTGCCGGACGCGACGCGGAGTCGAAAGCCCGCCATGGGAGAGTTGGCCACGCCCATGGACAGCAGCGCCTCGATATCCACCCGAAGCGCACCGACGGCCTCCTTCACCGACTCCAGCGCCGCGGCATCGGTGATGCGGAACTCGCCGTGGTACTGAAGCGCCGCGCCCCGCGCCCGCAACCGGTCTTCCACCTGCGGGCGGGCGCCGAACACCAGCACCACCTGCAGCCCGAGACTGTTGAGAAGCGCCAGATCCTGCAGCAGCGCCGCCGCGCCGTCACCGCGCAACCCCTCGCCACCGACACTGACCACCACGGTACGCCCGCGGTGCGCATTGATGTACGGCGAGCTGCCGCGAAACCACTGCACAAAGGCGGTATCGTCACGGGGCATGCCGCACCTCCGGCTCATCCATGCAGAACCGCCGGATGAGCTGCTGCAACAGATCGACCGTCGGCTGCAGCCGGTCCGCGGCCAGGTACTCGTCCGGCTGGTGGGCCTGGGCGATATCCCCGGGACCAAGCACCACCACGTCCATGCCCAGATCGCGCAGAAACGGCGCCTCGGTGCCGAAGGCCACCGCCCGGGACTCGGACCCGGTCAACTGCTCCGCCGCCCGCACGATGGGCGACTCCGCCGGGGTTTCCATGGGCGGTAGCCCCGGAAACAGCGACTCCATCTCCACCGCCAGGCCTGTCTCCCCGAGCACCCGGGGCAGGCGCTGAGCGAGAACACCGCGCAGTTCGTCCAGATTCATCCCTGGCAGCGGCCGGATGTCGATGTGCAGCTCGCAGTGGGCGCAGATGCGGTTCGGGTTGTCGCCGCCGTGGATATAGCCGAGGTTGAGCGTGGGCACGGGCACGTCGAAGCGGCGATCCACGTTGCGCGACTGCACCTGCTGCCGCCAGGCGAGAATGTCGTTCAGGATGCGGTGCATGCCCTCCAGGGCGCTGTTGCCGAGTGACGGATCACTGGAGTGCCCGGAGCGGCCACGCACGCGAATGGCCTCCATCATCACGCCCTTGTGGAGGTGCACGGGCTGCAACCCTGTCGGCTCGCCGATGACGGCGTAGCGGCCCAGCCGGCGTTCCGCATCGACCAGCGCCTTGGCCCCGGCCATGCCGCTTTCCTCGTCGGCGGTCGCCAGGATGACCAGCGGCTGCCTCAGATCGTCGGCGCGCAGGTCGCGCACCGCCTCGACCACGAGCCCGAGAAAGCACTTCATGTCGCAGGTGCCGAGCCCGTAGAGGCGCCCGTCCCGCTCGCTGAGCACGAACGGGTCCGACGTCCAGCCGCTGTCGTCGTAAGGCACGGTATCGGTGTGCCCTGCCAGCACGAGGCCGCCTTCACCCCGCCCCAGAGTGGCAATCAGATTCGCCTTGCCGACGCTGCCCGGCACCGGCTGGATCTCCACGGCAAACCCCAGCCCTTTCAGCCACTCGCCAAGTCGCTCAACGACAGCCCGGTTGCCCTGATCAAACTCCGGATTGACGCTGCTCACCGACGGAATGGCGATCAGCTCTTCGAGCATCTGCATGAGCCGGGGCGGCTGCTGCGGCATGAGTGGACTCCCCCCTTCTGCCCGGTCGCGATCGCGAAAACCGGGGTTGATGAATCACCGGCCGTGCACGCCACGGCCGCATGAACAGGCGTCGTGCTGCGACAACGCCTGCATCAGGGAGGATTCTGGATAAACCTGTTCCCGGGGGCAAACGCCGCGTGCAGCAGGACGCAGCCCCGATACTAACCTTCTCAGAGACCGCCGCCACTCCAGCTGGAGCGTCGACGCCAGCGCATGTGCGGCAGGATCAGCCCGGCGATGATGCCGGCACCCAGGACCGATGCGCCCACGATGAACCAGCGCTGATCGTCGCGATCGCGCAGGCGCTCGCGCTCCTGCTCCACATCCTGGAGCTCGCGCCGGAGGTCGATGACGCGCTTTTTGAGTTCCTCGTTCTCCTCGTAGAGATCGAGGCCCTGCTCGGCCTGCTCCATACGCTGCTGCAGCGTCTCGCGCTCACCCTCGCTGCTGGCAAGGCGCTGTTCCAGCTCCTCCACCCGGGCTTCGGCGGCGGACAGGTTCTCCTGCAACTCGCTGTTCTCCTGCTGCACACTCTGCAGCGCGCTCTCGGCGCGACTGAGCCGGGCGCGGGCGCTGGGCTGATCGCTGAGCATGCGCGTGAGCACCCAGCCCTCGAGCCCGTCAGGCAGACGCACCTGGGACCAGCCGGAGGCTTCATCCAGGACTTCCACGCGCGTGCCTGCGGGGACCATACGCTCGATGCGGTACTGGTTGCCCGGGCCGGTGCGCAGATCAAGACCCAGCTCATCGGTGATGAATCGATCCTGGGCACCGGCGAGGGTGGGAAGGGCCAGCAGCAGTACCGCCACAAGGGCGATGCATCTCGCAGCAGCAGTCACGCAACACTCTCCAGTCAAACGGCGCGGAAGGGCCGGGAATTGTAGCGCCACGCGCCCGGCAGACAAGCCGACGTCAGATGGCGACAGGCACCGGAGCATAGCATCATCCGGCCCGGCGCGGGCAGGTTGCGCCGCGGGATGCCTGGCAAAGACGCCGGCATCCCGCGTAGAATCCGGCCTCTTGCCAGCCGGCCCGCACACGCTGCGGGGCCACGCACCACCGCGGAGAAACGACCATGGCGCAGACACGCCCCTCCCTCTACCTCAAGCGGGGTGAAGAGCGCCGCCTGCGAGCGGGTCACCTGTGGGTATTCAGCAATGAAGTGGACAGCGCCCGATCACCGCTGAAGGCCTTCGAGCCGGGGCAGGACGCCACCCTGCGGGACCACTCCGGCCGCCCCCTGGGCACGGCCTACGTCAATCCGCACTCGCTGATCTGCGCGCGGCTGATCAGCCGCGACCCGGAGCGCGGGCTGGACGAGTCCCTGCTCGTACACCGCCTGAACCTGGCCCTGGCCCTGCGCGAGCGTCACTTCCCGACGCCGCACTACCGCCTGGTCCACGGTGACGGCGACGGCCTCTCCGGGCTCGTGATCGACCGCTACGGCGATACCTGCGTGATCCAGCCCAACACCGCCGGCATGGACCGCGCCCTGGACGCCATCATCAGCGCCCTGCAGCGCGTGCTGGCGCCGGCACACATCCTGGTGCGCGCGGACAGCCCGCTGCGGGAACTGGAGGGCCTGGAGAGCACCGTTCACTGGGCCGGCGGGGAAGGCCCCGAGGCACTGGAGATCATCGAGAACGGGCTCACCTTCTCGGTTCCGGCCACCACCGGCCAGAAGACGGGCTGGTACTACGACCACCGGGGCAACCGGGCCCGGATCGCACCCTACGTCCGCGGCATGCGCGTCCTGGATGTATTCAGCTACGCCGGTGCCTGGGGCCTGCAGGCCCTCGCCGCCGGAGCTGAATCGCTGGTGGCCGTGGACAGCTCCTCGGATGCCCTGGACGCCCTGGACGCCAACGCGGAGCGCAACGGCCTCGGCGAATGGGTTACCGGGGTCGAGGGCGACGCCTTCGACGTGCTCAAGGCACTGCGCCAGGACGGCGAGCGATTTGACGCCGTGATCGTCGACCCGCCAGCCTTCGTCAAGCGCAAGAAGGACCTGAAAGCGGGCCTGTCCGGATACCGCCGCCTCAATCAACTGGCGCTGCAGGTGCTGGAGAAGAACGGGGTGCTCATCTCCGCGTCGTGCTCGGCGCATGTGGACGAACAGCAGCTGTTGGGCGAAGTCCTGGGCGCCGCCCGGCACGTGGACCGCTCACTGCAACTGGTGGAGCGGGGCAGCCAGGCACCCGATCACCCGGAACATCCGGCGATCCCGGAGAGTCGGTACCTCAAGGCCCTGTTCACCCGGGTGGCACCGGCGTGGAGTACGCCGTAGCCAAGGCAGCAACCTTTGCGGCAACACGGGCCCGTGATCCCGTAGGGTGGACCTTCAGGTCCACCCTACGGCTGCTGCCGCCACACGAGCTGCAACCACTCCACCAGGAAGGTAAGATCGCCAATCATGCTGACTTATCCAGACATCAACCCGGTCGCCATCGACCTCGGCCCCATCGCCATCCACTGGTACGGCCTCATGTACCTGGTGGGCTTTCTAGGCGCCTGGCTGCTCGGCCGCTGGCGCGCGCGCCGCGACGACAGCCCGATCCGGCCGCAGCAGATGGAGGACGTCCTCGTCTTCGGCGCCATCGGCGTCATCCTCGGCGGCCGCATCGGCTACGTGCTGTTCTACGAGACCGCCCTCCTTACCACCGACCCGCTCGCGCTGATCCGCATCTGGGAAGGGGGCATGAGCTTCCACGGCGGGCTGCTCGGGGTGCTTGCCGGGCTCTGGCTCTACAGCTGGCGCAGCGGCTGCGGCTTCCTCCGCCTGACCGACTTCGCCGCCCCCCTGGTGCCCATCGGTCTGGGCGCCGGCCGCCTCGGCAACTTCATCAACGGCGAACTGTGGGGACGCGTGAGCGACGTGCCCTGGGCCATGGTCTACCCGCCCATGGGCCCCGACCCGCGCCACCCGAGCCAGCTGTATCAGTTCCTGCTGGAAGGCGTGGTGCTGTTCGTGGCGCTATGGTTGTTCTCCCGCAAACCACGACCAACCATGGCCCTGTCCGGGCTGTTCCTGGTGCTCTACGGCAGCTTCCGGTTCATGGTCGAGTTCGTGCGCCTGCCCGACGAGCAACTGGGCTACCTGGCCTTCGACTGGTTCACCATGGGACAGCTGCTGTCGCTGCCCATGGTCGCCCTTGGCGCGGCGCTGCTGTACCTCGCCTACAGCCGGGGCCAGGGCACCACCGCCGGCAACAGGACATAGGAGAGCGGCCGTGCAGCAGTATCTCGACCTCATGCGCCACGTGCGCGACCACGGCTTCCGCAAGGACGACCGCACCGGGACGGGCACCGTGTCCGTGTTCGGCCACCAGATGCGCTTCGACCTGGCCGACGGCTTTCCGCTGGTCACCACCAAGAAGATCCATCTGAAGTCGGTGATCCACGAACTGCTGTGGTTTCTCAGCGGCGACAGCAACATCGGCTACCTCAAGCGCCACGGCGTGAGTATCTGGGACGAATGGGCCGACGAAAACGGCGATCTGGGCCCTGTCTACGGGGTGCAGTGGCGCTCCTGGCCCGCCCCGAACGGGGAGCGTATCGATCAGATCGGCCGGCTGCTGGAGCAGATCCGCCGCAACCCGGACTCGCGCCGGCTCATGGTCAGCGCCTGGAACCCGGCAGAAGTGGACAGCATGGCCCTGCCGCCGTGCCACGCGCTGTTCCAGTTCTACGTGGCCGATGGCCGCCTCTCCTGCCAGCTCTACCAGCGCAGCGCGGACATCTTCCTGGGCGTGCCGTTCAACATTGCCTCCTACGCGCTGCTGACCCTGATGATTGCTCAGGTCACGGGCCTGCGCCCGGGGGAGTTCGTACACACCCTCGGCGACGCGCACCTGTACCTGAACCACCTGGAGCAGGCGGACACCCAGCTGACACGCACGCCGCACCCGTTGCCGACCATGCATCTGAACCCGGCGGTGAACGACCTGTTCGCGTTCACCTACGACGATTTCCGGCTGGAAGACTACAACCCGGAGCCGCACATCAAGGCGCCGGTCGCAGTCTAGACGCAGGCACGGGCTCTATCGGTCGAGGGCACAGCGGAGGCGGGGCGATCTCCGGTCACGACAACGGCACCGCACCACGAATAGACAGCAATACGGAACCGGAACCCATGATCTCCATGATCGCCGCCCTCACCCCCGACCACGTCATCGGCAAAGGCAACGACCTGCCCTGGCGCATTCCCGACGACCTGCGCCACTTCAAGCGCACCACCCGGGGCAAGCCCGTGATCATGGGGCGCCGGAACTACCTCTCCATCGGCCGCCCGCTGCCGGACCGACACAACATCGTCATGACGCGCAACCCCGACTTCCAGGCACCCGGCTGCACCATCGTCGCCGACGCCGATGCCGCACTCGCCGCGGCGGGGGACGCCAGTGAAATCATGATCATCGGCGGCGCAGAGATCTACCGGCTGTTCCTGCCCCGTGCCGACCGGCTCTACCTCACCTGGGTCCACACCGCGATCGAAGGTGACACCTGGTTCCCCGACTTCGAGCAAAGCGACTGGCAGGTGATCGACGAGCGCCACCAGGCGCCCGACGACAACACGCCCCACGCGCTGCACTTCCAGACCCTGGAGCGCCGCTGACCCCAGCATCCGGCAAACGGCCGGAAACAACAGCTTGATGAACTGATACAATAACTATACATTCGGGCCGTGGCCGGTTGTGGCGGCCTAAAGGGAGTCGAGGCGTTGAGCAAGGGGCTGTATCCAATACGGACGATTTCGTCGATGACCGGGGTCAACCCGGTGACACTGCGCGCCTGGGAGCGGCGCTACGGGCTGATTCGCCCGCAGCGCACGCCCAAGGGACACCGTCTCTACACAGAGCGCGACATCGACCGCATCAACCAGATCCTGGTCTTGCTGGACCGGGGCATCCCCATCAGCCAGGCACGTCAGGTGCTGGACGAAGACGACACGGACACCGCGGCCACTGCGACGGAGACCGTCGACCCGGGCGAAGACACCTGGAGCGGCTTTCTCACGCGCATGCGCACCGCAGTCACCGTCTACGACGAACAGGCCCTATCGGAGTGCTACGAAGAGGCCTGCTCCCTGTTCGCGCCGAGCCAGGTGCAGCAGCATCTGCTGGCACCGCTGTACCGGCAGTTTCCGGCCGACGGGACAGCCGACGACCAGGCCGCGCGCGCATTCCTCCACAGCTGGCTGCGCACCACCCTGAGCACCCGCCTGCACCATCGTTGCCGGCGCGCCGCCGGACCGCGTGTCCTGCTGGCCCCCATGGAACGCCACGCCGACGATATCCCGGTGCTGCTGCTGGGCCTGCAACTCATCGACCACGGATTCCGCACAGTTCTCCTGGGTTGCGCCGTCGACACCGATGCGCTGGCGACCGCCGCACGCCAGAGCGGGGCCGAGAGTGTTGTCCTCTGGACCGGTGGCGAGACCGCCGGATCAACTGCGCTGGACCGGCTGGCCGCCGAAGTGCCCGTGTTCATCGCGGGCAACACCGACTCGCTCCAGGGGAACGGCGAGCGGCTCACCCTCGTGGACGGCGACGATACCGCCGCGGCCGTCCGCGCCGTGGACGCGCACCACAACCAGCGCCAGTCTGCATGACCACGACGCTGGTCTGGCTCCGCCGGGACCTGCGCCTGCATGACAATCCCGCCCTGAGCGCGGCAGCGGCTGCCGGTGCTGTCCTGCCCGTGTACATCCATGCGCCGGAGGAGGAATCCCCCTGGCCCCCGGGCGGCGCCAGCCAGTGGTGGCTCCACCACAGCCTCACTGCACTGGAATCCGATCTCGCCCGCCACGGAATGCCACTGGTCATCGCCACCGGAACCACCACCCTGGACGCCCTGCGCGCACTGGTTCGTGAGACCGGCGCCGAAGCGGTGACGTGGAACCGGCTCTACGACCCGGCAATCATCGGACGCGACCAGCACATCAAGCGCGCCCTGCGGGATGACGGCATCCGTGCGGACAGCCACAACGGCGCCCTGCTCTTCGAGCCGTGGGAGATCCGCAAGGGCGACGGCGGGCATTACCGGACCTTCACCCCCTTCTGGCGGAGCCTGCGACGGCAGGCGTTGCCGGAGCGCGCCTTGCCGGTCCCCGACATGGACGCACCAGCGGCACGCCCGACATCCGCCGCCCTGGAGGATCTCCGGCTGCTGCCGACCATACGCTGGGACAGGGGGTTCGAGCCGGTCTGGTCGCCCGGTGAAGCGGGTGCCTGGCAGCGGCTGACGACGTTTCTGGAGGCGCGCCTGCACGGCTACGACGACCGGCGCGACTGGCCTTCTGTCTCCGGAACATCGGGACTGTCCCCCCACCTGCACTTCGGCGAGATCAGTCCGCGACAGATCTGGACCGCCACGCGCAGTGCACCGGGTGGTGATGGCGACGATGCGGAGTCGTTCCTCAGCGAAGTCGCCTGGCGTGAGTTCGGCCACCACCTGCTGTTCCACTTCCCCGGCATGCCCGACGACCCCATCGACACCCGCTTCCGTGCCTTTCCCTGGGACCCGGACGGGGACACCGCCCTGGCGGCGTGGCAGGCGGGGCAGACCGGCATACCCATCGTCGACGCCGGCATGCGCGAACTGTGGCAGACCGGCTGGATGCACAACCGCCTGCGCATGGTGGTAGGCTCGCTGCTGACCAAAAACCTGCGGGTCCCGTGGCAGCGGGGCGAGGCCTGGTTCTGGGATACGCTGGTGGACGCCGATCTCGCCAACAACAGCATGGGCTGGCAGTGGATTCAGGGATGCGGCGCCGACGCCGCGCCCTACTTCCGGGTGTTCAACCCGGTCCGCCAGGGCGAGCGCTTCGACCCGGACGGCGCCTACGTGCGCCAGTGGGTACCGGAGCTGGAGGCCCTCCCGGCGAAGCACATACACGCGCCGTGGCAGGCGCCCGCGGAAGTGCTGCGTGATGCCCGCGTGACACTGGGCGTGACCTACCCCCACCCGATTGTCGACCTAAAGGCATCCAGACAGGCCGCGCTGGACGCCTATCAGACCATCCGCAACGCCGACACCTGAACTGCACGCGCCGGCTTGGCGCTGACTGCAGCGGTTCCGGTATCATCGCGGCTCACGCACGAGCCAATGGAACGGAACCATGACGCAATCCCCGGCGCGCCTGCACACCAGCTCCCTGCACAGCCTGCCCCTGATTCAGCAGGGCAAGGTCCGCGACATCTACGCCGTGGACGACGACCACATGCTCATCGTCACCACGGACCGCCTGTCCGCGTTCGACGTGGTGCTCCCCGATCCGGTCCCGGGCAAGGGGCTGGTACTCACCAGCGTGTCGAATTTCTGGTTCCGCCGGCTGCAGGGCATCATTCCCAACCACCTGGCGGCGATGCCGCTTGCCGAGGCCGTGCCCGATTCGGACGACCGCGCGCAGGTCCAGGGCCGGGCAGTGGTGGTTCGCCGGCTGCGCCCCCTACCGGTGGAGGCCATCGTGCGCGGTTACATCAGCGGCTCCGGCTGGAAGGACTACCAGGCCAGCGGCGAAGTCTGCGGTATCCGCCTGCCGGAAGGGCTGCAGCAGGCCCAGCAGCTGCCGGAACCCATTTACACGCCATCAACGAAGGCGGCCGTGGGCGACCACGACGAGAATGTCGCATTCGACGCCACGGTCGAGGCCCTGGGCCGCCCGCTGGCAGAGCAGATCCGGGACGTGTCACTGCGACTCTACCGGGAGGCGGCGGCCTACGCCGCGCCTCGCGGCATCATCATCGCCGACACCAAGTTCGAGTTCGGCCTGGATGCCGATGACCGGCTGACGCTCATCGACGAGGCACTGACCCCCGACTCCTCCCGCTTCTGGCCGGCCAGCGAGTACCGCCTCGGCACCTCGCCTCCGAGCTTCGACAAGCAGTTCGTGCGCGATTACCTGGAGACGCTGGACTGGGACAAGACCGCCCCGGGGCCAACCCTCCCGGCGGACATCCTGCGGCAGACGGCGGAGAAATACCGGGAGGCGGCGCGGCTGCTGATCGGCGAATGACCCCCGGTCTTGCCACCGTGTCGCGGCTTGCGCCGCTCCTACGGAACGGTATGGCGTTGTAGGAGCGGCGCAAGCCGCGACCATTCACGCCGTCCGGGCGCGCTCTTCCAGGATAGCCACGGCCGGTAGGGTCTTGCCTTCCAGGAACTCCAGGAAGGCACCGCCACCGGTGGAGATGTAGGAGATCCGATCGCCCACGCCGTAGCGCGACACGGCCGCCAGGGTGTCGCCGCCGCCGGCGATGGAGAACGCCTCGCTGGCCGCGATGGCCTCGCTCAACGCCTTCGTGCCGCCCCCGAACTGCTCGAACTCGAACACACCCACCGGGCCGTTCCAGACGATGGTCCCGGCCTGTTTGAGCAGGGTGGCGTAATGGCGGGCGGTCTCCGGGCCGATATCCAGGATCAGGTCGTCGTCAGCCACATCGGCCACCGGCTTGGTGGTCGCCGCCGCGTCCTCGGCGAATGCCTTGGCAGTCACCACGTCCGTGGGCACGGGAATCTCGCCGCCCTTGGCCCGTGCCGCCTCCATGAGCCGTTTCGCCTCTTCCACCAGATCCGCCTCGTAGAGCGACTTGCCGACCGGGTGTCCGGCAGCGGCGATGAAGGTGTTGGCGATACCGCCGCCGACGATGAGCTGATCCACCACGCCGGACAGGGACTCCAGCACCGTGAGCTTGGTGGACACCTTGGAGCCGCCGACAATGGCGGTCATGGGCCGTGCCGGGGTCTCCAGGGCCTTACCCAGGGCATCCAGCTCGGCGGCCAGCAGGGGGCCGGCACAGGCCACCGGCGCGTGACGGGCCACGCCGTGGGTGGAGGCCTGGGCCCGGTGGGCGGTGCCGAAGGCGTCCATGACGAACACGTCGCAGAGCGCCGCCATGCGCTGTGCCAGGCCATCGTCGTTGGCCTTTTCGCCCACGTTGAAGCGCACGTTCTCGCAAAGCACCAGCTCGCCGTCATCGACAGTGACGCCGTCGAGCCAGCTGGTTTCCAGCCGCACGTCCCGGCCGAGCAGTTCGCCCAGGCGCTTGGCCACGGGCGCCAGGGACGCGGACGGATCGGGCTGCCCCTCCTTCGGACGCCCCAGGTGGCTCAGCAGCATCACCTTCGCGCCCGCGTCCAGGGCGTGCCGGATGGTAGGCAGGGATGCGCGCAAGCGCGTGTCGTCGCTAAGCCGGCCGGCATCATCCACGGGGACGTTAAGATCCTCCCGGATCAGGACACGCTTGCCGGCAAGGTCCAGGTCGGTCATGCGGAGCACGGACATGGGCACTTCCTTTCAGTTGGTCGATGAAACGGGCCGGCGTTGCCCACACGGCGCAGAGGGCGGAGGATCAAGGCGTGATCAGGCCGTCCTGAGCCACCGTTCGGCCACGTCGAGCATCCGGTTGGCGAACCCCCACTCGTTGTCGAACCAGAGCATGAGGTGCGCGAGGTCGCCGCTGACGCGCGTCTGCGTTCCGTCTACGATGACGGAGCGCGGGTCGTGATTGAAGTCCGTGGACGCGTGTGCGCGATCGCTGTAGCCGAGCACGCCGGCCATCGGCCCTTCCGCGGCCGCCTTCAGCAGATCATTGAGGGCGTCCGCTTCGACGCGCCTATTCAGCTGCAGACTCACGTCCATTGCCGAGACATTCAGCGTCGGCACGCGCAGGTGCTGCGCATGGATGCGGTCGGTCAACTCCGGCATGAACCGCGCAATCCCGCGGGCCAGCCCGGTGGAGACGGGCACGATGGATGCCAGCGCAGAGCGCGTGCGACGCAGGTCGGAGGCGTGATAGCCATCCACCAGCGGTTGATCGTTCATCACCGAGTGCACCGTGGTGACGCTGGCCGCCTCGATGCCCACGTAGCCCTGCAGAAGCTGCAACACCGGTAGCAGGCAGTTGGTACTGCACGAGGCATTGGATACCAGCCGGTACTCGGCCTTCAACGCGTTCGCATTGACGCCCTGCACCACGGTCAGGTCCACATCCGCGGCGTCGGCCATTGGGTGGGAGATCAGCAGCCGCGGCGCTCCTGCGGCCAGGTGGCGTTCAGCGTCGGCCCGGTGGCTGAAACTGCCGGAGCACTCCAGCACCAGATCCACGTCGTGGGCGCCCCAGTTGATGTCCTCGGGCTCGCTGGCGTGGCTTACGGCGATGTGCTGCCCATCCACCACCAGGTCCCGGCCTTCCACCTCCACGCACCCGGGAAAGGCCCCATGCGTGGAGTCGAAGCGGGTGAGGTGGGCGATGCTTCCCAGATCTGCGGGCTCGTTGATGGCAACGACCGTCATGCGATCCCGGCGGTCGCCCTCGTGCAGGGCGCGCAGGATACAGCGGCCAACGCGGCCATAGCCATTGATGGCGAGGCGCAGCATTTCAGTGACCGAGCACGGCGCGCGCCTGGGCAAGCACGTTGTCGACGGTGAAGCCGAAGTGCTTGAACAGGTCGCTGGCCGGTGCGGATTCACCAAAGCCGCGCATGCCCACAACGCGACCGCGGGGTCCCACGAAGCGATGCCAGTATTCGGCCGATGCCGCCTCGATGGCCACGCGGCGATCGCAGGCGGCGGGGAGCACCCCTTCCCGGTAGGCGTCGTCCTGGGCCTCGAACAGGTCCACCGCCGGCATGGAAACCACCCGCGCGGCTACGCCGTCGGCCTGCAGTCGCTCCCAGGCCTCCACGGCCAGACCGACCTCCGCACCAGTAGCGATGAGGATCAGTTCCGGGGTGCTGCCGCTGTCGCGCAGCACGTACCCTCCACGGCGGATGGCGTCGATCTGGTCCGGGGTACGTTCCTGATAGGGCAGGCCCTGCCTGCTGAACACCAGCGCAGTCGGCCCGTCCGTGCGCTCGATGGCGGCCCGCCAGGCCACCACGGTCTCCACTGTGTCGCACGGCCGCCACAGGCTGAGATTGGGAATCATGCGCAGGCTGGCCAGGTGCTCGACGGGCTGGTGCGTCGGGCCGTCTTCACCGAGACCGATGGAATCGTGGGTGTAGACCATCACGTTACGCTGGCCCATGAGCGCTGCCATGCGCACGGCGTTACGGGCGTAATCGGAGAACACCAGGAAGGTGCCACCGTAGGGGATGAAGCCCCCGTGGAGTGCGATGCCGTTCTGGATCGCCGTCATGGCGAACTCACGCACGCCATAGAAGATGTAGTTGCCGTCACCGTCCGCCGCGGTCACCGGCGTGCACCCGGACCAGCGGGTGTTGTTGGAGCCGGTGAGGTCGGCGGAACCGCCGAGCAGATCCGGCAGGTAGGGACCAAAGCCCTCCAACGCCTTCTCCGATGCCTTGCGGCTGGCGACGGACTCGCCGCCCTCGGCCGCCTTGCGGGTGAGGTCATCCGCGTGCTCCCCAAATGTCGCGGGCAGAGCCCCCTGCATGCGCCGTTCGAACTCGGCCGCCAGCTCCGGGTGAGCCCGCCGGTAGTCCTCGTGAACGCGCTGCCACGCCTCCTCCGCCGCGGCGCCGGCCGCGCGGGCGTCCCATCCCTGGTAAACGGAATCAGGCACTTCGAACGGCCCATGCTCCCACTTCAGGAACTCGCGGGTAGCCTGGATCTCGTCATCACCCAGGGGCGCACCGTGGACGCTGTGACTGCCGCAAGCATTGGGGGCACCGAAACCGATCACGGTCTTGCAGCAGATCAGCGTCGGCCTGTCAGACTCGTGGCGCGCCTTGCGGATTGCGGCATCAATGGCCTCACTGTCGTGCCCGTCCACGTCGGCGATCACGTGCCAGCCGTAGGCGCGGAACCGCGCGGGCGTATTGTCGGTGAACCAGCCCTCGACCTTGCCGTCGATGGAAATGCCGTTATCGTCATAGAAGACGATCAGCTTGCCGAGCCCGAGCGTTCCGGCAAGAGAGCACGCCTCGTGGGAGATGCCCTCCATGAGGCAGCCGTCGCCGGCAAAACAGTAGGTGTGGTGGTTGACCAGTTCGTGACCGGGCCGGTTGAACTGCGCGGCCAGAATCTTCTCCGCCAGCGCCATGCCCACGGCGTTGGCCAGCCCCTGGCCGAGCGGGCCGGTGGTCGTCTCGACGCCTGGCGTATACCCGAGTTCCGGGTGCCCCGGAGTCCGCGAACCAAGCTGGCGGAACTGGCGGATGTCGTTCATGCCCAGGTCGTAACCGGAGAGGTGCAGCAGGCTGTACAGCAACATGGAACCGTGCCCGTTCGAGAGCACGAAACGATCCCGGTTCCACCAGTCAGGGTTGGCAGGGTTGTGCCGAAGGTGATCGTTCCACAGCACTTCGGCAATATCCGCCATGCCCATGGGCGCCCCCGGGTGACCGGACTTTGCTTGCTGGACGGCGTCCATGCTCAGGGCACGGATCGCATTGGCAAGTTCACGACGAGAGGGCATCAGCGACAGTCTCCGGGTCTGCAGGTGGAGTCGACAGCCGCCCGGACACACCGGGCACACTGAAAGCCGTGAATTGTCTCGAAATCCACGGCCTCGGGCAAGACAGCCGGGACCGGCGCCGAGCGCCGCTCCCGGAGCCGGTTTCCCCAGGGTGGCCATTCACAATGGTTGAAATCCTCTCAGAACACGATAGTTTAGGGGGAGGCTGAGCCGGACCTGTCCTGGCTCAGCGAATAATACGCCCTTCGTCACGTACTGGACGCTCGCCACATACACAAGGCGACTCGTACGTCGACCCAGGCACCGCGTCTGCAAAGCGACGCGTTGCGTGTCCTTCGGGCTGCCGGAGCTGGATGACCTGCATCACCAGGTTTCCCCGTCCTGCTCTGCGGCCAAAAACAATCAACTTTTTTTCAGTGCGGGCGCTCAGCAGACGTCTGGGTTCCGCAAGCAAGCTGCCGGCCGCACACCACCATTGCGGTTGATCAGCAACAGTGCAGCTGTTTTCGCCGAGCCAGCGGGTTTGGAGACGGATTCGTCCATCCAGACCATTCGTGGTTCAGGTTTTGAATTACGGGCACCTGACACCCCGGGCCGGCCGCGTGCCAGCTGCACGCATTTTTCCCTGGACGGTGGGAGGTAACACTATGTCTTCGACAGCAAGTAAAGATCAGGCTTTCGGGCCGAAACCCGAGGAATGTCGCGACACGGATCACTACGTAAAAGAGTACAACGACGGCTTTGTCGACAAATGGGACGACCTGATCGACTGGGACAGCCGCGCGGAGAGCGAGGGCGATTTCTTCATCCAGACGCTGAAGGAGCGTGGCGTCAAGCGTATCCTGGACGTTGCCTGCGGCACCGGCTTCCACTCGGTTCGGCTGATCGAGGCCGGCTTTGACGTGGTCAGCGCCGATGGCAGCGCCGACATGCTCGCCAAGGCGTTCGAGAACGGCCGCAAGCGCGGACATATCCTGCGCACGGTGCAGGCCGACTGGCGCCAGCTGAACCGGGACATCAACGGCCGCTACGACGCGGTGATCTGCCTCGGCAACTCCTTCACCCACCTGTTCAACGAGAACGATCGCCGCAAGACGCTGGCGGAGTTCTATTCCGCGCTGAACCACGACGGTGTGCTGATCCTGGACCAGCGGAACTACGACTCCATTCTGGACCACGGCTACTCCAGCAAGCACACGTACTACTACTGCGGCAACGACATTTCGGTCTACCCCGAGTACGTCGACCCGGGCCTGACCCGCTTCCGCTACGCCTTCCCGGATGACTCCGTCTACCACCTGAACATGTTCCCGCTGCGCAAGGCCTATGCACGCCGTCTCATGCGCGAGGTCGGGTTCCAGGACATCCAGACCTACGGCGATTTCAAGGAGACCTACCGCGAGAGCGAGCCGGACTTCTTCATCCACTTCGCCGAGAAGAGTTATGTGGAGGACGAACAATGAGCAGTCAGAACTACAGCGGCGCCGTCGCGACGGCGCGCGAGTACTACAATAGTGACGATGCGGACCGCTTCTACCACCGGGTATGGGGCGGCGAGGACATTCACGTCGGCCTCTACGAGGATGACGAGGAGCCCATCGCCGATGCCAGTCGCCGCACCGTTGCCCACATGGGCGATCTGCTGGGCGAGCTGACCCCGGAGCACAAGGTTCTGGACCTCGGCGCCGGCTACGGCGGCACCGCCCGCTATCTCGCCTCGTCGTTCGGCTGCCCCGTGGTGGCGCTGAACCTGTCGGAGGTGGAGAACGAGCGCGACCGCGAGATGAACCGTGCGGTAGGCCTGGATCACCTGATCGAGGTGCTGGACGCCAGCTTCGAGGAGATTCCTTACCCGGATAACCACTTCGACGTGGTCTGGTCCCAGGATTCCTTCCTGCACAGCGGCAACCGTGAGAAGGTCATTGAGGAAGCAGCGCGCGTGCTCAAGCCGGGCGGCGTGCTGATCTTCACCGACCCGATGCAGGCGGATGACTGCCCGGAGGGCGTACTGCAGCCGATCCTGGATCGGATTCACCTGGAGACCCTGGGGTCGCCCGGGTTCTATCGGGAGACTGCGAAGAAGTACGGTCTCGAAGAGATCGACTACGAGGACCACGCCCACCAGCTGCCGCGCCACTACGGCCGGGTGCTGGAAGAGACGAAACGCCGCGAGGCGAGTCTCGAGGGCGAGATTTCGCCGGAGTACATCGAGCGGATGAAAGCCGGCCTGCAGCACTGGGTTAACGGTGGCAACAACGGCTACCTGGCCTGGGGCATTTTCCGTTTCCGCAAGGCGTGATGCGCGGGGGCGGGCCCCTGCCGACGCAGCGGCGCACCGCCCCGGCTATCGACACGGATTACTCAATAGAGAGGAGCAACAATGAGCAAGTCTTACATGTTTACTTCGGAGTCCGTCTCCGCCGGTCACCCGGACAAGATGGCCGACCAGATCTCCGATGCGGTGCTGGACGCCATTCTGGAGCAGGACCCGAAGGCCAAGGTTGCCTGTGAAACGCTGACCACCACCGGCATGATCATGCTGGCCGGCGAGCTCAAGACCACCGCCAACGTGCCCTTCGAGGACATTGCCCGCGCCACCACCAAGCGCATCGGCTACACCTCCTCCGACATGGGCTTCGACGCGGACACCTGCGCCTTCATCAACGCGCTGGGCAAGCAGTCCCCGGACATTAACCAAGGCGTCGAGCGCAAGCTGCCCGAAGACCAGGGTGCCGGCGACCAGGGCATCATGTTCGGTTACGCCTGCGACGAGACCGACGTCTACATGCCGGCGGCCATCAACTACGCCCACCGCCTGGTGGAACAGCAGGCTACCCTGATGGCCAACGGCAAGCTGAAGTGGCTGCGCCCGGACGCCAAGAGCCAGGTGACCCTGCGCTACGAAGACGATGTGGCCGTGGGCGTCGACGCCGTGGTGCTGTCCACCCAGCACTCCGAAGAGGTCAGCGACAACGAGATCCACGAATCGGTGATGGAAGAGATCATCAAGCCGGTGCTGCCGGCCAAGTGGATCGACAACAACACCAAGTTCCACATCAACCCGACCGGCCGTTTCGTGGTCGGTGGGCCGATGGGTGACTGCGGTCTGACCGGCCGGAAGATCATCGTCGACACCTACGGCGGCATGGCCCGTCACGGCGGCGGTGCCTTCTCCGGCAAGGACCCGTCCAAGGTGGACCGCTCCGCTGCCTACGCCGCACGCTACGTGGCCAAGAACGTGGTCGCTGCCGGCCTGGCCAGCAAGTGCGAGGTGCAGCTCTCCTACGCCATCGGCGTGGCCGAGCCCACCTCCGTGATGGTCGAGACCTTCGGCACGGCCAAGATCGACGAAGCCAAGATCGAGAAGATCGTGCGCGACCAGTTCGACCTGCGTCCGTTCGGCATCGTCAACACGCTGGACCTGCTGCGTCCGATCTACTCCAAGACCGCGTCCTACGGCCACTTCGGCCGCGAAGACGAGGAGTTCACCTGGGAGCGGACCGACAAGGCCGCCGCCCTGAAGGACGCCGCCGGCCTCTGAGCCGATGTGCCAGGCTTGCCGGGGGTGGACCATTCCCGGCAAGGCGTGACTTAATCAGTGTCCACGCAGCGCCCGAGGGTACTGCGTGAGGGTTGCCGGCCGCGGATACCGCGGTTGGCCGTCCGGCTGAGGAGCGCTGCAACAGGCCAGAAGCCTGCCAGGCTCAGCCGGATGCCTACTCATACGAACTGCGCTGTAGAGAATCGGAGTCAGCAACAATGAATGCTGTCGTAGATAGCCAGAATGACTACATCGTCCGTGATATCGGTCTTGCCGACTGGGGTCGCAAGGAAATCGAGATCGCCGAGACGGAAATGCCGGGCCTGATGTCCGTGCGCGAGGAATACCGTGCCAAGCAGCCCCTGAAGGGCATGCGCATCGCCGGTTCCCTGCACATGACCATCCAGACCGCCGTGCTCATCGAAGCGCTGGTGGACCTGGGCGCGGAAGTGCGCTGGGCCTCCTGCAACATCTACTCCACCCAGGATCACGCCGCCTCGGCCATCGCCAAGAGCGGCGTGCCCGTGTTCGCCTACAAGGGCGAAACCCTGGACGAGTACTGGGAGTACATCCACCGCATCTTCGATTTCGACGGCGGTGCCAACACCATCCTCGATGACGGCGGCGACGCCACTACCCTGCTGACCGTCGGCTCCAAGGCGGAGAAGGACCCCTCCTTCCTGGAACACCCCGGTGCCGAGGAAGAGAAGGCCCTGTTCAACAGCATCAAGGCGCGTCTGGAGACCAACCACGGCTGGTACACCAAGCAGCTGGAGCAGATCCGCGGCGTGTCCGAAGAGACCACCACCGGCGTGGCCTCCCTGCTGAAGATGGAAAAGGCGGGCGAACTGCCCTTCCCGGCCATCAACGTCAACGACTCGGTGACCAAGTCCAAGTTCGACAACCTCTACGGTTGCCGCGAGTCCCTGGTGGACGGCCTGAAGCGTGCCACCGACGTCATGATCGCCGGCAAGATCGCCGTGGTCTGTGGCTTCGGCGACGTGGGCAAGGGCTCCGCCCAGAGCCTGAAGGCCATGGGCGCCACGGTGTGGATCACCGAGATCGACCCGATCTGTGCCCTGCAGGCGATGATGGAAGGCTACCAGGTGGTCACCATGGATGATGTTGCCGACAAGGCCGACATCTTCGTGACCGCCACCGGTAACTACCAGGTCATCACCCATGACCACATGGTGCGCATGAAGCACAACACCATCGTGTGCAACATCGGCCACTTCGACAACGAGATCGACGTGGCCAGCCTGCGCAAGTACGAGTGGGACAACATCAAGCCGCAGGTTGATCACATCACCCTGCCCAGCGGCAACAAGATCCTGCTGCTGGCCGAAGGCCGTCTGATCAACCTGGGTTGCGCCACCGGCCACCCCAGCTTCGTGATGTCCAACTCCTTCACCAACCAGGTGCTCGCGCAGATCGAGATCGCCCAGAATCTCGAGCAGTACGAGAAGAAGGTCTACGTCCTGCCGAAGCACCTGGACGAGAAGGTGGCGGAACTGCACCTGAAGAAGCTGGGCGCCAAGCTGACCCAGCTGACCAAGGAACAGGCCGACTACCTTGGTCTGGACGTGAATGGCCCGTTCAAGCCGGACACCTACCGGTACTGAGCGGCCGCCTTTCGGTCCCTCGGCCCGCCCGGCCGCCGCGTGCGGCGGCCGGGCGGCCCGCATCGCCGCAGCGGCAACCGGCCGCTCCGGCGATGATTCCCGCAATACGGGGGTGACAGATGGAATCCCAGAAGAAACACTCACCGGTTTTCAGTTTCGAGTTCTTCCCGCCCAAGAACGAGGAAGGGGAAGAGCGGTTGCGCAAGACCCGCGAGCGCCTGCAGGCGCTGGGGCCGCGCCTGTTCTCGGTGACCTTCGGCGCGGGCGGATCCACGCGCGAGCGCACGTTCGAGACGGTGGTCGACATCCAGAAGCGCTCCGGCATCGACGTGGCGCCGCACCTGTCCTGCATCGACGCGACGCCGGACAGCATCCGCGAGCTGCTGAACCGCTATCGCGAGAACGGCATCCGCAACATCGTGGCCCTGCGTGGCGACATGCCCTCGGGCACGGGCGGCGGCCCGGGCCACTTCAAGTACGCCAACGAGCTGGTGGAGTTCATCCGCCAGGAACACGGCGACCACTTTCACATCGAGGTGGGGTGCTACCCGGAGATCCACCCGGAGGCCAAGGATGCCTTCTCCGATCTGGAGAACTTCAAGCGCAAGGTGGATGCCGGCGCCGACAGCGCCATGAGCCAGTACTTCTTCGCACCGGAGGGTTACTACCGGTTCGTGGAGAGCTGCGAGAAGATGGGCGTGGATATTCCCATCGTGCCCGGCATCATGCCCATCGTGAACTTCCAGCAGCTGGCCCGCTTCTCCGACATGTGCGGTGCCGACATCCCGCGCTGGCTGCGCAAGCGTCTGGAAGCGTACGACGCCAAGGGTGACAAGGAATCCCTGCAGGCGTTCGGCATCGACGTGGTCACGCAGATGTGCGCCGATCTGCTGGATGCCGGCGCCCCGGGCCTGCACTTCTACACGCTGAACCAGGCCAAGGCGTCCGAAGCCATATGGAACAATCTGGGGCTCACCCGGAAACAGAAGGCCGCGGCCGCGGATTGATCCGCTTCCACTCTGGCGGTAAGGTCGAACGCCTCTTCAGGATGTAAACCTGAAGAGGCGTTTTTCGTTTACGGCCATCGAACCCGCAGCGTGGAGCAGGATCATGAGTAACCGCGACGTCATCGCGCGCGACCTGAACGCCGTCTGGCACCCGTGTACCCAGATGAAGGACCACGAGTGGCTGCCCCTGGTCCCGATCAAGCGCGGCGAGGGCATCTGGCTGCACGACTTTGACGGCAACCGCTACCTGGACGCCATAAGCTCCTGGTGGGTGAACCTGTTCGGGCACGCCAACCCCCGCATCAACGCCGCGCTGAAGGACCAGATCGACAACCTCGAGCACGTCATCCTGGCCGGTTTCTCTCACGAACCGGTGGTGGAGCTCTCGGAACGACTGGTGGAGATCACGCCCGCCCCCCTGAGCCGGTGCTTCTATACGGACAATGGCTCCAGCGCCGTCGAGGTGGCGCTGAAGATGAGCTACCATTACTGGAAGAACTGCGGCAATCCAAACAAGACCAAGTTCATCACCCTGACCCAGAGCTACCACGGCGAGACGCTCGGCACCCTGGGCGTGGGCGATGTAGCCCTCTACAAGGAGACCTACAAGCCGCTGCTGATGGAAGCGGTTACGGTCCCCTCCCCGGACTGCTTTCACCGGGATCCGGACATGAGCTGGGAGCAACACAGCCGGCGCATGTTCGCCCACATGGAGGCGGCGCTGGAGGCGCATGCCCACGAAACGGCCGCCGTCATCGTCGAGCCCCTGCTCCAGTGTGCCACCGGCATGCGCATGTACGACCCGGTCTACCTGGAACTCCTGCGCGAGGCCTGCGACCGGCACGGGGTCCACCTGATCGCCGACGAGATCGCCACCGGGTTCGGTCGCACGGGGACGCTGTTCGCCTGCGAGCAGGCCGGCATCGTCCCGGACTTCCTGCTGCTCTCCAAGGGGCTGACCGCCGGCTATCTGCCCCTGGCGGTGGTACTGACCAGCGACCACGTCTACGAGGCGTTCTACGACGATTTCGCCACCCTGCGGGCGTTCATGCACTCCCACAGCTACACGGGCAACCCCATCGCCTGCCGTGCGGCCCTGGCGACCCTCGACATCTTCCGGGACGACGACGTCATCGCCCGCAACCGGGCGCTGTCAGCCCACATGCGCCGGGCTGTTGCCCATCTGGAAGACCATCCGCACGTGGGGGAGATCCGCCAGCACGGCATGGTGCTGGCCATGGAGATGGTACGCGACAAGTCAGCGCAGGCCCCGTTCCCGTGGCAGGAACGCCGCGGCATCCGCGTCTACCAGCACGCTCTGACCCGCGAGGCGCTGCTCCGCCCGCTGGGCAACGTGGTGTATTTCATGCCGCCCTACGTCATTACCGAAGAGCAGATCGACCACCTGGCCACGGTGGCGGCCGAGGGCATCGATATCGCCACCCGCGACTGAGGGCCCTCAGGCCAGATCACCCCAGAGCGCCTGCAGGGCGGCCAGCATTGCCACGCCCGCCGTCTCGGTCCGCAGAACGCGCGGCCCGAGACGCACCGGCGCAAACCCCTGCCCCCGGGCGGCGGTCAGCTCCTGGTCGTTCAAGCCCCCTTCCGGCCCCACCAGCAGGCTGCAGCCTTCACCGCCGGGGGCAGTGAGCTCACCGAGGCGCTGACCGTCGTCCGGATGCAGCACCAGTCGCATACCGCCGGGCAGGGCCTCCCAGCAATCCATGAGCCGCTGAACAGGCTCCAGTCGCGGCAGAACGCTGCGGCCGCACTGTTCGCAGGCGCTCACCATGACCCCGTGCCAGTGCGCGTCCTTCTTGCGCAGCCGGTCCGTATCGGTGTTGGCAACGCTGCGGGCGGTGAGTACCGGCACGATCTGCGTGACTCCCAGCTCCACCGCCTTCTGGATCGCCCAGTCCATGCGGTCGCCCTTGCTCACCCCCTGGATCAGGACGGTCGGCAGCGGCGACTCGGCCGGCTCATCCCGGCGGGCACCGAGCAGCACCGTGGCCCGGCGACGCTCGATGGTGCACAGTTCGGCGTCGTGGCTGAGCCCGTGCCCGTCGAAGACCACCAGCGGATGCCCGCTGCGCAGACGCAGCACCCTCAGGTGATTGGCGGCGGCGCCTTCGAGGAGGAGCTCCCGGCCCTCTTCCAGCGTCTCGGCCACGTGGATCCTGGGGACACGCACCTCAGCTCACCAGCAGCCGGTGCGTCCGGGACTCCAGGACGTCCATGTCCGGAATCAGGGCGGGTTCGCCATGGGCGAGCACCGCCTCACGCACCGCCGGGCCCAGCGCATCCGGCTCATCCAGCGGTTCGATACCCTCCCGCTCGACATTGATCAGTCGCGGAATGCCGCGTGTCCGCAGGGCAATGTAGGGCATGCCGGAGCGGGCGCCGAGGGCCTTGAGCACCACGGTCCGCGCCCGGGTCCCTGGAGTGCCGAGCGTCTGGCCGTTCAGCGCTTCAAAGGCGACGCAGGGCACCTGCTGGCCACGCCAGGTCACGAAACCGAGCAGCCACTCCGGTGGTTCGTCCAGCGCCGCCGGCTGAGGGGTGGTGTAACCGACCACCTCCGCCACGACGGTGCCGGGAAGCAGCAGGTAGGTATCGTCGAGCGGTAGCAGGAGGCTGCGGATCGCGCCATCGGATTCGGGCATGGACTCGTCCTTCTCGTTCTGGCGGGGCATGCTGCGCTCCGCACCCATGGTCATGAGGCGCTGGGCGGCTGGGCCACTCCGGAGCGGAGGTACTGGATCAGGGCCCCCGCCAGTTCCTCTGGGTTTCCGCGCCGGGTCACCACGCCGGTGGCCGCTGCGCAGTCCGGCATGTTGCTGATCGCACAGCTGGCGGCGTCCTGGGCCCAGACCTCACCACCCGCGGCGGCGATAGCGCGCACGCCGGCGGCGCCGTCATCGCCCATGCCGCTGAAGATGATCGCTCCGGCGCGCGGCCCATAGACCTGCGCCACGGCCGTTAGCACGGCGTCGATGTTGGGGCTGTAGCTGTGATCGGCGCCGGCGTCGGGGACCAGCATGACTTCTTCCGTATCGGAAAGCTGCAGTGCGTGCTCCACCGGCATGACGTACACCCGACCGGGCTGCAGCGCCACCCCCGTGGTCAGGGATTCCACGCGGAACGGCGTCGTGCGGTTGAGCTGAGCCGCCAGCAGATCGACAAAGCCGTCACCGATGTGCTGAACCAGGATGAACACGGCATCCGGCACATCCGTGACGGCCTCGAGAAAGCGCTTCACTGCCTCAGGCCCGCCGAACGACGACCCAAGCACCCACACCGGCGTGCCGGCAGTTGCAGTGCAGCCATCCAGCCCCGTACCCGCCATGGCCATGAGCTTGCCCGCGAGCCGCCGCATCCAGACTGCCTGATGCTGCTCAGGGGCGTCTTCGTTGAACAGCATCGGCGGCAGGTCATCGCGCTCCATGAGCCGGTCGAGGGCGTCAAGGTCGGCATCGCCGGCACCGTTGAGGTCCACCAGGAGAACCTGCACGTCCCCTTGCAACGGTTCAGTGGCCATGCTGGCCAGATCACTCTGCGCCACCACGGCCAGCCCGTGCCGGACCAGACCCTCGCACAAGGTGGCGCGGGCGGAGCCGGCGGTCCCGATCAGGCCGACCTGAACGGGAACGCGCCCCGGCCGTGTTGAGGTGTCAGTCGCCGCCATGATTCTGCGTCAGTACCTCGCCCAGATTCCCCAGCAACTCGGATTCCTGGTAGGGCTTGCCCAGATAGCGATCCACGCCGATGTCGTAGGCGCGTTGCCGGTGCTTCTCACCAGTGCGCGACGTCACCATGACGATGGGCACCCCGCTCAGGCGCGCATCGTTGCGCATGTGCGTCGCAAGCTCGTAGCCGTCCATGCGCGGCATCTCGATGTCCAGCACCAAGGCATCGGGGACGGTGTCCTGGAGCTTGGCGACGGCGTCGACGCCGTCGCTGGCTGTCACCACCTGCATGCGATGGCGCTCCAGCAACCGCGCTGCAACCTTGCGCATGGTAATGGAATCGTCCACCACCATCACCAGCGGTTCGTCGTGAACCGTGGCGTCCGGTCTGACGTCCGTTTCTTCCGACTCTGGCGCAGCGTGCTCCGGCTCCGGTGCCGCCCCCTGGCGGACCAAGGCCCCCATCTCGAGAATGAGCACGACACGACCGTCCGCCAGGATGGTGGCGCCGTGAATGCCGGGGACGGTGCTAATCTGGGGGCCGACGGATTTGACCACGATCTCGCGTGAACCGATGAGACCGTCCACCTGCATGGCAAGGCGGTGATCGCCGCTCTGCAGAAGCACGACCGGGATACGGCCGGGGTGGCCGCCGAGATTGGGTTCGCCATCGCCGAGCAGATGCGACAGGGCGGTGACCTGATAGTCCTGTCCGGCGTAGTGGTAGACGCCATCGCCACCCTGCGCCAGATAGGTCTCCATCTGGTCCCGTGTGACCCGGACGACCCCGTCGATGCTGGTCAGCGGAATGGCGTAGACCTGCTCCCCGGCCGTGCACAGCAGCGCCTGGTTCATGGCCAGAGTGAACGGCAGGCGTACCGTGAATCGCGTGCCTGCACCGGCCTCGGAGTCGATGTCCAGGGCGCCGCCGAGTTGCTTGATCTCGGCGTTGACCACGTCCATGCCCACACCGCGTCCGGCAACCTGGGTCACCTCCGTGGCCGTGCTGAACCCCTGCTCCATGACGAACCGCATGGTTTCGCGATCAGTGAGTTCCGCCTCGTCCCGCAGCAGCCCGCGCTCCAGCGCCTTGCGGCGGATGGCGTCCAGATCCATCCCGGAGCCATCGTCCACGACCCGGATCACTACTTCGGCGCCCTCGCGATCCAGGCTCAGCGTGATCTGGCCCGCCTCGGGCTTGCCCGCAGCCAGTCGGGTCTCCGGCAGCTCGATGCCGTGAGCGACCGCATTGCGCAGCATGTGCTCCAGCGGCGCCACCACCCGATCCAGTACGGTGCGGTCCATTTCCCCCTGGGCACCCTGAACCCGGATCTGCGCCTTGCGGCCAAGTTCCGCCGCGGTCTGCCGGACGATCCGCCGCAGCCTCGGCACCAGGCTGGAGAAAGGCACCATGCGGGTCCGCATGAGGCCGTCCTGTAGTTCGGTGTTGATTCGCGATTGCTGCAGGAGGAGCGTCTCGGACTCCCGAGCGAGATGATCCAGCAAGGACTCGATGCTGGCAAGGTCGTTCACCGACTCGCCCAGGCTCCGGGACAGCTCCTGCATGCGGGTATACCGATCCAGCTCCAGTGGATCGAAGGCGCTGTCGTCCGCCTGGCTCCTCGTCGCCGCCCGGCCGGGCTGGTCCTCGTCTTCACGATCGTAACGGTGGAGAATCTGGGCTTCGGTCTCCATGTCCAGAGTACGCAACTGCTCCCGCAGCCGATGCACGGTCTGGTTCAGCTCACCGAGGTTGAAGCGTACGGCGCCGACCTGCTGATCGAGCCGGGCCCGGTAGATACTGACCTCACCGGCATGGCCGACCAGCTGGTCGAGCAGATCGGCGCGCACGCGCACGTGGTCGCCGCCGGCGGGTGTGTCGTCGTCCTGCCGGGCTGCCACTGGGGGCTCAGCCCGCGTGCTGTCATCGGCAGCGCCTTCGGCAACGTCTGCCGCTGCCGGCGCAGCGACGGTGGGCTGATCCGCCGCTGCACCGCGCTGTTGCAGGGCGGCGATTTCGGCAATCAGGTCATCCGCGTCATCCAGGGCAGCGCCACGCTCCGCCAGTTCGCGCATACGGTAGAGACGGTCATGGCTGCGTTCCAGCAGGTCGAACAGCGCGTGATCCACGGCCACTTCACCGTCCCGGGCCCGCGCCAGCAGCGTCTCCATGGCATGGCTCAGATCAGCAACCGGGCGGTATCCGGCCATGCGCGCACCGCCCTTGAGGGTGTGCAGCGCCCGCTCCAGGTCGCGCAGCCGCTCCATGTCGTCCGGGGCATCCATCCACGCCTGCTGGGAGGCCTCGATGGTCTGCAGGATCTCCGCCGCCTCCTCGAGGAAGACGTCCATGAGCTCGCGATCGGCAGTATCGTCGACTGCACCGGCATCGCTCCGGGCCACACCGGCGCCGGCCTGCAGGGTTTCGATGCGCGCAATGGTCCCCTCGGCATCACCGCTGTCACCGTGCTCACGGGCAGCCGCCACCATCGCGGCCAGGCGGTCGCAAGCGTCCCGCAATACGGTGAAGAATTCGTCATCCGCCGCCAGCTGACCGTTCGCCAGCGCGTCTACCAGGCTTTCCACTGCGTGGCACAAGGTGGCGATCCGGTCGAAACGAGCAAGGCGGGCGCCCCCCTTGAGCGTATGCAGGGAGCGCTGCAACTCGGCAAGGGAGCGCTCGTGCTCCGGGTCGTCTTCCCACCGGGCCAGTGCCTCGTCCAGGAAGCCGAGAATGTCGTCGGCCTCCTCCAGAAACAGCTCCACCAGGTCCTGATCGACGTCGTCGTCATCGTACTCCGCCACGAACTCTGCTGCGGCCGCGGCGTCCCGGGACGGCGCTTCCCCCGACGCCTGGCCGTCATCATCGGCTTCCACGGGCACGACGGCCAGCTCGGCGAACTCCTCCCGCAGCAGCGCGATGTCCGGCAGTGGCGCGCTGCGACCCAGAGCGGTGACAATGGCGTCCAGCAGGTCGACACCCCGCTCAAGCAGCGCACAGTCATGGTCTTCGAGGGGGCGGTTTTCATCGTGGCGCATGGCGGCATGGAGCTCCATGTCGCGCGCCAGGGTGGCCACTGCACCCACGTCTGCCATGCGGGCACTGCCGCTCAGGGTGTGGAGGGCGCGCAGCAGGTCATCGGTGACGGTGCCATCGGCCGTCTCCCGGCATGCGGACAGAAACGCACGAACGACGCCCAGGTGATCGGCTGTCTCGTTGCGGAAGATCTCGTAAAGTGCGGCATCCATCGCCGGACCGGGCTCGGGCTCGGGCTCGGGCTCGGGCTCGGCTTCGGCTTCGGCTTCGGCTTCGGCTTCGGCTTCGGCTTCGGCTTCGGCTTCGGCTTCGGCTTCGGCTTCGGCTTCGGCTTCGGCTTCGGCTTCGGCTTCGGCTGGATCAGCGTCGGTGGCGACGGCGGTGTCCGCAACCGGGCGCGGTTCCTCGTCGCCGTCCGCCAATGCCACGGCACGCCGCATCAGCTCCCGCACGTCATTCCGGGTTGGCGGCCCACCCTGAAGCTCGTCGACGAGTAACGGGATGGCCTCGACGGCTTCGTCGAGCACGGCAAAGACGGCATTGTCCGCTGCCACATACCCGTCGATGATGCGATTGAGCAACCGCTCCACGGACCAGGCGAGCTCTCCCAGGAGCAGCGCGCCGGCAAGCCTGCCGCTGCCCTTCAGCGTGTGGAACATCCGGCGCACGGTGGTGAGCGCGTCGGTCTCGTCCGGGTTGTGCCGCCAACGTGGATAAGCCTCACGAATGGTCTCGAGGCACTCGTCCACTTCTTCGAGAAATATCTCCAGGATCTCGTCGTCGAGCTGGTCGGAGGCCACCGCGATGTCGAAATCCACCCCACGGCTCGCCGGCGCGGGTCGCGGTGGTTCGGGTGGCCCGGCCGGCGTTTCGGCCTGCGGCGCCTCCTCCTCGTCGCCGACGGGGCCGGATGCGGACGCGTGGGTGTCGGCCGCCGCGTCCTCAGATTCCGGCTCGCCGGCAGCAGCGCCGTAGCCAAGCACGCGCACACTGTTCTCCGCCACGTCCAGAATACTTTCCCGCCCAGAACGATTCTCCAGAACCGCTTCCAGGTAGTATTCAAGACTGGTGATGGCATCGGCGAGGGCATCGAGCCGCTCCTCGGACGGCAGCTGACCCACGGCAAGAATCTCGTCACGGATGCAGCGGCCCGCCGCATCCAGCAACCCGCCGGCGCGCTTGAGGTCGAGCATTTCGAGTGCGCCCTGCAGGCGGCGCAGTACCGGTTCCAGGTTGTCCAGCGACGCACCGCCGCGCTCCTCCATCAGGGAGACCAGCGCCTCCTTGATGACACCGATGTCGGCGACCGCCTCGCGGATGGCGGTGTGGTAGACCGCACGATACTCGATATCAAACAGGTCGTTATCCTGCACGACGCCGGCATCATCCCCCTCGTCGGGGTCATCGGCGTCGGCGCCATCTCCGGCAGCGGCCAGCCCGTCCAGCACTGACTCCACGTAAAGCAGCGCGCGGGCAAACTCCATGAGTTCCGGCTCATCGGCCGACTCGCCGGCCGCAAGCCGCTCCACGAACGGGAGCTGCTCCCGGACGGTCCGGCGCGCGCCGCCAAGGCCGAGCATGCCGAGGGTGTCGGCAACCCGCTGCAGCGCCTCGTCCATGCCGGCAAGCCGCTGGGCGTCCTGCTGATCGCTGCGGACGAAAAGGTCCAGAGCGTCCTTGACGCTGGTCACGTCCTCGCGCAGGGCGTCGGCAACGCTTTGCAGTATGTCGGAACCAGGGCGGTAGCCACCGGTTTCGGCGTGTTTCACGCGGTCCCGGTCATCGGGGAGCGAGTCGGCCAGGGCGAATCGCCGCTGGATCTGCTCCAGCCGCTCCGTGCCCTCCCCGGACTGGCTCACGTAGTAGAGCAGGTTCTTCAGCAACTCCCGTGGCGGGTCGGCAGCCACGTCGCCTCCGGCAATGACCGCCTTGAGATGCCGGTCCACCTGCCCGAGCAGACTCTTGACCGCCGGCGAGGCCTCCAGGCTGCCGTGACGGAGCCCGTCCACGACGCCCGCGGCGATCCACCACAGACTGCCTCTGGCCCCCTCTCCGGAGGCGGCGTCGAGGCGGTCGAGGATGTCCTGCATCCGGTCCAGACTCGGCTGGACGGCCTGTCCCCGCAGGTAGGCGAGCAGGGCGCGCTGGTAGACGTGCCGGTGTTCCCGCGCGAGCTCGCGGATGGATGCCTGCGCTTTCGCATCGTCGTCCGACGCGGGGTCTTGCGTCCGCAGGTCGGGACTGAACAGCATGTTCTCGGTGAGGAGGGATTCACCGCGGGCGGCGCGCAGATCGTTGAGCAGTGGCAGCACCAGGATGCCGCTGTCACGCTCACCGTGCTGAATGCGGTCCAGGTAGCCGGACACCGAGAGAATCCCACGCATGAGGGTCTCTTCCGCCTCACCGGGCTCGCCCGCTTCAGCCTGGATGATGCCGTCGAGGACCTGCTCCATCTCTTCAACCAGCATGGAAAGCCCGTAGAGCTCCAGCATCTGCAGCGTGCCGTAGACCTGGTGCAGATAGGTGGCGCAGAAGCGCAACTGTGTCCTGTCACCGGGGTCCTGGGCGTAGTCTTCCAGCGCCTGCGCCGCCTGGTGCAGCGTCTGTTCCAGCTCGCTGCGGACCCACCCAAGGGTGCTCGCGTCGTTGTGGTGCTGATTGCTCATGATTGGCACCCGCGATTCACTGAGTGGGCCGCCGGAACGCCAGAACGTCACCCGCGTCCGTCACCCGTTCCAGCTGTTCCGGGTGCCCGCGCACCAGTTCTCCGGCACCGAGAATCAGCAACCCACCCGGGCGCAGATGTCGCGCCAGCGCGTCCACAATGGCCTGGCGTCTGGTCCAGTCAAAGTAGATCAGCAGATTCTGGCAGTAGATGATGTCCATGGGCAGATGGCGGGCCAGATGCACGTTGAGCACGTTCATCTGGGCGAAACACACCCGCCGACGTAGCCCCTCGGTAATGCGGAAGCGGTCCTGATCGGGCACCCGTTCGCAGTAGGCGGCCTGCTGGGCCTGCGGGATGTCCCGCAGGCGGCGTAGTGGATACACCCCCGTTCGCCCGGCGGACAGTGCCTGCAGGCTGATGTCCGTGCCTGTTACGCCGAAGTGCGCCGCACTGGCGTGGCGGGCCAGGCCGTCGGCGACCGTCATGGCGAGGGTATAAACCTCTTCACCGGTGGAGCACCCGACACTCCAGAGACCGAGGTCTCCACTGCCATCGCTGATGAGCTGCGGCAGCGCGGTCTCCGCGAGATAGGCCACTGCCACGGGATCACGGAAGAAGCGGGTCTCGTGCACCGTCAGCCGGTCCACCAGCGCGGCCCACTCCAGATTGCCGGCCACACCGGACTGCAGATGGCGGTAGTAGGCATCGTAGTCCTGGAAGCCCACCTCGCGCATGCGCAGGCCAACGCTGGTGACGAGGAACGACTTGCGCTCCGGCGGCATGGTCATGCCGGTACGGCGCTCCAGCAGCGACGCCCAGCAGGCGAACTGCCGATCATCCATCTCCGGCAGACCGTTTGCCTGCCAGAGATCGGTGCGCTGTTGATTCGCCGCCGCCACGCTCACCGCATTCAACCCCGGTTGTCAGGCAGCTTGAACCCGGCAACGGATTCACGCAGCTCGTTGGCCAGATCCGCGAGATTGCCAATGGATGTCGCCGTTTCGTTGGTACCCGCCGAGGTCTGCGACGTGATCTCCTGGATGACGTTCATGGTGTCCGAGATGTTGGCCGCGGCCTGGGCCTGCTGTCCCGCTGCCTCCGAGATGTTCTGGATCAGCCCCGCCAGTTGCTGGGACGTGGTTTCGATCTCGCGCAGCGCCTCGCCGGCCTCTTCCGCCTGGTGCGCGCCGCTGACCACCCCCGAGGTGGACTGTTCCATGGAGATCACCGCCTCGTTGGTGTCCGTCTGGATGGTCTTCACCAGGGCTTCGATCTGCTTGGTGGCATTGCCGGAGCGCTCTGCCAGCCGCTGCACTTCGTCGGCGACCACCGCGAAGCCGCGCCCCGCCTCACCGGCCATGGCGGCCTGGATGGAAGCGTTCAGCGCCAGGATGTTGGTCTGGTCGGCGATGTCGTTGATCAGCTCGACGATGTTGCCGATCTCCTGGGATGACTCGCCCAGACGCTTGATGCGCTTGGACGTCTCCTGGATCTGCTCGCGGATGGAATCCATGCCGTCGATGGTCCGGCGCACGGTTTCACTGCCGCGGGTCGCCAGCTCCACCGAGCGCTGCGCCACGTCGGCTGACTCCTCGGAGTTCTTCGACACCTGGTCGATGGACACAGCCATCTCGTTGACAGCGGCCGACGCGGCCGTGATCTGATGCGCCTGGTGATCCGATGCCTCGGCCAGGTGCATGGCTGTCGCCTGCGTCTGCTGCGCCGCCGAGGAGACCTGCACCGAGGTGTCGTTGATGGTGGTGACCAGGCTGCGCAGCGCTTCAATGGCGTCGTTGAAGGCGTCACCGATGGCGCCGGTGAACGCCTCGTCCACCGACGCCTGTACGGTCAGGTCACCCTCGGACAGCCCCTGGATCTCGTCCAGGAGGTCAAGAATGGCCTGCTGGTTCCTGCGTGACTGCTCGTCCGCGCGCTGCTTCTCTTCTTCCGAGGCGGCGAGTTCCTGCCGCGCCTGTACACGGGTGAGGAAGCCGCGGGTCACCAGCAGGACCAGCGCCAGCCCGCCGAATGCGAAGCCGTACCACTCCTGCAGCGGCCGGGCGGCGGGAAGGTCACGGTAGACGTTCAGCAAGCCATTGCTGGCCGCGTCGATCTGCCGTGAATCGCTGAAGATCTCGGATGCGGCGTCCCGCACCAGGTAAAGATCGGAAGCGCCGGCAAGTATCTCCTCCACCTCCTGCTCCAGCACGCCGAACCGTTCATCCACCGCCTGGAGCGACGCCAGCACCTGGCCATCAGTGACCGCGGGCACCGGCAGCTCACCGTCACCCAGAAGCGAGTCGAGCACCAGACGGAGATCATCCTTGCTCTGGTCAAGACGCTGATCGGCCAGCTCGTTGCCGACTCCGCCACGCAGCATGTCGCCAGTGTGCCGGCGAATGCGCTCGCTGTGCAGCATCAGTTGCCCGACGTAGTAGCCTTGGGCGGCTGGTGCGCCGGCCTCGGCAAGATCGGTGGCGGCATCCTCCGCCACGCGCTGCAGCTCGGGCACCGACACGCGGAAGCGGTCGGCCAGCTCGTTGACCGTCACGACCATGCCCTGCCGATCCATGATGGTCGCCACGTGGCCATCGATCCGCAGCCACGCGCGGCTAACCTGGCCAAGCTGCTCTCCGGCCTCCTCACTCACCTCGGCCGTGGCCGGCAGGCCGGTCTCAGGGTTGCCGTCGGTGAGGACCGCGTAGTGCTCGGCGAGCTCGTCGCGGGCATCCTGAAGCATGAAGAATGCGTCGGTCCGTCCGTTGGCGGCCTCGGAAGCGTTCTTGGCAACAGTCTGCGACAGCACGCGAACGGCTTCCGCCCGTTCGATGTACTCCGCGTCGTAGCGGGCGTGATAGGCGCTATAGGCGAAACTTACGACCATGAGAATGATCGCGACAATGACAAGCCCGCTGAGAACGGTGACGGCTTTGCCGATCCGCTCCGCCGGCGCGGTGTTCTGCGCACCTTTCATGTGTGCTGTCCCTCCAATGAAATCCTGCCCCCGGGCCGGTGAACGGCCTCCATCGTCCGCCGCCGGCCCTCCATGGCACCGGGCGTGATGCCCCATTCACACCCGCCGTCGCGGTCTCGACCGGTCCACGGCAAGCCCGGTTGCAACCCGGTCAGCTCGCCACCATCAGAAACTGCGGGTCATTCACGAGTGCGCGCATGCTGAACAGCAGCCATCGTTCGCCGTGATGCGTCACACTACCGGTGACGAACGGTGCACAAGGCTCGGGCACGTCCTCGGGCACGCCTTGCAGGGCCTCCCGCGGGAAGTGCCGCAAGCCAAACACCTCGTCCACCAGCAGACCGGTGTATGCGTTCTCGATCGGGATCACCAGCACCCGGCTGAGCCGGGTCAGGCTGGAATTGTGATCCCCGATAAAGCCGTTGAGGTCCATGATCGGGAGCAGCGTGCCACGAACATTGGCCATGCCGCGCACCCAGGGCCGTGTGCGCGGTACCGGCGCCAACTCCGGATACTTCAGCAGCTCGGCAACTTCGGTCATGGGGGACGCGAAACGCTGCGCCCCGAGCCGGAATCCGACACCGACCCAGTCTTCGCTGTGCTCCTCCTGCGCTGGCAGGTCGGCGGCATGGTCACGCCCCAGGCGCTCCATGTCCTCAAGCAGGTCAAAGGCGGTCCCGGTCATGGTGTTCGCGCCTCAACCACTGAGGGCGGCCTGGACCTTTTCCAGCAGCTCCTGTTCCGTGACAGGCTTGCTGATGTAGTCCCGGGCCCCCTGGCGCATGCCCCAGATCCGATCCGTGTCCTGGTCCTTGGTGCTGATGATGACGATGGGGATGGTCGAGGTAGCCGGATCCTTGCTGAGCTTGCGCGTAGCCTGGAACCCATTGACGCCGGGCATCACGATATCCATGAGAATGACGTCCGGCGCGGATTCCTGCGCCTGCCGGATGCCGTCCTCGCCGTTCTCGGCAACGCTCACCTCGTAGTCATGCTTCTCGAGCATCTCCCTGAGGACGTATGTCTCTGTTGGCGAGTCGTCAACAATGAGTACCCGGGTCATTCGGCCTGTCTCCCGTAATCCGTGATCTATCCTGTGGATCGCCGGATGGACGCACACGCTCGTGCGTACCCCCCAATGCGTGCGCCCCAAGAGCGCTTCCATATCCGCCGGGACAGCAACCGCAATGCTATGCAGCCTGGGTCAGGTGGCGCTTGATTGCCCCCAGCAATTCGTCGCGCGTAAACGGCTTGGTCAGGTATTCCTGTGAGCCGACGATCCGCCCCCGCGCACGGTCGAACAGGCCGTCCTTGCTGGACAGCATGATGACCGGCGTATGCTTGAACATCTGGTTGTGCTTGATGAGCGCACAGGTCTGGTAGCCGTCCAGCCGCGGCATCATGATGTCCACGAAGATGATGCTTGGCTTGAGGTCGGCGATCTTGGCCAGGGCTTCGAAGCCGTCATTCGCGGTAATGACTTCGCAGCCTTCCTTCTTGAGCAGCGTCTCGGCCGTGCGGCGGATGGTCTTGCTGTCGTCGATGACCATGACCTTCAGGCCCGAGAGTCCGTTCTGACTGGTTTCCTTATCCACCAACTCCCCCGACTTTTCTGTTGTGTCCGGCGCTGCAGCACAGCACCGAGCGGCTTCCGTTCCATAGTCGTGTGGGTCTATGTAACATATGAGCCCGTCACGTGCTAGCAGGACGGCGACCGGCGAGTGGAGCGGACCGGATCCCGGAATGTGTTTCTCCACGCTAGCAGGCCTGCTGCTGCAGAACTGTGAACGTCGTCGCCACACCGGATTGACGACCAACCTCCGGTTATCCCGACCACACCCATGGAGTCATGTGCCATGACCATTCACCTCGGGGTCGTCATGGACCCGATCCAGCAGATCAAACCCTGGAAGGACACCTCCCTCGCCATGCTGCTCGCCGCCCGCCGGCGCGGCTGGACGCTTCATTACTTCGAGCTGGGTGATCTCTTCCTCCGCGACGGCGAGGCCAGGGGGCGCAACCGGTCCCTGGATGTGCGGGATGACAACACCGACTGGTTCACCCTGAGCGACCCGTCGGAGGTACGCCTCGGCGACCTGGACGTCATTCTCATGCGCAAGGATCCGCCCGTGGACGCCCAGTTCACCTACGCCACCCACCTGCTGGAGCGCGCGGAGGCCGCAGGCGCCCGTGTCGTCAACCGGCCGGCCGGGCTGCGTGACGCCAACGAGAAGCTGTTCACCGCGCATTTTGCACAATGCTGCGCCCCCACGCTGGTGGACTGTAGCCGCGACCGGTTGCGGGCATTCATCGCCGAACAGGGCAAGGCGGTCCTCAAGCCGCTGGACGGCATGGGCGGCCGCTCCGTGTTCGTGGTGGAGCAAGGCGATCCGAACACCTCCGTGATCATCGACACGCTCACCGCCGACGGCCAGGCATACATCATGGCGCAGCGCTACCTGCCCGAGATCAGCGACGGCGACAAGCGCATTCTCGTCATTGATGGCGAACCAGTGGACGCGGCCCTGGCGCGCATTCCCGCGGCGGGCGAGACCCGCGGCAACCTCGCCGCGGGCGGCCGCGGCGAGAGCGTCCCGCTGACCGAGCGGGACCGCTGGATCTGTCAGCAGGTCGGGCCGACGCTGGTTGAGCGCGGTCTGCGCTTCGTCGGGCTCGACGTGATCGGTGATTACCTGACCGAGATCAACGTCACCAGCCCCACGTGCGTGCGCGAGCTGGATGCCATCAACGGCACGGATATCGGCGGCCAGTTTCTGGACCGAATCGCCGCTGACCTATGACGGCCCGCATGACCACACGCATTGCGACCTCACTGGCGGCCCTGACCGCGCTGCTCGCGGGCTGTGACCGGGAACCGGACTTCCAGCATCAGCGCCTGCTGGTCTTCGGCACCGTGGTCGAGGTCAGCCTTTACGGTTCACCAAAGGGAACGAGCGACGCACTGCTCGAGGATATCGAGCACGCCCTCTCACGGCGCCACGCGCAATGGCACGCCTGGGAAGAGAGTGAGCTCACGCGGTTCAACGCGGAACTGCAGGCGCATGGCGAAGCCGCCGTGCCGGATGCTCTGGCGCCCCTGCTCGAGACTGGACTGTCCCTGGCAGAACGTACCGGCTACCGCATGGACCCGGGAACCGGCAAGCTTATCAAGGACTGGGGCTTCCACGGCGAGACCCTGGAACCTGACGCCACCCCACCCGCCGATTCCACCATTGACGCCTGGCGGGCCGCCCCCTATAGCGCCGCCGACCTGGGCCGAACCAACGGGCGCATGGAGACCACCCGGCGCGACCTCCAGCTCGATTTTGGCGCCGTGGCCAAGGGCATCGCACTGGGGGAGCTGCGTACCATGCTGGAGGATGCCGAAATAGAGGCCGCCATCGTCAACGCCGGCGGCGACCTGATCACCGTCGGTCAACCGGGCAGTCGGGACTGGGCCATTGGCATTAGCAACCCGGGCGGTCAGGGTGTACTCGGAACCCTGGGCGTTCGTGGCGGTGATGCCGTTTTCACCTCCGGCACCTATGAACGGGGGTTCCAGCACGACGGTACCTGGTATCACCATGTGCTGGACCCTGAGACGGGCATGCCGGCGGACGGCCTGGAGTCGGTCACTGTCATCCACGACGACCCGGCCCTGGCGGATGCCGCAGCCACCGCACTGCTGGTCGCCGGGCCGGAGGATTGGCCGCAGGTCGCCGTGGACCTCGACCTGCGCGACGTCCTGGTGGTTGCACCGGACAATACCGTCACCGCCACGGCAGCGATGGCGGAACGACTGAGCCTGGACGCCGACAGCGGCGCCTCACTGGAGGTCATCCAGACACCATGACCCGCGTCGATGCCGGGTTGCTGCTTGGCGCCATCCTGCTCGTGGCCAGCCTGTACTCCCTGCTCTGGCAACCCGGCGGGGCCGGGCGGGAAGCGCGGGTGTCCGTCGGTGGCGAGGTGGTCACCACCCTGAACCTGGACCGCGACGGCGAACATGCCATTGCCGGCCACCTGGGGACCACCCGGCTGCAGGTGGCCGATGGCCGCATCCGCGTGGTGGAATCCCCCGGGGCACGGCAACTCTGCGTGCGCGACGGCTGGATCGAGGGCGCGGGCGAGAGCACGGTCTGCCTGCCGAACCGGGTGGTGGTGGAGATCACCGGCCGCCCCGGCCATGGCCTGGACGGAAAAACGTACTGACCCCCCGCTCGCCCGGGAGTCAACGATCGACGGGGGCCACGTGTACCGCGAAATCACGCCGGACCGGGACGACCTGCGCATCGCCGGGCTGGCCGCGCTGGCGGTGGCCATCCACGTGGCCGAGACCGTCGTACCCAGCCCGATGCCCGGCATCCGGCCGGGGCTGGCCAACATCATCGTCGTGACCGTCCTGGTCCTGTTCGGCTGGCGCGCGGCGGCCTGGGTCGCAATCCTGCGGGTGGTGGCCGGGGGACTGCTGGTGGGTACCTTCCTGTCGCCGACGTTCATGCTCAGCCTGGCCGGCGCGGTCAGCGCCGTTGCCGCGCTCGGGGTTGCGCGCTGGCTGCCGGGCATCGGCCCCGTCGGCCTGAGCCTGCTGGCGAGCATGGCGCACATGTCGGGGCAATTCCTGCTGGCGTGGCTGTGGCTGGTGCCGCATCCGGCGTTGCCGATGCTGCTGCCGGTGCTGCTCACGGCCGCGGTCGCCTTCGGCTGCCTCAATGGTATGATAACCGCGAGCCTGCTCCGCCGACTCAACCAAGACACCCGCGACCCGCGAAGATCCATGCATGAGTAAGCCCCGCATCAGCCCCGGCGATCGCCTCGGCATGACGCTGTTCATGGCAGCCGCACTGCACGGCGCCGTGCTGCTGGGCGTCGGCTTCACCATGCCCCTCGGTGAGCGCGACACGCCGCCCCTGATCGAGATCACGCTGGCGCAGTCACCCACGGACGAAACCCCGGATGACTACGATTTCCTGGCGCCCGACGACCAGGACGGCGGGGGAACGGCCGACGAAGCCATGCGGCCGGCGGAGCCCAGCTCCCTCCTGCCCGACCCGCGCGACATGAGCGATCTGGTTTCCGCCGCGCCCACGCGACGCCCGGACCCGGCCGCCGACGACACCCGCACCGTCACTACCGACGACGCGGAGACGGCCGTGCCGGAACCCGAGCAGAATGACCCACAACCCGACCACGCCCCCAACCGCGACCTGGTGGATGCCGACGAACAGGTCGCCCGGGATATCGCCGATACCTCCCGCAGCATCGACTGGAATGCGCGCTACCCCTCCCAGCAGCGGATCAACGCCCGCACCCGCGCACACCACGCCGCGGCCTACATGCAGAACTGGATCGAACGCATCGAGCAGGTCGGCAACCTCAACTACCCGGACGACGCACGGCGCCAGCAGCTCTCCGGGCGCATGATCGTGGAGGTCACGCTGGACCCCGACGGCAGCGTCGTGGAGGTGAGACTGCTCGAACGCTCGCCCCACCAGCTGCTGGACGAATCGGCGAAGCGCGTGGTCGAGCTCGCCGGGCCGTTCGAGGCCATTCCGGAGGAGGTGCTCGACGGCAAGGACCAGCTGGTGATCACCCGGACCTGGGAGTTCGTCAGCGGCGGTGAGCTGGAAGCGAGGTGACTGTGCTTGAGAAGGCACCTCCCGGTGACGGATACTGAGCCCATGGACGAACATGCATCCCTGACCAATCACTTTCTGATCGCCATGCCCACGCTGGAAGATCCGAACTTCCATCAGACCGTGGCGTACATGTGCGAGCACAATACCGAGGGCGGCCTCGGCATCATCATCAATCGCCCCACCGACGTGACCCTCGGCGAGCTGCTGGAACACCTGGACATCACCCCGGCGACCGCGGAGATCGCCGGCAGGACCGTCTACATGGGTGGTCCGGTTCAGCGCGAACGCGGGTTCGTCCTGCACAGCCCCGATCAGCAGTGGGATTCGAGCCTGCAGGTCTCCGAGCAGGTTTCGGTCACCACCTCCCGCGACGTGCTGGCCGCCATTGCCGAGGGCAAGGGGCCGGAGCGCTACCTGGTCGCCCTTGGCTACGCCGGCTGGGAGCCGGGGCAACTCGAGGAGGAGCTGGCCCAGAACGCCTGGCTCAACGGACCCGCCGATCCGGAGATCATCTTCTCGCGCGGCGCTGGTGAACGCTGGCAGGCGGCCGCCGCGCTGCTCGGGGTCGACCTCACGCTGCTGTCGTCGGACGCCGGGCACGCGTGACCGGGTCGACGCTGCTCGGCTTCGACTACGGCCGCCGCCGGGTCGGCGTCGCCGTCGGCGAGACCATCACCGGTGCCGCCCGTCCGCTGGTGACGGTGGACTGCCCGGCCGAAGGCCGCCCCGACTGGGATCGCATCGAGAAGCTGATCCGCGAGTGGCAGCCCACAGCCGTGGTTGTGGGGCGCCCCGAACACGCAGACGGCACCAGCAACGCGGTCACCCAGGGCGCGGAGCGGTTCGCACGGCAGCTGCAGGGGCGTTTCGGGCTCACCGTCCACCTGGTGGACGAGCGGCTCAGCTCGCGCGCTGCCGAGGAGCGGCTTGCCGAGACGGGCAGACGGCGCCGTCGCGGTCGCGGCCCGGACCCGGCCGTTGATATGATGGCCGCCTGCATCATTCTCGAAACCTGGTTAGCGGATCACTCCCCATGACGACACTTGCCTCGGTGGACACGCTGGTGCAGCAGATGAGCGACGACCTGCGCGCCGAGTTGAAACGGCGGCAGGTGGACGCCCCGGCAATCATCGGCATCCACTCCGGCGGCGCCTGGATCGCCGAAGCGCTGCACCGGAAACTGGCGCCCGAGACGCCCCTGGGCACCCTGGACATCGCCTTCTACCGGGACGATGTGGGCACCCGGGGCGTGCACCCGCAGGTACGGCCGTCGAACCTGCCCTTCAGCGTGGACGACCGGGACATCATCCTCGTGGACGACGTGCTCTACAGCGGCCGCACGGTCCGTGCGGCCCTGAACGAGATCTTCGACTTCGGCCGCCCGCGGCGGGTCCTGCTCGCCGTGCTCGTGGACCGGGGTGAACGGGAGCTGCCCATTGCCGCCGACGTGGTGGGCGCACGCATCACCCTCAGCGACGGCCAGCGGGTGAAACTGCACGGGCCCTCACCGCTGGAACTCACCATTCAGGACGCCGCATGAACGGACGCGACATTCAGCTGGACGAACACGGGCGGCTGCGACACTTTCTCACCACGGAGGGGCTGCCGCGGGACCTGCTCGAACGCATCCTCGACACCGCCGGCTCGTTCACGGGCGTGATCGAGAAATCCATCAAGACCGTCCCCCTGCTCCGGGGCCGCACCGTGATCAACCTGTTCTTCGAGGCCAGCACCCGGACCCGCACCACCTTCGAGCTGGCCGCCAAACGGCTGTCGTCCGACGTGCTCAACATCGATGTCGCCACGTCGGCCACCTCCAAGGGCGAGAGCCTGCTGGACATGCTGCGCAACCTCGAGGCCATGCAGTGCGACATGTTCGTGGTGCGCCACGCGGAGAGCGGCGCCGCTCACTTCATTGCCGAACACGTGGGCGACGACGTGGCCGTGATCAACGCCGGCGACGGCCGCCACGCCCATCCCACCCAGGCCATGCTGGACATGTACACCATCCGCCGCCACAAGGGCGCTTTCGAGCCGCTGCGGGTGGCCATTGTCGGAGACATCCTCCACTCCCGGGTGGCGCGCTCCCAGATCCACGCCCTCAACGGCCTCGGTGCCGGTGAGGTGCGGGTGGTGGGACCGCGCACTCTGCTGCCCCGGGACGTGGAGCGCCTGGGCGTGCACGTCTACCACGACATCACCGAGGGCCTGCGCGACGTGGACGTGGTGATCACCCTGCGCCTGCAGCGCGAGCGCATGCGCGGGGCCCTGCTGCCCAGCGAACAGGAGTACTATCAGCTCTACGGCATCACCGAGGAGCGCCTGGCGCTGGCAAAGCCCGACGCCATCGTCATGCACCCCGGCCCCATCAACCGCGGCGTGGAGATCGAGTCCGCGGTGGCCGACGGCGAACGCTCGGTCATTCTCAATCAGGTGACCAACGGCATCGCCGTGCGCATGGCGATCATGTCCATGTGCCTGGAAGGACGCGGCACGCCCGCCGAGGAGGACGCATGAGCGGCAGCACGCTGATCCGCGGCGGGCGGATCGTGGACCCGGCTGAGGGCGTGGATCGGATCGCCGACCTCTATGTCGCGGATGGCCGTATCATTGGCCTGGACACGCCCCCCGACGGTTTCCAGCCGCAGGAGACCATCGACGCCGCCGGCAAACTGGTGATCCCGGGGCTGGTGGACCTGGCCGCGCACCTGCGTGAACCGGGAGCAAAGCACAAGGCGGATATCGTCCACGAACTCCACGCCGCCGCGGCCGGCGGCATCACCACGGTATGCGCGTCACCGGCCACGCAGCCGGTGATCGACAGCACCGCCGTGCTGGAGCTCGTGCAGGGCCAGGCCGAGAAAGCGGGTGCCAGCCGGCTTGCCCCGCTCGGGGCCCTGACCGCAGGCCTGGAGGGGGAGCACCTGAGCCAGATGGCCGCGCTCACCCGTGCGGGCTGTGTTGCCGTCAGCGACGGCGGCCGGCCCGTCGGCAATCGGCTGGTCCTGCGGCGCGCGCTGGAATATGCGGCGACCTACGGCATCACGGTCATGCTCACCCCCCAGGACCCCGACCTGACCTCCGGCAGTGCGATGCACGAAGGCTGGGTCGCCACCCGGCTCGGCATCGCCGGCATCCCGGTGGCGGCGGAAACCACTGCCCTGGCCGTCGCCCTGGCGCTGGTGGAGGAGACCGGGGCGCGGGTGCACTTCAACCGGCTGTCCTCCGCCAGGGGCGCGGCCATGGTTGCCCGGGCGCGCCGGGAGGGGCTGCCGGTCAGCGCCGATGTGGCCATGCATCAGCTGTTTCTCACGGAAATGGACGTCAGCGGCTTTGCCAGCCTCTGCAACGTCATGCCGCCGCTGCGGGGCGAGAGCGACCGCTCCGCCCTGCGCCGGGCGGTCGCGGACGGGACCATCGAGGCGGTGTGCTCCGATCACCAGCCCCACGACACCGACGCCAAGGCCGCACCGTTCGTGGCCGCCGAGCCGGGCATCTCCGGGCTCGACACGCTGCTGGCGCTGGCACTGCGGCTCCACGACGAGAACCTCCTGCCCCTGCCCGACGCCATCGCCCGGGTCACCAGCGGCCCCGCGGGCGCCCTGGGCCTCGCGGCCGGCACGTTGCGCCCGGGCGCCCCTGCCGACCTCTGCGTTGTCGACCCTTCCGCCCCGTGGTGGCTCACCACCGAGACCATGAACAGCCGCGGACACAACACCCCGATGCTGGGCTGGGAGCTGACAGGGCGCGTCGCGCGGACACTCATGGACGGTGTCACCGTCCATCGGACCGCTTGACCACCGTCCTCGCCAACACGGCACTTCCCGGCGGCGGCCGGCTCCTGCGTGTCGCCAGCAACTGCGCCGGGGAGGCACGGCCGGGCCACTGGTTCCGCCTCGCCCTGTCGGGTCAGGAGCACTGCCTGGGCGTACTGGATGCCTCACCGCGGGAAGGCTGGCTCGCCTTCCAGGCACCGTCGGCACTGGCGGACGCGGTCCGCGGCACACCCTGCAACAGTGACGGGCCCCACGGCAGTCCGCTCCCGGATGCCGGGGGCGAGCGGCAGCGAGTGCTGGTGTGTGACGAGATGGGCCTGCCCGCGGTGCTGTTCGCCGCCGCCCGACGAGACCCCGTCACACTGGCGCTCATCGCCCTGGACAGCGAGGTTCCCGACGTCCGTCTGCGCCCCTCACGCTTCGTGCTGACGGGATTCGATGCCGGCGCCATCGCCGGCATCGGTGCGCTGGAGGATGCCGGAATCCCCAGCAGGGTTGCCCACCCGGCCCCGCTGCCGGGCTGTCAGGAAGGCGTGCTATCAACGCTCGTGGATACGTGGCTGTCGGCGCAGCCTGCGCAGGCGCGCTGGCAGCTGGCAGTCACCGTGATCGGCTGCACGGTGCATGTGGACGCCGTCATAGCGACACTCCGCGGCCGCGTCGGCGAGCACCATGCCTGCCCGCTGCCGGGGTAACCCCGGCGCGGCCCGCCGCCCGCAACCGCGACACCACCACCACCGAGGGACGTCCCGGGTCAGTGCAGAACACTTGACCATACGGAAGAGTATGGTAAAACGTCAGCTAACCTGATGGTGATCCCCACCCGCTCTGCGGAACAGACACATCATGGCATTCGCCCGCGGCGGAGCCGCGGGAACGCAGTCGTGTTACGCCTCGTCATACCACCGAGCCGTGACCGGGAGGAAGATTATGTTTTCTGCACTGATGAACGTCATGCGCGCCAAGAACATGCTGCCGCGCATCTCCGACACCGAGCGCCAGGCCCTGGAGGCCGGCACGGTCTGGATCGATGGCCAGCTCTTCTCCGGCAACCCGGATTTCAAGGGCATGATGGCCGAGTCCTACAATCAGCTCTCGGACGAGGAGCAGGCCTTCCTCGACGGGCCGGCTGAAGAGCTCTGCCAGATGATCGACACCTACGAGGTGGCCCGCACCCGCCGCGCGCCCGACGACGCCGTCGAGTTCATCAAGAAGCAGGGCTTCATGGGGATGATCATTCCCCGGGAGTACGGCGGCAAGGGGTTTTCCACCCTCGCGGTCTCCTCGATCATGGCCAAGGTCAACAGCTATTCGTCCACGGTGGGCACCTTCGTGGTGATCCCGAACTCGCTGGGCGCAGCCGAGCTGCTCAAGCACTACGGCACCGACGCGCAGAAGGACCACTACCTGCCGCGCCTGGCCAGTGGCGAGTACGTGCCTTGCTTCGGGCTAACCGAACCCACCGCCGGCTCCGACGCCGCCTCCATCAAGGCCGAAGGGGAAGTCTTCAAGGACGACGCCGGCGAGGTGAAGATCCGACTGAACTTCCGCAAGCGCTACATCACCCTGGCGCCGGTGGCGAACCTCATCTCCCTGGCGTTCCAGATGCACGACCCGGACAACCTGCTGGGCAAGGGCGAGTACCCGGGCATCACCGTGGTGATGCTGCACAAGGGCACGCACGGCCTGCACAACGGTGACCACCACATGCCGGTGGGCGAGGGCTTCTACAATGGCCCGATCATCGGAGAAAATGTCGTATGCTCGCCGGATCAGATTATCGGCGGTGCCGAGTACGCCGGCCAGGGCTGGCGCATGCTCATGGAGCAGCTCGCGGGCGGTCGCGCCATCTCCCTGCCCGCGGGCGCCATCGGCGGCATCAAATCCACTGCCGCGGTGACCGGTGCCTACTCCATGGTGCGTCACCAGTTCGGCATCCCCATCGGGCTGATGGAGGGCGTGCAGGACAAGGTGGCAGGCATCGCCGCCATGGCCTACATGTTCGAGGGGGCGCGGGTGTACTCCTGCTCCGCCATCGACGGCGGCGAACAGCCGCCGGTGATCTCGGCGCTGCTGAAGTCCAGCAGCACGGAAATGGTACAGCGGCTGCTCACCGACGGCATGGATGTCTTCTCCGGCGCCGGCGTCATGCAGGGACCGAACAACATCCTCGCCTCCGGCTACCACGGTGCCCCTGTGGGCATTACCGTGGAAGGCGCCAACATCATGACCCGGACCCTGATCATCTTCGGTCAGGGGGCGACCCGCTGCCATCCCTACGCCCTGCCACTGGTCAAGGCCATCGAGGACGGCGATGCCACGGCGTTCCGGCAGCGGCTACTGGGCTGGCTCGGCCACACCGCGAGCAACTGGGGCCGCACCAAGGTGCGCGGCCTCACCCGCGGATTCAGTGCCGGCAGCCCTGTGTCCGGCCCGACGGCCACCTACTACCGCCGGCTGGCCTGGGCGTCGTCCCGTTTCGCACTGCTCACCGATCTGGCCATGTACTTCATCGGCGGCAAGCTCAAGGCCAAGGGCAACCTCACCGGCCGCTTCGCCGACGCCCTCACCTGGCAGGTGCTGGCCCTGTCCGCGCTACGCCGCTTCGAAGCCGAAGGCCGTAAGGACGAGGACCTGCCGGTGGTGCAGTACGCCTGTGAGCACGCTCTGGCGAAGATCCAGGAGGCATTCGAAGGCATCCACGCGAACTTCGACGCCCCGGTGGTGGGATGGTGGCTGCGCAAGCCGGCAGCCTTTTTCCTGCGGATCAACCCGCTCTCCCAGGGGCCCAGCGACAAGCTGATCGCCCCCACGGCCGCTGCCATCCAGGCGCTCAACGACCAGTACCGGCGCATTACCAACGGCGTCGCACGGGCATCGGAGAGCGCCCCGGGCGCCGGCCGACTGCTGAAGGCGTTCCGGCTGCACCAGGAGGCGCAGCCGATCATGGCCAAGATCCAGAAGGCGCAGAAGCAGCGGAAGCTGTCCCGCGGGCTGGCCTACGAGATCATCGCCGAAGCACGGGAGACGGGCGTAATCACGGAGACGGAGGGCCGGCAGCTGCAGCAGGCCAACGATGCCGCCATGGCCGCCATTGAGGTGGACGTGTTCACCGCGGACGAGTACTTCGGCTCCACGGCGCTGCCGTCCCACGGTGAAGCGGAGCACCGCCCCGCCGCCAACGCCTGACCCAGGCGCATGGCGATCGACCTGGCCCCGGGACGGTTCCCGGGCCAGGCCCCCCCTTGAAAAACACCGCGGCTTGCGCCAGATCCTTATACAGGCAGAGACGACGCGAGGAGTTGTGACAATGCATCTGCAGATCAATCCGGCCCAGGGAGTCACGGTTTCGGAGGCACTGGAGGCGCACCTCCGGCAGCGCCTGGAAACCATCGAACGGCGCTTCGGTGACCGCCTCACCCGCATCGAGGCGTATTTCACCGACGTCAACGGGCCGAAAGGCGGCATCAACAAGCAGTGCAAGCTGGAAGCACGCCCCCGCGGACTGGATCCGGTGGCTGCGGAGCATCTGTCGGAGAATGCCTACGACGCGGCATCCGGCGCCGCGGACCGGCTGGAAAAGGTACTGGACAAGCGGTTCGGCAAGCTGGAGAGCCGATCCTGACACGCACAGGCGCCAGGACCGGCGCGCAGCGGGTCAGAGGGTAATGCCCTCGTCCCGCCGCCGATCCGGAACATCGGTGGGAACCTCGATCTCCTGTTCCTCACCCTGATCCAGGTAACGGATCCGCGCCCGCTCGCCGGACGGCGTCTCACGCACGAGATCCAGAAACTCCATGGGTGTCTCCGGCGTCTCGTCATTCACGGCAATGATGAGACTGCCCTCCCTCAGGCCCACGTGAGCGGCGTGGCCACGCACCCCGCTGACGATAACACCGGCCTGGTCGCCGATATCCAGCGCATCCCGGAGATCGTCCGTTGCCTCGACAACCGTAATCCCCAGCGCGGTAACCACCTGATCGTCCTCGATGCCTTCATACTCGAGATCCTGCCCCGCCTGCAGGATCTCCGGCGACACCAGAATGCGCGCACCGCTGCGCACCGCCAGGGCAAGGGCGTCGCTGGGACGCGAATCCACGAGCACGGGCTCCCCGCGCCCGGCAACGCTGAGCTCCAGCATGCCGTAGTAGATGCCGTCGGAGAGGTTGTCCACCAGCACCCGCTCAAGCGTTGCGTCGAGGCCTTCGAAGACGTTGCCGATGAGATCGTGCGTCTGCGGTCGCGGCACCGGCACGTCCTGCTGCGCCATGAGAATGGCCCGCGCCTCGGCCAGCCCGATACGGATGGGAACCACATCGCCGGACTCCGGCTCCCGCAGGAGCACCAGCGGTGTGCCGCCGGCGCGATCCACGCCGATCGTCGCCAGTTCCACGGGCACCATGTCGTCCGGATCCATGGCCAGGTCGCGGGCGTGAGCCCCGTTCAACACGGTAACCAGGACGACCATCAGGGCCAGGGCGAAACCCCGGCGATACACCCCGCAACGCATCAAGACCTCCCGCGACCGACTGCCGCACCCGAAACGGACTCCCATCCTCCCACCGAATCTACCCGGTGGGAACCTGCAAGCGCTCGAGTGCCGCGCGCAGCGACCCCGGAATGGGCACCGAGCGATTCTCGGCGCGATCCACGAAGACGTGGACGAACTGGCCGTGGGCGCAGAGGGCCGCGTCGCCCGCACGAAATATCCCCACGCCGTACTGCACGGAGCTGTTGCCCAGGCGGTCCACCCGCAGGCCGGCCTCGACCGGGTCCGGGAACGCGATGGGGCGGTGGTAGCTGCAACTGGAGCTGACCACCAGGCCCACCACCGACCCGCCATGGATGTCCAGGCCACCCTCCTCGATGAGATAGTGGTTTACGGCGGTATCGAAGTACGAATAGTAGGTCACGTTGTTCACGTGCCCGTAGACGTCATTATCCATCCAGCGGGTGGTAATACTGCGGAAGAACACGTAATCCTGTCGTCCCGGTGCTTCGCTCGCGCCCATTGAGGACCCCCGTTCGTTGGCTGAAAAGGACTGCACATGAATTTCGACGAATACCGGCATCATGATGCCACGGCCCTGGCGCAATACGTCAGCAAGGGCGAGGTCACCCCGGCGGAACTGCTCCGTATGGCCACGGAGCGTGCGGAGGCCACGGGCACGCGGCTCAACGCCATCAACCGCGCGCTCCCCGAACGTGCGCAGCGACGCCTGGAGGCGCCGCTGGCCGGACCGTTCGCCGGGGTGCCCTTCCTGGTGAAGGATCTGGCCCAGGACGTGGGCGGCGAACCCACCAGCATGGGGAGCCGGGCGTTCGCCCGAAGCCCGGTCGCGGAGGATTCCACCTTTGTTCGCCGCGCCGACGACGCCGGGCTGGTGCTGTTCGGCAAGACCAATACGCCGGAACTGGGGCTGAAAGGGATCACCGAGAACAGAACGTTCGGGGCGACTCGCAATCCGTGGGACCGCGACCGGACGCCCGGCGGCTCCAGCGGCGGCTCGGCCGCTGCCGTCGCCGCGGGCATCGTCCCCATGGCGGGCGCCAATGACGGGGGCGGCTCCATCCGCATACCGGCAGCCTACTGCGGTCTGTTCGGCTTACGCCCGGGGCGCGGGCGTGTGCCCGCAGGCCCGCGATTCCACGAGATCTGGGAAGGGGCATCCAGCGACCACGTGCTCACCCGCAGCGTTCGCGACAGTGCCCGCATGCTCGACGTCCTGGCGGGGCCGGACGCCGGTGCGCCGTTCCACGTCGCCCCCCCGGAGCGCCCCTACAGCGAGGAACTGCAACACGCCCCCGGCCGCTTGCGGATCGCCTTCAGCACGCGCTCGCCCATCGGCGCGGAGGTCGACCCCGCCTGCCGGCAGGCAGCGGAGAACACTGCCCGGCAACTCGAGGACCTCGGCCACACGGTGGAGGAGGCGGAGCCGGCGATCGACGGCATGGCACTGGCACGCTGCTACCTGACCCTCTACTTCGGCCAGGTGGCGGCCATGGTGGCCGATGGCCGCCCGGGCGATTTCGAACTGGACACACGCGCGCTGGCGATGCTCGGCCGCGCGCTCAACAGCGGGGAGTACGTGAGGGCGCACCAGCAGTGGAACACCTTCGGCCGCGCCCTGGGGCGCTTCTTCCAGGACCACGATCTGTACCTGACACCCGCGACCGCCGCTCTTCCGGCACGCATCGGCGAGCTGGAGACGCCCCGCAGCGAACAGCTCGCCCTGCGCCCGCTGCTTCGTCTGAACGCCGGGCGGCTGCTCATGAAAACGGGGGTGGTGGACAAGCTCGCCTTCCGCAGCCTGGCGCGCACGCCCTTCACGCAACTGGCCAACCTCACCGGAACACCGGCCATGTCGGTACCGCTGCACTGGAGCGATGACGGCCTGCCCGTGGGGAGTCATTTCATGGCGCCGGTGGGCGGCGAAAGCAGGCTGCTCCGCCTGGCGGCCCAGCTGGAACAAGCCCATCCATGGTGGGACCGCCTGCCGACGGCTTAGCGGTCGTCGTCCGCCAGGCGCATGTCGTCCGCGGCTGCAGAGTACTGCTGCTCACGATCCTCGGCACCGAGCTTCGCCTGCAGGCGGACTTCGTTGGCGGAGTCGGCGTAACGGATGGCGTCGTCGTAGGTGATCCGGCCTTCCTGATACAGCCGGTAAAGGTGCTGGTCGAAGGTCTGCATGCCGTGCTCGTTGGAGCGCTTCATGATGTCCTTGAGCTCATGCACCTCGCCGGCGCGCAGCTTGTCCTGCACCAGCGGCGTTCCCAGCAGCACCTCGATCGCCGGCACACGTCCGCTGCCGTCCGGGGTCGGCACCAGCTGCTGGGCCACCACGCCCTTGAGGTTCAGGGAGAGGTCCATGAACAGCTGGTTCTGCCGCTCGGGCGGGAAGAAGTTGACGATCCGGTCCATGGCCTGGTTCGCGTTATTGGCGTGCAGAGTGGCCAGGCAGAGATGGCCGGTCTCGGCAAAGGCGATGGCGTAGTCCATGGTCTCGCGGGTACGGATCTCGCCGATGAGGATGACGTCCGGCGCCTGGCGCAGGGTGTTCTTCAGCGCCACCTCGAAGGAGTCGGTATCAATGCCCACCTCGCGCTGGGTAATGATGCAGCCCTGGTGCTGGTGGATGAACTCGATGGGGTCCTCGATGGTAACGATGTGCCCGGTGCTGCTCTGGTTGCGGTGACCGATCATGGACGCCAGCGAGGTGGATTTACCCGTGCCGGTGGCGCCAACGAACATCACAAGGCCCCGCTGGGTCATGGCGAGATCGCGCAGAATCGGCGGCAGGCCCAGTTCATCAAGCTGCGGTATGGTGGTCTCGATCCGGCGCAGGACCATACCGGCGTGGTTGCGCTGGTAGAAGGCGCTGACGCGGAAACGCCCCAGGCCCTTGGCGCTGATGGCGAAGTTGCATTCCCGGCTGCCCTCGAACTCCCGTCGCTGCGCGTCCGTCATGATGGCAAGCACCAACTGGCGCGCCTGATCCGGCGACAGCTTGCCCTTGGTCACCGGCGCGATGCGGCCGGCGATCTTCATGGACGGCGGCATGCCGGCCGTGATGAACAGATCCGAGGCCTTCTTGTTGACCATGAACTCGAGCAGGGCGTTGAAGTCCATTGCGATCTCCCTGGGCCTAGGCGAACAGGTCCTTGTTGGCGGCCTTGTTGCGGGCGTCCTGCTTGCTGATCAGCCCCTGCTTGAGGAGCTGCTGCAGGCACTGATCCAGCGTCTGCATGCCCTGGGCCTGCCCGGTCTGGATGGATGAGTACATCTGCGCGACCTTGTCCTCGCGGATGAGGTTGCGGATGGCGGCGGTGCCGATCATGATCTCGTGGGCCGCCACCCGCCCGCCGCCGGTCTTCTTCAGCAGCGACTGCGAAATCACCGCGCGCAGGGATTCCGAAAGCATGGAGCGCACCATGGATTTCTCCGCGGCGGGGAATACGTCGATGATGCGGTCGATGGTCTTGGCGGCGGAGCTGGTGTGCAGCGTGCCAAAGACCAGATGGCCGGTCTCGGCCGCAGTCAGCGCAAGTCGGATGGTCTCCAGGTCGCGCAGCTCGCCCACGAGCACCACGTCCGGGTCTTCACGCAGCGCCGAGCGCAGCGCTTCGGAGAACCCGAGGGTATCCCGGTGCACTTCGCGCTGGTTCACTAGCGACTTCCTGGAGTCGTGAACGAACTCGATGGGGTCCTCGATGGTGAGGATGTGCTCGTGGTAGTTCTCGTTCTTGTAGTTGAGCATCGCCGCCAGCGTGGTGGACTTCCCCGAACCGGTCGGCCCCGTGACGAGCACCAGCCCGCGGGGGTTGTCGGAGATGTCCCGGAACACCTGCGGCGCGTTCAGCTCCTCCAGGGTCAGCACGGTGGAGGGAATGGTACGAAAGACGGCAGCCGCGCCCCGGTTCTGGTTGTAGACGTTGACGCGGAAGCGGGCAAGATTGGGGATCTCGAAGGAGAAGTCGGTCTCCAGAAACTCCTCGTAATCCCGCCGCTGCTTGTCGTTCATGATGTCGTAGATCAGGCCGTGCACCTGCTGGTGATCCATCGCAGGCAGGTTGATTCGACGCACGTCACCGTCCACACGTATCATTGGCGGCAATCCCGCCGACAGGTGCAGATCCGAGGCGTTGTTCTTGACGCCAAAGGCGAGCAGGTCGGCAATATCCATCGGGCATCCTTTGCGCTGATTATCTGTTCCGGTTGGCGCAGCCAGCGACCGCGTGCACAGGCCATGACCGATCAACCTACAGTGATGACCGGAACCAGGCAACATGACCGAGATCGCTGAACGCCTCGCAAGCGTGCAGGCCCGAATCCGCGCCGCTGAGGCGCAGTACGGACGGGCCGACGGCAGCGTCACCCTGCTGGCCGTCAGCAAGACAAAAGCGGCAGAAGCCGTCCGTGACGCCATGGCCGCGGGCCAGGCCGCGTTCGGCGAGAACTATGTCCAGGAGGCCCGTGACAAGCAGGACGCCCTGGGGTCGGACGCCAGAGCGGAGTGGCATTTCATCGGGCCTCTGCAGTCGAATAAAACAAAACACGTGGCGCCACACTTTGACTGGGTTCACAGTGTGGAGCGGGAGAAGATCGCACGGCGCCTGTCGGAGCAGCGCCCCGAGGGCCTGCCCCCGCTCAACGTCTGCCTGCAGGTCAACGTGAGCGGAGAGGAGAGCAAGTCCGGCGTCGACCCGCAGGACGTGCCGGCGCTGGCCGATGCCGTGGCCGGTTTGCCGCGGCTGCGCCTGCGTGGCCTGATGTGCATTCCGGCGCCTGCCGGGGATTTCGACGCCCAGCGGGCACCGTTCCGCGCGCTGCGGGAGTTGCTGGAGGCGCTGCAGCACCGCGGACTGGAACTGGATACCCTGTCCATGGGCATGTCCGGCGACCTGGAAGCAGCCGTCGCCGAGGGCAGCACCATGGTCCGGGTCGGGACCGACATCTTCGGCCCCCGGGATTACCCGGCGACGACGTGACCACCAAGGAGGCCCGTTCACCATGGATAACAAGACCATAGCGTTCATCGGCGGCGGCAACATGGCACGCAGCCTCATCGGCGGACTGATTGCCGACGGCTTCCCGGCCGACCGGATCCGTGTCGCGGAGCCGGACCCGGAGCAGCGCGGAAATCTGGCGGCGACGTTTGGCGTCGCGGTCACCGGCGACAACAGCGAGGCCGTGGCCGACGCCGACGGGGTCGTGCTGGCGGTGAAACCCCAGGTCATCCGCGACGTTGCCACGGAGCTGGCGCCACAGCTCGCGCGCACCGGCGCCGTGGTGATCTCCATCGCCGCCGGCATCCGCGAATCGGACCTGTCGCGCTGGCTCGGCGACGGCCTGCCGGTAGTGCGGGTCATGCCCAACACCCCCTCGCTGGTGCAGACGGGCGCCACGGCCCTGTACGCCAACCCTGCCACGTCCGCCGAGCAGCGCAGCCTGGCGGAGTCGCTCATGCGCGCCGTGGGGCTCACCTGCTGGCTGGATGACGAAAGCCAGATGAACGCCGTCACGGCGGTTTCCGGGAGCGGGCCGGCCTATTTCTTTCTGCTCATGGAGAGCATGGAGCAGGCGGGCGCCGACCTGGGACTGCCCAGGGACACCGCCCGGCTGCTGACGTTGCAGACAGCCCTGGGCGCGGCCAAGATGGCGCTGGAAAGCACCGAGGACGCGGCCACCCTGCGCCGGCGGGTCACCTCCCCCGGCGGGACCACCGAGCAGGCGATCCAGGCGTTCGAGGACGGCGGACTACGCGAGCTCGTGGAGCGTGCACTGAAGGCCGCCGCCGACCGGGCGGAGACCCTGGGGAACGAACTGGGCAACCAATAACAACTGAATCGCAACCGCGAGCCGGCGGCACGGCAACGCGCCGCCCTTGCTCGTGCATAACCGGAGCAGCGCATGTCTGGACAGTATCTCACCGACCCGCTGGCATTTCTGATCAACACCCTGTTCGGCCTGTACATACTCGCCATCATGCTGCGCTTCCTGCTGCAGTGGGTTCGCGCCGACTACAGCAACCCGATCTCGCAGTTCCTGATCCGGATCACGCAGCCACCGCTGCAGCCGCTGAGACGGGTGCTGCCGCCGATCGGCCGGGCGGACACCTCGGCGCTGGTGCTGATGCTGTTGCTGCAGTTCTGCACCCTGGCGCTGGTGTACTGGATCAATGGCACCAATGTCAGCGCCGGCTTCCTGTTCGTGCGCTCCGCGGCGGAACTGCTGAACCTGCTACTCAACGTGTTTCTGGTGGTCATCATCATCCGGGTGATCCTGAGCTGGGTGAACCCGGGCCACTACAATCCGGCCATCGGCATCATCGACAGTCTGGCCAACCCCGTGATGGAGCCGGTCCGCCGCATCATTCCGGCCATCGGCGGGCTGGATCTCTCCCCTATCGCGGCGCTGATCGGCATCCAGCTGGCGAAGATGCTGTTCGTCATGCCGCTGCGAGACCTGGCCATGGCATTCCTCTGAGCAGCCCCATCGCGCAGACGGTCTCCGGGCGGTTGCGGGCCCCGGAGACCGTCAGTAGACTCGGTTCTCTTCCACAGCAAGCCGCTACGGATCGGATGCCAGAACAATTCCCAGCTGACTCCGTCGGCCTCGTCACCCCGAAAACGCTCCACTTCGACCAGCCCTTGGAACTGGACTGCGGTCGGGTGCTGCCGGAGTACGACCTCGTCTACGAGACGTACGGCGAGCTCAATGCCGACGCATCCAACGCCATTCTGGTGGCCCATGCGCTGTCGGGCGACCACCATGCGGCGGGATACCACTCGCCCGACGACCGCAAACCCGGCTGGTGGGATGCGTCCATCGGCCCCGGCAAGCCGCTGGACACCAACCGCTTCTTCATTGTCTGCAGCAACAACCTGGGCGGCTGCCGGGGGTCCACCGGACCGGTTTCACCAAACCCGGAGACGGGCGCGCTGTACGGCGCCGACTTCCCCATGGTGACCGTCCCCGACTGGGTGCGCAGCCAGGCACGGCTGGCTGACGCCCTGGGCATCGACCAGTGGGCCGCCGTAGTAGGGGGCAGCCTGGGCGGCATGCAGGCGCTGCAATGGGCCATCGACTTCCCGGAGCGGACCCGGCACTGCGTGGTGATTGCGGCCGCGCCGAAGCTCTCGGCCCAGAACATCGCCTTCAACGAGGTGGCTCGCCAGGCCATCCTCCGGGACCCGGAGTTCCACGAAGGCCGGTACTCGGAATACGGCGTCACGCCGGAGCGCGGGCTCGCCCTGGCACGCATGCTCGGCCACATCACCTACCTGTCCGAGGACGCGCTGCGGGCCAAGTTCGGCCGCGAGCTCCGCGAAGGCAAGATCAACTTCAACTACGACGTCGAGTTCGAGGTAGAGAGCTACCTGCGCTATCAGGCAGAGACCTTCGTCCGCCATTTCGACGCCAACACGTACCTGCTCATGACCAAGGCGCTGGACTACTTCGACCCGGCCGCCAACTACGACGACAACCTGGCCGCGGCGCTGAAGCACGTCACGGCCTCGTTCCTTATCCTGTCATTCACCAGTGACTGGCGGTTCCCCTCCAGCCGCTCGCGGGAGATCGTGCGCGCGCTGCAGGACGGCAACAAGCGGGTCACCTATTCAGAGATCGTCGCGCCACAGGGGCATGACTCCTTTCTCATGCCCATCCCGGTCTACCGGGACCTGCTCCAGGCGTACATGAATCGTGTGGCGCAGGAGGCGAACGTATGAGCGTGCGCTCGGAACTGGCCCTGATCAGCGAATGGATCCACCCCGGTACGCGCGTGCTCGACCTGGGGTGTGGCGAGGGGCAGCTGCTGCGCTACCTGCGCGACACCCGCGACGTGATCGGTTACGGGCTGGAGATCGCCCCGGAGAACATCGTCAGCTGCGTGGAGAAGGACATCCCCGTCATCCAGACCAACCTGGACGAGGGACTGAAGGATTTCGACCCGCTGTCGTTCGACTACGTGGTGATGACCCAGACGCTGCAGGCGGTCCGGTACCCGGAGCATCTGCTCAACGAGATGCTGCGTGTCGGGCGGGAAGGCATCGTCACCTTCTCCAACCTCGGCCACTGGCGTTCACGCCTGCGGCTTGCCCTCAGCGGGCGTATGCCGGTCAGCGGCGACCCCGCGCTGGACTGGTACAACAGCCCCAACATCCACCTGTGCACCGTCCGGGACTTCGAAGCGCTGTGCGAGGACACGGGCATCCGCATCCTCGAGCGCACGTTCATCGACAACGCCCACCGCAAGCACGGCCTCGCACGGGTGTTCCCCAACCTGCTCGGGGAAGTGGCCCTATACCGTTTCGAGCGCGCCTGAGCGCCCGGGAATCCTGCTACTTTGTTAGAGTAGACGGGCAGTACGCCGCAGACCCAAACCGCCTGCAACGTGGGGAGCGACATCCGCTCATGCAGACCTGGATCATTACGCACGAGAGCTGTACTCAGCACGACACCGGCCCGGGGCACCCGGAGTCAGCGCAACGGCTGGAAGCCGTTCTCACGCGGCTGCGTCAGTCACCCTTCGAGACCCTGACCTGGGCGGAAGCGCCGCGAGCGGAGCGTGAGCAGCTCCTGCGCGTGCACGATGCCGGCTACGTGGACCGCACCTTCGCCGCCATTCCCAGCCGGGGATACGACGCGCTCGACGGCGATACGGTGATCTGCCCCGCCTCCGGCGAAGCGGCACTGCGCGCCGCCGGTGCCGTGTGCGCGGCCGTGGACCGCGTCATGGCCGGTGATGCCAGGCGGGTCTTCTGCGCCGTACGCCCCCCGGGCCATCACGCCGAACCCGATCACGCCATGGGCTTCTGCCTGTTCAACAACGTGGCGGTTGCGGCAACCTACGCCCAGGCGGCCCATCACCTGGAACGGGTCGCCGTGGTGGATATAGACGTCCACCATGGCAACGGCACCCAGACCATGTTCGCCGGCCGCCGCGGCCTGTTCTACGCGTCCACGCACGAGCATCCGCTGTTCCCCGGCACCGGCCGGGGGCCCATTCCGGGTGCCCCGAACATCCACAACGTCCCGCTGCCCCCGATGACCGACTCGGATACGTTCCGTGATGCATTCCGGCAGGACGTCATCCCCGCCCTGCGCGCGTTCGGGCCGGAGCTCGTGTTCATCTCCGCCGGGTTCGACGCCCACCGCGCCGATCCCCTCGCCAACATGGAGCTGGATGAGCGTGATCTGGCCTGGGCTACGCGCGAAATCGTCGAGGTCGCCAACCGGTTCAGTAACGGCTGGGTGATCTCCACACTGGAAGGGGGCTACAACCTGCGGGCCCTTGCAGACGGTGTTGCCGCCCACATACTGGCGCTGGACGAGTAGCCCCAAACCATCGTTCGGGGTCTGCCTGCCGAAAAGGAGCCGTTACCCTCTTGACATCAGCGCATGGAAGCCTGTCGCGCAGGAAAGTTATACACACCCGACCGTCGCCCCAACACGACGGCGCACGTGGCGGCGCCGTGTCGGGCCGAAGCACCCCGCAGGGGCCACAGGTTGTTGTTTCTCGTGTCTTTTAACAAAGCGTTCAAAATTTGGACATTCTGAGGGAAAGCCGCTCGGCGCGGGATTCAGAGGGCCGTTTTAACGCGTCATCCACAACCTTATCCACAGGTTCTGTGGACAATCGGGATTCATTAAACGCTGCCAAGGGTTTAGCGCAAAAACCTGGAACCTGTGTGAACCAATCGACACTTCTACAGCCGTTGTCAGGCGGACATCACGCCCATGCGAACGTGATGTCGTCAACATCAATCCAGCTCAGCGGGCCCAGCGGCACCACCCGGCCGCCGGGCATGGCAGGATAGACCCTGTACCGGGTTGCACAGTTGAATCCGGACACGGTCTCGTAAGCCTCGAGCAGCTGAGTGGCCTGCATCCAAGATCCGGTGAAGCGGGGTGCAAAGTCGACGCGCTGCAACAGCCCGGTGGCATCGGCGTAGAAGACATGGTCGGTACGCAGCGTCGGAATATCCGCCGGGTAGGTCGCCGCCAGGCGATACAGCCGCTGCCCGCCCACGTCCACCGGCGGCAGCTCCTGCAGGGCACACCCCTCCCGGGCGAGCGTGAAGGGGAGGCAGAGCGTCTGCCAGAGGATGTTGCCGCAGTAGTAGAGCAGGTCCAGATAATCCCACCACAGCGCGTGCGGCAGTGACCGGAACGCCGCCCCCGGCGCGCCACGCTCCGTCACCAGTTCGCCATCGGCACGCTCGATCCACGCCCGGGTTGGCTGACAAGTGGCGGATTGTCCACGCTCGGGCCAGTCGGCCAGGGTAATGGACGGCCAGGCTGCATTCAGGGTGACCTCCACCTCGTGCAATGGCTGGCCCTGGAGACGTGATGCAAAGCCCACGCCTCCCATGGAGGCGCGGGCGAGCACGGCGTGCACCTCACCCCAATGGCCTGCCCCGCCGTGGGCATCAAGGATGCGATCGAGCAAGTCAGACACCTGCCACCTCCTTCGCGGCCCCTTCAACCGGACCAGTGTGCGCCCGCGAGATAGGCCTGGGACTGCATCTCCTGCAACCGGCTGCGGGTCCGTTCGAACTCGAACCGTAGCCGGTTGCCCTGGTAGAGCGACTCCAGCGGCACCTCGGCTGACAGGATCAGCTTTACGCCATGATCATAGAACTCGTCCACCATGGCGATAAAGCGCCGCGCCTGATTTTCGCGGGTCTCGTCCATGGCGGGCACGTTGGAGACCAGCACGCTGTGAAACGTCCGGGCCAGTTCGATGTAATCCGCCTGCCCGCGCGGGCCGTCGCAGATGGCCGAAAAATCGAACCAGGCCACATCGTCCGCCAGCCCCCGCACCGGGATCGAGCGCCCCTCAACCTGCAGTTCAGTATTGAACTCGGGGGTGTGCGGGGCCAGGTGGACGAACTCTTCGTTGAGGACTTCCTCGGCGGCCTCATCCAGCGGTGAGTGATACAGTTCTGCCTGCTCCAGGAACCGCAACCGGTAATCCGTCTCGCCCGCCACCTCCATGACCTGCGTATGCTCCTTGAGGAGGTCGATGGCCGGCAGGAAGCGCTCGCGCTGCAGTCCGTCCCTGTACAGCTCGTCCGGGGGGATATTCGACGTGGCCACCAGGGTCACGCCCTCGCGGAACAGGCCACGCAACAACCCGCCCAGCAGCATGGCATCGGTGATGTCCGACACGAAGAATTCGTCGAAGCACAGCACCCGCGTTTCCTGCGCGAACTCCCGGGCGACCACGTCCAGCGGATCCTGGACGCGCTCCAGGTCGCGCAGCCGGTGGTGGACCAGTTGCATGAAACGGTGGAAATGGAGCCGCCGCTTTTCGGGAAAGGGCAGCGTGTCGTGGAAAATATCCACGAGATAGGTCTTGCCGCGGCCGACACCGCCCCAGAGATACAGGCCCCTGACCCGGGGCCATGTCTGCCGCGGGCGGGCGCCAAGGCCGATGCGGCTGAGCAGCCCGCCACGGGGTTGCGGCTCCCGGCTTGCAAGCACCAACCGCTGATGCAGATCGTCCAGCGCCCGGACCGCCTGTTCCTGGGCCGGGTCGTGGCTGAAATCCGGATGCTCCAGGTCGGCCTGGTACCGCTGCCAGGGAGTGATTGCTGACACAGTGTGGGTCTCTCCGCTACGCACCGACGCCGTAGTATGCCGAGACCAAGGTCACCAGGTCCAACAACGGCTGTCACGGGCGGCTCCACGACAGCCGCCGCGCTGCTACAATGGCGGATTCGGCGGCGGCTGAAACGATGCGTCGCGCACGGCAGCTTTCCGGTAACACGCGAACCAGACGAAGGGAGCGGGAGATGGCAGACAACAAACGGAGCAAGGCGGTCACGCAGGGTTTCAAGCGCGCCCCCAACCGCGCCATGCTGCGCGCGGTGGGCTTCAACGATGACGACTTCAACAAGCCGATCGTCGGCGTCGGCAACGCCCACAGCACGATCACGCCCTGCAACGTGGGCATCGGGGCGCTGGCCGAGCGGGCCGAGACTGCCCTGCGCGACGCCGGCGCCATGCCGCAGAAGTTCGGCACTATCACCATCTCCGACGGCATCTCCATGGGCACCGAGGGCATGAAATACTCGCTGGTCTCCCGCGAGGTGATCGCCGACTCCATCGAAACGGTGGTAAACGGGCAGAGCATGGATGGCATTCTCGCCACGGGCGGCTGCGACAAAAACATGCCCGGTGCCATGATTGCGCTCGCCCGCATCAACGTTCCCGGCATCTTCGTCTACGGCGGCACCATCAAGCCCGGTCACTACAAGGGCGAGGATCTCACCATCGTCAGCGTGTTCGAGGCGGTGGGCCAGTACTCCGCCGGCAACCTCAGCGACGAGGACCTTGCCGGCGTGGAGAAGAACGCCTGCCCCGGTGCCGGCTCCTGCGGCGGCATGTTCACCGCCAACACCATGTCCAGCGCCTTCGAGGCCATGGGCATGAGCCTCATGGGCTCATCCACCCAGTCCGCCGAAGACAAGGAGAAGGGCGATTCCGCCGCGCGCTCCGCGGAAGTGCTGCTGGAGGCCATCCGCGCGGACCGCAAACCGCGCGACATCATGACGCGCAAGGCATTCGAGAACGCATTCGCGGTGACCATGGCGCTGGGCGGCTCCACCAACGCGGTCCTGCACCTGCTGGCCATCGCCAATGCCGCCGAGGTGGACTTCTCCATCGACGATGTCGAAGCCATCCGCCGCAAGGTGCCGGTGCTCTGCGACCTGAAACCCTCGGGAACCTACGTCACCAGCCAGTTCCACGCCGTGGGCGGCACCCCGGTGGTGATGAAGATGCTGCTGGAAGCGGGACTCATCCACGGCGACTGCCTGACCATCACCGGCCAGACCATCGCCGAGCTGCTGGCGGAGATCCCGGCCACCGCCCCGGCGGACCAGGACATCATCCGCTCCATGGAGGCGCCGCTGTACAAGCAGGGCCACCTGGCGGTACTCAAGGGCAATCTCGCCGAGGAAGGCGGCGTGGCCAAGATCACCGGGCTGAAGAAGACGTCCATCACCGGGCCGGCGCGGGTCTTCAACTCCGAAGAGGAGAGCATGGAGGCCATCGTCAACAACGAGATCAAGGCCGGCGACGTGCTGGTGATCCGTTACGAGGGACCCAAGGGCGGGCCGGGGATGCGCGAGATGCTCTCGCCCACGTCGGCGATCATCGGCGCCGGTCTCGGCGACGACGTGGGGCTCATCACCGACGGCCGGTTCTCCGGCGGCACCTACGGCATGGTCGTGGGGCATGTAGCCCCGGAGGCCTACGTGGGGGGCACCATCGGCCTGGTGGAGGAAGGCGACAGCATCACCATTGATGCCGACCGTAACCTGCTCCAGCTCAACGTCTCCGACGCGGAGCTGGCGGAGCGCCGCAAGCGCTGGCAGAAGCCGGAACCGCGCTACCGTCGCGGTGTGCTCGCCAAGTACGCCAAGCTGGTCTCCTCGGCGAGCCATGGCGCCGTCACGGACCGCGACCTGGACCTGTGAACGTTCCGGCGCTGCAGGCCGCCGCGGGGATCAATCCCCGGCGGCCTGCAGCTTCCGGTAACCGGCCTCGGTGATCAGCACCACGTTCACCGTCGTCGGATAGATCACACCCGCCTCGCGCCACCGGGCGATGGCCTCCGGCGCCTCCCCGGCCGCCAGGTAGAAGTAGTGTTCTCCCTCCTGCAGCCCCGCACACCGTTTGAAGAGCCGGAATGTGCTGCCCTTGGGCAAACCGTTCAGCGCGTCCAGCTGACGGAAGCTCAGGGTGTTGCAGCCGTTGTAGCGGATGAAGTCCATGGCCCGGGACAATACCACGTGGCGCGGTTGCTGATGATGGTGGCGGACCTGAAGGCCCGCCATACGCCGTACCGCCGCGCATGGCAAAGGCGTCGGGCAGATATTCAAGTCTACCGCTTTGGGCGAAGAGCAGCCATACGGACCGGCTTCTCCGATAACGGCGGATCTGAAGATCCGCCCTGCGGCCCTACGGTTGGCCTTGGTTCGCAGGGCGCCGTGGAGGTGCCAGGTGTCGAACAAAAAAAGGGCCCCGTAAAGGGGCCCTTTTCGCTGTTGGCTGGGGGACCAGGATTCGAACCTGGGTTGACGGAGTCAGAGTCCGTAGTCCTACCGCTAGACGATCCCCCAATAAACAGGTCTCGCGATCAGCGCTTGCTGTACTGCGTGGCGCGGCGGGCCTTGTGCAGGCCGATCTTCTTCCGCTCCACCATACGGCTGTCACGCGTGACGAAGCCGGCCTTGCGCAGCGGGCCGCGCAGCTCTTCGTCGTAGTTGATCAGCGCACGGGTCAGCCCGTGGCGCACGGCGCCGGCCTGACCACTCCCGCCGCCGCCGGCGACAGTCACGTTGATGTCGAACTTGTCCAGGGCGTCCACGAGTTCCAGCGGCTGACGCACCACCATCTGGGCGGTTTCGCGGCCGAAATACTCTTCCAGCGTGCGCCCGTTGACGCGAATCTCACCGCTGCCGCGACGCAGGAACACCCGTGCCCGCGAGGTCTTGCGGCGACCGGTTCCGTAATACTGCTCTTCTGCCATTGCCGTTCCCGTCCGATCGTTGGTTCCGCGGGCTTAAAGCTCCAGCGGCTTGGGCTGCTGCGCGTTATGCCGGTGCTCCGGACCCGCGTAGACCTTCAGTTTCTTGGCCATCGCGCGGCCCAGGCGGTTGCGCGGGAGCATGCCCTTGACCGCGATTTCCACCACGGACTCCGGTTTCTCGCCGTGCTGCTTTTCGAACGTCCTGCTGCGCAGGTTGCCCGGAAAACCGGTATGGCGGTAGTACATCTTGTCGGTGGCCTTGTTGCCGGTCACCTTGATCTTGTCGGCATTGACCACAACGATGTAGTCGCCGGTGTCCACGTGCGGCGTGTACTCCGGCTTATGCTTGCCGCGCAGGCGCCGGGCCACTTCGGTGGCAAGGCGGCCAAGGGTTTTGCCGTCGGCATCCACGACAAACCAGTCGCGTTCAACTTCAGCCGGTTTCGCGCTAAAGGTCTTCATGCACACTCACTCCGAGCGCCGTCGTCCTGTTAAGAAGGGCGCAGATAGTAACCAAATCCCCCGACGGGTTCAAGCCGCGAATTGCACGCGCCGGTCAGTCGGGGTCGACAAGCAGTCTGGAAACGATCTCGCCACTGCCCAGATGGCGGTCAACGATCTCGTCCAGGTCCTCCCGGTCGACGTAGGTGTACCACGTCGCCTCGGGGTAGATCACGATGACCGGCCCGTCACTGCAGCGACCCAGGCAACCCGAGCCGCTCACACGCACCTGGCCGGCGCCGTTCATGCCCTGCTCACGCACCCGGTCCTTGAGATAACCGCGGGCGTCATCAGCGCCACCATCGGCCGCGCAGCAGTCCTTGCCCGGTTCGCGGCTGTTGGTACAGACAAACACGTGGCGTTGATAGTAACCCATTATCCCCTCGCACGCTGTGACCGCATCAGCGGAACTCGAGCCCAAGGGAGACTTCCTGCCCGGGCTGCAGGTTGCGGCCATAGAAGATCTCGGCCATCTCACGGCGCAGCTGCATGCGGATCTGCTGCCGGTCTTCCTCGGAGAAGTCCGCCGCCGACTCCCCGAACAGGTAATTCGAGAGCTTCGGCTCCTTGAGCAGCATCTTGGTGTGGAACATGTGTTCCTGATAGACGTTCACGTCGATCAGATGATACTGCGCCTTGGTGTCGTCCGAGAGATAGTTCTGGATCGAATTGATCTCGTGATCGATGAAGTGCTTGTGCCCTTCCACGTCGCGCGTGAAACCGCGCACCCGGTAATCCATCGTCACGATATCGGAATCGAACGAGTGGATCAGGAAGTTCAGCGCCTTCAGCGGTGAGATCACGCCGCAGGTGGAGACATCGATGTCCGCCCGGAAGGTGCTGATGCCGTGATCCGGATGGGTCTCCGGGTACGTGTGCACCGTGATATGGCTCTTGTCCAGGTGCGCGAGCACCGTGTCCGGCAGGGGCCCCGGGGCCGCACTGCCCACTTCGGCGCCCTCGATCTCCTCTTCCTCGGAGATGAGCAGGGTCACGCTGGCACCCTGGGGCTCGTAATCCTGGCGCGCGATGTTGAGAATGTTTGCGCCGATGATATTCGCCACCTGGGTCAGAATCTGGGTCAGCCGTTCGGCGTTGTAGACCTCGTCGATATACTCGATATACCGCTGCCGCTGCTGGGCATCCCGCGCATAACAGATATCGTAGATATTAAAGCTGAGCGATTTCGTCAGGTTGTTGAAACCGTGCAGCCTCAGGGAATCCGACTGGACCAAGAGCCCGTCCTCCGAAACATGGTCGAGAGGCATCCCGCGGGACGTCTTCCTGAATTTCCGGGCAGCCGCGAAGGCCGCCCCCGATTCTCTTCCGTCAGGTCTCGACGACCTCGTAATCGTGGGAGAGTTCCGCCACCTGGGCGAGCATGATGGACGCGGAGCAGTACTTCTCGGCCGACAGGTCCACCGCGCGCCGCACCGCGGCATCCTTCAGCCCGTCGCCACTGACCCGGTAGTGCATGTGGATACGCGTGAACACTTTGGGCGGCGTTTCGGCACGCTCCGCCTCGATCTCCACGACGCAGTCGCTGACAGGGTGGCGGCCACGCTGCAGGATGTGCACCACATCGAACGCGCTGCAGCCGCCAAGCCCCAGCAGCAACATTTCCATGGGCCGCACGCCGGAATCCTGGCCACCGAAGTCCGGCGGACCATCCATGCGCACCGTATGGCCACTGCCGGCCGTTCCCTCGAAGGCCGCGTCGCCGACCCACTTTACCGTTGCCCGCATGGGCCTGCTCCTGTCCCGCTTTCTTGTGCGCGCCGCGCGCGTGGCCGCGGCATTATAGACACATGACCCGGATGGGTAAAACGCCCGTGGGGACGCAGAGTTGGGTGGTCGAGGGGGTTGGTGATGCGGCCTGGTCCGGTATACTCGGGTCCGATGGGGGGAATGACAGCCAGGGATGTGCTCCGTGGCCGCCCCGGACGCAACACGCAAAGGTGCATGCATGAGCGCGGCTGATCCCATGAGAAAAACAAACTGGTCGATCGATAACCTACTACGGCACTGCCATCGGCGCCGCTACCCGAGCAAGACCGGAATCATCTACGCGGGCGATCAACCGGACGCGCTGTACTACATCACGGAAGGTTCCGTGAGCGTCGTGATCGAGGACGAGAACGGGCACGAGATCGTCCTGGCCTACCTGAACGCGGGCGACTTCTTCGGCGAGCTGGGCCTGTTCGGCCAGGAAACCACCCGCAGCGCCTGGGTTCGGACCCGCACCCCCTGCGAAGTGGCGGAGATCAGCTACGCCCGCTTCCACCAGGTCGCCGCGGAAGACCCCGAGATCGTCTTTTTTCTGGCCGGGCAAATGGCCGAACGGCTACGGCGCACCAGCCGCAAGGTGGGTGATCTCGCTTTCCTGGATGTCACCGGCCGGGTTGCGCGGACGCTCCTCGATCTGTGCCGGGAGCCCGACGCCATGACCCACCCGGACGGCATGCAGATCCGCATCACCCGACAGGAGCTCGGGCGGATCGTGGGCTGTTCGCGGGAGATGGTGGGCCGGGTGCTGAAGGATCTGGAGGAGCGGGAGCTGATCTCCGTGTCCGGCAAGACCATGGTCGTGTTCAACACCCGCTGACCCCGGGCGGGGGGCGGGCCTACCGGAACATCGCGTGAAGCCGTTCGCCGGGGTCGCTGGCCCGCATGAACGCTTCACCGATGAGAAAGCCATGCACGCCCTGCTCGTGCATGTACTCGATCTCTTCCCGGGTGCTGAACCCGCTTTCCGTGACCAGAAAAGTCCCTGCCGGCACCCGCTCCAACAGGCGGACCGTCGTCTGCAGGTCGGTCTCGAAGGTATGCAGGTCGCGGTTGTTGATCCCGAGCAGTTCCGGCTCCAGTACCAGGGCGCGCTCCAGTTCCTCGGCCGTGTGCACCTCCACCAGCACGTCCATGCCAATGCTGCGGGCGAGACGGTAGAGTTCCTCCAGCCGCGCGTCGCTGAGCGCGGCGACAATGAGCAGGATGCAGTCGGCACCCAGCACCCGGGACTCCCACACCTGGAAGGGGTCGATGATGAAGTCCTTGCGCAGCACCGGGAGCTCGCAGGCGGCGCGGGCAATCCGCAGATCGAGGTTATGCCCCTTGAAGAAGTCCTGGTCGGTGAGCACGGACAGGCAGGTGGCACCACCGGCCGCGTAACTCCTGGCAATGGCCTCGGGATCGAACCCTTCGCGGATCAGCCCCTTGCTCGGGGATGCCTTCTTGATCTCGGCGATCACGCCGGCACGCCCGGCGCGCGCCTCGGCGCGCAGGGCGCGCAGAAAGCCGCGGGGCTCCGCGCCGACGCCCGCCTCGTGACGAAGGCTCTGCACGTCCATGGCCTGGCTGTTGCTCGCTACCTCTTCGGCCTTGCGCTGCAGGATCCGCTTGAGAACATCCGGTGTGTCGCTCATCAATTCACCCTGTGCTGTATCGATACAGACTCAGTCCACCCGGCGGGTGAACGCCACGAAATCATTCAGGCGGTCGGCCGCCGCACCACTGGAGAGGATGGCCCGGGCCTGCTCCACCCCGGCTTCCAGGGTCTCGGCGAGCTCCGCCGCGTAGATCGCTGCGCCCGCGTTCATGGCAATGAGGTCGGCGACCGGGCCGGACTCACCGGCAAACGCCCGCTGGATCATCGCCAGGCTGCCGGCGGCATCACTCACCCGCACCGACTCCAGCGGCGCGCGCTCCAGCCCAAAGTCCTCCGGCGCGATGGTGTACTCCGTGACCGTGTCACCGTCCGCCTCGGCCACCCGTGTCGGCGCGGCGATGCTGATCTCGTCCAGGCCGTCCTCGGCGTTCACCACCAACACCCGCTCGCTGCCGAGCTGCAGCAGCACTTCGGCCAGCGGCCGCACCCACTCGGGTGCGTAGACCCCCAGCAGCTGGTGCGGGGCGCCCGCGGGATTGGTGAGCGGGCCGAGGACGTTGAACAGGGTGCGCACTCCCATCTCGCGGCGCGGCCCGACCGCGTACTTCATGGCCGAGTGGTGCGCCGGGGCAAACAGAAAGCCCACGCCGACCGTTTCGATGCAGCGGGCGACCTGCTCGGGGCTCAGGTCCAGATTGGCGCCCGCCGCCTCCAGCAGATCCGCGCTGCCCGAGGCGCTGGAGACGGAGCGGTTGCCGTGCTTGGCCACGCGCCCGCCGCCGGCTGCCACCACGAACGCGGTTGCCGTGGAGACGTTGAAGGTGCCGGCGGCATCGCCACCCGTCCCGCAGGTATCCACCAGGTGCTCGGTCTCCACGTCCACGTGGGTGGCCAGACCCCGCATCACGCCCGCCGCAGCGGCAATCTCGTCGATGGTCTCGCCCTTCATGCGCAGGCCGATGAGAAACCCGCCGATCTGCGCCTGGGTGGCCTCGCCGGTCATGATCAGGCGCATGACGTCGGTCATTTCGTCGCGGCTCAGGTCTCGCCGCTCGGTCACCGCGCGCAGGGCTTCTTTCATGTCCATGTTCCGCGCTCCTCGGGCTCAGGCGGCCTTGCCGCCAGGGGATGTACGGTCCAGGAAATTACGCAGCAGCGCATGTCCGTCGGCCGTGAGAATGGACTCCGGGTGGAACTGCACGCCTTCCACGTCCAGGCTCCGGTGGCGCAGCCCCATGATCTCCTCCATGGAGCCGTCCGGGTTCTCGGTCCACGCGGTCACCTCGAGGCAGTCGGGCAGCCGGTGCTGATCCACCACCAGGGAATGGTAGCGTGTTGCCGTCATCGGGTTGCTCAGCCCCCGGAACACGCCCAGATCGCGGTGATGCACGGCCGACGTCTTGCCGTGCATCACCTGGCCGGCATGCACCACATGCCCGCCGAAGGCCTGGCCGATGGCCTGGTGGCCAAGGCACACACCCAGCAACGGGATGCGACCGGCGAAACGCTCCACCACCGCCAGGGAGATCCCCGCTTCGTTGGGCGTGCACGGCCCGGGCGAGAGCACGATCTGATCCGGCGCCAGCGCCTCGATGGTCTCCAGATCCACGGCATCGTTGCGGTAGACGCACACCTCGGCACCCAGCTCACCCAGGTACTGCACCAGGTTGTAGGTAAAGGAGTCGTAATTGTCGATCATCAGCAGCATGACCGTCTCCTCATTCGTCGAGGCCGCGTTCGGCCATGGCCACCGCCCGGATCAATGCCCGGGCCTTGTTCAGGGTCTCCTCCCACTCCGCGGAGGGCACGGAGTCGGCCACCACGCCGGCCCCGGCCTGCACATGCACCTGCCCGTCCTTCACCAGAGCGGTGCGGATGGCGATGGCCGTATCCATGTTGCCGGACCAGGACCAGTACCCCACGGCCCCTGAGTACACGCCGCGTCGGGTGGGCTCCACCTCGTCGATGATCTCCATGGCGCGGATCTTGGGCGCGCCGCTCAGCGTCCCGGCGGGAAAGGTCGCCCGCAGCACGTCCATGGGGCTGTACTCCGGTTTCAACCGGCCGGTGACGTTGGAGACGATGTGCATCACGTGGGAGTAGCGCTCGATGGTCATCTGGTCGGTGACGTCCACCGTTCCCGTCTCGGCAATGCGACCCACGTCGTTGCGCCCGAGATCGATGAGCATCAGGTGCTCGGCACGCTCCTTGGGGTCGGCGAGTAGCTCTTCCTCCAGCGCCCGGTCCTCCGCCTCGCTGGCACCGCGCTTGCGCGTGCCCGCCAGAGGCCGGACGGTGACATCGCCCTCTTCCACCCGCACCAGGATCTCCGGTGACGACCCCGCCACGTACATGTCGCCGAGATTGAGGAAGAACATGTACGGCGACGGGTTGGTACAGCGCAGCGCGCGATAGAGGTCCAGGGGCTCGGCGCGGTACTCGGTGCTCATGCGCTGGGACGGGACCACCTGCATGGCATCGCCATCGACAATGTACTGCTTGATCCGCTCCACGGCGTCTTCAAAGCCGGTCTGGGACATGTTGGAGCGGAAGTCCGCCTCGCCGACCTCGCGGCGTTCGTGCTGCGGCCGGTAGCCGGTGGCGGCGGTCCGCATGGTCCGGGCGAGCGACTGCAGGCGCGCCTGTGCATGCTCCCAGGCGCCGGCGTCGGCCGGGTCGGCGTGCACCACCAAGTAGAGCCGCCCCGCCAGGTTGTCGAACACCAGCACCTCGTCGGCCACCATCAGCATGATGTCCGGCACGTCCAGCGCGTCCGGGTTGTCGCAGTCGGCCAGCCGCGGCTCGATGTAGCGAATGGTGTCATAGCCGAAATAGCCCACCAGGCCACCGGTAAACCGAGGCAACTGCGGGTAGCCGGGTGGTGCCGGCACAGCGTGGCGCCCGTGGAAGGCCTCCAGCCACGCCAGCGGGTCCGCCGGTCGCGCCTCTTCGATCAGCTCACCGTCGCGCTCGACGGTGATGTGCCCCTGATGGACACGCAGCACCGTGCGGCAGGGCAGACCGATGATCGAGTACCTGCCCCACTTCTCGCCGCCCTGAACGGATTCGAACAGGAAGGAGTACGGGCCGTCGGCCAGCTTGAGATAGGTGCTGAGCGGGGTGTCGAGATCCGCGAGCACTTCACGGATGACCGGGATGCGGTTATAGCCCCGGTCGGCAAGTTCCTGGAATTGTTGCTTGTTCATGCAGATTCACCAATGACGGACAACACGTGGACACAACGAATCGCGCGGGCGGCGGTACTCTTCAGCCACGCCATCGTGTTGCGTTCGCGCTCATCCCCTGCATCACTGGTGTACCCGTCATGATCCTGTCGTCGTCTACGCGGCCCCGCGCAGGAAGCCGTGCAGTTCCTCGATGCTCGCCACCACCGCATCCGGGGCCATGGCGTTGACGTCCTCTCCCTGGCTGTAGCCGTAGGGAACGCAGACCACGCCGGTGCCCGCATTGCGCCCGGCGTCTACATCAGCCCGGGAGTCCCCGACCATCAGCGTGTGCTCGGCCGGCGCGCCCAGTGCCGCCATGGCGTGGTGGAGTGGCGCCGGATCGGGCTTGCGCACCGTCAGCGTGTCGCCGCCGACCACCACCGGCAGGACGTCGTCGAGGCCCATGTCACGCAGCAGCTGCCGCGCCAGACCCTCGGGCTTGTTGGTGACACAGGCCAGACCATACCCGTCCGTCCGCAGGCGGTCCAGCCCGCCGCGTGTGCCGGGATAGAGCCGGCTGCGCACGCTGAGCCGCTCCTCATAATAGCGGAGAAACAGCGTCAGGGCCCGATCCACGTCCGCCTCCGGCGGCTCGCCATCGACCCGCCCGGTGAGGGCGCGCATCACCAGCCGGCGCGCACCATTGCCCACCCAGCGGCGGACACGCTCCTCGCCGGCCGCGGGGTGGCCCACATCGACCAGCATGCGGTCCACGGCCACGGCCATGTCCGGGGCGCTGTCCACCAGCGTGCCATCCAGGTCGAAGAGCAGCGCCCGCACCTGTCGCATCATGTCCGCGCCTGCGCGATTTCTTGCCGCATGGCGTCCACGACGGCACGGTAGTCGGGCTGGCCGAAAATGGCCGAACCCGCGACGAACGTGTCGGCGCCGGCCTCGGCCACGGCCCGGATGTTGTCGGTCTTGACACCGCCGTCCACCTCCAGACGGATATCCCGGCCGCTGGCGTCAATGAGCGCCCGCGCCTCGCGCAGCTTGTCCAGCGTGGCGGGGATGAACGACTGCCCGCCGAAGCCGGGGTTCACCGACATCAGCAGGATCATGTCCACCTTGTCCATGACGTACTTGAGGTAGTCCAGTGGCGTGGCCGGGTTGAACACCAGCCCGGCGCGGCAGCCCTGGTCGTGCACCAGCTGCAGGCTGCGGTCCACATGCTCGGTAGCCTCGGGGTGGAAGGTGATCCAGTCGGCACCGGCAGCCGCGAAATCCGGGATCAGCCGGTCAACAGGTTTCACCATGAGATGCACATCGATTTCGGCGGTCACGCCGTGGTTGCGCAGCGCCTGGCAAATCATGGGGCCGATGGTGAGATTCGGCACGTAATGGTTGTCCATGACGTCGAAATGCACCATGTCCGCACCCGCGGCCAGCACGGCATCCACTTCCTCGCCGAGTCGGGCGAAATCCGCCGCCAGTATCGATGGCGCAATACGGTCGTCGAGCATGGGTCACATCCCCCTGGGTTGCGTGGCAAGACTGTACCGAAAGCGGGGCAACAGGGCCACCGGCCGATTCCGGCACCCGCCACCGGCTGCTACACTCCCCCGTCGAACCATCGCCGCGTCGCAGGAGGAGTAACGCGTGATCAGTATCGGAAACCTGCTGCATGTCCTGTTTGCCGTCATCTGGGTGGGCGGCATGTTCTTCGCCTACGTCATCCTGCGTCCGGTGGCGGCAGCGACCCTCGAGCCCCCCGAACGACTCATGCTGTGGCGCCGAGTGCTGGCGAAATTCTTCGTGTGGGTCTGGAAATCGGTGGTCATCGTGCTGCTGACGGGATACTGGCTCGGGTTCGGCCTGTTCCGGAGCATGGGCGACTGGCCGACCCACGTGCACGTGATGCACGGGCTCGGCCTGATCATGGCGCTGCTGTTTCTGGTGGTCTTCTTCCTGCCGTTCAACCAGCTCCGCCGCGCGGTGGACACCCAGGACTGGCAGCGTGGCGCCGAGGCGCTTGCCAACGTGCGCCGGCTGGTGGGCATCAACCTGGTCATCGGGCTGGTGGTGGTGGCGGTGGCCAGCGGCGGGCGGCTGGGCCTGCTGGGCTGAGTCGACGCCGCAGCCGGGGCTTCAGAAGCCGCGCTGCCGCCGGATCTGGTCGTAGGCGCGCCGGGCCGCGTGGGTGCGCCCGGCACCCTCGCGAATCTCGTCTTCGCTGCAGCCACGCGCCTGCAGCCGGTCCGGGTGGTGCTGGCTGATCAGCTTCCGGTACGCAAGACGGATCTGGTCGGCGCTGGCACTCTCTGCCACTCCAAGCACCCGGTAGGGACTCTGCGGCATGGCGCGCACGGCGCCGCTGCCGCGCTGACCGCGCATGAGCCGCCGCAGCTCCGGCTCGTTGAAACCCAGCCGCCGGGCAATCCGGAGCAGCAGGGCGTGCTGCGCGCCCACGGGCCGGCCATCCGCCTGGGCGACGGCCGTCTGGTATTCAAGAAACGCCTGCAACAGATCGTCCTCGCTACCGCAGGCGCGATTGAACCGTCGCAAAACCCAGGCGAGGGGAAAGTCCCGCCGCTTGCCGCGACCGAACAGGTGAATCGCCTCACGGCGCAGGTCGCCGTGCAGATCCAGCACTTCGAACACCTGGCGGGCCACGGCAATCTCCGCCTCGCTGACCCGGCCGTCGGACTTGGCAACGTGCCCCATGACGGCGCAGGCGGCGGTGAGATACTGCCGCTGCACCTGATCCGGCAACCACTTGCGCAGACGCCAGCCGGACACCATCCAGCGCCGCAGGCCGACGTCTCCGGCGTAACCCACCAGCAGACCGCCCACCGCCCCCGGAAACCCGAACGCCAGCGCACCGGCCAGGGTGGCGACAATGCGCCCACCCCCGCCACTCACGTGTTCCTGTAATTGCTGCTGCACACGTCTCCCTTTCATTGATGCGCACTGACTTCACCGGGAGGCGAGCATTGTATGCGGGCCCGGGAAACCGGCGCCAGTCAGGGTAGCGTCACCACTGACGGCGGGCCGCCAAATCCGTCGCAGAAATGGTCAATTGGTGGGCACAGTAACCGGCCGCGGCTCTATAATCCCCAGAGAAACGGCCCGGGCGACCGCCTGCTGCCGACTGTTGACGCGCAACTTGGCACTGGCGTTGCGCAGATGGAAGATGACCGTCCGTTCCGTGATGTCCAGGAGCTCTCCCGTCTCACGGGCCGTCTTGCCCTCGGCACACCAGAGCAGACACTGACGCTCCCGCGGCGTCACCGCCTGGGCCGGATCCTCCACCAGCAGACGCGTGGCGGAGTCGTGCAGGCAGGCACCCGCGAGCATGACGCGCGGCGCCACGGCACGGAGGTAACGTTGCAGACCGCGGCTGTCATCGTCGCTGGCCATGGACAGGATGGCGAACTGGCCACGCACGCCGCGGTAGCCGCAACTGACGCCGGACGGGATTCCGAGGGCGCGGACGACGCCCTCCACGTACCGCGCCTGAGCCGAATCGGGCTCTACCTCGGCGAAGGCTTCATCCCAGTAGACCGGCGCGGACTGCTCGTAGGTGCCCAGCAACACAGGATCGACGTTCAAGCCGTCCAGATCCACGTAACGGTCACGGAAGGACTCCGGGTAGTTGTCGAACACCAGCAGCGCGGGGTCCACGAATGAGGTGGGCAGTCTCATGGCAAAACAGTAATGTGGGATCTTCAGATGATCACACAGCCGCTCGCAGACGGCACCGAGCTGATCCACATCCCCGACCGCCCCGATCTCCTGCTGCAGCCCTGCGAACCAGTCCGCCTGCATAAGCCCCCCGCCCCGAACGTGCCCGTAGCCGCGCATCAGGGCACTGGTGATGATTCGCCGGTTGCAACCGTCCGCAGGCCGCCCCGTCAGACCGCCGCGGGCATCCGGCGCGAGGCGCGCTCCCTGGGCAGCCCGAGTTCCGTACGCACCTGCTCGACAATACGCTGGAAGGCGCCCGAGCCGCCAACCCGGGCTACCTGCAAACCGCCCTGCAGAGACGTCAGTAGGCTGAGCGCCTTGCCACTGGCGGTCCCGCTGAAGGTCAACACGCCTTCGCGGGACCCGTCTTCCAGGGCGCGCGTCAGCCACGCCAGCAACTCACCAACGAAGACCTCCGTCTCCCGGCGCATGGGTTCGGGAATGCCCGCGTGCTCGACACCGACCACGCCCAGAGGGCATACCTTACCCTCGCGCAGATAACGCTCCTCCAGATCGAAAAACGCCTCCAGGCGCGCCACCGGATCAACCCCCTGGGAGGCAAGCTGATCGGTCCACCAGGAAAAGTTGGCCCGGTAACGACGGATCAGTGCGACACCCAGGTCGGTCTTCGAAGGGTAGTGGTAGTGAATCGCCGCATTCTTCACGCCCAGCTGGGTGGCAATGTGCTGATAGCTGAACCCGCTGAACCCGTTGCGCTGGAAGAGCTCACCGGCGGCATCAAGGATGCGTTTCTTGGTGCCCTGCCGTGTTCTCAAGGCTGGCCTCCCGAATGCAGTTAAGAGACGTCGTCGTCTCGCAACAGGATACGACAACCTTGGCGGTCGGGTCACCGGTGCACTGACCCGGTTGCACAAAGAATCATCAGGCTTTCTCATGCCGAAAATTACTATACAATAGCGATACAAACACTTCACGAGTCAGCCATGAGCGGAAAACGGATTGCAGTCATCGGTGGCGGCATCAGCGGCCTGGGCGCGGCGTGGCTGCTCTCGAAGGAGCACCACGTCACACTGTTCGAGTACAATGACTATGTTGGCGGTCACACGCATACGCAGGAGATTCCCGGGCCGACGGGGGCGGTGGCGGTGGATACCGGGTTCATTGTCTACAACGAGCCCAATTACCCGCTGCTCACCGGCCTGTTCCGCCACCTGGGCGTAACCACCCACGGCAGTGACATGTCGTTCGCCTTCCGCTCGGCCGACGGCCGGCTGGAGTGGGCAGGTGACCGCCTCGACAAGCTGTTCGCGCAACGGAGGAACATCGTCAGCCCGTCCTTCCTCCGCATGGTTCGGGACATCATCCGATTCAACCGGCGTGCTCACCGCTACCTGGACGCACCCGGCGCCGACGATCTCACCCTGGCGCAGTTCCTGAACGACATGCGCGCCTCCCGCGAACTGCGGGAGCAGTATCTGCTGCCCATGGCGGCGGCCATCTGGTCCTGCCCCCAGGCGGAGATGCTGCGGTTCCCGGCACGGCGATTCCTGCAGTTCTTCCGCAACCACGGGCTGATCGACCTGGCCAACCGGCCGCAATGGCGGACAGTGACCGGTGGCGGCCGGGAGTACGTCCGCCGGCTGGTGCCGGAGATCAGCGGCGGCTGCCACGCGGGCACGCCGGTGCGCCGGGTGACGCGCCGCGACGACGGCGTCGAGCTCCACTCGGACCGGGAGCTGCTCGGTCGCTTCGATGAGGTGGTACTGGCGACCCACGCCGACCAGGCCCTCGCGATGATCGACTCTCCCACGGCCGACGAGCACGCGCTGCTGGGCGCATTCGGCTACCAGGAGAACGTCGCCTGGCTGCACCGGGATGAGACCGTCATGCCGCGGCTGCGCCGGATCTGGGCAAGCTGGAACTACCAGGGCGGCAGCGCCGGCGGACCGGCATCGGTCTCCTACTGGATGAACCGGCTGCAGCAGTTACCCACGGACGAGAACATCTTCGTCACCCTGAACCCGGAGACGCCCCCCGCCCCGGATCGCACACACGCCCGCATGGTCTACGATCATCCGGTCTTCGACGCCGGCGCGGTGCAGGCTCAGGGGATGTTCAATCGCATTCAGGGACGCGATCGGCTCTGGTTCTGCGGCAGCTATCTGGGCTACGGTTTCCATGAGGATGGACTGCGCTCGGGCGCGAACGTCGCCTCGGCGTTCGGTATCGACCCACCGTGGATCAAGGCCCAGGCAGATGCGCCCGTCGCCGTGGCACCACCAGAGGCACAACCGGAGTGGCAGACCCCATGACCACCGCACCCGGGACGCTTTACACCGGGGCCGTGATGCACCGGCGCTACGGTCAGCCGGGCAGCGCATTCCGCTACCGGCTGTTCGGCGTGCTGCTGGACATCGACCGGATCGACGAGGCTGTTGCCGGGCTGCGGCTGTTCTCCCGCAACCGGTTCAACCTGTTCAGCTTCCATGACCGCGACCACGGCCCGCGGGACGCCAGCGCCCTGCGTCCCTGGATCGACAGCGTGCTCGCCAGGGCCAACATCGACCTCCAGGGCGGAGCGGTGCTGCTTTACTGCATGCCCCGAATGCTCGGCTACGGATTCAATCCGCTGAGCCTGTGGTACTGCCACCGACGGGACGGGGCGCTGCTGGCCGTGCTGTGCGAGGTGCGCAACACATTCGGTGAGTGGCACGGCTACCTGCTGCACGACGGCGGTGTGCCCATGCGCAAGCCGGTACGCTCCCGCGCCAGCAAGTGCTTCCACGTCTCGCCCTTCTTCCCGGTCAGCGGCGAATACCGGTTCCGCCTGACGCCCCCCGAGGAGACGTTCGCGACCACGATCCATTACCACGACCAGGGGGCCCTGCGTCTGGCGGCGGTGCAGCAAGGTGAGCGCCGCCCGCTCAACGACACAGAACTCCTGCGCGCCGGCTGGCGGCACCCCTTCATGACCCTGAAAGTCATGGCCACCATTCACTGGCAGGCACTGAAGATCTGGCTGCGTGGCGCTCGCTTTCACCGCAAGCCGGAGCGACCGTCGGAGGACATCACCTGATGGCATGGGACAAATCCATGACCGAGACGGCCCGGAATCTGCCCGGGCTCAGCGGACGCTATTTCAGCACCGTGCTCAACCGGCTCGCCCGGGGCACGCTGGAGGTGGAATTCCCGGACGGCAGCAGCCAGACCTTCGGCAACACCGACGGGATCCGGGCCGATTTCCGCGTGCATCGCCCGTGGCGAACCCTGATGCGCCTGCGCACCCATGGCGCACTCGGGCTTGCCGAGGGCTATCTCGCCGGCGACTGGCACACCAGCGACCTCACCGCGCTGCTGCAGTTGCTGGGCGAGAACGATGCCGTATTCGGCGGTGCCTCCCGCCCTAGTGCCCTGGCGCTGCTGGCGATGCGCCTGCGCCACCGCCTGCGCGCCAATACGCGCCGGGGCAGTCGGCGCAACATCGCCGCGCACTACGACCTGGGCAACGATTTCTACCGCGAGTGGCTCGATCCGAGCATGACCTACTCCGCCGCACTGTTCGGTGACACGCCCGTGCCGCAGACGGAGAGCTACACCCTGGAGCAGGCACAGCAGCAGAAGTACCAGCGCATTCTGGAACAACTGGACGCCCCCTCCGGCAGCCACCTGCTGGAGATCGGCTGCGGTTGGGGCGGCTTCGGCCGTGCCGCCGCCAGCGCCGGCCACCGGGTCACCGGCCTGAGCCTGTCCCGCCGGCAGCTGGACTGGGCAGAGGAGCGCAGCCGGGCCGCGGGCCTGCAGGGCGCGCTCACTTACCGTTACCGGGATTACCGGGAAGAGACGGGGCAGTACGACCACGCGGTCTCCATCGAGATGTTCGAGGCCGTGGGCGAACGGTACTGGCCGGAGTACTTCGACACCCTGGCCCGCTGCCTGAAGCCGGGAGGGCGCGCCGCACTGCAGGTCATCACCATCGACGAGGCGGCGTATCCGCTGTACCGGGAAACCCCGGACTTCATCCAGCTCTACATCTTCCCCGGCGGCATGCTGCCGACCCGGGGACATCTACAGCGCATGGCCTCGGCGGCGGGGCTGAGGCTGCGGGCCATGGCGCCGTTCGGGCTCCACTACGCCGAGACCCTGCGGCTTTGGCAGGAGCGCTTCGACGCCCACGCCGCGTCCATCGGTGCACTGGGCTACGACACGCATTTCATGCGCATGTGGCGCTACTACCTGAGCTACTGTGAAGCCGGATTTCGCATGGGCCATATCGATCTGGTGCAGTTCGTACTGGAGCGCCCGGGGCACGGTGCATGACACCTGTCTCCCGGAGCCGGGTGCTGCTGTACGGCCTGCCCGGGCTGCCTCTGGCCATTCTCGGCATCCCGCTGTATGTCTATCTGCCGCCCTTCTACGCAGAGACTCTGGGCGTGGGCGCCGTCGGCGTTCTGCTGCTGGTGGCACGGCTGTGGGATGTGGTCACCGACCCGGTGGTAGGCGGTCTGGGCGACCGGATCCGCAATCGCTTCGGCCGCCGCAAGACCCTGATCCTCGTCGGTGTGCCGCTGCTGATGTTCGGTGTTGATCAGCTGTTCCGGCCGCCGGGGGATGCCGGCATGCTGCATCTGCTGTTCTGGAGCTTCGTCACCTACCTGGCGTGGACCCTGGTAGCGCTGCCCTACAGCGCCTGGGGTGCCGAACTCAGCCGCGACTACAATCAGCGCTCAAGCATCACCGGCAGCCGCGAGGGGTTCGTTCTCGCGGGCATGCTGATCGCCATCGTGCTGCCGGCCATCACGCTGTCCGACCCGGAAGAGTCCGCCGGCGCGGCGCTGGAGCAGCTTGCGTGGCTGCTGTGGCTGAGTCTGCCGCTGGCGATTCTGATCACGCTGATCGCCGTTCCCGAGCCGCGCAACACACTGGCCCCGGTGCCGTGGCGGCAGGGGCTCCAGCTCCTGCGCGAACATACACCGTTCCTGCGGCTGCTGGTGGCCTACATCCTCAACGGCCTCGCCAACGCGCTGCCGGCGACCCTGTTCCTGCTGTTCGCCCAGCACGTGCTGCAGGCGGAGGGCCTGGCCGGCGTCATGCTGGTGGTCTACTTCGTCTCCGGACTCGCCGGCATCCCGCTGTGGCTCTGGCTGGCGCGGCGCATCGGCAAACACCGCGCCTGGGCCCTGTCCATGCTGTGGGCGGCGGCCATCTTCGCCTGGGTGCCACTGCTCGGGCCGGGTGATGCATGGCTGTTCATCATCATCTGCCTGCTTTCGGGGCTGAGCCTCGGCGTCGACATGGCGCTGCCTGCCTCCATCCAGGCCGACCTCGTGGACGTGGACACGGCGCGTGGCGGCGGACAGAGGACGGGCCTGTTCTTCGGCCTCTGGGGCATGGCGACCAAGCTGGCCCTGGCCCTCGCCGTGGGCCTGGCCTACCCGCTCCTGGGGCTGGCCGGATTCGAGGCCAACACCAGCGCCCCGGAGGGCGTGTGGGCCCTGTCACTGCTCTACGGTCTGGCACCGATTCCGTTCAAGATCGCCGCGGTCTGGCTGGTGTGGCACTTTCCGGTGGATCGGGCTGTCCAGCAGAAGACAGTGCGTGAAGTGGAGGCGATGGAGTCCGCCTGATCGCTGCGCCCGAAGGGCATGTGGCTATAATGGCGCCGATCACTCAAGCCGGATGGAGGACCAATGGCGTTTGTCTACGAGTACGGGATGTTTCTCGCCAAGGCATTGACCGTCGTCGTCAGCATACTGATCGTGCTGGCCGGCATCAGTGCCGTAGCCGGCCGGGATCGGCAGCAGGGCCGGGAATCCCTGCGCGTGCGCAAGCTCAACGACCGCTACCGGGACATGCGCCGCACCCTGGGCAACGCCATGGCGGAACACAAGTTCCTCCAGCGCTTTCGCCGCTCCGGAAAGAAGACCGACGCCGAGCATCCGGATCAGGATGAAAGACCCGCCCAGGGCCCCGGGCACCGGGTCTTTCTGCTGCGGTTCGAGGGCGATATCCGCGCTTCCCGGGTGGAGAATCTGCGCGAGGAGGTCACCGCGGTGCTGACACAGGCGCGTCCGGGCCAGGATGAAGTGGTGCTGTGTCTGGAGAGCGCCGGCGGGCTGGTGCACAGTTACGGCCTGGCCGCATCGCAGCTCACCCGCCTGCGCGACCGCGGCATCCGCCTCACGGCGGCCGTGGACCGGGTTGCGGCCAGCGGCGGCTACCTCATGGCCAGCGTCGCCGACCGAATCATTGCTGCCCCCTTCGCGGTGGTGGGATCCATCGGCGTGGTGGCACAACTGCCCAATATTCACCGGCTTCTGAAACGCCACGATGTGGACGTGGAGATGCACACCGCCGGGCAGCACAAACGCACGCTCACGACCCTGGGGGAGAACACCCATGCAGGGCGGCGGAAATTCCAGCAGGAACTCGACGAAACCCACGGACTGTTCAAGCAATTCGTGCACCGCTACCGCCCGGCGCTCGACCTCGAGCGGGTCGCCACCGGTGAGCACTGGTACGGGGAACAGGCAGTAGCGCTGAACCTGGTGGACGCGTTGCAGACCAGTGATGATCTGCTCATGGCCAAGGCCGAGGAGGCGGACGTGTTCGAGGTCACGTTCCGGCGAAAGCAGCCCATTACCAAGCGGATCACGCTCGGCATCGAGACCGCTCTGGAGCGGCTGCTGCGGGGAGGCCCCTGACTCTAGTCGGCCTTCTCGACCAGGAAGTAATAGACCCCGTCGGTGTCCCAGTAGTCCACCATGCGATTGGCGGTCTTATCCGTGAACGCCAGGAAATCGATGACCGCGTGCGGATCGGTGGCCATGACCCGCAGCACCTGGCCGGCGTCCATGCGCACCAGCTCCCGCTTGGTCCGCAGGATCGGCAGAGGGCAGTTGAGGCCGGTCACATCGAGTTCGCGATCAAAATGGCTGGTCATGGCTCTTCCACAGGACAGGGTATGACTGCGCCGGAGACGATATCACGTGGCGCGGCGTCTTCGGTTATACTCCCGCGCCGGATCACACATGGAGACGACCATGAGCGACAACAAGCCGGAGCACGATGAGGATCCCCGTTCCTACACCGACAAGCAGGTTCTCGAGGAGCACCCCCGGGAACAGGTGGAGCGCTGGCGCCGGGAGGCCCACGAGAAGCACCAGCGCTGGATGGAGGTCATGAAGAACGACTACGGCAAGCACTGAGCCGGCCGACGCGAGCGCGGCCGTCAGGCGCCGTCCTCCAGAAACGCGTCCAGCTCCGCGGCCAGAGCTTCGGGCTGATCGTGATGGATCATGTGCCCGGCGCCCTCCACGTGCACCGGCCGGCCACCGGCCACCGCCCGTCGCCGCTCCAGCTCCTCCCAGCCGCCGAACCACGACAGCGTGCGCGACTCCAGCCCCACCAGCCAAAGCACGGGCGCAGTGATCTGGCGCCAGCACGCCTCGGCCTCCTCCAGCCGGTAGAGGACCGGATTACCGCGTTTGTGGCCAGGGTCGGCCCGTAACTGCCATCCCCCATCATCGGCCCGTCGCAGCCAGCAACCGGCAACGAACAGCGCCCGTTCATGGGTCAGGTGCGGGTGGCGCTCCATCAGCCGCTCGGCGAACGCTCCCGGAGACTCCGGCGTCTGCAGCGTCGGCGGCTGCTGCCACTGATCCAGCCAGCGCGCATAGTTCTCGGGGGCGTCCGCGGCACTGCGGGCGCGTGCACCAAACCCCTCCACCAGCGCCAGGCGCCGGATGCGCTCGGGCCGCACGCCGGCGTACAACCCGGCCACGTTGCCACCCATGCTGTGGCCCACCAGGTCCACCGGCTCCTCGCCGGCAACGGCGTCCAGCAGGGCGTCGAGATCCGCCAGGTAATCCGGGAAGTAGTACCCGCCCGGCACCCACTGGGAGTCGCCGAACCCGCGCCAGTCCGGCGCGATGACCCGCCGCTCGCCAGCGAGGGCGTCCACCAGGAACTGCCACGTGAGCCCGGTATCCATCCAGCCGTGCAGAAGGATCAGCGGCCGCCCCGTCTCCGGCCCCCAGCAGTGCAGGTGATAGTCCACTCCCCTTAGCGCGACTCGCTCGGCACGGGCCAGGCGCCGTGACTGATAGGCTCCGGCGTCAGCCACCCCAGCGCTCCCGGTGCGCGGGGTCGGTGAACGACCACTCCTCGGCGCTGAAGGTGTCGTCATCCACTTCGGTCAGCAGCCAGGTGATGAAGCGCGCCACATCGGACGGGCTCTCCAGCTGTCCGGTGGCGTGCAGGTCCATGAATCGCTGCACCATGGGGAAGCGCTCCGGCGGCTGCTCGCGGATGAGTGACTGCATGGGCGTATCCACGACCCCGGGCCGCATGCTGCCCACGGCGATGCCGCGGTCGCGCAGCTCGTCACGGAGCACCTGATAGAGCATGTGCAGCGCCGCCTTGCTGGTGCAGTAGCTGCCCCAGCCGGCATAGCCGTGATGGGCGGCGCCGGACGACATGTGTAGAACGCGGCCTCCGTCCTGCAGATTGTTCAACAACGCCTGGGTCAGAAACAGCGGCGCCTCGACGTTGACCGCCTGGGCCAGCCGCCAGTCCTCCAGCCGCACTCCCGCCAGCGGGCCGATGGGGGTGAGCACGCCGGCGTTGTGCACCAGCGCCGCCAGGCTGTCGTCCCCGATGGCACTGACCAGCTCCTCGCGGCCGGACTCCGTTGCCAGGTCGGCGCTGACCGTGGTGATCTGTTTCGGCGCCATGGCGCGCGTCTCGTGCAGCGCCTCCGGCCGCCGCCCCACGACGATGACCTCCATTCCCAGCTGTGTCAGTTCCCGGCAGATCGCCTGCCCGAGGCCGCTGCCCCCTCCTGTCACTACTGCCCGTTGCGCCACGTCGTCCTCCCGCTAGCCTTGCCCTGTGGGGCAATCCACCGCTCGGCACCGTCAGCGCCACAGCGATCACCCCGAAAGGCTCAGTTGATGATAAGTTGGCATGAGCGCAGTGGTTGCTGCCGCACCTGCGCCCAACAACAGCACGATCACGAGCATAACAAAGCAGGCAGCCGCAGTGGGTGATCCGCATTCCGCTCGGCACAGGAGGAGGAGACATGAGTTACGCATCGCTGTACCAGCGTTCCATCGAATCGCCGGAGACGTTCTGGCGCGAACAGGCCGCGGAGCTTGAGTGGTTCCGGCAGCCGGAGCAGATCCTCAGCCACCAGGACGGACTCTATCGCTGGTTCCAGGGTGGCGAACTCAACATGTCGCACCTGGCACTGGACGTCCACGTCAACAACGGCCGGGGCGAGCAGACGGCCATCATCCACGACTCACCGGTTACCGAGAGCCAGCAGCGCTACACCTACCGCGAGCTGCGGGACGCCGTCGCCCGCTGTGCCGGCGCGCTGCGGGACCTTGGCGTCGGCAAGGGCGACCGGGTCGTGATCTACATGCCCATGATCCCCGAGGCGCTGATCGCCATGCTCGGCTGTGCCCGCCTGGGCGCCATCCACGCCGTGGTCTTCGGTGGATTCTCGCCCCACGAGCTGGCGGTCCGCATCGACGACGCGGGACCGAAGGCGATTCTCACCGCGAGCTGCGGCCTGGAGTTCAGCCGTGTCATTCCCTATAAGCCGTTGGTGGACGAGGCCATCAACAAGGCCCACCACAAGCCTCAGGCAGTAGTCGTCAAGGCCCGGCCGCAGGCGGAGGCGAGCCTGGAGCCCGGCCGCGACCACGACTGGGACACCCTGACCGGCGCAGCCGCGCCGGCGGACCCGGTGCCAGTGGACGCCACCCACCCGCTGTACATCCTCCACACCTCCGGCACCACCGGAAAACCGAAGGGGGTGCTCCGTGATACCGGTGGCTACGCGGTGGCGCTGAACCTCAGCATGCGCACCGTCTACAACCTGGACCCGGGCGACGTCTTCTGGACCGCCTCCGACGTGGGCTGGGTGGTCGGTCACTCCTATATCGTCTATGGCCCGCTGGTCCGCGGCTGCACCTCGGTGGTGTACGAGGGCAAACCGGTGAAGACCCCGGACGCCGGCGCATTCTGGCGCGTCATCAGCGAACACCGGGTCAAGACCTTCTTTACCGCGCCCACCGCCTTTCGCGCCGTCAAGAAGGAGGACCCGGACGCGGCTCTCATGGCGAAGTACGACCTGAGCTCGCTGGAGGCCCTGTTCCTGGCCGGCGAACGCCTGGATCCGCCCACTTACGACTGGCTCAAGTCCATCAGTGGCGGCCGCCCCGTGGTCGACCACTGGTGGCAGACGGAGACCGGCTGGCCCATCGCCTCCAACCCCATGGGGGTGGAGCCGCACCCCGAGAAACCCGGTTCCGCGACTTTTCCCAGCCCGGGCTACCAGGTGGAGATCCTCGATCCCAACGGTGACCCGCTGGGGCGCGGCGAGCAGGGGCACATCGCCATCCGCCTGCCGCTACCTCCCGGCTGTCTGCCCACCCTGTGGCAGGATGACGCCCGCTTTCGGTCGTCTTACCTGGAGCGATTCCCGGGCTACTACGACACCTCCGACGGCGGCTACATCGATGACGACGGCTACCTGTTCGTCATGGGCCGCATGGACGACGTGATCAACGTGGCCGGTCACCGGCTCTCCACGGGCGAAATGGAGGAGATCATCGGCGGTCACGACGCGGTGGCCGAATGCGCCGTGGTGGGCATTGCGGACGAGCTCAAGGGCGAGATGCCCATCGGCTTCGTGGTGCTCAAGGACGGCACCGACATCGACCACGCCACCCTGGAGCAGGACCTGGTCGACCGGGTGCGCAACAACATCGGCGCGTTCGCCTGTCTGCGACGCGTTGCCATCGTGCAGAAACTGCCCAAAACCCGCTCGGGCAAGATCCTGCGCAAGAGCATCCGCCAGCTGTCCACGGAAGACGACGTACCGGTGCCCTCCACCATCGACGACCCGAGCAGCCTGGAGGACATCCGCGGCGCCATGGAAGCGCACCGTATCGGACGCTACGACGGATAGCGGCGGCCGGGGGGCCCCATGGGCACGCACTACCTGGAGCGTTTCTTCCACCCTGACAGCGTCGCCGTCATCGGCGCCAGCGAAACCGTGGGCTCGGTGGGCCAGCAGGTAATGGACAACCTGCTGGACGGCGACTTCCAGGGCAGCATCCTGCCGGTGAACCCGAGTCACCGCAGCGTGCGCGGCCGCGCCTGCGTCGACCGTGTCACCAGCCTTGACACCGTGCCCGACCTGGCGGTGATCTGCGTGCCGCCGCGCCACATCCACCGGGTGGTGAAGGACTGCGGCCAGCACGGCATCCGCGCGGCGCTGATCCTCGCCGCCGGGCTCGGCGACCCGGGCACAGGCGTCAAGCGCCTGGAGCGGGAGGTCATGGCCACGGCGCGGCGGTACGGCATCCGCGTTATCGGCCCCGACTGGGTGGGGCTCATGCGCCCGCCACTGGGCCTGAACGCCACCTTCTCCCGTAACCGCGCCACGGCCGGCCAGCTCGCCCTGGTCTCCCAGTCGGGCGCCCTGACCTCGGCGGTTCTGGACTGGGCCGAGAGCCGCCGGGTGGGCTTCTCCGCCGTGTGCTCCCTGGGCGACACCACCGATGTGGACTTCGGCGATGTCCTGGACTATCTGGCGCTGGACCAGGACACCCGCAGCATCCTGCTCTACGTGGAAACCATCACCGATGCCCGGCGCTTCATGAGCGGCCTGCGGGCGGCGGCGCGGCTCAAGCCCGTAATCGTCATGAAAGTGGGCCGGCAACAGGAAGGCTATCGCGCGGCCACCTCCCACACCGGCGCACTGGTGGGCGAAGACGACGCCTTCGACGCCGCCCTGGGGCGGGCCGGCGCCGTGCGCGTACCGACCATCGGCCAGCTGTTCGCCGCAGCGGAGCTGCTGGCCAGCGGCCGGCGCCTGGGCGGCGATCGCATCGCGGTGATCAGTAACGGTGGCGGCCCGGCCATCATCGCCACCGACCTGCTGGTGGAGCGCGACCTGCGGCTGGCGGACCTGGCTTCGGACACAGTGACGGCACTGGACCGCAGCCTGCCGGCGCGCTGGCCCCGCCACAACCCGGTGGACATTCTCGGCGACGCCGACGCCGCACGCTACAGCGACAGCCTGACGGCGTGCCTGGACGACCGCGGCGTGGATGGGGCGCTGGTGATTCTCACCCCCCAGGCGCGCACCGATCCGGACGCCGTGGCAGAGGCCCTGTGCGAGACCCGCGCCGGCCGCAAACCGGTGCTCGCCTGCTGGATGGGGGGCACCCGTATCCGCGCGGCGCGGGAACGTTTCACGGCCGCGGGCTTTCCGAACTTCGCCACCCCGGAGAATGCCACCGAGGCGCTCTCGGCCTTGTCCCGCTACCGCCGCAGCCAGGCTCTGCTGATGCAGGTCCCGGAGGCGTCCGGGACCCGCTCCGAGCCGGACCTGGACACGGCCCGGCGCATCATTGCCGAAGCGCTCCGGCGCGGCCAGTCGCGGCTGACCCCGCACCAGTCCAAGGCGGTGCTGGCCGCGTTCCACATCCCGGTGACTCGCACACTGGTGGCCCGATCACCGCAGGACGCCCGCGCTGCGGCGGAACAACTGGGGCTGCCGGTGGCGGTCAAGGTCAATGCGCCGGAGATCGCCCACAAGGCGGCAGCGGATGGCGTGCGCCTGAACGTGCTCAACGGCGAGGCGGTGGAAGCCGCCTACGCCGACATCATGGCCGCCGCCGCGCGCGCCCGCCCCGACGTCACGCCGGACGGGGTCTCCGTTGAGCCCATGCACACGCCGCGCAACGGCAAGGAGGTCATGCTCGGCGTGGTCCGCGACCCGGTGTTCGGCCCGGTGATCAGCTTCGGCGCCGGCGGCTCCATGGTAGAGGTCATCCGCGACCGGGCCGTGTCGCTGCCGCCGCTCAACGACTTTCTTGTCCGCGACCTGATGACCCGCACACGGGTCGGCCGGCATCTGCAGCTGGATCGGGACAGTCCGTTGCGAGCCGAGCTCGAGCACGCGCTGCTGCGCCTTTCTGATCTGGTCTGCCTGCTGCCCCAGGTCACCGATGTGGACATCAACCCGGTGATCGCCGACGCCACCGGCATGATCGCCGTCGACGCCCGGCTGCACATCCGCGACAGCGACAGCGATGGCTACGGGCACATGGCCATCATGCCCTACCCCCGACACCTGGAAACCCGGGAGAGCCTGCCGGACGGCAGCACCGTCACCGTCCGACCCATCCGCCCGGAAGACGCGGAGATGGAAGAGGCGTTCATCCAGGGGCTGTCGGCGCGCTCCCGCTACTACCGCTTCATGGATCACATGGGCCAGGTCAGCCTGCCCATGCTGGTGCGCTTCACGCAGATCGACTATGACCGGGAGATGGCGCTGGTGGCCGTGGACGACGGTGGCGAGACCCACCGCCAGGTCGGCGTGGCGCGCTACGTCATCAACCCGGACGGGACCAGCTGCGAGTTCGCCATCGCCATCGCCGACGACTGGCAGGGGCGCGGGCTCGGGCGGCGACTGATGGAGCGGCTCATGGCCACGGCCCGGGCGCGGGGACTGATGCGTATCGAGGGCCAGGTGCTGTCCGCCAACCGCGGCATGCTCGCGCTCATGGAGCGGCTGGGCTTCCTGCGCCACCGCGCCCCCGACGACTATCGGGTCGTCCAGGTGGAGCGCAACCTGACCGATTAACCCGAGATCGCTTATGATAATTTATCGCCCGCTACGCCTAAAGAGATAGCCGCCGACGCCGATACCCCGGCCAAAGGCGACACCGACAGCGATCGAGGACACCCATGCGCGAGAACCACCCCGTCACCGGGAAAGAACGCACCTTCGACCCAGAATCCCGGCTGATCAGCACCACGACGCTCAAGGGCGTAATCGAGCATGTGAACGACGACTTCTGCACCGTGGCCGGGTTCGAGCGGGACGAACTCATCGGCCAGGCACACAACATCATTCGCCACCCGGACATGCCGCCCGCGGTGTTCGCGGATTTCTGGGCCACTCTGGAAGCCGGGCAACCGTGGATGGGGGTGGTCAAGAACCGCTGCAAGAACGGCGACCACTACTGGGTGACCGCCTACGTGGCACCGCTCTATCAGAACGGCCGCATGGTCGGCTACCAGTCCGTGCGCACCTCCCCGGACCGCGACCTGGTAGCGCGGGCCGAGCAGCTGTACGCAAGCATGTGGCGCAGCGGCCAATGGCGCTTGCCCCGCCTGAACCAGACCGGGCTCACCGCCCTCGGTCTGGGTGCCGCAGTGGCCGGCGGTTTCGGCGCTGCCAGCATCGGCAGCGCCGCCGGCCTGGCCGCCGTTGCAGGGCTTTTGGCCCTGACCTGGCCCACCGCTGGACTGATCAATTACCGGCTCCGGCAGGCCCGCCGGGCCGCCGAGGCGGTCTACGATAACGCCGTCGGCCGGCAGGTGTACGGTGGCGGCCATGACGAGGCCGCCCAGGTTCTGCTGAGCCTCGCCATGCACCAGGCGCGGGAGCGCACGCTCCTGGGACGCGTGGGCGACTTCACCGCGAGGCTGCAGAAGGCCGGCCACGACACCGAGACCAGCGCAGCGCGCAGCGGCGCCGCCATCGACTCCCAGCAGGACGAAACGGGCCAGGTCGCAACGGCCATGAACGAGATGTCGTCAACCGTGGCGGAGGTCTCCAGCAATACCAGCCACGCCGCGACGCAGGCCAACTCCGCTCACGAACAGGCTGGCGACTGCCACCGGGTCACCGAGGAGACGGCGGCGGCTATGGCAACTCTGGCCGCGGAGACCGAGGGCGCCAGTCGGGCGATCCAGGAGCTGGTGCAGGAGACCGACGGCATCCACTCCATTCTGGACACCATCCGCGGCATCTCCGAGCAGACCAATCTGCTGGCCCTGAATGCCGCCATCGAGGCGGCCCGCGCCGGCGAGAGCGGTCGGGGATTCTCGGTGGTGGCCGAGGAGGTGCGCAAACTCTCGGCGCGCACCGGCGAAGCCACTGGCGAGATCGACGCAGTCCTGGGCCGGGTCAAGGAGGGGGCCGCGGCGGCGGGCACGGTCATGGCCCGCGGTCAGGCCTCCAGCGAGGAAGTCCGCGGCCTCACCAGCCAGGCCGGCGAGGCCGCCCGGGGCGTGCTCAATGCGGTCCAGGAGATCAGCGATCTCAACACCCAGATCGCCAGCAGTGCCGAGGAGCAGTCGGCCACCGCCGAGGAGATCAACCGCAACATCACCCGCATCAACGAGCGTTTCGCCGAGACCAGCGACGCGGCGGGTACCGCGCGGGAAACGGCGGAGGAGCTGATCACCATGGTCAACGACCTGGATAACCTGGTACGGGAGTACCGGGTGTAACAACTCCCGGCATGCGCGGCGGGCTTGAAAGACATGGCGCCGGACAGCATATCTGCAACGACGTCCGGCCGGTGCCCGGCGCGGGCCGGCTGCCGTTCATGCTGACTGAAGAGCCGTCATGGAAACGTTCATCATCCCGGGCGCGTTCACGCTGCTGCTGATCCTGCTGTTCGTAATCGGCTGGAACGCGCGCCGCCGCAAGCTGACGCCGACCGTCAGCGTCCGCGCTCAGCCACTGCTGGAGGGCAACCAGCGCCAGCTCTATCGCATCCTGCGGGCGGGCCTGCCGAACCACCATGTGATGGCACGTGTCCCGTTCAGCGCCTTTCTCGCACCGCGCAACGGCAGTGGGCGGCGGGGCCCCGCCCTGCACACCATGCTGGCGGATTTCGTGATCTGCGACAGCAGTTTTCAGGTGGTGGCGGTGGTTGAGCTGACCACCAACGTACACCCGGGAGATCGGGACAGCCTGCTCCGGGATGCCGCCCTGCCACTGGTGCGCTGGGCACCCGATGCACTGCCGGATGCCAGCGAGGTGCGCGAGACCATCAACGACCTGGAATCGCTGCAGGCCATGAGCGAGCGGGTCGCCGCCGATGCCGAGACCGACAACGATCCGGACCCGGCGCGGGTGCGCCGGTCGCGGGGGGCCAGCGCCGCACGGCGCCGCGAACCCCGACTGTAAGCGCCGGCCCGCGTCACACCACCTGGCGCAGGTCACCACCCCCGGCGAACGCATGGATGTTCTCCGTGAGCTGCCCGACAATCCGCTGCCTGGCCTCGCGGCTGCCCCAGGCGGAGTGAGGCGTGATGATCAGGTTGGGAATGGACGGGTCCAGCAGGACGTTACCGTTGCACGGCGGCTCCTCGGTGAGCACATCGAAACCGGCGCCGCCGATCTGCCGATCACGCAGCGCATCCGCCAGCGCCTCCTCGTCCACCAGGCCGCCCCGGGCGGTGTTGATCAGCAGTGCATGGGACGGCATGCGGGCGAGCTCCGCGGCGCCGATCAGCCCGCGGGTGGCGTCGGTCAGCGGGCAGTGCAGGGACACCACATCCGCCCGCGCGAGCAGCTCATCCAGCGGCACACGGTCGGGATCGGCAGGGCCGCCCGGCCGCTGCGCCACCAGCACGGTCATGCCGAACGCCCCCGCCAGCTCCGCTACGCGCCCGCCCAGCGTACCGAGCCCGATCAGCCCCAGGGTACGGCCAGCGAGCTCCATGATCGGGTAGTCCAGCAGACAGAACTGGGTACTGCGTCCCCAGTCGCCCCGGGACACGGCACGCTGGTAGTCCGGCATGCGGGTCGCCAGGGCGAGCATCAGGCCGATGGCGTGCTGGGCCACGGAGTCGGTACCGTAACCGCGACAGTTGGCGACCCGAATGCCCTGCTCGCGCGCCGCATCCAGATCCACATTGTTGACGCCCGTGGCCGCGATGCAGATGAGCTTCAGATCCGGTAGCTGCGACAGGTGCTCACGGCCCAGCACCACCTTGTTGACGATGGCAATCGTGGCGCCCTGCAGGCGTTCCACCACCTCGCCGGGATGGGTACGCTCGTAACTGGTGAGGCCGGCGACGGCCCCCTCCAGCGGCGCCATGTCCAGGTCGCTCCGATCCAGGGATTCTCGGTCCAGAAACACCGCATGCATGGTCATTCTCCCAGCGAATCAAGGAATTGGTCGCCCTGCCGGGCCTTTGCCGATAACAGCCGCTTGCGTATGATGCCGGTTTCAGCCACACCCGGAAACCGGCGATGCGGATCGGCAACCATGCACTGAACGGCAAGGTGGTACTGGCTCCCATGGCGGGCGTCACGGACCGCCCGTTCCGCCTGTTGTGCCGCGAGCACGGTGCGGCACTGGCCGCCTCCGAGATGGTGCACGCCAGTCCGGCGCTGCGCGACAGCCGCAAGAGCCGCCTGCGCGCGGACCACCGGGGCGAGCCATCGCCACGGGTGGTGCAGATCGCGGGGCCGGATCCGGCCATGCTCGCCGAGGCCGCGCAGTACAACGCCGCCAATGGCGCCGAGATCATCGACATCAACATGGGCTGCCCGGCCAAGAAGGTGTGCAACCGCCAGGCGGGCTCGGCGCTGCTGGCCGACGAGGCCCTGGTGGCCTCGATTCTCGACGCGGTGGTGGCCGCGGTGGATATCCCGGTCACGCTGAAGATCCGTACCGGCCCCACTGCCGACAATCGCAACGGTGTCCGCATCGCCCGCATGGCGGAGCGCGCGGGCATCGCCGCCCTGGCGGTGCACGGCCGCACGCGGGAGGCGCTCTACCGCGGGGAGGCGGAGTACGACACCATCCGGGCAATCCGGCAGGCCACGTCGCTGCCCCTGTTCGCCAACGGAGACATCGACACCCCGGAGAAGGCCGACCGGGTGCTGGACCACACCGGCGCCGACGGCGTCATGATCGGCCGGGCGGCCCAGGGACGCCCCTGGATCTTCCGGGAGATCCAGCACTTCCTGGAGACCGGGCGGCACCTGCCGGCGCCGGACGCCACCACCGTCCGCACGCTGATGCTGGATCACCTGCGCGCCCTGCACGCGTTCTACGGGGATCATCAGGGCGTGCGCATCGCCCGCAAGCACATCGGCTGGTATCTCGCCGGCCGCCCGGACGGCGAGGCGGCCCGGCGGGCGTTGGTGGCCATCACCGACCCGCAGGAGCAGCTCGCGCGCACCGCCGCCTATTTTGACCGCACCCCGGCTGCGGCCTGAAGCACGGTCACGCGCCGCTGCGGCGCTGGTGGCGCAGGCCGATCCACGAATGCACGGCCAGGGTCGTCAGCAGCAGCCCGCCGCCCAGCAGGGTCAGGCCCGGCGGCTCCTCGCCCAGAACGGCCCAGACCCAGAACGTCCCGAGCACGGTCTCCACCAGCAGGAACAGCGACACTTCCGCCGACGGCAGATAGCGGGTCGCCTCGCCCAGCAGTCCGAGCGCCAGCGGCATCTGCACCAGCCCCATCACCGCCAGCGCCGCAACACCGGCCAGTGGCACAGCCAGTGGGTCGGCAAACGGCAACGCCACCAGGCAGGCGAACAGACCACCGCCGGCAACCGCAGCCATGCGGTCGACGCCCGGCGAGCGCCGCAGGATGGTCAGGTTGCCTCCGGTCACCATGGCCGCACACAGGGCGAACAGGTCCCCCAGCCAGCCACCGAAGCCGACGGAACCGCCGAACACCAGCACGATGCCCACACCGCACAGCGCCATGGCGACCCACGTGCGCGCCGGCACCCACTCGCGCAGGAAAATGCCGGAGAAAAGGGCGGCGAACAGCGGCGCGGCAGTGAGAATCACCACCACGTTCGCGGCACGGGTATTCATGATGGCCAGTACGAACAGGATCAGGCTGAGCCCGAAACCGACACTGGTGAACCACCCCGGCGGGCCAGCATCCCGCACGGCCTGCCAACTCCAGCGCCGGCGCCAGATGCGCAGCACAAGCGTCAGCGCCACGGCCATCAGCAGCCCGCGCCAGAAGATCACAACGGCGCTGTCGGCCAGGGCGAGGCGCACGAGCAGGGCATCGAAGCTGAGGGCGGTCACACCCGCCAGCGCCAGCAGAGTGCCGCGCCGGTGATTCAGGGCGCGCCCTCCGGATTGAGCGGACGTGACGGACATGAATACCTCCCTGCAGAACCAGGCCGGTAGCGTACTAGACTTTCCCGGGCAACCCACCTCCCTCTTGCATCCATCCGCAGCCACCGCACAATAAGCCGTTGCAAAGGGCTTGCGCGCGCGGCCCTGTACCGGACCAGCCCACGGGAGTCATCTTGATCCAGTTCGTCATCGCCGCGGGCCTGCTCGGGCTCGTGGTCTACATGCTGCTGCCGGAGCACCGTCGCAGACAGTGGGGCCGCAAGGCGCTCCTCTGGGGCGCTGCCGGCTTTCTGCTCCTGATGCTGGTGACCGGACGGCTGCACTGGCTGTTTGCGATCATCGCCGCCCTGTTCCCCATGGCGCAACGGCTGCTGCCCCTGATCCGCGCCTGGCCCTGGGTGAGACGGCTGCTGGGCGGAGGAGGAAGCGGCACCGGCGGGACGGCGGCCGGTGACAGCGACCTGCGGGGCCGGTTGCTGAGCCTGACCCTGGGCGACGGCCAGGACATGGACGGCGTCGTGCACGCGGGCCGCTGGAAGGGGCGCCGCCTGAGCGCCCTGAGCCTGGAAGAACTGCGGGAACTGAACCAGTACTGCGAGAAGCGGGATCCGGCATCGGCCGCACTGCTGCGCGCCTACCTGGACCGCCGCCACGGCGGTGAATGGCGCACCACCGGTCACGCACCCGGCGACCCCATGACCCGGGAGGAGGCGTGCGCCATCCTGGCCGTGCCGGCCGACGCCGACGCGGCAACAATCACTGCCGCGCATCGGCGGCTGATGCAGCGCCTGCATCCGGATCGCGGCGGCTCCGACTACCTGGCGAGCCGCATCAACGCAGCCAAGAAACGCCTGCTGGGGTCATGACCACGGACGACGCACCGCCGGCGCCGGTGTGCGCCCTGTGCGGGCGTGCGGAGCGGCTGACGCGACACCATCTCATTCCGCGTGCGCGCCACCGCAACCGGCGCACGCGTCGCCAGTTCTCGCTCGCGGAACTGCAATCCCGGGTCATCCCGGTCTGCCGCCCCTGCCACAATCACATTCACCGCACGCTCACGGAAAAGCAGCTGGAGCGCGATTACAACACCCTGGACGCACTGCTGGCGCATCCGGAGATCCAGCGCTTCACCCGCTGGATCGCCGCGCGGCCCGTGGGGTTCAAGCCCAAGTCACCGCAACGCTGAGCGGCCACCTCGTCTCGGCCGGCAACGCTGCACGTCGCGGCAGTCATTTGTAACCGCCACGGCCCTGCGTCACACTATGGCGACGCCCGAACACCGGAGCATTGCATGAGCCGACTGAAGGATATTCCCGTCGTTGTCAGCGGATCGAAATTCCGCACCGAGCAGGGTTTCAGCGCGATCAAGAACGGCGTCAAACAGCGGCGCGACACCGCGCCGGTTCCGCGTGGCGACAAGCCGCCGTGGCTGCGCGCGCAGGTGCCTACAGGCAAGGGTTACGCCGACGTGAAGCGCAACGTGCGTGAGCACCGCCTCAGCACCGTTTGCGAAGAATCCATGTGCCCGAACATCGGTGAGTGCTGGAACGCCGGCACCGCCACCATCATGCTCATGGGCTCGGTCTGCACGCGGGCGTGTCGCTTCTGCGCCGTGGACACCGGCAACCCCGGCGGCTGGCTGGACTACGACGAGCCTGCCAATACCGCAGATTCCGTCCATATCATGGGCCTGAACTATGTCGTCCTGACCTCCGTGGACCGGGACGATCTGCCCGACGGCGGCGCCCAGCACTACGCCGACTGCGTGCGCGCCGTGCGGGAGAAGAATCCGGAGACCGCCGTCGAGGTGCTCACCCCGGACTTCGGCGGGCGCGCCGCGGACGTGGAGAAGGTGGTGGATTCCGGCATCGCGGTGTTCGCCCAGAACGTCGAGACGGTCCGCCGGCTCACTCATCCGGTGCGCGACCCGCGCGCTTCCTACGAGCAGACCCTGGAGGTGCTGGCCCACGCCAAGCGCCACCGTCCCGACGTCCTCACCAAGACCAGTCTCATGCTCGGTCTGGGTGAGACCGACGACGAGATCGACGCCACCATGAACGACCTGCGCGCCGCCAACGTGGACATCGTCACCTTCGGCCAGTACCTGCGCCCGACAATGAACCACCTGCCGGTGGAGCGCTACGTCACGCCGGAGCAGTTCGAGGAATACCGCCAGATGGGTCTGGCCAAGGGCTTCCTGGAAGTGGTGTCCGGGCCGCTGGTGCGCTCCAGCTACCGTGCCGAGCGGGTGCTGGAGAAGAACAACGTGGGGCTTGGCGACAAGGAATCGGCGTAGTGCACGGGTCGTGGTGGACCTGAAGGTCCACCCTACGTGTTGGGTTTGTCGTGTCGGGGTTGGCCGGCCCGCCGGTGGACCTGAAGGTCCACCCTACGGTTGCCGCGGCTCCTGATCTGTAGACGGACGTAGGGTGGATCTTCAGATCCACCATCGAGACACGACCCCGCCGGCAACGCGCAACCGCGGCGCCCCCGCCCATTACAGCAGCTCCTCCGCCTGCAGTGCCAGACGCGAGCGCTCCACGTCCTGCAGGGTGACGTGGGCCGCATGCGGCCAGCGGCGGAACCGCTGCACCAGATAGGTGAGCCCGCAGGTGGTCTCCGTTAGATAGGGGCTGTCGATCTGGCGCACGTTACCGAGGCAGATGATCTTCGTCCCCCGCCCCGCGCGCGTGACCAGGCTCTTGATCTGCTTGGGCGAGAGGTTCTGCGCTTCGTCGATGATCAGGAACGTGTCGTTGAATGTCCTGCCGCGCATGAACACCGGCGACCGGAACAGGATCCGCCCCGCCAGCATGTCCTTGCCGGCGGCGGCGCTCCAGCTGTCCTCGGCGCGCAGGAGCTCCTCCAGGTTGTCCTGAATGCCGCCCATCCACGGCGCCATCTTCTCCTCTTCCGTACCGGGCAGAAAGCCGATGTTCTCGCCCATGGGCACCGCTTCGCGGGTGACGATGATTCGCTCGAAACGGCGGTCTTCGTAAACCTGATGCAGCCCGGCGGCGAGCGCCATGTACGTCTTGCCGGTTCCGGCCGGGCCGGCAATGGTCACCAGATCGATGGACGGGTCCAGAAGAATGTTGAGGCCGAAGTTCTGCCGCGCATTGCGGGCCGCCACGCCCCAGATCCCACCGCGGTCGCCGCGGTGGTTGCGGCAGACTTCCAGTAGTGCGGTCTCGCCGTCGTTGTCACGCACCACCGCCTCGAAGCCGCCCTGCTCCGTCTCGCAGAGCAGCATCCCGGGGTGCCAGTCCGCAACCGCGGGCCCGGTGACGCGGTAGTAACTGCGCCCCCCCTCCTGCCACGACTCCACCTGCGCATCCAACGTGTCCCAGAACCCGCTGCCCGCAACGTGGACGCCTGCGGCCATGGCGTCGATGTCGTCGAGCACCTGGTCGTTGCGGTAGTCCTCGACGGGGATGCCCAGGGCGGCGCACTTCACGCGCAGGTTCACGTCCTTGCTGACCAGCACCACCAACTCGTCCGTGCGCGTCCGCTGCGCTTCACGGAGCTCGGCGATGATGCGATTGTCGGCGGACTGTTCGCTGAGCCCGGGCACCCCCGCCCCGGACTCGGGCAACAGGAAGTAGAGGCGGCCGACGGGCAGCTCCGGGTCCGGTGGCTCGCCCACCGGCACCCCGTCGGCGACGGCGTTCTGATCCACACGATCCAGCAGGGCGCCGAGATTGCGGGTCGCCTGGCGGGCGCTGCGGGACGTATCGGTGGTGCCGCTCTTGAGCTTGTCCAGTTCCTCCAGCACCGTCATCGGAATGAGGACGCTGTGCTCCTTGAACTTGTAAGGGGCCGCCGGGTCGTGGATCAGGACGTTCGTGTCGAGCACGTAGGCACGGCGCTCGCGCCGGTCACTGTCAGCCATCTCACCTCCTTGCCTCGATCGGCCACTGCGGGTCACTCCAGCATAAGCGGCCCACGATGACAGGTCGATGACCGGCAAGCGTCGGCCGATGTCATCGCTTGCCGAACAGCAGCTCGTCCCTGAGGCTGGTGGACAGGGCGTCATCGCGCAGCCAGATGCCGAGATAGGCGCGGGCGAAGTCCTCACCGGATTCCGTGCCCTGGAGCTCGCCGTTGAGGTACAGCCGTGACTCCTCGCCCTCGGGCCGATACGCGTAGACGTATTGATCCCCGTCGCCGACGTCCTCGTATAGCGCGTTGAAGCGCTCGAACCGCTCCATGAGCGCATCCCGCTCCGACTCGGAGTACTGATCCTCCAGCACGACGCGGGTGGCCTCCCGGATGTCGTCGGCGCCTACGTTACGCAGGTAGGTAATCTCCAGGCGCCGGGGCACGTTGCTGTCCAGCAGGTCCTCGGGCGCCACATCCTCCGGCCCGTAAAGGGCGGCCACGTAGACGCGGAAGATGCGGGCATAACGGGCAACGCCGTGACCGAACAGCGTCAGCCGCTCACCGTCGACCTCCGTCTCCCGGGGAATATCGACGCCCTGGCTGGTAACCGACTCCGCCGCCACGGGTCCGGTGAGCAGCAGCGCCACCAGGGCAGCAGTGACAAACAACCGTGATGACGTCATGGGACTGTCCTTTTGCAAGCGGGTGGAAGGGCACTGGAATCCGGCAATTAATTATACAAGCTGTTTACTTTTTATATACACACAGTAACCCATGGAACCCGGGTGGCCACGGCGTGGTCCGCAGGGTGTACGATCACGGCCACAGGGACGCACCCGATTCATGCCCGCCACACCGGACAAGCTGCCTCAACAACAGGGCAGCGACGAGATTCGCATCCGCCACCTGCCCGGCAACACCGCTGGTCGTGATCTGGTGGTTGGTGATCTGCACGGCTGCCGCGCACTGCTCGACCAGGCGCTGCACGCCCTGGAGTTCAACCCGGCGACAGACCGCTTGCTGTCGGTAGGCGACCTGGTGGATCGCGGCCCGGACTCGCCGGCCTGCCTGGGGCTGCTGCTCGAACCCTGGTTCCATGCCGTCACCGGAAACCACGAAGCCATGCTAGTGGCACGCTTTCTTTCGGACGACCGCGACCTCAGCGCCAGGGACATGCACCAGGCCAATGGAGGCAGCTGGTTTCACGGTCCCGGGCACGTGGCGTCGGACCCGGACTTGGCAACCCTTCTGCAGCGGGCCGCAGCGCTCCCTCACCTGCTGGTCGTCGGGACCGGCCGGGAACGCTATCATCTGGTTCATGCGGAACTGCCGGCTGGCCGGAACACGCCGGTGGTTACCGATGCAGAGATCGACGCCGGGCTGCCCGGAGTGGCGCTGGATCCACTGATATGGACCCGACAGCTCATGTCCGGCTGGGCCCCGGGTGTACCACGCAGCCAGCGCGGACTTTCGACAACCTATTGCGGTCACACCCCGGAGCCGAAAGTCAGGCGACGGCGATCCCACGTCTGCCTGGATACAGGGGCCTGTTTCGGTGTCGTGAATCCGGGGGATGGCGACTACGCCCTGTCCATCGTCGAACGGACCGGGCGCGACTGCGAGCGCGTTCACCGCTTCGCCACCTGAACGGCTGACATCGGGAACACGCCGGTGTCGGCAGCGGGCGCGCCGGGAGGGGAAATGACAAGAACATCCGGGATGATTCCCATCGTGCTGGTGTGCCTGGCGCTGTCCAGCGCCGCAGGCGATGAACCGGACCGCTGCGGCGAGCAGGACGACAGCGAACTGTCACTGCCAGACGGGTTCTGCGCCCAGGAAGTGGCCTCGGGTCTGGGGCCGCTGGGACAGATGGCGGTCACCGGCGAGGGGGACGTCTACGCCGCGGTGCAGGATACTGAAGACAGGCACGGGGGCATTGTTGGCCTGCGTGACACCACGGATGACGGCGTGCTGGACGAGCAGGTCACGTTCGGGGAGCGGGGCGCCACCGGCCTCGCTCTGCAAGACGACCGCCTGTATGTCAGTGAGCGCCAAAGGATTCTCAGCTCGCCGCTGCATCCGACCCGCCTCGGCCCGGGCGATACACCGCGGGTGATCGCCCACGACCTGGCGGACAGCGCGCGCCCCCGCGCCCTGGTTGTCCGGGAGGACGTACTCTACGTCGGCATCGCGGCGGATACCCGGTACTGCGAGGCAGACGAAGGCGACGCCGCAGGCCAGGACCCCTGCCAGGAGCGCGAGCGCGCCGGCGGGATATGGCGCTTCGCCACCCGTGAGACAGGTCAGAGCCCGAACCGGGAGACGCGGTTCGCCGCCGGGATCCGGGATGCCACCGCCATGCACTGGAACGCCCGCGATGATTACCTCTACGCCGTCGACACGACGCCGCCGGCCAATGACGCGGACGGCGCGTCGGCAAACGCGGTGCTCCGAGTGCAGGCAAATAGCGATTTCGGCTGGCCGTACTGCATTTTCAGCGCCGCACTGGACCGCTATCTGCAGACCATTGCCTATGGCGGCGATGGCATGAGCGAACAGGGCTGCACGCCGTTCCAGCAGCCGTTGCACCCACTGTCAGGCGGGACAGGGCCAACAGCGCTGCTGTTCTACGGAGGCCACCAGTTCCCGGAAACCTATCGGCGTGCGGCATTCCTCGCGTTCAACGGCAGCGGCGGTGCCGATGCGGAAGCGCGGGTGGACCTTGTGCCGCTGGACGAGAAGGGCCACCCCGCAGGCAGCCAGAAGCGGTTTGCGGCCGGCTTCGCCGATGGTGACGGCTCCAGCCCGCAGCGCATGCTGAGCCTGGCTCAGGGCCCCGACGGCAGCCTGTTCATCTCCGACGGCCAGAACGGCACGATCTGGCGCGTGGAATACCACGGCGGCAATGACGACTGAACGCCTTCACTGATCGGGACGATGGACCCGCGGCTGCTCCAGAATCTCGGTGAGGGTCGCCGTGTAGCTCTCGCCTCCCCGGCGTTCCTGGCGCACGACCAGAGGGATGTACTCCAGTTCCGGGGCAAACCACATTTCCGTGGTCCGGCGCTCCGACCCTCCCACACGCTGCACCTTGACGGTCTCGAACGTGCCGGCCTCAATCTCCAGCGTCTCGGTGCCGACGACCTCGAAGCGGTACACGTCCTCCTCGCCGTCGCCCTCCACCACACTGAAGTCCATGGCCGTCTCGCCGGCGCGCACCGCCAGCATGAGCCGGAGCTGGGAGAGAAGTTCGTCCATCACTTCGCCGTCGACATGGGATTCCCACGCGTCATCGCCACGGCTGGTCACCCGGCCGGAGGCGGGATTGAAGAACAGCCGCACGTACTCGTCGTTATCACCACGGGCGCGCTGACGGTAGGAGTAGTCGCGCGGCTGCAGCCCGCCGTTGCCGTCCAGGCGGAAGCGGGTGAACTCATTGATCCGGCCGCGCAGCAGCAGGTCGGCAATCCCGACGGTGCGCCCCTCGGAGCGGAACTCGCAGGCGGCGCCATCGCAGCTCAGCGTCCGCGTCAGGCGCGCCGCCCGGGTATTGTTGCGCCGGAGTTCGTAATCGGCGCTGAACTCCGGAATACCGTCGGCGCCGGACTCCACCGGCTCGTCCGCCACCCCCCCTGCAACGGGGGACAGTGCCAGCGCCAGCGCCATCGTCACGACCGCTCGCATGCCCATGCACGTCTCCTTGGTAAAGGCTGACCTAACGGTCAGCCTCCATTTGACGCCCCGGGCCGGCCAGGGTTCCCGATCAAGACCGCCGGTCACTCTTCGTCGGTCAGGAAATCCAGCAGATCAACGGTAACGAGACGCTCCAGTGCCCGCGCGATGACGCCATCGAGGTAGCGTGCGTTGTCGTCGGCGTCCGGGCGGTGAGTGACCTGGTCACTGCCTCGGGCAGTGGTGCGCCCGGTCACGCGACTGCCGTCGCGGTGGGCCTCGGAGCGCAGTTCCACCCGCGTTTCCACATCGCGCGGGACTGCGGCCGAGACATTGTGCTCAACATCAATGATCTGGACCTTGAGGCGCCGCGGCGCTTCGTCGCTCCAGTCCACGACCGTGAAGCCGTTGCGCTCCAGCGCTTTCTCCAGCGCATCCATCACCACGTGACGCAGCTCCACGGCGCTGGTGAGTTCGCCAGGTTCGCGATCACGGTTCTCCAGATAGCCCAGCACCCTGTCGTCGCGCTGATCCTCGACACGCACGGCCACTTGGTGACCATCGCCGATACTGCTCTCGGGCACCTCCGCCTGGGGACCGAGCCGCAGTTGTTGCGAGGTCTGCGCGCAGCCCGCCAGAACCAGCGCGGCCGCAATCACTCCAATGAACAGCAGTTTCCTTGTCATGGCTGTCTCCCATTGCTTCATTCTTGTCGTCGAGCAGCGTTAAGCCGCACGTTATACTACCGCCGCAGGTCATCATAGGCTGCGACAGCACACGATACGGCCAACGGGTTCTCCCTTATGGACACCCACAACCTCATCCTCATCGGCATGCCCGGCAGCGGCAAAAGCACTGTCGGCCGGGTGCTGGCTCACGCCCTCGACATGGCCTTCGTGGATACGGATGCGCTGGTGGAGCAACGGCGCGGCGTCACCCTGCAGGCGATCGTCGACACGGAAGGCCCGGAGGGCGTACTGCGCGCCGAGGCGGAAGAGGCTCTCAAGCTGGACTGCCGGAATACGGTCATCGCCACCGGGGGCTCCATGGTCTACAGCGAAACCGCCATGTGCGCCCTGGAGCGGCTCGGCCCGGTCATCTGGCTGGATCTTCCGCTGGAGACCCTGAAAGAACGGGTGGGTAGCGGGGACCAACGAGGCCTCGCAATGCGCCCGGACCAGGGCCTCGCCGACCTGGCAGCGGAGCGCCTGCCGCTGTATGAGCGCCATGCCACCCTCCGCATCGACTGCGACGGTCTCTCGCCCCAGGAGATCAGTGCAGCGATAGTTGCCAGACTTTCCGCACAAACGGGGACTTGACGGCACTGGACGATTGTCCAACAGTAGCACCCATGACGAATGGGTCAGCCGAGGCGCTGCGGCGCGCACGGCTCAACGAACTGCCCAGCCCTCCCGACCTGCTGTTGCCTTTGTTGCGACTCTGCGGGGACGATGAGGCTGTGCCTGCCGATGCATGCAGAACCATCGGCCGCGACAGCATCCTCAGCGCCCGCCTGTTAGCGGCGGCATCGGCGCCGGTGTTCGCGCGGCGCATCCGCCCCACCTCCCTGGACACCGCAGTCCACGCCCTGGGGATGGACACGGTGCAGAGCCTCGCCCTGGCCGCTACCGTGCAGCAGTTCTTCGGCGCGGTCGCTGGCCGGCAGCACCGGTGGCTACCCAGGGTCTGGGAGCAGGCGCTCGCCTGTGCGACGGTAGCCAGACAGCTGGCCGAGTACACCGGCAGCACCCGCCCCGCGGAAGCCTATCTCGCCGGCCTGCTGCACAATGTCGGGCAACTGGTTCTAGCCCATCAACTGCCCGAGGACTACCCCGGCGTACTGGAAACCGCGGCCCAGGGCAATCACCACCTGCCCACCCTGGAGCATGCGCATTTCGGCATCGACCACGTGGCGCTTGGCGCCGAACTGCTGGAGCGCTGGGGCCTGCCGGCGCTGCTGGTGGATGCAGTCCGTTATCAGCAGGAGGCACCGGAGAGTCTGGTTGACGCCCACGGACTGGTGCGCACAACGGCCGTGGCACGGCCAATGGCAGCGTGCGGCCATGAGCCCGACGCCACCGTGCGCCACAGCGCCGGCCACCTCTTCGACCTGGGTCCGTCAGCCTGCCTGCGTGTCATGGCCAATGCCGCCGCCGAGCGCGAGTGCCTGTCCTCCGCTTTGGAAACCGGTCACGGCGGCGAGCCCCCCGTGGCCGCCGCGACGGGTCGCGACAGCGCCATCGGCCAGGAGCTGCGGCAGACGGCCCTGATCGGGGACGCGCGCCGCCATCTATACGGCCGCAACCCGATCAACGGCATCGCCCGTTACGTGGCACTGCTGTTCGGAATCAACCACCTGATCTGCCTGCAGCGCAGCCCCGATGGCACCATGTTGCAGGTGCGCGCCCCGCACGGCGCCGACCAGCGGCTTACGGAGCTGACGCTGCCGTTGGATCGCGAACGCAGTTTCCTGGCTCGGAGCCTGGTCGATAACCATCCGATCCATACTCTGGACCCCGAGGCGCGGGACGCGCTCACGATTGCGGACCGCCAGTTGTGCGGGCAGATGCCCTCCGATGGCGTGCTCTGCCTGCCCATGCGCCCCTCGGGCGAAGCCATCGGCATCCTGGTGCTGGGTATCCGTTACGACCAGATCTCCGCACTGCTGGATGAATCACCGCTATTCCTGGCCTTCGCCAGCGAGGCGGGCCGGGCGCTTCTGGTCGAGGAGCAGCGCGTGCGGCAGCAGCAGGAGCATCAGGCGGACGAGACGGCGGGCTCGTTCCTCCGTCAGGAGGAGCTGGTGCAAGCGGCGGCGGACCCGCTGTCCATCATGCAGAATTACCTCTCGGTGCTGGAGTCCCAGCTCGAACCGGACCATCCCGCCCACCCCAGCGTGCTCACCCTGAGCGAGGAAGCAGGACGACTCGCCTCGCTCCTGCGCGGGGCTGACACATCGGCCACGGCCGACACCACGACGCGAGGGGTCAATGACCTCATCCGCGCGGTGATGCGACTTGCCGAGAGAGCCGGTGCCCTGCCCGATACGGTCCGCCCCGAGGTCAGCCTGGACCGGAGCCTGGATGACCCGGCGGCACCCGTGCCCGGGGTGATGCGACAGGTCCTGCTGAACCTTCTGCGCACCATGGGCGAACACCTGCGCAGTAACGACACCATCAGCGTACGTACCTCCGGTTTTGTACATATGGCCGGAGAACGCTACATTGAGGTGCTGCTGGAAGATAGTGGACCGGGTTTTCCTGAATCCCTGCGCCAGCAACTGGATTCCGGGCCGCGCCAGACCACGGGCTCGCCGGAAGCGGAGCGGCTCAACGTCGCCGGATCACTCATGCGCGATATCGGGGGCGTCATGACCTGCCGGTCGGGGCCCGGGGAAGGGGCACGCATTCAGCTGCTGATCCCCGCGGCGCAAGGCGCTCCGGAGACGACCCGGCACGGGCCAGTGGCAGGATGAACAACCAAGAATAAACGCCCTTCCGGCCGGTGCGGGCCAAGGGAGGGGAGCCGCGCGCCGCGGGTCGGCCGCCAGGAGTCATTCGATGGCGATGCAACGAACGACGGAACGGATTCTGGCCGTGGATTCCCATCCACGCATGCTTGCCAGTCTCGAGGCCCTTGCGGCATCCCGCTCCCTGCCCCTGGACACGGCGGCGACCCTCACGGAAGCACGCGAACGCCTGCAGGAGGGCCGCTACGGCGTGGTTCTGCTGGACCCGGTCTTCCCCGAGGGGGACGGGTTCGCACTGATTCGGGAGCAGCGCGAGCAGCAGGACGACATGGACGTGGTGGTACTCACCGCCGACACGTCCGGCTCGGCACCGGTGCAGGCGCTGCGCAACGGCGTATCCGACTTTCTGCGCAAACCCTGCAGCCCGGACGAGCTGCTTCTGACGGTCCAGAATACCCTCGAGCGGCGCCGACTGAGCCAGCAGAACCGCGCCATCAGCAACCGCCTGCGCCGCTCGGAACAGCTCTACGCCTTCATCGTCGACAGCTCCCCGGATCTGATCTACGTTCTCGACGATCAGGGCCATTTCACCTTCATCAACGACACCGCTCAGCGGCTACTCGGCTATCAGCCGGAAATGCTCCTGGGCCGCCATTTCAGTCAGCTGGTGGTTACGGAGGATCGCGCCCTGGCACGCTGCGCATTCAACGAGCGGCGTACGGGCGAACGGGCCACGCGCGGCCTCGAGCTCCGCCTGCAACGCGCCAACGGCGGCGATGCGGTACACGTGGACCTCACCGCCATGGGCATGTACGGGGATGGCGACAACGGCCCCGCCGGGCAGTTTCTCGGCACCTACGGCGTCGCCCGCGACGTTACCGAGCGCAAGCACGCCGAGGCCATCATCCGGCACCAGGCCTACCACGACATGCTCACGGGGTTGCCCAACCGCGCGCTATTTCAGGACCGGCTGCGCCAGAGCCTGTCCCAGGCCCGACGCTCGGGGGACGCGCTGGCCGTGCTGTTCCTGGATCTCGACCGCTTCAAGATGGTCAACGACAGCCTTGGCCACTCGTTCGGCGACCGCCTGCTGGAGCGGGTTGCCCGGCGCCTGCGCGGCTGTCTCCGCGAGGGGGATACCCTGGCACGCATGGGCGGCGACGAGTTCACGGTACTGCTGCCGACTCTGGAACGGAGCAGCTCGGCCGCCACCGTGGCGGAGAAGTGCTTCGCCGCGCTCGAGGCCCCCTTCGAGCTGGACGATCAGGAAATCTATCTCGGCGTCAGCATCGGCATCGCCGTCTACCCGGAGCACGGCGAGAGCATGGAAGGCCTGATCAAACACGCGGATGCGGCCATGTATCACGCCAAGACCCAGGAGGCCGCCCGCTACGCCTTCTACGACCCCAATATGGGCAACAAGGCCGATCACTACCTGACCATGGAAACGGGGCTGCGACGGGCCCTGGGCAATAGCGAACTGCAGGTGCTCTACCAGCCCCAGGTGGACGTCCGGTCGGGGCGGATCGCGGGCGTCGAGGCGCTGCTGCGATGGCAGCACCCGGAGCGCGGGCTCATCCCGCCCATGGATTTCATTCCCGTCGCAGAGCAAACGGGCCTCATCGTCCCCATCAGCCTGTGGATGCTGCGGGAGGCCTGCCTCGAAGTCATGTCCTGGCAGGGGCCGGACAGCGACCTGCGCCTGGCGGTCAACCTCTCCAGCATGCACGTGGAACAGACGGACTTCGTGGACGGTATTCTGGACGTGCTCCTGGAGACCCGCTTCCCCCCGGAGCGACTGGAGCTGGAAATCACCGAACACGTGCTGATGCGCAACCTGGACGCGGTCATCGAGAAGCTGCGGGACCTGAGCGGGCGCGGCATTACCGTCGCCATCGACGACTTCGGCACCGGCTACTCATCGCTGAGCTATCTGCAGCGGCTGCCCATCCACACGCTGAAGATCGATCAGTCTTTCATCCAGGGCCTGCACCAGCCCGCCGACGAGACCACACTGGTGAACACCATCATCGCCATGGCGCAGGGGCTTGGCCTGCAGGTCGTTGCGGAGGGAGTGGAAACCGGGGATCAGCTCCGCTCGCTGCGCAACATGCAGTGTCACCACATGCAGGGCTTTCTCTTCAGCGTGCCGTTGAGGGGGCCGGAAACGGCCGACCTCATTGCCCAGTGGGACGACCAGACCTCCATGGTGGTGCTCGCCGCCAGCGGCTGAAACCCGGCGAGCGTCAGCGCCGAATCTCGACCCGGTACTCCAGCACCGCCTCTTCTTCCGCGGGCACGTCCAGCTCCCACCGCGCCTGCCCCGCATCCGGCCGATAATGCCCCGCCGACTCATGCAGCATGGTCCACTCGCCAGGCAGGGTCTCCTCGACAATGATGCGCCGCTCGCTATCGCTGGCATTGCGCAGCGTGACCCGCCAGGCCTGCTCCTCCGTGCTCCCATCCAGGCGGCGGTAGTCGGTCTGGCGTCGCTCGGCGGTGAGATCGAAGGCGGTGCCGGGCCGCAGCTCCGCGCGCTCCCCCTCCGGCGTCGGGCCCAGTGACTCATCACCAGCGTACACGGCGTTGCCATCATCGTCGCGCTGATAGACGCGAACCGTGCCAGCGGGCAGCGGCCGTCCCAGAGCCGGCTCCCGGTTTTCGAACGCCATGTGAATGGCCACCGGCCGACGCTGCGTCCGCCCCTGAGCACCGAGCGGCACACTACTGCGCACACGGTACTCGCGCTCCACCGGAACGCTGTCCACCTGCAGAAACCGGAGCTGGCGGCGATCGTCGGCCTTCAGTGTCACCGGGCCCTCCAGCCGGAAGCGCTGCTGGTCGGCAACCGCTTCCGCATCGTCACCGATGGCGTCACCGGCGGCCCGCGTTGCCAGGGTCTCGAGCCGCGGCCGCTGCACGTCGGACGCGCCCGCCACCAGGTGGACGTCTGCGCCCCGAAAATCCACATCGGTGTCATTACGCAGCGTCGCCCAGGCGTGGAGGGCCATGGTGTCGGCCTCGGGCGCGATGGTCAGCACGTAGTCCAGGCGCCAGGTCAGGCCGTCGGCCAGATAACCGAGATCCAGCCACTGACGCCCCGGCATGTCCGACGACAGATCGAGTTGCAGGACCGGCGCCTCGGCCAGGCCGGAGGGCAGGGCGTCCAGGACGATCCGCCAGGGGTTGCCCTCGTCGAGCAGCTCAACCCCGTCGTCAAGCTCCACCACCGGCGTCCCACCGCTGGCGGTCAGCAGCCGTCCGCCCCGGGTCTCGCCGTCGTCATGGATCAGCCGCACTGTCTCCCCGACCGCGGCCTCCAGCACGGCATCCCGGGAGAGCACGCGGTCATGCAAACGCACCTCGTGCACATCGACGCCACCCTCACCGATCACCTGCAGTGTCTGGGGCTGCATGGTCGCCGGGACGTCGTGCCAGTCGAGCACAACCCGCCCGCGCTGCATTCCGAACTCCCGCCGCTCGGCAATTTGCGCGATACCGCGCTGGTACAGGGTCAGGGTCAGCGCCGACACATCATCCGCGTGGGTGCTCACGGCCTCATCACCGCCAAGCTCCTGGATGTCCAGCACCTGCTGGCGGGGCGCCGCCGGCTCGGCCTGCACGATCTCGGCACCGAGGTGAGACACCGGCAACAACAGCAGCACGAGGGTTAAGGACGGTTTCAGGGTCATGGAATGCAAAGGCACCTCCTTATGTGATGTCGGGGCAAACCGCCCTGGGCGATTCCGGCCGGCCCGACAACAGCCGCCCGCCTGTTCACTCGTCACGCTCCGGAACCTCCAGCGAAGCAAGCACGCCGCCCTCGCGCTGGCGCAGCTCAACAACTGCGGCGTCACGCGGTATACCCAGCACCAAGCACGGACGCGTAAGCGCCTGGGTAACCAGTTCATCATCGCCCGGCGCCTGCAGACGCAGGTAGACAATGACCGTATCCCCATCAACGGTGGTCTCGTCGAGATTGACACCGTACCCCCCCGTGGGCCGCTCACCCTGACTGATCAGCAGCAATGCCCGATCAGCCTTGTGCTCGAGGTCGAGGCCCTCCAGCGCGCCGGGCTCGATCCAGCGCGCACCGGTTTCGAGATCACCACATCGATTACCCTGTCCCAGGACCTCCACCGCCGCCGGTTCACGATCGCTCTGGGTGGAGAGACAGCCCTGAAGCGCAACCACCACCAGGGCGGCGACAAGTTGACCTGAACGCCTGGTCTTGCAAGACTTCCACACGCGACGTTCAGGTCGGTCAGCTGGAGTGCCTTTCATGCCGCAAATCCCTTCGCTTCGCTCCGCATTGGTCGCGTTGTCCCTGCTTACTTTGGCCGTCTCATCGGTCCATGCCAAGACTATTTTCGGCTGGATCGAGCGCGTCAAACTGCTGGAGGGTGATGTCACCGTCGAAGCCAAGCTCGACACCGGTGCGGACAATTCGTCCATCAACGCCCCAGACCCGGAGGCGTTCGAAAAGGACGGAGAGGACTGGGTCCGTTTCACGATCACCAGCGCCGATGATGTAGAACATACCATCGAGCGGCCGGTGGAGCGCATGGCGCGCATTCGCAGCGCATCCGGCACCAGTGAGCGCTACGTGGTCAAGATGAACGTCTGCCTGGGAGACATCCAGCGAGAGGTGGAGGTAAACCTCGCCGACCGAGACGGACTGAGCTACGAGATGCTCATCGGCCGCAGTTTCATGGCGGAGCACGTACTGGTGGACTCGGGGCCCAAACACACCCGCGACCCCGCCTGCTCCGAGGCGGACGCCGCCGAAGAAAGCACGGACGATGACGCCGGTGACGACGCCAACAACGGCAACGACAACTGACCGCGCATCCCCGCCCGCGCCGGCGCTTCAGCCGCCATCGCCCGGCAACCGGGCACAGGGATCCTGCCGGAAATAGCGGCTGAGCTGGCGGTAAACGGCGGGCATCGCCTCCCGCAACGCCACCGGACGCTCGAAGAACGACTCACACGCCACGGCAAAGAATTCGCCCGGGGCTTCTGCCGCGTAGGGATCCAGAACCGTCTCCTGCCCGGCTTCCACGGCCGCGCACAGTGCCTCGTAGGCTTCGGTAAAAGCCGCCGCCCAGTCCCGCGGGGACATGCCCGCCGGCAGGGGCGGCATGCCGTTGGCGTCGCCGTTGCTCATGTCCAGCTTGTGGCAGAATTCATGAATCACGACATTGTAGCCGTCCAACTCCAGGGATCGCTCTACGTCATCCCACGAGAGCACCACGGGCCCCCCCTCCCAGGCTTCCCCAGCAAGCGGGCTCGCCTCCTCGTGCGCAAGGCCGTGTTCATCGGTGTAACTGTGGCGCGCGATGAAGCCGGCGGGGTAGACCAGCACGGTGCGCCAACCGCGGTACACCTGCAGGCCGAGGTTGAGCACCGGCAGGCAGGCCAGGGCGGCCAGCCCGGCACGCATGGGCTGATCCAGCTCCAGCCCGTTCAGCGGCATCACATCCTTCTGGTGGAGAAACAGCGATGCGTGCTCCCGCAGGCGCTCGCGCTCGGCACGATCAAGCCCGGAGAATACCGGCAGCGCGTCCATGAGGTCTGTCCACAGCGCCAGCTCAATGCCCGCGCTCTGCAGGATGCGCCCCCGGCGCCAGCGGCGGAAGCGTTCGAGCATGCTCATCTCCTGATACCGGTTCCACGGCAGCGTACACTCCCGTGTAGCCCCTGTCGCACAACGGCGACTCCCTTGGTCCCGGTGCACCCTTCGTGGATAATCAGCGCTCCACGACACAAGGGGCCATCATGACCGCAGCAACCGAATCCGGCGGCCCGCGCCGGGAGGTCACCACAGGAGACAGCCAGTACACGCTTCTGGGGACGGCCCACGTCTCCCAGGCCAGCGCCGACGAGGTCGCCGAACTGATCCGCTCGGGCGACTTCGACGCGGTGGCCATCGAACTGTGCCAGACCCGCTACCAGAGCCTGGCCAATCCGAACAGCATGGCGCAGATGGACCTGTTCCAGGTCATCCGCGAAGGCAAGGCCGGCATGGTTGCGGCCAGTCTTGCCCTGGGAGCCTACCAGCAGCGCATCGCCGAGCAGTCCGGCATCCAGCCCGGGGCGGAGATGCGCGCCGCCATCGAGGAGGCAAAAGCGGCCGGAATCCCGATCATGCTGGTGGACCGGGACATCGGCACGACGTTGCGCCGCGTCTATCACAGCGTGCCGTGGTGGCAGCGCTTCGGCCTCCTCTCGGGCCTCATGGCCAGCCTGGTTTCCCGTCAGAATATCAGCGCCGAGGAGATCGAGCGTCTCAAGGAAGGCGACGTACTGGAATCGACGTTCGCGGAGTTCGCCGAACGCTCGGAGCGCCTCTACCGCCCCTTGATCGCGGAGCGCGACAGCTACATGGCGCTGCGACTGCGGGAGGAGAACCACGAGGGGCAATACCGCAACGTGCTGGTGGTCATCGGCGCCGGCCACCTGAAGGGGCTGGCCAACCACCTGGAGTCACCGCCACCGGCAGACCCGACCCGGGAGCGGGAGATCCTTGACACCGTGCCGCGCAAGACCCGCTGGCCCAAGGCGATACCCTGGGTCGTGGTGGTGCTGATTCTCTCCGGGTTCGCCATCGGCTTCAGCCGCAATCCGCAGCTCGGCGCACAGCTGGTGGGCGAGTGGTTTCTGATCAACGGGGTCCTCTCCGCGGCGGCGACCGCAATCGCCTGGGCGCATCCGCTGACCATTCTCGGCACCTTCTTCGCGGCTCCACTGACGTCACTGAACCCCACCATCGGCGCCGGCTTTGTCGCCGCCGGCATCGAGATGACCCTGCGCAAACCGACAGTGGGTGATTTCGCCACCCTGCGCCATGACGTCTCGGCGCTCAAGGGCTGGTGGCGGAACCGCGTCTCGCGGACGCTGCTGGTCTTCCTGCTGGCAACGTTCGGTTCGGCAGCGGGCACCTACATCGCCGGGTTCCGAATCTTCGAGCAGCTGATTTCGGCGTAGCCCGCCCCCGCGGGGGCGGGCCTCAGTGCTCGCGGGTGGCGTCGAAGGCGACATCCGGCCAGCGCTCCTGGGTGAGTTCCAGATTCACGCGCGTCGGCGCCAGATAGGTCAGGTTTCCGGCCACGTCCTCGGCAAGATTATCGGCGGCCTTGCGGCGAAACTCCGCCAGCATGCCGGGATCGTCACACCGTACCCAGCGGGCGGTGTTGACGTTCACCGGCTCGAACACGGCATCCACGCCGTACTCGGCCTTGAGTCGGTGGGCCACCACGTCGAACTGCAGCACCCCCACGGCGCCAACGATCAGTTCGTTGGTGTTCAGTGGCCGGAACAGCTGCGAGGCGCCCTCTTCACAGAGCTGCTCGACGCCCTTCTGCAGCGCCTTCATGCGCATGGGGTCCTTGAGTACCACACGCCGGAAGAGCTCCGGGGCGAAGTTCGGGATGCCCGTGAACTTGAGCGTCTCGCCCTGGGTGAACGTGTCGCCGATCTGGATGGTGCCGTGATTGTGCAGGCCGATGATGTCGCCCGGCAGGGCGTCCTGAGCCTGTTCCCGGTCACCCGCCATGAACGTGATGGCGGATGGCACCTTGATGTCCTTGCCGATACGCACGTGGCGCAGCTTCATGCCGGCCTGGAACCGCCCGGAACACACTCGCATGAAGGCCACGCGATCACGGTGATTCGGGTCCATGTTCGCCTGGATCTTGAATACGAAACCGGTGAGTTTGTCCTCGTCCGGGGTCACCTCGCGCTCCCGGGCGTCCCGCGGCTGCGGCTCCGGCGCATAGCTGATGAAGTCGTCCAGGAACTCGCGGATGCCGAAGTTGTTGATCGCCGAACCGAAGAACACCGGCGTCAGCTCGCCGCGCAGGAACGCGGCCTTGTCAAAGGCGTTGCTGGCCCCGCGAATGAGCTCGATTTCCTCCCGGAGCGCATCGGCCTCGTCGCCGAAAAGCTCATCCAGGCGCGGATTGTCCAGCCCCTGGATCACCTCCCCCTCCTGGATTCGCCCGCCGTGGGTGGGACTGAAGAGGTGAATCGATTCATTGTAGAGGTGATAGACTCCCCGAAACGCCTTGCCCATGCCAATAGGCCAGGTCACCGGCGCGCAGCGGATCTTCAACACGTCCTCGACCTCGTCGAGCAGCTCCATGGGATCGCGGCCTTCGCGGTCAAGTTTGTTGACGAAGGTCATGATGGGGGTATCGCGCAGACGGCATACGTCCATCAGCTTGATGGTCCGCTCTTCGACACCCTTGGCGGCGTCGATCACCATGAGGGCGGAGTCCACCGCGGTGAGCACGCGGTAGGTGTCTTCGGAGAAGTCGGCGTGACCCGGGGTGTCGAGCAGGTTGATGGTGGCGTCGCGGTAGGGGAACTGCATCACCGACGAGGTCACGGAGATGCCCCGTTCCTGCTCCATCTGCATCCAGTCGGAGGTGGCGTGGGCATCCGCCTTGCGGCCCTTGACGGTGCCGGCTACCTGGATGGCGCCACCGAACAGCAGCAGCTTCTCCGTCACCGTCGTCTTGCCGGCGTCCGGGTGAGAAATGATAGCGAACGTGCGGCGCTGAGCCACCGCTTCCGGAAGCTTGCTCATGGTTCGGCCCAAGGGTTAACAAATGGCACGGTATTGAGGGAACCGCTGGTGACGCGGGATTATAACGCCCCGACGACACCGCGCCTACAGCGACACCAACGAGGGAGGCCAACGCCCGCCCATGAACCGCATGTCTCTGATCGCCCTGCTCGCATGGCTGTCCCTGTGTTTCCTGGTTGCCACCCTGGCCGCCACCGTGACGGACCCGGGCACCTGGTATGCGCAACTGGAGAAGCCGGCCTGGACGCCGCCGGATTGGCTGTTCGCCCCGGTGTGGACGGTGCTCTACACGGTCATGGGCATCGCCGCCTGGATGATCTGGGAGGCCCGCCACAGCGCCAGTGGCAGCAGTGCCGCGCTCGTGCTGTTCGTGGTGCAGCTCGGACTGAACGGCCTTTGGTCGTGGCTGTTCTTTGGCCAGCATGCGATTCTGCCGGCGTTCATCGACATCCTGCTGTTGTGGACGGCGCTGGTGGCCACCGTGATTGCGTTCTGGCGCATCCGCCCCGTGGCTGGCGCCCTGCTGCTGCCGTACCTGGTGTGGGTCACTTATGCGGTGGCACTGAATGGCGCCATTATGGTGATGAACGCATAGGTCGATGATGAGTCAGCAAACGCGGCCGTTCTGGGAACGCAAGCATCTGGAGGAGATGACCGCCGACGAGTGGGAGTCGCTTTGCGACGGCTGCGGGCGCTGCTGCGCCCACAAGCTCGAGGACGAGGACACCGGCGAGATCTTCTCCACCGACATCGCCTGCCGCCTGCTGGACTGCCACTCCTGCCTGTGCTCCGATTACCCTAGGCGCCGGGCGTTCGTACCCGATTGCCTGCAAATGACCCCGGAGCTGGCGCGAACGGCACCGTGGCTACCGGCGAGCTGTGCCTACCGGCGGGTGGCCGAGGGCCGCGGCCTCGCCTGGTGGCACCACCTGGTCTCGGGTGACCGGAACACGGTGCACCACGCCGGGGTCTCCGTGCGCGGACGCATGGCACGGGAGCAGGATGTCGCCGACACCGAGCTGGAAGACCACATCGTCGACTGGATTCACCAGGAGCCGGAACCGCAATGATGAAGACAGACACCCTGCCCTGGTCCCAAGCGTGCGAGAACAACAAGGGGCCCATTCTGGAAGTCCTGCGCACCTGGATGCCGGCATCCGGCCATGTGCTTGAGATCGGGACGGGGACGGCACAGCATGTGGTCTTCTTCGCGCAGGCCCTGCCGGGGCTGCGCTGGCTGCCCACGGACCGGCCCGGCACCCTGGAAGGGGCGACCGCCCGTATACGGCAGGCCGGAGTGGCCAATGTCGCAACGCCGGAGTCGCTGGACGTGCTCGCCTGGCCGGACGGCATCACCGGGGCCTTCGACGCGGTCTTCTCCGCCAATACGGCCCACATCATGGGGTGGCCGGGGGTGGAAGCGCTGTTTGCGGGGGTTGGTCGGGTGTTGCGGCCGGGCGGCCGGTTCCTGTTGTACGGTCCGTTTGCCTATGGCGGCGAACACACGGCGCCCAGCAACGCCCGCTTCCACGTCACGCTGCAGCAGCAGGATCCGCAGAGCGGCATCCGCGACATGGACGACCTGCTGCCGCTTGCCGGGCGCCACAGGCTCCGGCTGACCGAGGACGTCGCCATGCCCGCAAACAACCGCACCCTGGTGTGGACGCGGGACTGACCAACAGGCGTGCTCAGCCGTTGATGCGCTGGTCGCTCTCTTCGTCCAGCCGCCGGTACAGGGTGCGCCGGCTCACGTTCAGCAGGGCCGCGGCGCGCCGCTTGTTGCCCCCCACCTGCTCCAGCACGTAGGTGATGTAGCGACGCTCGAGTTCGTCCAGCGTGGGCAGGATGGGGCCGTCGAGAAACTGCTCCATGGCGGTGTCCAGACCAGCCTTGTCCACCTGCGGCCGCTGCTGATCCTGCATGCGGCTGGGCAGGTGCTCCACGTCCACCTGGTTGCCGTGACAGAACGTCACCGCCCGCTCGATGGCGTTCTCCAGCTCACGCACGTTACCGGGGAAGCCGTACTGCTTCAGGCAGTTCATGGCCGCCGGCGTAAAGCCCTGGACGTCCTTCTCCAGCTGAACCGCGAAACGCTCCAGGAAGCGGGCGGCGAGCAGTTCCATGTCGTCCTCCCGCTCGCGCAGAGGTGGCACGCGCAGGGTAAACGTCTCCAGCCGGTAGAACAGGTCCTCGCGAAAGTCTCCCGACTCGATCAGCTCTTCCAGGTTGCGATTGGTGGCAGCGACGATGCGCACGTCCACGGTGTGCTCCTTGTTGGCGCCCACCGGGCGGATCACGCCGTCCTGCAGCACCCGCAGCAGCTTGGCCTGCAGTGCCATGGGCATCTCGCCCATCTCGTCCAGGAACAGGGTGCCGCCATCGGCCTGATCGAACAGGCCCTTGTGGGCCCGGGATGCGCCGGTGAACGCACCGGCCTCGTGGCCGAAGAACTCGCTCTCCAGCAACTCCGCCGGCACACCGGCGCAGTTCACCGCCTGGAAGGCCGCACCCGCGCGGCTGCTTTCGGCGTGGATGGCGCGGGCGACGAGCTCTTTGCCGGTCCCGCTCTCACCGGCCACAAGCACCGGGCCAGCGGCGCGGGCGAGCTGGCGAATCTGGTCGAACATGACCTGCATGACACGGCCACGCCCGATCATGCCATGAAAGCTGTCCTGCTCGATCAGCTCCCGGAACCGCTGTACTTCGCCGCGCAGTCGCCGAGTCTCCAGCAGGCGGTTCACCGAGAGCATGAAATGCTCCAGGTCCAGCGGTTTGGTCAGGAACTCGTCGGCGCCATGCTTGAGTGCTTCGACAGCCTGGGAAATGGTGCCGAACGCGGTGATGATCAGAAACGCCGGGCGGGCGTGCAGATTACGCACCTCCTGCAGCAGCGCCATGCCGTCCATGCCCGGCAACCGCAGGTCACTGATGACCACGTCGGGGCTGGCGTGCTGGAGCTGCTTGAGCGCCCGCTCCGCCGAGTCCACGGCGTCCACCTCCATGCCGGCATCTTCCAGTTCGTCCCGCAGAAGTTCGCGCAGACCCGGGTCGTCTTCCACCAGCAGGATCTGCTCCGCCTGTTTCGCCGCCTTGTTACTCATGGTCGCTTCCTTTGATCTGTTCGCTCTCTGGCCGCGCCTCGCGGGAGAGCGTCAGGGTGAACCGGGCGCCCTCGTCGGGGCTGACGCCCACCGCGATGGTGCCGCCATGTTCCGTGATGATGCCGTGGACGACGGCCAGCCCCAGCCCGGTCCCGTCACCCACAGCCTTGGTCGTGAAAAAGGGCTCGAACAGGCGTGGCCGTATCTCCTCGGGAATGCCCGGGCCATTGTCGTCGATGGTGAGCGTCACCGGATCGGCGTTGTCCCAGTCGACGGTGATCTGTCTGGCACCGGCCTGCAGGGCATTGCGCATGAGGTTCACCAGCACCTGTTCAATACGCACGGGATCCACATACAGTTCCGGCCCCGGGGTTTCGCCCCGCACCACGACCGCTGCCCCGTGCTCGCGCAGGCGGTCCTCCAGGGAGGCAAGCGAGGCGCCCACCAGGTCACCGAGCCGGCTCCAGCGGAACTGCCGACTGGACGTACGGGCGAATTCCAGCAGCTGCCGCACGATGTGCTCCATGCGCGTCACCTCGGCACGGATCTGCTCCAGCGAGCGCTCCTGGCGTGAATCGGCGTCGGCGTGGCGCAGCGCCCGTTGTGCCTTGCCATCGATAACGCTCAACGGCGTCCCCAGCTCGTGGGCCACGCCGGCGGCCAGACGGCCTATCGCCGCCAGCTTCTCGGCGTGACGGAGCTCGTCTTCCAGCCGCGTCTGCTCGGAGCGCCGCCGGGCGATCTCCTGTTCCGCCTCTTCCATGCTGTTAAGCATGGTGTTGAATGCCGTACTCAGGGAGCGGACTTCCTTGGGACCTTCCGCCGACGCCCGATGCTCCCGCTCGCCCGCCTCGATCCGCGACATGCTGCCGGCAAGACTTGCAAGATGCCTGCCTATGGCGCCGCGGTGACCAACCAGCAACAGCAGGCTGATCGCCAGCCCCGCAGCCCCCATGAAGGCGAACGCCTGCAGCCGCATGCGGCCAATGTCGTCACGAAAGTCGCTGCCGCGTCGGGTCACCTGCAGCAGCCCACTGATCCGGCCACTGCTGTCCGTCAGTGGCTCGAAGTAAGAGTAGACCTCCTGGCCCTGGATCTGCTCGTAATCGCCGCTGCGTTCACCGTCCGCCGCGCGCTCAGCCAGCTCACGGCTCTCCGGCGTCGGGTTGACTGCGCCCACTGCCGCAACCAGGTCACCCTGCTCGTCGTACACGTACGCGCCGTACACCCGCCCGATACGGAATACCGATTCGAGCGCCTGACGGACGCTGGCGTCCTCTCCCTTCTCCAGGCTGTCGCTGATGGGCAGGCGAATGGCCCGGGCCACCAGCTCCACGTCTTCCTTCATCCGCGTTTCGATGGCCTGCTCCATAGTGCGCAGACCGACGACAGTGACCAGGCTCATGGCGATCAGCAGCGGCAGAAGGACGCGCAGGATCAATGCCCAGCGCAGGCTGTAGCCATGATTCCAGAGGCTGTGAAGGCGCGTGATGGCGCGGCTCAACTTTGTCGCATGTGTCATATGTATACACTATGTGTCACGATGAGGGGTCGCAAGATGGCCTGCAGGAATCCGCCGGGTCCCCGGCCAGCCCGGCGCTCATGACGCGGCCTGACAGGCGATGCAGCGCCGCCTCCCTGGGTGAACCACCCTCCTGGCACGACGCCTGCATCAGTTGGGCCACAAGTCAGTTCAATCGTTCGAGGTTCAAAGTGATGAAAAAGCGTAACAGCATTCGGTTTATGATCCCGCTGATGTCCGGCCTGTTGCTCATGCCGGCCATGTCCGCCCTTGCAATGGACGGCGACGACGCTCAGGCAGAGACCTACGAGCAGGAGCCTGACGGCATGGCCGAGCAGCAGGATTTCGACGACGAGACCCTTGAACGGTTCGCGGACGCCTATGTGGAAGTCGGCGAGATTCATCGTGAGTACTCGGAACGGCTTCAGGGCGCCGAGCAGACCGAAGACGCGCAGCAGCTCCAGCAGGAGGCCAATGACGAAATGGTCGAAGCGATCCAGGAGAGTGGTCTTGAAGTGCAAGAGTACTCCGCGGTCGCAGCGGCGCTGGAGCGCGACCCGGAGATGCGCGAGGAGGTCGTCGGCATGATCGAGGACCGTCAGTAATGCCGGAATCGGCCGCTGGCCGATGAGTCAGATGTTTTCAAGTGGTTGCCCTCCACGCTTGCCCCGTGTTCTTCACGGGGTTTTTTTTGGATAGGCGCCGGAGATGCCAGACTGTCGATCAGTACTCGATCCCGTCTGGCGTATCCCTTACACTTTGCCTTTATCCACGAATACGGCGCGGGCGGACTCCGTGTGCGCCATCCGAGGACCAAATGGCAACGAATCCGCATTACCTGAAGAACGATTCCAGTTTCGCCTACGACGACCTCATCCGCTGCGCGGAAGGGCGCCTGTTCGGCCCGGGCAACCCGCAACTGCCCAAGCCCAACATGCTGATGCTGGATCGCATCGTTCACATCGACGACACCTCCGGGGCTTACGGTAAGGGCCACATCCACGCCGAGCTGGATATCCACCCGGGCCTGTGGTTCTTCGACTGCCATTTTCAGGACGATCCGGTCATGCCCGGCTGTCTCGGCCTGGATGCCATGTGGCAACTGGTGGGGTTTTTCCTCGGCTGGAAAGGCGGGCTTGGCCGCGGCCGTGCGCTGGGGTCCGGGGAAGTGAAGTTTTTCGGTCAGGTGTTGCCTGACGCCAAGCTTGTGACCTATAAGATCGACATGAAACGGGTCATCATGCGCAAACTCACCATGGGCATCGCGGACGCCGAGATGCTGGTGGACAACAAGCCCATCTATAGTGCCACCGACCTCCGCGTGGGGCTGTTCCAGTCGCCGGAGGCGATGGAAGGCTGACATCATGTGGCGGTCCTGTCAGTGGATGCCGGCACCGCGGTGCGGGATCGCGAGAGCAGGGCACCCTCAGACGTCTCATCCCGTGCACTCTGCGAGCACGCTCGCGGCCTGGGCGTAGCGAGGAGCAAATCAGTATGAAACGTGTGGTAATTACAGGTCTTGGCATTGTCTCCTGCCTGGGGAACGACAAGGAATCCGTCACGGCGAGCCTCCGGGAGGGCCGATCCGGTATCCGTTACCGGGACGCCTACGAGGAGATGGGCTTGCGCAGCCGCGTCGCCGGGGTCGTCGATCTGGACCTGGAGGAGCACGTCGACCGCAAGGCACGCCGTTTCATGGGTGACGCCGCTGGCTACGCCTACGTGGCCATGCAGCAGGCCATTGAGGACGCCGGACTGTCTCCGGACCAGGTCTCCAACCCGCGCACGGGCCTGGTGGCCGGTTCGGGAGGCGGGTCCACCGAGAACGTGGTCAAGGCCACCGACATCCTGCGTGAGCGCGGTGTGAAGCGCGTCGGCCCCTACATGGTTCCCAAGGTCATGGGCAGCACCGTATCCGCCTGCCTGGCGACCCCGTTCCGGATCAAGGGGCTGAATTACTCCATCACTTCGGCCTGCGCAACCAGCGCCCACTGCATCGGCACTGCCATGGAACAGATCCAGCTCGGCAAGCAGGACATCGTTTTCGCCGGTGGCGGCGAGGAAGAGCACTGGAGCATGACCATGCTCTTCGACGCCATGGGCGCGCTGTCATCCAAGCGGAATGATACGCCGGAGACCGCCTCGCGCGCCTACGACGCTGACCGCGACGGATTCGTCATCGCGGGCGGCGGTGGCATGCTGGTGGTGGAAGAGCTGGAGCACGCCCTGGCGCGGGGCGCGACCATCTATGCCGAGCTCACCGGGTACGGTGCCACCTCCGACGGCTACGACATGGTCGCTCCGTCCGGGGAAGGGGCCACCCGCTGCATGCAGCAGGCGCTCGCCACCCACGAGGGTGCAGTGGATTACATCAATGCCCACGGCACCAGTACGCCTGCCGGCGATATCACGGAGCTTGGAGCGGTGCGCGATGCCTTCGGTGATGCCATGCCGAAGATCAGCTCCACGAAGTCGCTCACGGGGCATTCCCTCGGCGCTGCCGGTGCGCAGGAGGCCATCTACAGCTTGCTGATGATGCGTGACGACTTCATTGCGGCCTCGGCGAACATCGATACGCTCGACCCCGAAGCCGAGGGCGCGCCGGTGGTGCGCGAACGGGTGGACAACGCCGGCCTGCAGGCCGTGATGTCCAACAGCTTCGGCTTCGGCGGGACTAATAGCTCGCTGATCTTCAAGCGGTACGGCAGCTCCTGACGCGACTCCCGGGGCGCACCGGCACCAGCATCAAGAAGAGGGCGGACCCGCAAGCGGGTCCGCCCTCTTCAGTTCACGGACGCAGTAAACCGGCGCCGACTACCCTTTAACCTTCGGATTCAGGGTGTACGTGCCGGTGATGGCGGCACGGTCCAGCACGTGGCCACTGAGGGCCTGCCGGACATCCTGCCCCGTAAACTTGCCGTCCACCGGGCAGCGCTCCAGATCCGTCGCGTAGAGGGTGAAGACGTAATGATGGAGCAGCGCATCGTTCCATGGCGGACAGGGGCCATCGTAGCCGAAGTACTCCCCCGCCATGTCCGGATTGCCGGCAAGAAAATTGGTGAAGTCGTTCAGGCCGTGACGTAAGCCGTCAGGAGCTTCAGGACCACTCTTGCCCGTCGGCGTCACCTCGCGGGAGAACGCGCCTTCCTCCAGCTCCAGGGTCGTGGGCGGAATGTCCACCAGCACCCAGTGGAAGAAGTCGACCCGTGGCAGATCGGCCGGCACTTCCCGGTCTTCCTTGTTGACGTCGTCGGCTTCGCTCGGGACGTCCGGATCATGGCAGAGCAGGACCAGGGAGCGCGTGCCCTCCGGCACGCCGGACCAGGCCAGATGGGGGCTGTAATTGTTTCCGAAACGCATGTGCGTCTGGGGGTCGGGCACCCCGAACGCATTCCGCTCGGGAACGGGCTGTCCTTCCGTCAGACTGTGGCTTGTCAGCTTCATGAATGCTCCCCTTCCTTCTGTGCAGGTTCCGATGGACGATCATCCATGGTCACCATTGTAGACATGCCTGCCGGGGGAGTGTGAACCGCAATGACACCGCGGCCCGCCGGTGACTCAGGCGGGCAGCACGCGCGCAAGCAACGGCAGGTAGTGGTCAAGCAGGAGCAGGCCGAACAGCCCCATGAGATACGTGATCGAATAGGTGAACGCACGCATGGGCAGCGTGTCGTCATCGGACACCCACATGGCGACGGCGTAGTAGAGAAACCCCGCGTTGAGGGCCATTACGCCGACCAGGTACAGCAGGCCGCTCATTTCCATGGCGAACGGCAAGAGGCTGGCCGCCACCAGCAGCACCGTGTAGAGCAGGATCTGCACCTCTGTGAACCGCACACCGTGGGTCACGGGCAGCATCGGGATGTCGACCTTGGCATAGTCCTCGCGACGGTGGATGGCCAGCGCCCAGAAGTGTGGCGGGGTCCAGATGAAGATGATCAGAAACAGCAGCAGCGCATGCGGGTCGATGGTGCCGGTAACCGCCACCCAACCCAGCACCGGAGGTGCGGCACCGGCGGCGCCGCCGATGACGATGTTCTGGGGCGTGGCACGCTTGAGGAAAAGCGTGTAGACGAACGCGTACCCCATGAGCGACAGCGCCGTCAGCAGAGTCGTCATGGGGTTGACCAGCCAGTACAGCGTGCCGAGGCCGACGACGCCCAGCCCCGTGGCGAATGCAATGGCCCGCCCCGTGGGCATCGCCCCCTGGGGCAGGGGCCGGCCGCGGGTGCGCGCCATGGCGGCATCCGCCTTTTCGTCGACGACCTGGTTGATGGCGGCCGCTGATGCACTGCTCAGGCCGATCCCGATGCTGCCGAAGATCAGAGCATCCCAGGGGACTTCCGCAGGAGGCGCGGCGAGCACCATGCCAACGATGGCGGTAAACACCAGCAGCGCCACGACCTTTGGTTTGCAAAGGGCGTAGTAGTCTCCCCAATGTCGTGTGAGTTCCGCCATACCGTCGCGCGCGGCGCCACCCCGTCCCGTCGTCGTCAATGCCACTCCGCGCTCCCCTGACGGGGCGGTGCGGACGTGGGCAAGGGTTGAAGGGTATGGTAAAGGGTCAGCATGCTCAACAGCAGAAGTGCGGCGCCGCCGTTATGAGCCACGGCGACGGACAACGGCAGGCTGGCCAGCACGTTGGTAATGCCGAGCGCCCACTGCACCGCCAGCAGCACGACACTCGCGGCCGCGATGGCGCGAGGCGCGGCGGCGACAGTGGCCCGCCACACGGCAACCGCCAGGCCGATTACGGCGATTGCGGTGATCACGGCGCCGATCCGGTGGACGAAATGCACGGCGACCCGTGCCGGGTGGTCCAGCACCCCGAACTCGTAATCAACGCCAAGCCCCTTCCACAGAACGAAGGCGTCGCTGTAGTTGGCGTCCGGCCACCACTGCCCGCCACAGCGAGGAAAGTCCGTGCATGCAAGCGCCGCATAGTTGGTGCTGACCCAGCCTCCCAGCGCAATCTGGCCAACGACGACCGCCAGGACAGCAAGCACCCAGGGGCGAAGCCTTCGGGCGGAGTTGCCGGCCATCACCGGAATCAGCCGCCCGGTGCGCAGGGTCAGCCACCACAGTATCCCCAGCGTCGTCATTCCCCCCAGAAGGTGCATGGTGACCACCAGCGGCTTGAGCTGCCAGGTCACCGTCCACATGCCAAGGATCGATTGCGCAATGATCAATACCGCCAGGATCATCGGCACGGCCAACGGCTGCTGCGGGTCACGGCGGTTCCGGACGGCGATGACGGCGATGGCAAACACCAGCAGCCCGAGGATTCCGGCCGCATAACGGTGGATCATCTCCTTCCACGCCTTGCCCACATGGACGGGCCGCTCGGGGTACGCCAGGTTGGCGCTTTCGATGGCCTCTTCAGTCTGCGGCACCCCCAGCAGCATGCCATAGCAGCCCGGCCAGTCGGGGCAGCCCAGTCCGGCGTCCTCCAGCCGCACCCAAGCGCCCAGAAGCACCACCACGAGGGTCAGCGCGGTCGCAGAGAGGCAGAAACGGAAGAACTTGATATTTCCCATGAGTCAGTCCTGGTCGGATAGGCCGTCAAGGCGTTCGATATCGACGTTCGCGAGACGGAGCAGGTGCTTCATGTCATCAAGCATGCCGGACGGGACAAACGGCTCGCCGTACTCCATCATCCGGTATCCACGGCTGTCGATGAGGCTCAGGGCCACGTCGGGGGCGTTGTCCGGCCGCGCCCACTGCGTCTCACCGGCAACCACATGAAGGTCCTGGTGGCGTTGCAGAAACGCCTCCGACGGCGCGTGCTCGGCCGCGTCCAGCACCAGTACCCGCTGGGCCCGGTCGGCATTCTGAGCCAGCGCCCGGCGGATCTGCCGCGTCTCCTGCAACCGGTCGCGGCAGGCCGCTTCACAGGGGCCTTCGACCGCCATCAGAATGGTCCACTGGCCGCGGAAATCAGGCACCCCGTTACCGCCGGCAACGGCGGTCAGGGCCGGCGACTCCACCCGCACCGGCGGATCCAGCAGTTCACCGTGATTCGAGGTCGCCGGCGGCCGCCAACCGCTAAAGAACAGGGTCCAGGCAATCGCTGCAGGCAGCAGAAAGACCGCCAGCAGCAACAGCAATGCACGCCTGCCGCGCCACATCTGTGCCTTGTCATCCGTTGTCATGGGAACCCACCCGTCGTGTATTGACTATCAGGAAAATCACCGCCAGGGCGGCAGCGAGCCCAAACCATTGAACCGCGTAGCCGAGATTGCGTTCCGGACCGTACCCTTCCCGGAACGCCGGTCCCCAGTCCCGAACGAAACCATCCGGCGCGTCGGGATCCAGCCGCAGGACGTGCGGCATCAGTGCCTCGCCCAGACGTTCCTCCAATGCGTCGTAATCCAGGTACTGGATGCGTAACGGCCAACCTGTTTCACCATCCGCCATACCACCCAGACGCAGGCCGCTCGGCGGCCCCTGATCGAGAAATCCGGACACGGACCTGGACGAATCATCTACTGCAACGCCAGGGAGTTCCGCCCTGCTGTCACCCGCCGGCACCCAGCCGCGGTCCACCAGCACCACCCGGTCGACGCCTTCGATCCGGAAAGGCGTCAGCACGTGGTAACCCACCTCGCCCCGGTACATCTGGTTGTCCAGCAACAGCTGACGGTCGCCGTCAAAACGGCCGAATGCGGTGGTATTCCGGGGTGCCCCGTCATCCGTAGGCACCCCGTCGCTGTTCAGATCCACCGCAGGCCGCTCGTCGCGGGTTTCGTAGGCATCCACGATCGCCTGTCGCTGATCCGCACGGTCGAGCTGCCAGAACCCCAGCGAGAGCAGCAAAGGGAACACGACCGCTGTCGCCAGCGTCGGCACGATGCGTGGCCTGAACTGGTAACGCCCAAGGCGCATGGGTCTCTCCGATGGGGTGTCAGGCGTTGTGGAACGCGCGTATACTCGGCGAACCTGCCGCGCCAGACGCGCGGCCGATCGTCACAACCCGGGGTCCGCGCACCCCCCTGCCCTGGCGGGAATCCATGGAACTAGCCATCAAAATCGCCATCATTCTGGCCATGGTGGCCATCGTGATCAGCCTGTTCTCCGGCGCCATCTACCTCGTCCGGGACAAGAGCGACTCCCGGCGAGTGGTTCGTGCGCTCACCTGGCGCATCGGGCTCTCGGTCGGACTGTTCCTGATCGTGGTGGGGCTCATGGTGGCCGGCGTCATCGAACCCAACGATCCGTTCCGTCAATAGACGCCGGTAACCTGCATGGAGTTCCCGGAAACGTGCTGCCGTGGCCGGGCAGTCAATGGCACGGCCACGGCAGCCGCTGATCAGATCAGGTAGACGAAGACGAACAGGCCCAGCCAGACCACGTCCACGAAGTGCCAGTACCAGGCGGCGGCCTCGAAACCGAAGTGATCGTCCGCCGTGAAGTGGCCCTTGATCACACGCAGCAATATCACGAAAAGGGTCAGCGCCCCGATGATCACGTGCACGCCGTGAAAGCCGGTGAGCATGTAGAACAGGGAGCCGTAGATCCCGGTGTCCATGCGCAGGTTCAGCTCATCCCAGGCGTAGAAATACTCGTAGGCCTGGATGGAGCTGAACATCAGGCCAAGTGCCACGGTCAGCCCCAGGCCGATGATCACCTTCTGCCGGTGGTTCTCCTTGATGGCATGGTGCGCCCAGGTGAGCGTCACGCCCGAGGTGAGCAGAATGAGCGTGTTGATGGTCGGCAGCGCCCATGCGCCCATGGCCTGATACTGCAGATCCAGCATGCCGGGCCCTGCCGTGGGCCATGACAGTACCACCGAATCCCAGAGGTACTGGCTCGTCGCCGGATCGCCGCCGCTCAGCCACGGGATCGAGAACACGCGGGCATAGAACAGGGCGCCGAAGAACACCCCGAAGAACATGACCTCCGAGAAGATGAACCACGCCATGCCCTGGCGGAACGAGATGTCCACCTGGGCGTTGTACTTGCCCGCCACGCTCTCGTTGACCACGTCACGGAACCACATGACGGTCATGATGATAGTGATCACCGCACCCAGGACCATCATGGGAACGCCCCAGTCACCGCCGTTCAGATAGACGGAGAAGCCGGCCGCGAGCAGTGTCATGCCCGGAATACCGAACACGGGCCAACGGCTGTCGTGGGGAACGTAGTAGCTGCCTTCTGCTTGGCTCATGCTTGTTTTTCCTCGTCTCTCGCCGCCAACCTACTGCGAGCCGGCGTGCAACTGAGCATCTTCTGGATCGATATCGGGTTCGTCACCGGCACCCAGATCGAACAGGGTGTAGGACAGGGTCACTGTCTGGGTCCGATCATCCAGCCTCGGGTCGATGAAGAACGTCACCGACATGTCGCGATTCTCGCCGGCCTCGAACGGCTGCTCCGTGAAGCAGAAGCACTCCGTCTTGCGGAAATGCCGGCCGGCCCGCCCGGGGGCGACACTGGGAACGATCTGACTGACGGTGTCTTCACTCTGCTCGTTGGTGGTCTTGAAGGTCACCGTGTAAAGCTCGCCGGGCGTGACCTCCATCCGGCGGACTTCCGGTGAGAACTCCCAGGGCCGGTTGTCGTTCACGGTCGCCACGAACTCGACCGTGACCTTGCGGTCCGGGTCGACCTCGGCCCCGGCATCATAGTCCGCAGCCTGAAGATCCACCACGCCGTTGAGGCCGGTGATATCGCAGATCACGTCATACAGTGGCACCAGGGCAAACCCGAACCCGAACATGCCGACGGTCACCAGCACCAGTCTGGTAACGATACCGGTATGGCGCTTGCTCGTGGTCTCGTCGCTCATAACCCCACCTGCAACAGAATGAAGATCAGGTATACGCCGAAAGCGAGTCCGGCCAGCACGGCGGCGGTGATCAAAATCCCCCGCCGCCGCGATGTGGAATTGTGCTGGTTCTCGTCCAACGGTCCTCCGTTATCGCACCACCGGCGGCGTGTCGAACGTGTGGTACGGCGCCGGCGAAGGCAGTGTCCACTCAAGGCCCTGGGCACCGTCCCAGACCTGGTCCGTCGCCTTCTCGCCGCCCCGCACGCACTTGATGATGATGTACAGGAACAGCAGCTGCGAGAACCCGAACACGAACCCGCCGATCGAGGAGATCATGTTGAACTCAGCGAACTGCAGCGCGTAGTCCGGAATGCGGCGCGGCATGCCGGCCAGCCCCAGGAAGTGCTGCGGGAAGAACAGCACGTTCACCGAGATGGCGGAGACCCAGAAGTGGATCTTGCCGAGCTTCTCGTCGTACATGTGCCCCGTCCACTTGGGAAGCCAGTAGTAGACGGCGGCCATGATGGCGAAGACGGTGCCGCTCACCAGCACGTAGTGGAAGTGAGCCACCACGAAGTAGGTGTCGTGGTACTGGAGGTCCACCGGCGCCAGCGCCAGCATCACGCCGGACAGACCGCCCACCGTGAACAGCACGACGAAGGCGATGGAAAACAGCATTGGCGTCTCGAACGTCATGCTGCCGCGCCACATGGTGGCCATCCAGTTGAAGATCTTCACCCCGGTTGGCACGGCCACGAGCATGGTGGCGAACATGAAGAACAGCTGCCCGGCCAGCGGCAGGCCCACCGTGAACATGTGGTGCGCCCACACGATAAACGACAGGAAGGCGATGGCCGCGGTGGCGTACACCATGGAGCTGTAGCCGAACAGCGGCTTGCGCGAGAACGTCGGCAGGATCGCGGAGACGATGCCGAACGCCGGAAGAATCAGGATGTACACTTCGGGGTGACCGAAGAACCAGAAGATGTGCTGGAACATCACCGGGTCACCGCCACCGGCGGCATCGAAGAAGCTGGTACCGAAGTACTGGTCGGTGAGCAGCATGGTCACTGCCCCCGCGAGCACCGGCATCACGGCGATCATCAGGAAGGCCGTGATCAGCCACGTCCACACGAACAGCGGCATCTTCATGAGCGTCATGCCCGGCGCACGCATATTCAGGACGGTTGCAACAATGTTGATCGACCCCATGATCGACGAGATGCCGAGGATGTGCACTGCGAAGATCAGGAACGGGAAGGCGTCACCCAGCTGAAGCACCAGCGGCGGATACATGGTCCAGCCGCCCGCGGGACCGCCGCCGGGCATGAACAGTGTCGCCAGCAACAGTACGAAGCCGGCCGGCAGCAGCCAGAACGCCCAGTTGTTGATACGGGGCAGGGCCATGTCCGGCGCACCGATCTGTACCGGGATCAGCCAGTTGGCCAGCCCGGTCAGTGCCGGCATGACGGCGCCGAAGATCATCACCAGCGCGTGCATGGTGGTCATCTGGTTGAAGAAGTACGGGTCCACCACGTTGAGACCCGGCTGGAACAGCTCTGCCCGGATCACCATGGCCATGGCGCCGCCGATGAAGAACATCAGGAGGCCGAAGCTCATGTACAGGACGCCCAGGTCCTTGTGGTTGGTGGTGAACAACCAGCGCGTAATGCCATACGCCGGACCGTGATGGTGGTCGTCGTGCCCGTGATGCGCGGTATCGGTTGTGGACGACATGTGTGTCTACCTCTTTCAGTCTTGTTCCCGAACCCGGCTAGCGCGCGTCGCGAATCTCGGACGGCTGCACCAGATCACCGGCGTCATTGCCCCAGGCGTTGCGGATATAGGTCACCAGACCGGCGATCTCCCGGTCATCCAGACGGCCGCCGAACGCCTGCATGGCGGTGCCGGAGACCCCGTTGATGATGACGTCCTTGACCTGACTCACATCCCCGGTGACCTCGTCGTTGCCGGCAAGCGCGGGGAAGCTGCCCATGCCCTCGCCTTCGGCACGGTGACAGGCGAGACACTGGCTGTCGTAGACCTGCCCGCCCAGGCTCATGAGCTCGTCTTGGGACATGTCCTCCAGCTGCTCGTCAGCAACCTCGTCGGCGCCGGCATCCGCGTCCACATCCACGTCGGCCGGGTCATCGCCGGCGGCGGCCACGTCGCCGTTCTGCTCGGCCACCCAGTCGTCGTACTCGTCCTGCTCCAGGGCGATGACGACGATCGGCATGAAACCGTGGTCACGCCCGCACAGCTCGGCGCACTGCCCACGGTAGACGCCCGGCTCCTCGATACGGGCCCACGCCTCGTTGATGAACCCGGGGATGGTGTCCTTTTTCCAGCCCAGTTCCGGCACCCACCAGGAGTGGATGACGTCGTTGGCCGTCAGCAGGAAGCGGATCTTCTTGTCGATCGGCACCACCAGCGGGTTGTCCACGTCGAGCAGGTAGTGCTCGACCTCCTGCGGCGAGATCTCGGGATCGCGCTGACGGGCACGCTGACTGTCGCGGTCGAGCCGGCTGAAGAAGCTGATGTCTTCATCCATGTACTCGTATTCCCACATCCACTGGTAACCGGTGACCTTGACCGTCATGTCGTAGCCACTGGTGTCCTCCATCTTGATCATGGTCTGGGTCGCCGGCACGGCGATCCCCAGCAGGATGAGGAAGGGCACCACCGTCCACACCACTTCCACCGTGGTGTTGTGGTGGAAGTTAGCGGGCTTGGCCCCCTGCGAGTGGCGGAACTTCCAGATGGAGTAGAAAATGCCGATGAACACGAACGCGCCGATGGCGCAGACGATGTAGAACACCAGCATGTGCAGGTCGTAGGCCTGCTGACTCAGGGACGTCACGCCCTCGGGAAGGTTAAGCCCCCAGGGCTTACGCCATTCGGATTCGCCGGGCGCCGCCGCTGCAATCGGCAGCAGACCAAGCAGACCCACGGCGGTGAGGGCTCTCACCAGCATCTTCGAAGTCATTCCACGCGCTCTCCCAGATGGAATTGGCGGCTTTATCCGTTCGTTATTCGGTTGTCCCGGGACCCGTCGGCGGGGATGAATCTACCCCGCGGGCGGCCATGGGACCGATACAGTCCAGAAGTTCCCTGGCGAGGCTCTCGCGCTCTTCATCGGTAAGAAACGCACCGCACTCGACCTGATCGCCCCCCGACCGGATGACCAGACGGGCGGGGTACCAACGCAGCGGCGATCGCTGCAACTCCGCGGCAGACCAGGCGCGATCAAACTCCCAGGTCTGCTCGGGCTGACGTCGTCCCTTTTCGATCCGCACCCGGTCGGGACTGACGCGAATCACTTCGCGGTAATCCCCGCGGCGCGCGGACCAGTACAGCGCCGCCCCCAGGGCCAGCACCTCCAGCCCGGCCAGGGGCAGGATGGGCCAGAAACCCGCAAGCGCGAACGCGACGCCTACGAGCAGACAAACCGTGGAGAGCATCAGGAAGATCACCAAGGTTTGCCGCCAGTAGATGCCGGCATTGGGACGCAGATCAAAAAGCCGCGTCTGCTCGGCCGATTCGCTTCGCGTCACAGCCATGGTGGCCATACTCCCAGGGCCTCATGGAGGCGAACCGGGAGGCCGGACCAGTGTCCACCATCACTCCGGAACGCTACCGCATTCTAGAGGAGTTGCCCCCCGGAGAAAAGCGCGGCACGGCCCCGCATGCGGCCGGATTGTGGACTACGTCACTATCGGGAGAGCCAAGTCCCTGATTTACCGCCCGCCCCCCGGCAGCAGGCGGGTGCAATCCAGATGGCGGGCACGGTGAACCGGGATCTCGTCCGGCGCCCAGGGCAGAATGCCGAGACAGGGGGCAGGGAGGCGCGTGCGCAGGGTCTCGAGCTGCTGGTCGAGCCGCGGCTCATCCGGGTTCATGATGTTGGCGACCCACCCGGCCAGGGGCAGACCGTCGCGCCGGACGGCTTCCGCCGTCAGCAGCGCATGATTGATGCAGCCCAGGCGCACCGCCACCACCAGCACCACGGGATAGCCGAGCGCAGCCGCCAGATCGGCGAAACCGGCGTCCTCGGTCAGCGGCACACGCCACCCGCCCGCCCCCTCCACGAGCAGCAGGTCGGCGTCCGCGGCGAGTGCACGGGCCGCGGCGGCCAGGCCGGCGACATCCACGGTGATGCCCGCCTCGATCGCCGCCAGGTGGGGCGCGATGGCGGGCTCCAGGGCGACGGGGTTGACCACATCGTACCCGTGCCGCACCGATGCCGCCGCCATGAGCGCAAGCGCGTCCTCGTTGCGCAGCCCGTCGGCGGTCCGCTCACATCCCGAGGCGACCGGTTTCATGGCCGCGGCGGTCATCCCAAGCGCATTCAGACCCGCCAGCAGGCTGCAGCCGACGACCGTCTTGCCCACTTCGGTGTCCGTACCGGTGACAAACAGGCCCGCCACTCAGTACCCTCCCTTGAGGCTGCTGCGGAAGGCGTCCAGTGACACGGTCACGGCCCCCGTTTCCTGATCACGGCGCTGGGGCATGCGGTCGGTGGCCCAGGCGTGGCCGTAGACGATCTCCCAGGTGGCCGGAAGCCGGCCGTCGCCGTCCCGATACCGGTCGTACGCCTCGATCATCCGCTGCAACCGGGCCCGGCCGGTCAGCCCCGGGGCGCGGCCGCCCGTAACGGTCTGCGCGCCGATCGCCTTGAGATCGCGCATGAGATCACCGGCGCTGGCGTAGGTCAGGTTGAAGTACTCCATGTCCATGACAGGGTCGGCGAACCGCGCCGACACGAGGGCGTCGCCGATGTCGTGCATGTCCACGAAGCGGTTCACGTGCCGGTAACCGTCGGCATCACTCCAGCTCTCACGGAGCTCCCTGAGCGTATCGGGCCCGAAGGTGGAGAACATCAGCAGGCCGTCGGGGCGCAGCACGCGCTGGCACTCCTCGAACAGCCGATCCAGGTCACCACACCACTGGAACGTGGCATTGGAGAAGATCAGGTCCACGCTGCGGTCGGCAAAGGGCAGCGCTTCGGCATCGCCACAGACCACGGGCACCGGCCGCAGCCAGCTGCCCTGGCGGCGGCTTTGCGCGAGCATGGCCGTGGAGAGATCGAAGGCCACCACACCGGCCTTGCGGAACCGCTTGCGCAGCGCCGCGGTGGCGTGGCCGGTGCCCGCACCAACATCCAGGACCCGCTCGGGCTGCAGGCGGATGAAGTCAAGCCGGTCGAGCATGCGCCGGCCCACTTCGTGCTGCAGCACCGCGGCCGCGTCGTACGTCTTCGCGGCAGCATCGAAGGCGCGACGAATGGCCGCCTTGTCCTGCTTGCCCGACTCTGTGCTCATTGGGTGTGACTCCACTGCGCTAACGACCTCCATGGTACTCCCACTCAAGACCGACGTGCTGCCCCAGAAATGCCCCGATTGCCGCTGCGCAGGCATCCGCATGGCTCAAAAGGGGGGCGTGCCCCGCCCCGTCGATGCACGCCACGGCGGCCGCCGGCATGCGGGACACCGCCCAGTTGCCACCGGCGACACCCATGAGCGGGTCGGCCCCACCCATGACCCAGAGCGCGGGGCAGGCGACACACCCCAGCCTCTCACGCAGGTCAAGAGCCGCCAGCACATCCAGCCCACCGGTCAGCGCTGCGGGGTCCACCGGGGCTGCCTGCTGCTGGGCCGCCCGGATCTCCCGCGAGGCCGCCCTGGCCCCGTCGCCCGCGCTTGCAAGCAGGCCAAGGAACCGGCGCCGGGCGCTCTCGGGATCCGCTTCACACGCCTCCCGCAACGCGTCCAGCGCCTCCGGCTCGACCCCGTGAGGCCAATCGGCGGAGGCGGTAAAGCGTGGCGTCGTGGCAATCAGCACCAGCGCCCGCGGAGGCCGTCGCGCGGCCGCTTCCAGCAGGAGTTCGCCCCCCAGCGACCAACCGACCCAGACCCCGTCGGACGGCAGTTGCTCCAGCAACGCCGCCACCACCGGAGCCACGTCGAATGCACCCGACAACGGAACGCCGTCATGCCCGGGCAACGGCACCGCGACGGCGCCGGAACCTCCCAGCATCCGCCCGAGCGGCGCCAGCAGGGACGCCGGCATGCCCCAGCCCGACACCAGTGCGAGGGGCGGCGCCGTAGTCACCCGCCCTCCAGCGCCGGACGAACCGCGCTCAAACCGTCGAGCAGGCGGTCCACCTGCGCTTCGGTGTGCGCCGCCGACAGGGTGATCCGCAGGCGCGCCGATCCTCTCGGCACCGTGGGCGGGCGGATCGCCGTCACCAGCAAGCCCCGGCGCTCGAGCGCGTCACTGGCGGCCACCGCCGCGGCGGCATCGCCGACGACGACCGGCTGAATCGCCGTGCGGGAGGGCATCAACTGCAGTCCGAGCGCATGGGCACCGTCGCGGAAGCGGCGAATCAGCGCATGCAGATGCTGTCGCCGTCCGCCGGTCTCGCGGACGAGCGGGAGCGCCGCACGGGTCGCCGCGGCGACCGCGGGCGGCGGCGCGGTGGTGTAGATGTAGGTGCGCGCCTTCTGCAGCAACAGCTCGATCCACTCGTCCGGCCCCGCCACGAAGGCACCGGCGGTGCCGAACGCCTTGCCCAGGGTACCCACCACCAGCGGGACATCGTGCTGACCGAGTCCCACCTCTGCCAGTGATCCCCGGCCCTGCTCACCCAGCACCCCCAGGCCGTGGGCATCATCCACCATGAGCACGCCTTCGTTACCGCGGACGGTTTCCAGCAGGTCGGCTAGGGGGGCGACGTCGCCATCCATGCTGAAGACGCCATCGGTCACCACCAGGCGGCGGCGTTCCGCCCGTTGCATGTATTCGGCCAGGTGTGCGGCATCCGCATGCCGGTAACGCTGCATACGGGCACCGGACAACAGGCCCGCATCCAGCAGCGAGGCGTGGTTGAGTCGGTCCTGAACCACTAGGTCACCCCGCCCGAGAAAGGCGGCGATCACCCCCAGATTGGCCATGTAGCCGGTGGAAAACAGCAGCGCCCGGTCGCAGCCCAGCCAGTCGGCCAGCTCCGCTTCCAGCGCTTCGTGCTCGGGACGGTGCCCCGTGACCAGATGCGCCGCACCGCTGCCAACGCCACCCCGATCCACGCCGGCGCGGAACGCCGCGGCCACCTCCGGGGCGTGAGACAGCCCCAGGTAATCGTTGCTGCAGAACGCCAGCAGCGCGTTGCCGTCCGGCGTGCGCAGGGTCACCGCGTCCAGCGGCTCCAGGGCGCGGCTGCGTCGCTCCAGTCCGGCTGCCCGCAGCTCGTTCAGCTCACCGTGGAGATCCCACATGCCACCGGCGCGCTCAGGCGCTGGCGGCAACGTCGGGCTGCACCGCGTCAGTGGCGCACTTGGCCCCCTCGGCGTGGATACCCAGGCGCCGGAACAGGCGCTGGTCGTGCTCCACGTCCGGATTGCCGGTGGTCAGCAGTTTCTCGCCGTAGAAAATGCTGTTGGCGCCGGCGAGGAAGCACAGGGCCTGGGTCTCGTCGCTCATCTCCTCGCGGCCGGCCGAGAGGCGGACGTGGGAATGGGGCATGACGATGCGGGCGACGGCAATGGTGCGCACGAAGTCCAGCGGATCGAGCTCCTCGACGTCGGCAAGCGGCGTCCCGGGGACACGAATCAGCTGGTTGATGGGCACGCTCTCCGGGTGCGCCGGCAGGTTTGCCAGGGTGCGCAGCATGGAGGCGCGGTCGGTGTCCGACTCGCCCATGCCGAGAATGCCGCCGCAGCAGACGTTGATACCCGCATCACGGACCCGCTCCAGGGTATCCAGGCGATCCTGGTAGGTGCGCGTAGTGATGATGTCGCCATAGAACTCCGGCGAGGTATCCACGTTGTGGTTGTAATAATCCAGCCCCGCCTCCTTGAGGCGCTCGCTCTGGCCATCGTCCAGCATGCCCAGGGTGGCACAGGTCTCCATGCCCAGCGCCTTGACCTCACTGATCATCTCCGCGACACGCTCCAGATCCTTGCCCTTCGGGCTGCGCCAGGCCGCGCCCATGCAGAATCGGGTCGCCCCGGCATCCCGCGCCGTGCGTGCAGCTTCCACGACCGTGTCCTTGTCCATCAGCGGTTCCCGCTCCAGACCGGTGGTATAACGCGCGCTCTGCGGGCAGTATTTACAGTCTTCGGGACAAGCACCGGTCTTGATCGACAGCAGCGTGCTCACCTGCACGGCGTTGGGGTCATGGTGCTGGCGATGGACGGTCTGCGCCTTGAACAGCAGATCGTTGAACGGCAGATCGAACAGGGCCTGAATCTCTTCGAGGCTCCAGTCGTAGCGAACGCCCCCGGCGACTTCGGACATGGCTTGGCTCTCTCTTGTCATTGGCATACTGTCCGGATGGTAGCGGGCGACACAGGACTGTCAACCAACAACCATGGATTCGGTTTACACGATCACACAATGGATCACCTCGGCGCTCCTGCCCCCCACCTGCCTGTGCTGCGGCAGGCCCGGTATCGCGGGCATGGATCTGTGCGCGGGCTGCTACCGGGATCTGCCGCGTAACCGTCCCGCCTGCCAGCGCTGCGCGCTGCCGTTGGCAAGCGACCTACCGCGGTGCGGACACTGCCAGGGGCATGCCACCGAGTACGAGGCCGCCGTCGTCCCGTGGCGCTACGAGGCCCCTATCGACGGTCTGATCCAGGCGCTGAAGTTCAACGGACAGCTCCCGGCGGGACGGCTGCTGGGCACACTGCTCGGCCGTGAGCTGGCGCGACGCGGGACGCCGTCGGTGGACGCCCTCATCCCCATGCCCGCGCACCCGCACCGGCTGCGGGAGCGCGGCTTCAACCAGGCGGCTGAAATCGCCCGTGCGCTGGGAGTCTTCACTGGCCTCCCGGTGCGTTACCGCTGGCTTGTCCGTCGCCGGCACACCAGCCCGCAGACCGGCCTTGGTCGAGCACACCGGGAACGGAACCTGCTGGGCGCGTTCGCGGCCCGCCCCGCCGTCGCCGGCCGACGGGTCGCCCTGGTGGACGACGTAATCACGACCGGCAGCACGTTGGCGGAAGCGGCACGGGCGCTGAAGCAGGCCGGAGCACGAAGTATCGTGACGTGGTCGGTGGCGCGCGCGGCACTGCAGCTGTAGCGTGTGCGCCCATGAGCGCGAGCATCGATCCAGTGGCCGCAACCCTCGCCATCGCCGCGGTTTTCGCCGTGGGCGCCGGCGTTGCGCTGTGGCGCCTGCGCATCGTCTTCGTTGTGGAGATCACCGACAACGGCGCGTCCCTGCGCCGCGGGCGCGCTGCCGCCGGCTTTGTGGACGGCTGCAGCGATGTGGCCCGCCGCCACGGCATCACCCGCGGCCGGATCACCGGCGTGCGCAACGGCGCATCGGTGCGTCTGCAATTCTCAGGGGATGTACCGGCACGCAGCCACCAGGCGTTCCGCAATGTCTGGACGCCTCCGCCGCCCTCGGGCGGCCCCTCTGGCGGCGGCATGCGCGCCAGTGGTTGAATGATGGAACCAAACCGCCTCGACCTGCGTGTTAGAGAATCATGAGTAAGCTTGCGCACCTGTGGAAGCGCCTGTCCCCGGCGTCCGCGTTCGAGGCGGCCATGTCACCGCACATGGAGCGGCTATGGCGGCTGGCACTGCGATTCCAGGGCAATCCGTCCGACGCCGAGGACCTGCTGCAGGAGCTGATGGCGCGTGCCTGGCAGCACCGTCAGACGATTCAGGAACTGGACGCGCCCGGGCCGTGGCTGGCGCGCGTGCTCTACCGGCTTCATGTGGACCGCTGGCGGCGCCAGGGCGGGCTGGACGCCTCCGTCGCCCTGGACGACGCCATGCAGGTGGAGGCGAGCCTGGATACGCAGACGGTGCTGGACCGCATCGCGGTCAACGAGGTCCTGGAGGAAGTCAACCGGCTGCCCGAACACCAGCGGCTGGTCCTGCTGCTCCACGATGGCGAAGGGTACGGGCTCAAGGCCATTTCCGGGATGATCGATGTGCCCACCGGCACGCTGAAGTCGCGCCTCCATCGCGCCCGCGCCACGATCCGGCATGCACTGGCCGATGGAACCGAAACGCATACGACCGCGTGTCAGGTCAGTGGAGGAGGTTGAAACCATGGATTGCAGAACGCTGCAACACGACCTGGACGCCCTGCTGGCCGGTGACCACGGTGAGCCCGCAATGCAGCAGGCCCATCAGCACCTGGCGAACTGCCCCGCCTGCCGGGCCTACGCGGCGGACGTCCAGACCCTGCGCCGGGCCCTGGCTGACGATGCCGAAGGGCGGATGCCCACGGCGGTGCGTCAGCGGCTGCTGCCACGCCGCACACCACGCCCCGCCCTGGCGGCGGCCGCTGCGGTGATCATGGCGGCGGGCACGGCCCTGGTCTGGCAGCACCTGGGTGACCAATTGCCCGGCGCCACCACGGAACCGGCGGAGTGGACTACCGCCACGGTGCGCCTGGATCTGCAGTCCGGCAACGCACTCAGCGACGTGCAGTTCCAGCTGGAACTGCCCGAAGGCACACAACTGGAAGGCCACCCGGATCGACGCAGCCTCACCTGGCACGACGATCTGGCGGTCGGTTCCAACCAGCTCACCATTCCGCTCATCCTCACGGGGGAGCCGCAGGGCGAGCTGGTTGCCCGACTGGAACACGACGGCAAGAGCCGCGAACTGCGGCTCACACCCGCGGAGATTACACGCCGGGGGGTCGGCAATGGCGCCGGCAACAGGAACTGAGGGCAGGAGGACATCATGCTGAAGAAGCGACTGCTGATGGCGCTGGCAATGACACCGTTTGGCCTGGGCGCCGCGATGGCCGAGGACGATCTTGACGTCACCATGGGCGTGATCGAGGACGGCGCCACCGAAGAGCGCGTCAGCCGCGAACTGCGGCTGCCCGAGAGCGCATCCGAACAGGGGCGGGAGCAGTCCCGTCCCGGTCGCGAGGCCGCGAGCGACGCGCGTGACGGGGGGCGCGACTTCGGCCAGGAGCGTTCCGCGGAGGCCCGGGAGCGGGGACGTGAATCCAGCCAGGAGCGCGCCGAGGAAGGCCGGGAACGAGGTCGGGAGTCAAGCGAGGAACGGGCCGGAGAGGCCCGGGAGCGCGCCACCGAGGCTGGGAACGGCCAGCGAGGCCCGCAGGACTGAATCACCACGGTCCGCGCCACTGACAAAGCAAGTACACTCGAGAGGTGGTGCAGCGCATGCTGCATCACCTCTTGTTGCGTTTCCGGTCGGAGAGATTGATCCCCCATGCCCCGCCTGGCCGCCCTGTTTGCCATCCTGTTCTCCGCAACCACCCTTGCCGCCACACCTGACGAGGCCTACCGCGATGGAATGGCCGCGTTCAACGCGGGTGACTTCCAGTCAGCCCTTGCCGCCTTCGAACGCGCCCGCGATGGCGGCAAGGACACACCACAACTGCACTTCAACCTCGGCGTCACCCACTACCACCTGGATCAGCTCGAGCAGGCGGATAAGGCCTTTGCGCGCGCGGCCCGAGCACCGGAACTGGCTGGCATCGCGCACTACAACCGCGGCCGCGTCGCCACGCGCGACGACCGCCCGGCCGACGCCGAGACCCACTACCGCGCCGCGCTGGAACATGCCACCACGGAGCGCATCCGCGAGCTGGCCCGCGCCGCCCTTGACGCCACCCGCGAGGCCGTCCCGGACCCGCCGGCCCGACCCGGCCCCACCGCCCTGGCGGAGGTCGGGGTCGGTTACGACAGCAACACCGCCCTGCAGGGCGACGATCGACCCGACACCGGCAGCCGTGGCGACGCATTCGTCGACCTCCTCTTCTACGGTGACGTGCAGCCCCTGGGCACGGCGGATCGCGGCCTGCGCGTGCACGGTCTGCTCAATGGAGTCCGCCACCCGGACAACCGCGGAGACAACTTCGATCGCATCGAGACCGGTGTTACCGGCTTTCGTACACAGTCCGGGTGGCAGCAGGAGGTCGGCACCAGCCTGTCTCGCGCCCGCCTGGAAGGGGACCCCCTGGAAACCGCCGTGGAGGCCCACGGCCAGGTAGGCCGCCCACTTGGTGACACGCTCCACGGCAGCCTGCGTTACCGGTTGGCCTGGATCGAGTCCGGCGAGGCCTTCGACGGCCTGGATGGCGTTCGCCACGACCTCCGCGCGCGTCTGCGCGGCCGCCTGGCCAACGCCCGCTGGCGACTGGATTACACCCTTGAGTGGAACGACCGCGACGACATCCCCGATGGCGACGGCATCATCAGCTACTCCCCGGTGCGCCACGGCATTCGCGCCCGCTGGAGTCAGCCGCTGACGGAATCGCTGGAGGGCGGCATCCACGGCAGCCTGCGCTACAGTCGCTACCCCGACCGGGAAGACACCGGCGACGGCCTGGAGCGGCGCTCGGACCTGCGTGCCGCCCTCGGCGCGGAGCTGCGTCACGACCTGGGCGGCGGATTCTCCGCGCTGGCGCGCCTGGACTGGACCGACAACCACTCGGCCATCGACCGCTATCGCTACGACCGCCTGCGCGGCGGCATCGCCCTGGAGTACTTCCACTACTAGTTCGGCCGCCACATGGAACCTCCAGCGGCCCGCCTGCGTGTCTGTTGAATGAATGCTCGCAACGACCGGAGGAGGTCGACAATGACGAACCATCGCGCAGTACTGCTGAGCCTGATGCTCACCCCGTTTCTGATGCTGCCGCTGCACGCGGACGAAGAACAGGAGCGGGAGGAGCTGGCTCTGCCCGAAAGCGCCGACGAGCAGGCACAGGAAAGTGCCGAGCGGGGCCTCGAGACGGCCAACGAAGCCCGTGAACGGGGTCGCGAGTTCGGCCAGGACCGTGCCGCCGAGGCGCAGGAGCGCGCCGAGACCGCACGGGAACAGGGCCAGGACGCCCGCGAACGGGGCGGTGCAGCCCGTGAGCGTGCCGACGAAGCCCCCGGCCGTCAGGGTGGTGACCGCCCCGGCCGCTGATCCCCGACGGCGGACCGGTCAACGTCAAGGGGGCGCAGCCATGCTGCGCCCCCTTTTTCATGCCCGGCGGCTATTCATTCTCGCCGTCGTCCGTGGGCTTCGCACCGGGCTGTTTGCCTCCGGACGGCCCCTCGGTGCGATCGGAGCCGGCGTCCTGCACCGGTTTCTCCCGCCGGCTGCCGTCGAGCATCCGCACCTGCGCCGGGGGCGCCGAGCCATCCTTCTCCTGGCCGAAATAGAGCGTCATGTGCGGATACGGGATCTCGATATCCGCGGCATCCAGATGGCGCTTCACGAGCCGGTTGTAGGCACGCCCGACCGCCCACTGCATCCCCGGTACCGTCATGATGCGAACGCGCACGCCCACGGAACTGTCGTTGAACTCGGTCACCCCGAACACTTCCAGATCCCCCAGGACGACCTTGCTCTGCTCCTCGTCCTGCATGAGCTCATCGAAGGCATCCTGCAGACGGGCGATCACCTCGTCAGTGTCCTCGCGGTACGCCACCTCGTAGTCACCCAGGTGGTAGCCGTAGTCGCGCATGAAGTTGGACACGGCATCGACGCTCGAGAACGGCACCATGTGGTACGTCCCCGCCAGGTCACGCAGGCCCATGGACCGGATGGTGAGCTTCTCCACGGTCCCGGACATGCCGCCGGCGGTGACGAAGTCACCGGTGTTGATGGCGTTCTCCAGCTGAATGAACACGCCAGTGATCACATCCTGCACCAGCTTCTGGGCACCGAACCCGACCGCCAGGCCGAGCACGCCGGCGCCGGCGATCAGCGGGCCGATATTGATGCCGATCTCCGAGAGCACGATCATCGCCGTCATGGTGATCAGGATGATGGCAAAGGCGTTGCGGAAGATCGCCAGCAACGTCTTCTCCCGCGCCCCCGGCTCGCTGCCGCGGGCATCGGGGTTGAGGCGCTGTTCAATCCAGCTCGCCACGCCGATCCACACCGCCACGGCAAACGCCAGGATCAGTGCCACGGTCACGGCGGTGGCAATCGTACCCGCCCCTGTTTCAGAGGCCAGCCAGGCACCCAGGTCGAAGATGGCCCAGGCATCCAGCACCAGGGCGAACACCGTCACCAGAATCACCCCGCGAACGATCTTCAGCGTAGTGGGAACGAACGCATTGAGCCGCTCCTCCAGAGACGGGAACCGCACACGGGTCTCGGCTGGCACGTGAATGCGACGGCCGATCACCTGCGTCAGCAACACCGAGAGGAACAGCCCGCCACCGGCCGCGACCAACGTCTGTACCGTCGCCTGGACCATGAACGGCAGCGCATCCTCGGGACGCACCAGCGTCGCCAGCGCCAGGGCGGCGAAGTAGGCGATGGCAAACAGGTGCCAGGAACGGCCGACCATCTGCAGCAGGGTGCGCGTGAAGGCCATGTCGGCCGTGGAAGCACGTGCCTCCAGATTCTCCCGCACCCGCTGGCGGTTCTGCATGATGATGGACAGGGCGTACAGGAACGCGGCGGCCATGATCACCACCGCCACCACGCGACCCAGCTCGACGGCCACATCGGCGTTGATGATCGGCACCACCACCATGAGACCGTAGCCGATGAAGCCGGCCAGACGGGCGAGCCACAGGTTCCAGTAGGCCGCTTCCTCGGCCTGCATGGGCAGCAGCCGCAACCCGTCATCCCGGGAGGCGAAGATGATGCGGATCAGCGCCTTGAACACCTCGATCAGCAGGAACGCGTTCAGGAACAGCGCCTGGCGGGTGTCCATCGCACCCGCCTCACCCAGCACGAACAGCGCCAGCGCATAACCCACCAGATAGGCCAGCACGATGACGATCAGGTCGACGATGGCAGCACCGAAAACCGCCGCCGCCCGGCGCAGCAGCCCCATGCCGCCGGTCTGCGCACCGGACTGCGCCCAGGCGCTGGCGCGGGCGAACACCGGCCTGGCCAACCGGCGCAGCACCAGGAACGCCACGATGGTGGCGACGATGACCAGCCCCAGTTCCAGCGCCACTGGCCCGAGCGCAGCCAGGCCAGCCCCCGTCTCGTCGAAACGGATACCGCCAAGCACGGCCCCCGCCTCGCGGAACTCGGAGACGAACCCTTCCGCAATGCCCTGGGTGAAGTCGGCGATCTGCCGCGGCAGGGAGCCCGCACCCGCCTCCTCGGCCGGCTCCGGCGCCTCGTCAGCGTCCGGCGCGGCCCCGCGAAGCTCCCGGATCAGCCGTTCGCGAGCCTCGTCATCCTCCAGGATGTCGGCCAGCCGCTGCGCCTCGCTCTGCCCGGCCGCCTCCTCGGACGCATCGGCGAGTGCCGGTGCGGCGATCAATGCCAGCGCCAGCAGGCCCAGGATCAGGCCGTGCGCTCCACCACGGAACAGGTTCGACAGCATTCACGTTCCCCCAACAGAGTGTATGGATCCGGCACGCGTGCCGGCGATGCCGTGGCCGTTACTCCGCCTCGCTCATGGCCGACGTCTGCGCCACGGTCAGTGCGCTCATGTTCACCAGCCCGCGCACGGTGATGGACTGGGTGACCACATGCGCGGGCTTGTCCGCGCCGATGAGTATGGGCCCGACGGAGACGCCACCGCCCAGCAGCTTGAGCAGACTGTAGGCGATATGCCCGGCGTCAACACTGGGCATAATGAACAGGTTCGCCGCCCCCTGCAGGCGTGAATCGGGATAGGCGGCGTCGCGGATCTCCTGCGAAATCGCCGCATCGGCGTGCATTTCCCCGTCCACCTCCAGGTCCGGCCGCTCGGCGTGCAGCCGTTTGACTGCCTCACGCATGCGCTGGGCGGGCTCGGTATCCAGCGTGCCGAAATTGGATCGCGACACCAGGGCGATCTTCGGCTTCATGCCGAAGGCGGCCACCTGCTCGGCGGCCATGGTGGTCATCTCCACCAGCTCGTCGGCGGTGGGCTCGATGGACGCGTGGGAGTCGCAGATGAAGAACGTGCCCGCCGGCAGGATCAGGGCGGTCAGCGTGGCCAGGGAGTGCACCCCCGGCGCCACGCCGATGACGTGGTCCACGTCCTGGAGATGGCCCTGGAACTTGCCCACGGAGCCGCAGATCATGCAGTCGGCATCGCCCTTGCGCACCATCAGCGACGCGATCACCGTGCCGTTGGTCCGCACGGCGGTCTTGGCCTCGTCCGGCGACACGCCGCGGCGGCCCATAATCGCCTGGTAGGCGCTGTGGTACTCGCGGAACCGCGGGTCGTTGTCCACATCAACGATGGTGACGTCCTGCCCGCTGCGCATGCGCAGCCCCAGCTCGCCCATGCGTGCCTCGATCACCGATGGCCGGCCGACCAGCACGGGCATCGCCAGCCCTTCGTCCACCAGCTCCTGAGCCGCCTGCAGCACCCGGCGGTCCTCGCCCTCGGCGAAGGCAAGCCGGCGGGGCGACTGCCGCGCCCGCTCGAACAGCGGTTTCATCAGCAGGCCGGACTTGTACACGAACTGGATCAGCTGCTGGCGGTACGCCTCGAAATCGCTGATGGGGCGCGCGGCGATGCCGCTGTTCATGGCCGCCCGCGCCACAGCCGGGGCGATTCGCACCAGCAGGCGCGGATCGAAGGGACTGGGGATGAGGTAGTCGGCGCCGAAGCGGGACTCGGTGCCGCCGTACGCCTTGGTCACCAGCTCCGAGGGCTCGTCCATGGCCAGATTCGCGATCGCTTCCACGGCCGCCAACTTCATGGCGTCGTTAATGTCCGATGCGCCTACGTCCAGGGCGCCCCGGAAGATGTAAGGGAAACAGATGACGTTGTTCACCTGGTTGGGATAATCGGACCGCCCGGTAGCGATGATGGCGTCCGGCCGCACCTCCCGCGCCACCTCCGGCAGGATCTCCGGGGTGGGGTTGGCGAGCGCCATGATCACCGGGCCGTCCGCCATGCGCCGGACCATGTCCGGCTTGAGCACGTTGGGCGCCGACAGGCCAAGAAACAGGTCCGCACCATCGATGACTTCGTCCAGCGTGCGCGCGTCGGTGTCCCTTGCATAGGCCGCCTTCCACCGGTCCATGCCCTTCTCGCGCCCAGTGTGAACCACGCCGTCGATGTCGGTGACCGTGATGTGCTCCCGGGGCAGGCCCAGCTTGACCAGCAGGTCCAGGCAGGCGAGGGCCGCAGCCCCGGCGCCGGAACACACCAGGCGCACGTCCTCGATCGCCTTGCCGGTCACCCGCAGGGCATTGGTGACCGCGGCCGCCACGATGATCGCCGTACCGTGCTGATCATCGTGGAATACGGGGATGTTCATGCGCTCCCGCAGCGCCTCCTCGATGACGAAGCACTCGGGCGCCTTGATGTCCTCCAGGTTGATCCCCCCGAAGGTGGGTTCCAGCCGGGCAACCGTGCGGATGAACTCTTCCGCGTCCCCCTCTTCCACCTCCAGGTCGAAGACATCGATGTTGGCGAACTTCTTGAACAGAACCGCCTTGCCTTCCATCACGGGCTTGGACGCCAGCGGCCCGATATTGCCGAAACCGAGCACCGCGGTGCCGTTGGTGACCACCGCCACGAGGTTGGCGCGGGCGGTCAGGCGCGCGGCCTCCTCGGCATCGGCGAGAATCGCCTGGCAGGCCGCACCAACGCCGGGAGAATAGGCCAGTGACAGGTCGCGCTGGTTGGCGAGCGGCTTGGTGGGGGCGATTTCCAGCTTGCCTGGGCGGGGATCGCGGTGATAACGGAGCGCCTGTTCCTGGAAATCCTTGCTCATGAAACCCCCTCGCGTGATTGTTGTGCCTGTCCCTGAACAAGGCTAACCGAGTCGACCGCCGGGCTCAGCCCCGCTGCGGCGCCGCCAGCCGCTGACTCTACCGCCCGGTCAACCAACTCTCCGGGCGGGGGATCGGCTTGTAGTCTCCCAGCCGCGATAGGCCGACGGCGCAGCGGATGATGGTCCAGACCATCAGCGTGAACAGGACCAGTACGCCAATGAACACCAGCGACAGCACCCCGCCCACGAAGGCCGCCAGCAGCGCAATCCAGAAGGTGCGGATCTGGAAGGTGTAATGGGTCTGAACCCACGCCGGTGCATCCCGCCGGTTCACGTAGGCAAGAATGACACCGATCAGCGTGGTGATCCCGCTGGTCAGAAATCCGACCAGATAGAGCACGTAGATCACCATCGGCATCTGCCGGCTGGCGCTGTCCCCGGCCTGGGCCGGCGCACTGTCAAAGTCGTTCATGGGCGCGTTTGCTCCGAATCCGTGATTGCGGACCGCAATTGTCACAGGGCCGGGCCTCCGCGCCAAGCGCGCCGCTCACGCAGTCGCTACTGCCGGCGCGCCTCCAGCTCCAGGATCAGCTCCACTTCATCACCGACAAGGCCTTCCTCGATGCCGTAATCCATGCCCCAGTCGCTGCGATTCAACGTGCCACGCAGGGATGCACCCAGCACGTACGGGTAGCCGCCGAACAGGCCGTCCCGGATCGGGTACTCGTCAATGCGGTTGATGGTCACGTCCAGAGTCACGGGGCGCGTGACACCCAGCAGCTCAAGATCGCCGGTGAGCTGGCCGCCATCCTCACCGTCGGGTTCGAAGGCCGTGGCGGTGAACACCATTTCCTCGTATTCGCCGGCATCGAGAAAGTCATCGTCCCGCAGGTGCTCGTCGCGCTCGTCGTGGTTGGTGAACACGCTGTCGGTCCGGATCACGACCCGGCCGCTCTCCAGCTCCATGGCGTCCGGGTCGTAGACAAACTCCCCCTCGGCATCCAGGAACATGCCCAGGACGCTGGAGAAGCCGATATGGTCCACCAGAAAGTTGACCGACAGATGCGCCTCGTCGATCACCCAGTGATCGGCATCCGCCCGCGCCTGACCGGCCACGGCCACGCAGGCGGCGAGGAACAGAGTCGGCAGCATGCGCCGGCACGGGATGACTGAGGTCATGGCACGTCACTCCTCCTGACAGGGCCGCCGGTACAGCAGCCAGTATACGTCGACGGCGAACGACCACAGCAGCAGCGCCAGCGCCGTGGCCGCCGCCACGGTCGCCACTGAGGCAGGTACCAGTGGCACCAGGCAGCCCACGAGAACAACTCCCTGCACCACGCAGCCCGCCTTGCGCCGGAACGCCTCCGGCAGGGGTCGGTTCAGTGCCGGCAGCAACCAGCCGGCGGCCACGAATGCGTAGCGGAGCGCACCGATCAGAAGCACCCAGGCGTCAACCTGTCCGCTATACCACACCAGCATCGACAGCGCGAGCAGCAGCAGCGCGTCCAGCTCCATGTCGAAGCGCGCCCCGAAGGCGCTGCTGGAGCCCGTTCGCCGGGCCACCCAGCCATCCGCGCCATCCAGTACCAGCACCACCGTCGCCAGGCCGACAACCCACCAGCGCGCCGCCTCGTCCACGCCCTGCGGGTGGAACACGAGCCCCAGCACAGGCAGGCACAGCGCCGCCCGCACCAGCGTCACGCGATTCGCCGGCCCGATCCCCTCGCCAAGCCCCCAGTGGCCCGCGCGCTCGACCAGCAGCCCGGCACCGGCCAGGGCAATGGCAAGCGCCGCCAGCAGCACCGTCGGCACGATCACACCGGCCGCGTACACTGCCAGCAGGACGGACAGCGCCAGCACCATACCCACCCCGACCTCCAGCGTCAGCAGGCGGGGGCGGCGGATGGCTGGTCTACGCGGCGATGCAGCACCGAAGCCGTACATGTTAGGTCCACATTGATGACATGTTTTGTATATAGTGAAAGCCTAGCAAAGAATATGCGTGAATGCCGGCAGAAAACGGGGAATCCATGAGCGAAGTCACCATGGCGAGACAGTTCCGTGTGGAAGCGCCCGGCAATGGCGTGATCGGTGACGTGCCACTCCCGAAGCCATCGCCGCCGGACGTGCTGGTTCGCATGCGCTACTCGGGCGTGAGCCGCGGCACCGAGTGCCTGATATTCCAGGGGCGTGTGCCTCCGAGCCAGTACGACGCCATGCGCGCCCCGTTTCAGCAGGGTCGGTTCCCCGGCCCCGTGGCCTACGGCTACATGGCGGTGGGCGACGTCGTCGAAGGGCCGGACAGCCTCCGGGAGCGTTCCGTCTTCTGCCTGCATCCGCATCAGGACTACTTCGTTGTGCCCGGGTCGGCGGTGACCCCCATCCCGGAGGCCGTGCCGGCACAGCGGGCGATTCTCGCCGCCAACATGGAGACCGCCGTCAATGCCGTGTGGGACGGCCGGCCCGGGCCCGGGGATCGCATCGTCGTCATCGGCGGCGGTGTGGTCGGCCTGCTCGTGGCGTGGCTGTGCCGGGACATCCCCGGCGCTGCGGTCACCCTGGTGGACACCAACCCGGCGCGCGCCATCACCGCCCGAACCCTTGGCCTGTCGTTCGCGACCACCGCCGAGCCCGACGCCGATGTGGTCTTCCACGCCAGCGGCCAGCCGGACGGTCTTGCAACAGCTCTCGGGGCGGCCGCAACCGAAGCAACGGTGATCGAGCTGAGCTGGTACGGCGACACACCGGTCAGCCTGCCCCTGGGCGAAGGGTTTCACTCCCGCCGGCTGACCATCCGCAGCAGCCAGGTCGGCCGCCTGCCACCGGACCGCAGCCCTCGCTGGGATCACCAGCGGCGCATACACCTGGCCCTCGAGCTGCTGCACGACGCGCGCCTGGATGCACTGATCACCGGCGAAACCCCGTTCGACGCCATGCCGGCGCTGCTCCCAGAGCTGTGCGCCGATGCCGGCAACACGCTTTGTCACCGCATCACCTACGCCTGACCCGGCCAAGTCACGGAGTCACCCATGTACAGCCTGACCGTTCGCGAACACATCATGATCGCCCACAGCTTCCGGGGCGAGACCTTCGGGCCGGCGCAGCAGCTCCATGGCGCCACCTACCTGGTGGACGTCACGTTCCGCCGGCCTCAGCTCGACGACGACAACCTGGTCGTGGACATCGGCCTGGCCGGCGAGCAACTGCGGTCCGTGCTCGCGCCGCTGAACTACAGCAACCTGGACGCCGACCCGGCCCTCGCCGGGCAGAACACCACCACCGAGTTCCTGGCCGGACTGATCTTCCGGCGCATGGCGGAGGCGGTGCAGGCGGGACGGCTCGGCCCGCAGGCCCGCGGACTCACGCACATGGCGGTGGTGCTGCACGAATCCCACATCGCGTGGGCGAGCTACGAAGGGCGGCTGCTCGCGGATGGAGACACGGTCGGGTGAGCGCGCCTCTGCACCTGCTCGTGCCGGGGCCAATCGACCGACCCACCGGCGGCAGCCGCTACGACGCCCGAGTGGTGGAGGCACTGCGGGCGATGCACTGGACGGTCACGGTGCATGAGCTTGCCGGGGCGTTCCCGGCAACGGACGCCGAGGCCCGCACGGCGCTGGACGCCACACTCGCCGCGCTCCCGGACGGCAGTCGCGCGGTCATTGACGGGCTCGCCCTGGGGGACAGCCCCGCTATCGCAGCGGCCCATGCGGCCCGCCTGCGCCTGCTTGCGCTGGTCCACCATCCGCTGGGTGACGAGACCGGGCTCGACCCGGCCCTGCGGGAGCGTCTCCTGGAGCGCGAGGCCCGCGCTCTGGCTGTGTGCGAAGGCGCCATCGTCACCAGCCGCCATACCCGGCGCCGGGTGGCGCATCTGGGTGTCCCCGAGACGCGCATCCGCGTGGTCGCGCCCGGCACGGACCCGGCGCCACCTGCCCGAGGCCCGGCCCCCGGTGAGCCGCCCATGCTGCTGTGCGTGGGCAGCGTCATCCCGCGCAAGGGTCAGGACGTGCTGGTGGCAGCCCTGGAACGGCTTCGGGACACACCCTGGTGCTGCCTGATCGCCGGCGGCACCACGGCCGACCCGTCCTTTGCCGCAGCCCTCCGCAACCGCATCCATGACGCCGGGCTCACGGACCGCATCGAGCTGGCCGGCGAATGCGGCCCGGCGCGGCTGGATCGCGCCTACGACCGCAGCACGCTGTTCGTCCTGCCATCCCACTACGAGGGCTACGGCATGGTGCTGGCGGAGGCGCTGGCCCGGGGGCTTCCCGTCGTCAGCACCACCGGCGGCGCCATCCCGGACACCGTGCCGGAGGCGGCGGGCCGGCTGGTCCCGCCCGGCGATGCAGCGGCGCTCGCCGGGGCAATCGCCACGCTGCTGCACGATCACGGCGCCAGAGCGCGCGCGGCGCGGGCATCCAGGCATTATGCCGGCTCTCTGCCAAACTGGACGGAAACCGGCACACTGTTCGCCAAAGCAGTGGAGGACCTGGTGTGAGTACGCAGTTCAGCGCGCACTGGCTCCACCTGCGCGAGCAGGCCGACCATCGGGCGCGGGCCGTCGCGCTGCTACCGCCGCTGACCGAGTGGCTGCCCGACCGGCATGTCCGGGTGGTGGACCTGGGGGCCGGCAGCGGCTCCAATCTCCGCTACCTGTCACCACTGCTGCCCGGCCCGCAGTCCTGGCAGCTGGTGGACCAGGACCAGGCACTCATGACCGCCGCCACCGCACCGGACGAGACGGTCCGCGTCGAGCGGTACGCCAGGGACCTGCGGGCTGCGCCGGTGCTGCCGAAAGGAGCGCCGCACCTGGTCACCGCCTCGGCGCTGCTCGACCTGGTCTCCCGCCCCTGGCTGGAACAGTTCGCCGGTGAATGCCGGGCGGCAGGCTGTGCCGTGCTCGTGTCGCTGACCTACGATGGCCGCATCCGCTGGCAACCGGACGATCCCGACGACGCCCTGCTGAACAACCTGGTGAACGGCCATCAGCGCCGGGACAAGGGGTTCGGGCCGGCGCTGGGCCCGGACGCCGCGGATACGGCGGCATCGGTCTTCCGCCAGCACGGCTTCCGTACCTGGCTCAGCCCCAGCCCCTGGCAACTCGGTGGCAGCGAGGCCGTGCTGCAGTCGGCCCTGCTGGACGGCTGGCTCTCCGCCGCCCATGAGCAGACCGACACGGATCACCAGCGGCTGGCCGAGTGGGCGGCGCGGCGCCGCCAACACCTGGACACGGGGGAGGGCGTGCTGATCGTGGGCCATCTGGATCTGCTCGCCCTGCCGCCGGAGCGGGCGTGACGCCGGGCCGCCGATGGCTGGTGCGGGTGGCCACCAGTGCTGTGCTGTTAACGGCAGTGGCATGGTGGACGGATGTGGGCGCGGTTACCGCGCACCTGGCGGGAATCGACCCGCGCTGGGTCATCGTCGCGCTGGCCCTGTCCGCGCTGCAGCTCCTGCTCTCGGCCTGGCGCTGGCAGTTCACCGCCGCACGACTGGGGCTGGCGTTACCGTTGCCGCTGGCGCTCAGGGAGTACCTGCTGGCCGGCTTTCTCAACCAGGTCCTTCCCGGCGGCGTCCTCGGCGACGTCTCCCGGGCCTGGCGCCACGCCGGTGTCAGCCGCAATACCGGCCAGGCGGTGCGCGCCGTGGTCCTGGAGCGCGGTTCGGGCCAACTGGTCATGGCACTGATCGCCGTGCCCGCGCTCCTGAGCCTGTTCGGGCTGGTCTCCGCGGCGTGGTCGTGGGGCAGCGCCGCCGGTGTGGCCGCGGTGGTGCTCGTGACGGCCCCGCGACTCCGTGGCCCCTCGGCCCATGCCCCGCCGGGGATCATCACGGACACCCGGCGCGCCCTGCTCACGCCAACGGCGCTACCGCTGCAGCTCCTGGGCTCCGCAGCCGTGGTCGCCACTTACCTGCTGGTGTTTCTGGCGGCCGCGCGGGCCATCGGTGCGGAGCTGCCCGCCGCCCAGCTGCTGCCACTGATACCGCCGGTGCTGCTGGCCATGCTGGTGCCCGTGACCATCGCCGGATGGGGACTGCGGGAAGGGGCTGCGGCGGCGGTCTGGGCCATTGCCGGTCTCGATCCGGCCCAGGGTGCGGCCATCGCACTGGCGTACGGCGCGCTGGTCCTGCTGGCGGCCCTTCCCGGGGCGCTGTTCCTGGAGCGAGTCCCCGGCGGGCAGAGAGGTCGCGCAAAAGCGGCCGATCAGCGGGACGCCCCGGACGACAGCCGGAAGTCGAACAGGACGTCGTGACCCAGGGGGAAGTGGCGGCACTCGGGGCGCAGCGCCTCGTCCATGGTGTCGATGGCGGGCAGCACGAGCCCGGGCCGGCCAGAGCCGATCACCAGCGGTGCCACCGTGACGTGCAGCCGGTCGAGCGCACCGGCTGCCAGGAAGCGGGAGACGGTACGCCCCCCGCCCTCCACCAGCACCCGCCGCAGCCCGCGCGCCGCCAGTCGCCGGAGGATCGCGTGCGGGTCGAAATCGCCGCCATCGGCGGGCTCCTGCAACACTTCGACGCCCCGCGGTGGTGCCGTATCGTCGCTGCGAAACAACAGGGTCGGTGCATCCCGGTCCCGAAACAGGCGATAATCCGCACTCAACCGGTTGCGCGGGTCGAGCACCACGCGCACCGGATGCGGACCGGAAACCTCCCGCACCGTGAGCTGCGGGTTGTCGGCCGCCACCGTGCCGGGGCCGACTACCACGGCGTCCACCAGCGCCCGCAGCCGATGCAGGTGGCGGATGTCGTCGGGGCCAGTGACGTACCGGGAATGGCCCGACTCGGTGGCGATATGGCCGTCCAGGCTCTGGCCCAGCTGCGCGATGGCCAGTCGGGGCCGCGCCACCAGGGGCAGATACAGATCAAACAGGTGGCGCGCAGCGCCATCCATCGGCACCATTGGTGCCCATGAACCATCGTCGTGCAGCCTGAGCACGTCGAGCCCGTCCAGCGCCATGACACCGCCTTCGGGCTGCTCCGTCGCGGCTCGATAGCGCTGCAGCAGCGCCCAGGCAAGATCCGTCCCGAGGGGGCTGGTGTCAGCGGTGGCGCCGGGCTCGTCGGTCACTGGGACAATCTCCGGTGTCGCGTTGGGTTACACTGTAGTATATCGCTACAAGTATTGGACAGCACATATGCAACAAGCAGAGCGCGCCATCTTCGACCTGCGCCGGGGGCAACCCATCCGGGTCAGCAGTGGCGGTGACCAACCAGACGTGGTGGCCATGGCCGTCGAGACCCTCACGCCAGCCATGCTGGACCACCTGCGCACGCTCGCCCCCGGCGGACATCCGGCGCTGATCATCACCCCGAACCGCGCCCGCGCCCTGGGCATGGAGCCGGGCAATGCCCCCGCCATCCGCCTCCCGCTGCGGGACGATGTGGCGGTGGCGGACGTCCAGAGTCTGGCGACGGTCGTCTGCGAGCACGAACATCACCGGGCCAGCGCTGACCTGGAGCCTGCCGACGAAGCCGAGTACGCCGCTCTGCACCTGGCCCGGGCGGGCAAGCTGCTTCCCGCCGTGGTGACCATCGCCGTCCCCGCCGGCGACAGCGATACGGTGGACCGGCTGCAGGCCGACGGCACGATTCTCGGAGTCGACGCGACACCCGCGCTTGCCGTAGCCGCCTCACCACAGCTCGAGATGGCCCACGTCAGCGACGCCAGTGTGCCCCTGGAAGATGCCGACAACACCCGCTTCATTCTCTTCCGTGAGGCGAACGGGCTGCTGGAGCACATCGCCGTGCTGATCGGAGACCAGGACCAGTGGCCCGACCCGCTGCCGATCCGGATGCACTCCTCCTGCCTGACCGGAGACCTGTTCGGCAGCCTGCGATGCGACTGCGGCGAGCAGCTCCGCAACAGCGTGCGCACCATCGATCAGGCCGGTGGCGGCATTCTTCTGTATCTCGCGCAGGAGGGTCGTGGCATCGGACTGGCGAACAAGCTCAGGGCCTACACCCTGCAGGATTCCGGCATGGACACCGTGGAAGCGGATTGCTCCCTCGGTTTCGGCTCCGACGAGCGGCGCTACGAGGCGGCGGTGGAGATGCTCCAGCATCTGCGGATCAACCGCGTCTCCCTGCTCACGAACAATCCGCTGAAGATCGAGGCGCTGGAAGACGGCGGCATTACCGTGGTGGAACGGCAGCCGCTGCACGGCTCGCTGAATCCGCACAATGTGCGCTATCTCAATACCAAGGCGGAACGCGCCGGCCACTGGCTCGACGAACTGCTTTCACGGGCGCTGCCCGGCAAGTAACCCGGGCGTCACCCGGCGGGTGTCCGGCCACCCAGGGCACCCAGCGGAAAATGCCGGGCCTCCTGTATCAGCGCCGCCAGCACGCCGCCGAAGTGCGCCACCAGCCGGGCCCCGGTGCCGGCATCGGCACGGCTGGCGTCGCCGGTGACCCCGGCCATGTTGAGGTCCTCCGCCAGCCACGCGAACGCGCCGGCACTCTCCGGCCCCAGATACGCGCAGTCCCGTTCCAGGGTCTCACCCAGGGAGACCGCACGGAACAGATGCTCCTGCCTGACGGCAGCGGGCGCCAGATGCAGCATCATGGCGGTCTCCAGCGCGCCGCCATGGAGCCCGTGCCGGAGCTCGTGGGGATCGAGTACGGGTGGATCCGGCTGCGGAAAACGGAAGTAGTTCGCCTTGACCACCAGCAGCCCACACTCCCGCCGCAGACGCAGCGCCGCCACGTCCATGGCGGCGCGGTTGCCGCCGTGGCTGTTGCTCAGCACCAGTCGCCGAATGCCGGTGGCCGCCACCGCGCGGCCATGGTCACAGATGCACTGGATCAGCGTCTCCGCTTCCAGGCTGAGCGTGCCGGCAAACGCCGCATGCTCGCCGCTGGCACCCACGGTGATCGCTGGCAGGGCCCAGGCGGGAAACGTCTCGGGTAGCTGCCGGAAGGCCTCCTCGATCAGGCCGTCGCCGATGATCCGGTCGGTATCCAGCGGCAAATGCGGCCCGTGCTGCTCCACGGCGGCGAGCGGCAGGATGACCACGGGATCCGCCGCCGCGGCGTCGCGCGCCTCCATGGTGGTCAGCGACTGCCAGTAACGCACGCTCTGGGTCACGGCTGCCTCCTGTGATCGTCATGCCATGCGTAGATGTCGCCGGAAGGGATGCCGTCGGCGCCACCACGCAGCCAGTCCGTCATGGTCTCGTGGCTGCACCGCTCCGGGAACAGAAACGCGCGTCCCTCGCCCGGGATGACGTTGTAGCGGTAGGTGCCCAGGGCTTCCAGGCGCTCCAGACAGCGCTCCGTCTCCCCCAGGGCGCCGGCGACGAACTCGAAGGAGAGCGCGGCCAGCGGCCGGCTGAGCCCCGCCAGCACCTGCGCTTCGTACCCCTCCACGTCGATCTTGCAGAAGACGGGTTCGCCGAAACGGGCGATGAGCGCATCCAGCGTGGTGACCGGCACGGGTACGTGCTCGTCCCAGGCCACGCCGCGGAAGCCGGCATTGCCGGCGCGCACGGCGTCCTGCCAGGCGGCACTCAGGGTGGAAACGGTGGGGTTGGCGGCACTCACCGAAAGTCGCGCCTCGCCCGCTGCAGCGCCGACGGCCTCCCCGCAAACAGTGATGCCGGTCCGGCGGGCGGCGATACGTGCGAGCCAGCGGCGCACGTGCGGCTGTGGTTCCAGCGCGACGACGCTGGCGCCCAGATCGGCAAACGCGGCGCTGCGATCCCCCAGGTGAGCGCCGATGTCGAACACCAGGTCTCCCGGCGCGACAAATCCGGCGTACAGGCGCCGCAGCCCCGACTGCCGCCAGGGGCGCCAGTAGACTAGAAACGAGCGCGCCAGCCCCGCCGAGCGGCGCAGGCGCGCGAGGACATTCGGATTCATGCAAGCTCCCGAGAATCAGCCCATAATCCGCGACTGTGTCACAGGTTGGGGCGCAGGGGTGAATTATGCTGCTCTCCATCAGACAAGGGACGAAGCCTGATGAACGACGACATTCCCGCGACCCGCCGTTCCGCAACGCCCGGGAGCGCGCTGGGTATCGTCGGCCTGCATCGCGCCTGGCGTCAGGTGGACCGGAACGCCAGGGGAATTACGGCATTCCGTGAGACAGCCGGACGCCTGGCAGAGACCGCCCGGCGGGACGGTCAGCGCAAGACCGCCGAACTGGCGCTCATGGTGGAGATCATGTGCGCCCCCATCGAGAGCGGCGAGGAGCCGGTCACCGATGAGTTCTGCAATATCGTCGGCAACTACCTGTCGGCCCTGGATCGGGTGCAGGAGGAACGGGGTGCCGAGGTGGCGTCGGATGCGCTCTCCCACGGCGACGTCTACCTGCTTGCGGACATGGCCGAGCCGGGCATGCAGGAGCTGCGCAGGCAGCTGATCCACTTCGGCTACCAGACCACCACCCTGCCCGATCACCAGGCCCTGCGCGACGAGGTGGCCCGCAGCTCCCCGCAGTCCGTCATTCTGGACCAGGACAACCTGCCCGACGGGATCTCCCTGGACGACCTGACCGGCGACCTGCAGGTTGCCGCCGGCAATAGCCCGCAGACGCTGATCATGAGCTCCAGGGGCGACATGGGCAGCCGGCTCCGCGCCGCGCGGGTCGGCGTTCAGGCCTATCTCGTGAAGCCGGTCAGCGCCCACGACCTGATCGACCAGCTGGACAAGCTCGCACCGGCGCGCATGCCGGAGCCGCTGAACATCATGCTGGTGGAGGACAGCCGCACCCAGGCGACCTACTTTGGCAGCCTGCTGGAGCAGGCCGACATGCGGGCCAACATCGTCAGCGACCCCATGAACGTGCTCGACGCCCTGGAGGAGCAGGCCACGGACCTGATTCTCATGGACATGTACATGCCCCAGTGCGACGGCAACGAACTGGCCAGGGTCATCCGGCAGGTGCCCCGGTACGCGAGCATTCCCATCGTCTTTCTCTCGTCCGAGACCCAGGTCGACCGCCAGCTCGACGCCATGAGCCGCGGCGGCGACGATTTCCTCACCAAGCCCATCGAACCCGCCCACCTGATCCGGTCGGTGGCGATCCGCGCCGGGCGCGCCCGGCAGCTGCGCTCACTGATGGTCACGGACAACCTCACCGGGCTGCTCAACCACACGCGGATCAAGGAGGAACTGGAGAACGAGGTGGGACGCACCAGCCGCCGCGAGGGCGGTCTCGCCTTCGTGATGCTCGACATCGACCATTTCAAGAACATCAACGACACCCACGGCCACCCGGCAGGCGACACAGTAATCCGCAGCCTTGCACGGGTCCTCCAGCAGCGACTACGGCGCACGGACTCCATCGGCCGCTACGGCGGCGAGGAGTTCGCCGTCATCATGCCGGACGCCACAGCGGAGCAGGCCATGCGCACCCTGGACGGCATCCGGCGCAGTTTCGCGAGCATCCGCCAGGAGGCGGGCGGCAAACAGTTCACGGTCACCTTCAGTGCCGGCATCGCGGCGTTCCCCGCCTATGCCACCGCGGAGACACTGACCATGGCCGCCGACTCCGCCCTCTACAAGGCGAAGAACGGCGGCCGCAATCAGGTCGTCATCACGTAGCGTCCGTGAACGCCGTTGGCATACCCGCTCTCCCTGGACAGCCCCGCTTCCCAATCAGGTCAGTAGTGTGCTTTGATTCAGCGGCAACGCAACGTCCAGCGACCAGCGGGAGCGCCCATGAGCGACGGCCACCCACCTCCGTACGACGTTCGTGCCGCGCGCGCGGCACTGGCGCGCCAGGACCCGCCCCTGGGCGCCATCATGGAACGGGTCGGCGCCTACGGGCTGGTTCTGCGCAACACCCGGGACCCGTTCCTGGGGCTGTTGCGCGCCATCGTCTACCAGCAGCTCAGCGGTCGTGCGGCCGGTACCATCCATGAGCGGGTGAAGGCCCTGTTCCCGGACCACCAGCCCACGCCGGACGCCCTGCTGGCGCTGCCGGAGACGACACTGCGCGGGGCCGGCCTTTCGACGGCGAAAACAGCGGCGGCGCGGGACCTGGCGGCCAGAACGCTGGACGGCACGGTCCCCCCGGGCGACGCCATGGACGACCTGGACAACGACGCCCTGATCGAACGCCTGACCCGCATCCGTGGCATTGGCCAGTGGACCGTGGAGATGCTCCTGATCTTCAACCTCGGACGTGCGGACGTGCTGCCGGTCAACGATCTGGGCATCCGCAAGGGGTTTGCGGTGACCTACGGGCTGGATGCGCTGCCGAAACCGGCCGCTCTGAGGACTCACGGCGAGCGTTGGTCGCCCTGGCGGTCGGTGGCGAGTTGGTACCTCTGGCGCGCCTCGGAACTGCCGGGCTGAATCACGGGCACAGCACGCGCTGCGCCTCCCGCCGCTCCACCTCGTGACCGGAAGGCAGCGGGCCGCCGATATCGCGCAGCCAGGCGTTGATGTCGGCGTGCACCTGATCGGCCCCGGTGTACCGGGTAAGCATGTGGTAACCGCCGGGGTAGAGCGCCATGCGCCAGGGCTGATAGCCCGGATCCGGGAGTCTGTCCAGCATCAGACAGACCGGCTCTGCCGGGATGATCTGGTCCTCGTCGCCGTACAGGATCAGCGTCGGCCCCGGCAGTTCGGCACTGGCCGCCAGGGCCTCATCCATCAGCTCGGAGAGGCGTTCGATGGTGTCAATGCGCGCCTCCCGCTGCACCATGGGATCCGCTTTCAGGGCTTCGAGCACGGCTTCGTCGTCAGTGGGCTCATTGCCGAGCGCCTGGGCCAGCTCCACGGACAGCCGCATGCCGGGCGTTACCGTCTCGCCCAGCCACAGGCCGAACTGCTGATACCAGGGCATGGCCTCTTCACCCCAGACGGCCGGGGCGATCAGCACGCTGCCGGCGACCACCGGCGCGTCGTCATGGGTAAGTGCCAGCATCACCACCGCTCCCCCCATGCTCTTGCCCATGAGAAAGACCGGCGCGTCCGGGTAACGCCGGGCGAGCAGGCGCGTCGTGTTGATGGCATCGTCCACCAGCAGGTCGCGGCCCGGCCAGATCCCGCGCGGCTCCGAGCCGCCGAAGCCGCGCTGGTCGTAGGCGTACAGGGCCACGCCCTGATCATTGAGGTCATCCGCCAGCACGCCAAAGGCGCCGCCGTGATCGTTGAAGCCGTGCAGTGCCAGTACCACCGCCCGCGGTTCATCACCCGGCAGCCAGCGGTGCAGCGGCAAGTGGTAGCCGTCGGAGGCCGTGATCGTGTCGTCGTTCAGCCGCGGCGTTTCCGCGCCCGGGCCAACCGGCCGCTCGCCCGAGCCGGCACAGGCGGCGAGGACGAGCGCGATCAGGAACAGAAACGCGGGACGCAGCATGGCGCAGGCGGACCGTCCTTGCTCACTCAACGGGAAACAGCTCCCGGTAGCGCGACGCGTCGAAGATCGTCTCGATCCGCTGGATGCGGTCCTGCTCCACCGTGGCCCAGTGCATCAGATCCACCGTGAATTTGTCCGAGATCTGGACGGTGAACTCCATGACGTGGCACACGTCCGCGCCGTCCGCAAAGACCTTGCGCATGCGCACGTGATGCACGATGCCGCTCGACATGAACGACTGATTGACCAGCGCTTCGGCGCACTCCAGGGTCTCGATGGGGCTGCGGTAGTAGAATCCCGTGTCTGCCAGCCAGCGCCGCGCCTCGCCCGGGTCCCGGTCCAGAATGGCCTGCAGGTAGGCATCGACAACGTCTCTCGGGTTCATGCGGTCGCGGTCTCGTCGGTGGCGGCGGGCTCTCCCTGTAGTTTACGCCGCACTGCGCGGTTCGTCGCCCCGGCTCAGGCCACGGCGGCGGCACACGCACGGCCGGCGGACCGGCCCGAGAAGAGGCACCCGCCGAGAAAGGTCCCCTCCAGTGAGCGGTAGCCGTGCATGCCGCCTCCGCCGAAACCCGCCGCCTCGCCCACGGCGTAGAGCCCCGGAACCGGTGCGCCGTCGGCGCCCAGGACCCGCGCCTCCAGGTCCGTCTCCAGCCCGCCCAGGGTCTTGCGAGTGAGAATATTGAGCCGCACTGCGATCAGCGGCCCCTGCTTCGGGTCGAGCATCCGGTGGGGCCGTGCCGTGCGGATCAGCTTGTCTCCCAGGAAGCGCCGGGCGTTATGCATGGCCATGATCTGGAAATCCTTGGTGAACGGGTTAGCCAGCTCCCGGTCCCGGGCGGCGATCTGGTCGCGCAGGTCGGCGGCGTCCAGAAAGCCGTCGCCACTGAGCTCGTTCATGCCCGCCACCAGGGATTCGATGGAATCCCGCACCACGAAATCGGCGCCGTGCGCCTTGAACGCCTCCACCGGCCCCGTGGCTTTCCTGCCCACGGCACGCTTCGCGGTCATACCCCAGCTGCGTCCGGTGAGATCCGGGTTCTGCTCGGAGCCGGACAGGGCGAACTCCTTGCGGATGATGCTCTGGTTGAGCACGAACCAGCTGTAGTCGTAGCCGGTGGACTGGATGTGGGCAAGCTGGCCCAGGGTGTCCGAGCCCGGGTACAACGGGGCCGGGAACCGCCGCCCCCGGGCGTCGAACCACAGCGACGACGGCCCGGGCAGCACACGGATGCCGTGCCGGGGCCAGATCGGGCTCCAGTTCTGCAGCCCCTCCACGTAGTGCCACATGCGGTCGCGGTTGATCAGCCGGCCACCGGCGGACTCGGTGATGGCGAGCATGCGCCCGTCCACGTGCGCCGGCACCCCGGAGACCATGCGCTCGGGCGGCGTGCCGAGGCGTTCGGGCCAGTTCGCGCGCACCAGCTCGTGATTGCCGCCGATGCCGCCGGCGGCCACGATCACGGCCTGGGCGTTGAAGCTGAACGGCTCCACCTCCTCGCGGGAAGAGGACTCGCCGCGGGCGGCGCTGTCGGCGGCCAGCACGGCGCCGCGCACGCCGTGAATGGTGCCGTTGGTGGACAGCAGTTCGTCCACCCGGTAGCGAAAACACAGCCGGATGAGGCCCTTCTCCGCGGCGGCGCGCACACGCCGCTCGAATGGCTCCACCAGGCCCGGCCCCGTGCCCCAGGTGATGTGGAACCGGGGCACGGAGTTGCCATGCCCGGTGGCGTCGTAGCCGCCGCGCTCGGCCCAGCCGAGCACCGGAAAACTGCGGTGCCCCATCTGCCGCAGCCAGGCGCGTTTCTCGCCGGCGGCGAAATCCACGTAGGCCTCCGCCCAGCGACGGGGCCAGGCATCCTCGTCGCGGTCGAAGCCTGCGGTGCCGAGCCAGTCCTGCCACGCCAGCTCGCGGGAGTCGCGAATGCCCATGCGGCGCTGCTCGGGGGAGTCAACGAAGAACAGCCCGCCGAATGACCAGAACGCCTGGCCACCCAGATTCTGCTCCGGCTCCTGGTCGACGATGATCACGCGCCGCCCGGCATCGGCCAATTCCGCCGCCGCCACCAGGCCGGCCAGCCCGGCGCCCACGACCACTGCATCGGCATCGTATTCCATGCGTCTCCCCCGTTGTTGTTGTGGATGCGGTTGTCAGCCGTACTCTCGCCGCGAACGCCCTCCGGAGGCAAGACACCTTGTCACATCAATGTGCCTCGGGCAGCGCCTGCAGTGCCTCCGTGACCTGATCCGCCAGGGCATCCAGATCGTCCAGGGACTCGAGCAGCAGCGTGGTACAGACGTTGGCGAGCATCAGGTTGAGGCCGCGGTCCTCGGAGCCGCGAAAATCGGTGCGGATGCCGATGATCGGCAGGCCCCGGGCGTAGGCGTAGCCCAGCTCCAGGCTGGTGCCGGAATCCGCGTCCGGGCCGTCGAGAATGGTCACGACCGCGTCGCTGGCATCGATCATGGCGAGGCAGTCGTCGAACATGCGCGCCGACCAGTCATCACGGTGCAGGAACTGCGCCGCCCGCTCCTGGGGCAGGATGAACTCCACGCCTGCGTGGCGGGCCCGCACCGCGTCCGTCAGTTCGCGGTTGAACCGCTTCTCGGCCAGATTGAACAGGGCCCCGGCAAAGTAACAACGCATGCTGTCCGCTCCTTGTCAGTCGCACATGAAATGGACAGATCAGTATAACCGCCGATGCAACCCCGACGGACCTGTCGTCAGCTTGCGGCAGACGCGGAAATGCAGGAGGATCGGTCAGTACAGAATTTAGAAACAAAATGCACCATGAGGGGTTGGCGGGCTCGTTCATGACTCACGATCGTCGACATGACAGCAGTCATCCGCTTGCCGCCATCGGCATTGATGACGCCTGGCAGTTCATCCGGGACCTCTGGAAGCACTTCCCGGAGAACATGTTCGTCATCCGGGTGGCCGACAACGGCGACTTCCTGGTTGAGGCGGTCAATCCCGCCCAGGAGGCGATGCTGAATCTGCCGCCCGGGGCGTGCATCGGCAAACGCATCGACGAACTCATGCCGGAACCGGGATGCTGGGACGTCATTGCCAGGTATCGCCGCTGCGTGGAGCGCGGCGAACCCATGCGCTACGAGGAACGGGGCGTCTACGACGGCATGGACGGCACGCCGCAGGACGGCTACTGGATCACCCTGCTCATGCCCATCCGCGCCCGTGACGGGGTGATTCGCCACCTGTTCGGCATCTCCCAGGACGTCACCGACATCCACCGGGCGCGGTTGGCGCTGGAGCAGCAGAACGAGCGCCTTGAGCAGCGCGTGATCGAGCGCACCCGCGAACTGGAAGCACTGAACCGGCAGCTGGAGGAACAGGCCAATCGCGACGGTCTGACCCACGCCTTCAACCGTCGCTACCTTTACGAGGCGGCGGCCGGGGAGTACGAGCGGGCACGGCGCTACGGCACCGGCCTGTCAGCGGTAATGCTGGACGTGGACGAATTCAAGACCTTCAACGACGAGCGCGGGCATCACTACGGCGACATGGTCCTAGTGGATCTGGTGCGCACGGCCCAGGAGGATCTGCGCAGCAGCGACCGGCTGGGCCGCGTCGGCGGCGACGAGTTCATGATTCTGCTGCCGGAGGCGGATCTCGGCCGCGCCCACGCCACGGCGGAGCGCATCCGTGAGGCGGTGAGCGCCCGCGCCCTGTGCTCCGTCAGCCTGGGTGTCGCCGAGCTGGCGCCCTCCGACACGACGGTGGACGCCGTGTTCCACCGTGCCGACGCCGCTCTGCGCCACGCCAAGCGGAACGGGCGCGGGCGCACGTCGGCGCTGCCGGCGGCTCACGCGTCGCCGGAATCCGGCTGATGGGTGAGCAGGCCGCGCGCCTCATTGTACGACAGCGCGCGGATGCCCGAGCGCTCCATGGAGGTGCCCAGGGAGTGCGCCAACGCGTAGGCGAACGCCCGCTGGTAAAACGGTAGCCGCGATTCGTGCACCGGCAGCGCATCGTCCAGGGTCTCCGCTGACTCCAGCGTCTCCTCAAAGCGCGCCCGCTTGTCTTCCAGGTAGGCCAGAAACGCCCGGTCTTCGGCAACGTCCTCGGCCAGCATGAGCGTCCAGCTCATGTCCGTCTGCAGCTGGCACTCGCCGATGTAGCGACCGTAGACGGTCGGCGACCACTCCTGCGGCGGTACCGGCGACAGCCAGAAGCGACCCTCCTTCTGGTAGAGCCAGTAGGTATTGCCCGGCACCGGTTTGAAGCTGAAATCGCTCTCCAGCACGAAAAGCGACGTGAATAGCTCCACCGACACCTGCTCGATATGCTTCGGCGGCACCGCGGCCGTGGCGTGCTGATTCTCCGTCAACGCAGCCAGCACCGGCACCTGTCCCTTGCCCTGCGGATTCGGATTGTCACTCATAAGGTGTTGATTCGCGATTTCCGTTGCGTAAGGAAGGAGGCTGAAGTCTACGCCAGCGCTGCCGGCTTGTCACAGTCACCCGGCTTGGGTAGCGTCGGACGGACCGCACCGGAACCGGCACGGAGACCGCCATGACACGCCAGGCACGCACACTGCTCACCGGAGGGGCGTTTTTCGAGGGTCCGCGGTGGCGGGACGGCCAGTGGTGGGTTTCGGATTTCTACCGCCACGGGGTCTACACCGTGACTCCGGAGGGCACAGCCACCCGCATACTGGACGTCCCCGCCCAGCCCTCCGGCCTGGGCTGGATGCCCGACGGCTCGCTGCTGGTGGTCTCCATGGGCGACCGGCGGCTGCTGCGCCGCTGGCCGGACGGATCGGTGACGCCTCACGCCGACCTCTCCGACCACGCAGCGTGGCACTGCAACGATATGGTGGTGGACGCGCAGGGGCGTGCCTGGGTGGGGAATTTCGGCTTCGACCTGATGCAGGGAGCAGACCCGGCGACCACCGGGCTGCTCCGTGTGGACCCGGACGGCGGGATCGCCCGGGTTGCTGATGACCTGGCCTTCCCCAACGGCATGGCGATCACCCCGGATGGCGCGACCCTGCTGGTGGGCGAGACCTTCCGCGGGCGCTACACCGCTTTTACCATCAACGCCGACGGCTCGCTCTCGGACCGGCGCACCTGGGCGCAGCTGGGCCCGGAGCCCGCGCTGACCACCCGCCGGGCGGTCACGGAACAGCTCGAGACGGCGCCGGACGGGTGCTGCCTGGATGCCGAAGGCTGCCTGTGGGTCGCGGACGCCATGGGCCAGCGGTGCCTACGCGTTGCCCCAGGCGGCACCATTGTTGATACCGTGACCGCCGACGGACAGGGTGTCTTCGCCTGCATGCTCGGCGGCGCCGACGGCCGGACCCTGCTACTATGCTGCGCACCGGACTCCAGCGAACGCCGTCGGCGCGCGGCCCTTGAGGCGACGTTGATGACCTGTACCGTGGATATCCCCCATGCCGGGCTGCCATGACCTGATGAGACCCCACAGCTAGCCCGGCAATAACCCCGACTGACGCGCCTGCTGAAGCAGCCAGTCCCGGAGCAGCCGCAGGCCGGGCTCGTTGCGGCGGCTGCTCTTGTAGGCGAGACGGAACGTATCTCCCGTATACACCGTGTAGCAGGGCAGCCGCACCAGATCCGGGTCATCGGCCGTGTCGATCATATAGTCGTTGGTGAGCGCAATGCCCTGGTGGTGACGGGTCGCGGCGTGAGCCATGAGCATGTGGCTGAAGTGCTGCATGCGCACGGAGTCGGGCAGACGGACACCACCGGCGGCGAGCCAGGTCTGCCAGTCCTCGCCAGGCTGCCCCATGATGCTGGATGCCGACAGCAAGGGGTACCGGGTCAGCCACGCCGCATCCAGGCGTTGCGGCACGTCATCATCGATCAGACCATCCTGCCGCAGGTCCGCGCACACGCGCTGCCAGAACCCGCGGCTGCAGATAGGGAACAGCCGTTCGCGGTAGAGCGCTTCGGTGGTGAACCCGCGCTGTCTGGCGTGCAGCGTGATGAACGCGTCGGCGACCCGTTCGGACAACGCGGGCGCATCATCCATCATCTCCAGCATCAGCTCCACTTCCGGGTGCCGGCGCTGCAGGTCCGGCATCCGCGGAATCAGCCAGCGGACGGCGAAGGAGCTGTGCACCGCCAGCCGCAGACGCGTGCCGCCCCGACCCTGCAGCTGCTCGCTGGCCCGTTCGATCTGACCGAGTGCGGCGCTGACCGTCTCCAGATAGGCGCGCCCCTCGTCCGTGAGGGAGAGCCGACGCCCGCCGCGCAGGAACAGGGCTTCCCCGAGATAATCCTCCAGCTGCCGGATCCGGTGACTGACCGCGCTCTGGCTGACACGCAACTCTTCGGCAGCCCGGGAAAAACTGTTCAGCCGGGCAACGGCTTCGAATACGGGCAACGCCTTGAGCGGTGGCAGCTTCATTATTCAATTATCTAATAGCGTCACAATTTAGATCATTATACAAGATGCTTTTTGCCACCTATGATCCGTCCACCTGAGTTCCACACGACCGAGGCCGGGGCCACCTGGCGGAGACGCTGCACCCATGTCGGGAAAGACCGTTCACAGCGCCATTGTCCTACTGGTGATCGGCAACCTGCTTGCGATCTTCTCGGACATCATCATCAAGACGCAGGGTGGCGACATGCCCGCGCTGCAGTTCGTGTTCCTGCGCGTGCTGTGCACGCTGCTGCTATTGCTGCCCTTCCTGCCCATGATCGACCGGGGCGCGCTGTTCAGAGGGACACGGATTCACGTGGTGCGCGCGCACATCAGCCTGGTTGGCGTGTTCTGCATGGTGGTGGCCCTGGTCAACCTGCCGCTGGCCACGGCCAATGCGCTGTTCTACGCCGCACCGCTGATCGTCATGGTGCTGGCCGTGGTGATCTTCCGCGAGCGCGCCACCGGCCTCAGCATCCTGGCCGTGATCAGCGGCTTCATCGGCATCATCGTCATCCTTCGGCCCATGGAGTTTTCCTGGCAGGGCATCAGCGCCCTGGGGGCGGCGGCGGCGCTGGGCCTGAACGCGCTGCTGGTGCGCAAGCTGCCCGCCGGGCAGTCCATGGCGCATACGCTGATTCTCACCCACATCTATGCGGTTCCGGCCGCCTTTGCGCTGGCCGTTTGGGAGGGGGCGCCGTGGGACTGGTCGCTGGTGCCGGCCGCCATGGGCTCGGCGCTGTTCATCCTCGGCTACAACGGCTCCGTGATCCTCGCCTATCGCAGCGTTGCCGCCAACCAGGTCACCAGCGCCGAGTACACCGGCCTGATCTGGGCCATCGCCTTTGGCTGGCTCTGGTTCCAGGAGATCCCGGATGCGTGGTTCGTGGTGGGTTCGGTACTGATCGTCGGCCCGCTCGTGCTGATCAGTCTGGCGGAGAAGCGGCGTCTGCGCCGACACAGCGCCGCGTTCGATCCGTCGACGTCAGGCTGAGCGGCTCACAGGCCGCGCACGTTGCTGAAGATGTCGCGGGACTCCCCCGCATCCCGGGCGGCGCCCTCCGACGCTGATGATGCCGCCTCCCGGCCCGATGCCTGTGCAGGCAACTCCGCATCAAGGCGGGCGAACACGGGGCGCAGGGTTTTCAGTTTCACCGGCAGCTGCAGGACATACTCGGCCTGATCGGATGGCGTTCTGCTGCACCACACCAGCGTCTCTGCCGGTGCGGACTCCCAGGTGCCATCAGGCGCGGCGTCCACGTCCAGAAACACCAGCTGTGCATCCTCGGGGGGCACCTCCTGCCAGGTCATCCGGCCGTCGGCCTGGAGCAGGATGATCAGTGAGCGCAGAACGGCGCAGTCGTTGTCGCTCAGGTGCAGCGTCGCGTAGTTGATGGCGTCCATGGCCCGGTCCGAATCGAGGATGTCGGCACACGATTCCCGCAATGCACTGCGGGGGCACCAGCTTCAGGTGCACATGCATTGCGGCGAATCCCCAAGTAGCCATGCCAGCTTGGCGGTCGGGGGCGTGGCCGGACTGCGAAACACATCACAGTTCGGCAACTCGGCCGATCATCCCGTGGCCGCGTCGGGCAGACGCGTCACCTCGACACGGTGGGCGTCGGTGAGCACCAGCCGCCCCTTGGCCGTGGGCCGCAGCAGGTAGATGATCTCGGCCGCCTCCAGCTCGCTGGGACTCGCCAGGATGGGCACGAAATCCTGTGATGTGGCCAGATCGAGAATCGAGCGGACGTTGTTCGGCGACAGCGCCGCCACTTCGTCCAGGTAGAAGGGCACGGTGACCGGCTGTCGGGCCTTCAGCAGCCCGCGCAGCAGCAGCAGGTTGATCACCACCTTGATGGTCACCGTGGTGCCGTTGGACTGGATCTGGCTCAACTGCGCATAGGAACGGGACTGGCCATTGGGGAGTGTGACGTCGAAGGCCAGTTCGTAGGCGTCGGCCAGGCGGATCTGCGGCCGCTCGCGCAGGGCGTGGTCGACGCGCTCCAGGGCGTCGTCCAGGTCCAGCTCGTCGTCGGCGCCGAAGGTGAAACTGCCCTGATCCTGCCCTTGCCGGCGCAGCGCACTGAGCTGGGCGACCAGGTCGCGGTTGCGTTCCACTCGCACCTCCAGCCCCTGCAGGTTGGAAATGCTCAACTCGCTGATCCGAGCATTGAGCTGGTCGCACTCGCGCTCCAGCACGTCCAGCCCCTGCAGCAGCTGCGCCGCCTCCTGCCCCAGCCCCTTGAGCAGACCCTGCCAGCGCTGACGCAGCGCTTCGCGCTCCTGTTCGAAATTCTCCAGCCGGTCGCGCAGCTCGCGCAGACGGTGCGCCTCCGGGCCGTCGCCCATGAACCGCACGTGGTGGGGCTGACTGGCGATCCGCTGCAGCGCTTCGGTGACGCGGCGGCTGAGCGCCTCCTCGTCCTGGAGGATCTGCTCCACGGCCTCTCGGCCCTCGCGCGCCGAATCCAGCGCCCAGGCCAGGGTGTCGGCGTTCCAGTCGAAACGCTCCGGGGCCTGATTCATGCGCTCGAACAGCGCTTCGTGCGCGGTACGCAGCTCGCCCTTCTCGGCCCCCAGCTGCTTGAGCTGCTGGACACTCTGCTCCAGGTCCTGGCGCAGCTGATCCGCTTCCTGGCGCAGGGCCTCCTGCTGCTGGCGCAGCGACTCGGCCTGCGCTTCCAGCTCGCGCTGCTGCACGCGCCAGTCGGCGGCCTGCTCGCGCATGGCGGTCAGCTCCGCGTGGGCGTCCAGGCGCTTCTCCGCCTGCCGGCACTCAGCCTCCAGCTGCTGCCGCTCGGCTTCCAGCGCCTGACGGGACTCAGCGGCCTGCAGTGCCGTCTCGTCGCGGGTAATGGCGGCGTCGAGTTCGTTCAGCCGCGCCTGGATCGCCTCCGGGTCGCTGAGGCCGGCCAGATCCGCCTCGGGCAACGCCTCCAGGTGAACGCTCAGGGCCTCATCCCGGAACACCCCCTGTTCGTCGATGTTGGCCAGCAGGCCATCCAGGCGCTGGTGCAGGGCGGCACGATCGTGGACGGTGATTCCGCTCTCGCCCAGCACCTGCCCGAGCAGCGCCGGATTGACCAGGCGGAACAGCAGCCCCAACTGCTCGTCGCTATACACCTCCCGCAGATCGGCGGCCAGCAACTGGCGGGCGTTCTCCAGCCGGTGGGCCAGCTCAAGGCGGGCGGCACGGTTGTGCTCCAGCCGCCGCTGCACCGCCTCCGGGGCATCGGCGGACTCCGCCGCGTACAGGCGCCGGCGGCACGCTTCCAGGCTGGCCTGCTGGGTGGACAGGGCCTGCCGCTCGAAGGCTTCATCGAAACCGCTGAACTCGCTGGCGCGTTGTTCCAGCGTCTTGAACTGGGACATCACCTCGCCGAGCTGCCGATCCACGGCCTGCTTTTCCTCGCCCAGGGCGCTGATCCGCTCCGCCACTTCGGTCTGCCGCTGCTCCAGCGCCGCCTGCCGGTTGCGGACCCGTGCCTGCTGGTCATCCAGCGCCTGGGACTCCGCCTCGAACAGCGCCTTGTAGCGCTGCCAGGCGGGCAGAAGCTGACCCCGCTGGCGGGAGCGCTCGCCATCCGCGGCGATAGCTTCCTCGATGCTGACGCGGACGTGTTCGAACGCCTTCTGGGTGTTGGTATCGCGGCGGACGGCGTCGAACATGGAGCCGTAACGCTCCGCCAGATTGATCTCCGTGGCGGGGATGTGATCGCGGGCGATCTCGATGAAGAGGTTCTTCAGGTCGTGCTGGCGCACGCGATCCAGATGAATCAGGTTGCGGAACACGCGCAGGAAACGACCGTAGTTCTCCGGCTGGCGGACCGGCACGATGCCCAGCAGCGGCACGCCTGTGCGCCGCCCCTGACCGGTCAGCGCCTGGCGCAACTCGCCCGGCTGCACGCGGCGGGCGCCACACTCCTGCTCCAGCGTGGCGATGATCTCGGCGGCCGGGCGTACGGTGGTGCCGTCGACATAGTGGTCGCGCCGGAACGGGCCGTCATAGATCCAGCGCTGGTAGCCGTGCATCTGCGCCGGGCCCAGCCCCTGGATGAGCACGCACTTCACGCCGTCCGGTGCATTGGCCTCGAAGACGATGAAACTGCGGTCGCTGCCGAAGTAGAACTGTCGGGTGGTTTCCTGATCTTCGGCGAAGTGCATGTCTTTCTGTTCGGAGACGTAGAGAAACTGCAGCACCGCGATCAGACTCGTCTTGCCGACGTTGTTCTCGCCCACCAGGTGGCCGCTGCGATCCAGGGCCACTTCGCCGTAGTCATACGGGCCGGAGTTGATCAGCACCAGGCGCGTCGGTCCGAGCCGCTTCATGCCTGCACCTCCCGGGCCGGCGCCTCGTCGGCGGCCTCGGCGCGGAGCCCGTCGGCGACTTCCCGGGCGATGTCCAGAAACCGTAGCGCCGGTGCGCGGAAGCGGAACCGTTCGTCGTCGTTCCAGGCGGCGAAGCCGAAGCGCACCAGCCGCTTCACCTCGTCGCGCAGCAGGTCTTCGTCCGGTGTGCGGTCGAGCTGTTCCATGATCTCCACATAGCGTTCGCGCCCCAGGTGCGGCAGGTCGGGAATACTCCAGCTGCGCTCCATGACCAGATCCTCCAGCGGCTCGGGGCCGCCCTCGTCCGCCCACAGGGCCTCCACCAGAATGAGGAAGAACACGGCGGAGCGCCGCGTCTGCCCGCTCACGGACTGCGCCTCCTGGGCCTGGAAGTAGTAGAAGCCGCGTTCATCCGCCTGAAGCCGGTAGCCCAGCCGGTCGAACAGCTCCTCGAAGGCCGCTTCGTGTTCCTGCAGCTCGTGGTAAGGCCGGCCGTCCTCGGCGCAGATGTGGCGGCCGCGGGAGAGTTCACCGAAGATCTCGGCAAGACCGGGCAGATCGAAGCGGCCCTCGTCTTCAGTCGCGCTCATGATCGGTTTCCATGGTCTCGTTGGTCAGGCTGCGCGGGTAGGTGCGCAGCGTGTAGTCACCAAACTGATAGTCACGGGGCTCGCTGCCGGGCTGCGTCTCCAGGCGACGCACGGCACGCCCGAAGACGGTCAGCAGATCGCGCACGGAGCCGCCACGGTCCGCCAGGGAGTCCACCAGCCACTCCAGGGCGTCATCCGGCTGCTCCGATTCCAGTTCGCCGAACAGAGTGGTGAGGTCCACCCGGTTGATGGGCTCGCCGCCGTCTTCCAGCGCGGCGTCCAGCTCCACCCGCCCGCGGGGCTGGAAATCGGCGAGACGGTACAGATAGGCCTTGGCGGCAAGATCACCGAACAGGCCCTCGTGACGGCTCACCGGCGCCCCCACGCGCTCCTCCAGCGCCAGGCTGCCGGCGCCGTGGCGCCGGACATGATCCAGCACGTGGCTGACATCCCGCGCCGTCTCGCTCTCGCGCATGGCCCGCTGATACAGGGGTTGCAGCTCGAGCATGGACTCGCGGAAGTCGTCCACGATCTGCCGGCGCATGCGGTAGAGACGCAGCCGGTTCTCGCGCACGCCGCCGGCCAGGTCCGGGCGCTCCGCGGCCAGGGCACCTTCGGCGTCGAGCATGCTGCGATCGAGGCTGTTGAGGTGCTCTTCCATGACCCGCTCGGTGTCGATCAGTTCCTGCACCGGCACCAGATAGCGCTCCCAGAGCCAGATCACCCGCGCATAGCGTGCCTGCAGGGAGAGGGCGTCGGGGTTGGCCTGGAAGCGGATCACGGCGTCGGTGATCGCTTCCTTGTTGCCGGCGATGTCGTGACGGATCTCCTCGATGCGGGCGGCGAGCTCCTCGAGCACGAACGGCAGGTCGGTGGACTGCGGCGCGGCCACGGCGGTGTTGAGTTCCGACTCCAGGCGCGCGATGTCCTCGACGTAACTCTCCAGCTGGGAGGCAGAGGTAAGGTGATGCTCACGGTGCAGGTAGCGCAGGAAGCGCTCCAGCGGCTGCGGAAACTCCAGTACGTCGGATTCCGGCCGGCGCTCCAGGAACCCCATGGCGAGCAGGTTCTCGCGGATGGTGGAGGGTTCCGGGTCCGCCGGGCGCCGGTGCCTGCCAATGCTGGCCATGAGCTCGGGCTCGGTCACGGCACCCGTGTCCAGAAGCTCCCTGAGCAGGGGGTACTGCTCCGCCGCAAACCTGAGAAAGCGTTGGGGGGTGATGAGTGCCATGCGTGATCGGGTCCTTTCTCTCGGTCGCTCCGCTGCCCTGACCGTGGAGGCGTGATGACATCATCCGGCAATGATCGAACATCTTAGCCGCAACCACGCCGCCAACAATGTCGACAGGTTCACTCAAAGGGGAATCAGCACGGCGCCGCGGCCCGTGACCGGGGAACGACGCCCGACACCACCGGCTATGCACCACCGCCGGTTCGGCGGATGAACTCCTTCTCCGTGGACTCCCAGATGATCCACGCCCAGACCACCCCGCCCATGGGGAACATGATCAACGCCAGCAGCAGGTTCGGCAGTGGTTCAAAATCCGGGGCAATCAGCCACATGACCAGCGTCCAGACCACCGCCGTGGACACTCCCCAGCCCAGGGCACCGTTGATCAGGAGAAACCGCCGCCTGCCCTTCTGTCGCGTCTCGCCCCAGTGGGCCAGCCGCTGTCGCCGGGATGTAATCATCCTCTGTCTCCAACGGATTGCAACGCCTCCGCAGGGCAGTCTAAAGGAAACCATACCCAACGCGCACGGGGCTGCCGCCCGGGCTGCTCCCGGCGCTTCGGCCACAGTGCCGGTGCGGGTACACTGCGGGCCGCAGCCACGGAGAGAACCACCATGCACGCCGACAGTTCGCCGCCGGTTCCGACCCTGCCCGACGGGGTCCGCTCCCGCTACGTCACCAATGGCAACGATCTGACCATGCACGTGCTGGAGGCCGGCTGCGCCGGGCAGCCACTGATCGTGCTGCTGCACGGCTTTCCGGAGCTCGCCTACACCTGGCGCCACGTGTTGCCGGCACTGGCGGCGGCGGGCTATTACGTGGTGGCGCCGGACCAGCGCGGCTACGGCCACACGACCGGCTGGGACGGCGACTACGACGGCGACCTGGCCAGCTACCGGTCTCTCAACCTGGTGCGCGACGTGCTGGGCCTGACCGCGGCACTGGGCTACCGCTCCGTTGCGGCGGTGGTGGGTCACGACATGGGCTCGACCGTGGCCGGCTGGTGCGCCATCGCAAGGCCGGACGTGTTCCGCTCCGTGGTGTTCATGAGTGCCCCCTTTGCCGGCGCCCCCGCGTTTCCGTTCAACACCGCCGCCATGGCGCCGCGGGCCGACAGCCCCGCTGCACCGGACCTGGACGCGGAACTGGCGGCCCTGGACCCACCGCGGAAGCACTACCAGCACTACTTCCGCGGCCGCGACGCCGACACGGACATGCGCCACTGCCCCCAGGGCATCCACGCCTTTCTGCGGGCGTACTTCCACATGAAAAGCGGCGACTGGAGCGGCAACGCGCCACAGCCGCTGGCGGCGATGACCGCGGCGGAACTCGCCCGCATGCCCGGCTACTACATCATGGAACGCGACCGCACCATGGCGGAGACGGTGGCACTGGCCATGCCCGCAGAGGACGCCATCGCCCGCTGCGAATGGCTGCCGGACGACGCCCTGGCCGCCTACACCGAGGCGTTCGAGCGCACCGGCTTCCAGGGCGGTCTGCAGTGGTATCGCGCATTTGCGCTGCCCGCGCACCAGGCGGAGCTGTACACGTTCTCGGGCCGGGTGGTGACGCAGCCCGCCTGCTTCATTGCGGGGGATCGTGACTGGGGTGTTTACCAGGCACCGGGTCGGTTCGAGCGGATGCAGTCCCGGGGCTGTGCAGACATGCGGGGCTGCCATCTCCTCCCTGGTGCCGGCCACTGGGTGCAGCAGGAGGCGCCACAGGCCGTCAATTCGCGCCTGCTCGCGTTTCTCGATGACGCCGTGCCGGTGGGGCCATGAGCGGGCGCAGCGGCCCGGACGCTGCTACTGCCGTTCCTGACGCGCCCGGCGACGACGCACCAGGTACTCAAGGGTCGGACCGCCGATCATCCACAGCGGGATACCGAACAGAAAGGCGCCCATGAAGGCGCTGCCGATGCTCTGGTGCCCCCAGAAGAAGCCGATGACGGCGCCGATGAAGAAAGGGTTCACGAACAGCCGCATGCTGTCCTCCGTGGGTCGTTCAGTCCGCCGTCAGCGTGACCCGGCAGGTCTGGGCAAGCGCCTCGCGGTCGGCTGCCGAGAGCGCCGTGCGGCCCGCGTTGTCGGCCCCCAGATGGGGCGCCATGATGGCGTCGGCCTCCGGGACATGCCCGATACCGAGAGCATGGCCCAGTTCGTGGGCGAGCACCAACCGCAGCTCGTCCTGGTCATCCGCCTTGAACACGCGGATCCAGCGCCGGTTGCCGCGCCGCTCGTACTGCCCCATCTCGAAGCCGGTGGCCGCATGGGCCTCGCGGTTGTGGGCATCCACCTGGTGATTGAACGCCTCGATCTCGCGTACCAGAACCTGCTGCTCGCGGTTGAGCGCCTCACCGCGCCGCTCCAACTCACGGCGTTCGTCGTTCAGGGCGTCCTGGGCGACCGTGAGCGCGCGTGACGCCTCTTCCAGCCGCTCGCGGTTCTCGCGCGTGCGCTCCATCCGGCCTTCGTTCCACGCGGTCACTTCACGCTCGTAGGCCTCCACCCGCTCGTTGAGCCGGCGCTGTCTTGTCTCGAAATCGCGGCTTTCCGCGCTCAGCGCCTCGTGCCGCCTCTCCAGCCGCTGCCGGTCCGCCTGCAGCTGCTCCTCCACGCGGATCAGATCCTCCCGGCGCCGCTGGCGGGCCTGGGCGCCGGCCTGCCGCTCGTCAAAGACCAGGCTCACGGCCACGCCTTCACCGTCACGCTTGCGGAACAGGGGGTCTTCGCTGGCGTCCTGCCACATGGCCACGGCGTCGTGCAGGGCGGCGCGGACATCGGCACGATCCAGCTCGAAGCGGTCATCCACCGCGTCCAGGTGGACGGTGACGGGCGCCTCGCAGGTGCGCGCCCAGAGCCGCTGCAGGCCGTCGGACGCAGCAGCAGACGGCGCCGCGATCAACGCCACCACGAGACCGGCCAGGGCGAGCGGACGCAACCGTGCACGCATCCTAGAACCTCACCACCAGAAAGATCGCCACCATCGCCACACCCAGAGCGACCTTGGTCGCCATGCCCAGCAACAGGCCCAGGGTCGCGCTCCAGCCGGCGCGACCAGCCGCCGGGAGACCGCGCCGGGCCCACAGCTCGCCCAGTACGGCACCCACGAACGGCCCCAGGAGCGGGCCCACGGGACCGAAGAACACGCCCACCACGGCACCCAGCGTGGCACCGGCCACGGAGCTGGCGGAGGCGCCACGGCGCCGTGCAAACAGCGCACCGGCGAGAAAGTCGGTCAGCGACGCCACCGCCGCGAGCGCACCGATGAACACCAGCGGCGCCGCGCCCACATGGGCGAACCCTTCCAGCCACGCCGCCATCCACAGCCCCGCGAACAGCAGCAGCGGGCCCGGCAGCACCGGGAGAACGAGCCCGGCCACGCCGACAGCGATCAGCGCCGCAGCTACAATCCAGAGAACAACCGTCATCGTCGCGTCCGCGCCCGGCGGCGCGGTTCGGCAAACCGTTGCAGGGCCTACTCCTCCTGGATCACCTCGAAGCACTCCAGGACCGGGGCCTCCATGTAGATGTGGCGGTGATCGCCGGCGTTACGGTGGGCTTCCTTGAACGCGTCGGAGCGTGTCCACGCGTCGAAGGCGTCACGGGACTCCCAGGTACTGTGGGAGGCGTAGAGCGTATGGTCCTCGTGCGCCGGCCCGCGGAGCAGGTTGAAGGAGATGAAACCCGGCACGGATTTCAGGTGGGAATCGCGCCTGGCCCAGATGCTTTCGAACTCGGCTTCGTACCCCTTGTGGATGCGGAAGCGGTTCATGGCGATGAACATGCAGCGTACCTCGTCCGTTCGGCGTTGGGTGTCGGTTGGGCGCCATGATGACGCAGCCAGCGGCGGAACGCCACGACACCCCGGCAGGGAGACACCCTGATGACACGTGCAACGACGATGCGGTTCCGACTGTCTCTGTTCGCCGGTGCGCTCATGGCGCTGGCACTGACCTGGCCCGCTTCCGCGGTCCCGGAGCCGCGGGCACTGGTGATTCTGGATTTCGGCATCATTGACACGTCACTGGGCGATACCAGCTACCACCCCCAGGACCCCGCGGACGAACGCCGTCTCGCCCTGACCGCCGAGGTCCTGCGAGCGGCTCTGGCGGACCACCCCGACTACCACCTCGTCGACCACGCCGCCCTGGATGACGCCGTTGCCGAGGCCGCCGCCGGGCGCCACCTGCACCGCTGCCCGTCCTGCCAGATCGCGGTGGCCAAAGCGCTGGGGGCGGAGGTCATCCTGGCCGGCAGCGTGCGCAAGATCAGCAACCTCATCCTGCACATGAGCCTGGAACTCCACGACGTCGCCCGCGACCAGCGCATCGCCGGGGGGCACGTGAACATCCGTGGCAACACCGATGTGTCATGGGAGCGCGGGGCGCGGTCACTGCTGAAAAACCAGCTGCACCTGCTGGAGGATTAGCGCGCCCTGCACGAACGCGGAGCGCGGGCCCACGGCGCTCAGGCGTTGTACTGGACGGCGCCGAGCCCGGTGATGTCGTAACCGCCCATGGCGGCCGCCCGCCGGGCCAGGCGCTCCGTGCGGGCGAACGCCATCAGCCGCTGTATCGGTGGCTGGAAGTAGCTGCGCCGCCGCATGGCCAGGTCGAAATCCTCTTCATGCAGGGGTATGAAATCCAGGCCGTGCCGCCGCGCCGCTGCCTCCACCGCCAAGCCGGTCTCCGCCTCGCCCTCCCGCACCGCCAGGGCAAGATCGTCCTCGCTCAGGGATGCGTGGGGCGTGAAGTCCAGCCGCGCCGCGTCGATGGCCGACCGCTCCAGCAGCGAGCGAAACAGGGCATCGGCCCCCGCTTCCCGCTGCCGGTGCGCGACCCGGACGGGCTGCTCCGCCAGATCGGCGAGCGTTCGGATGCCGCGCGGGTTACCCGGCTGAACCAGCAGACCCTGCCGACGCCGCCCCCAGTGAATGATCACCAGATCGCGCATGCCGCCCAGGCCGAGGGTCACCGGATCGTTGTACCGCCCCGTGCCATGATCGATCACGTGCAGCCCGGCGACCATGGCCTCGTCACGCAGCAGGCGCCGGGCGCCGTCGCCGCTGCCGTGGCACAGCAGGGCGAGGTCCGACCCGGCCTCGCGCACGGCCCATTCCAGCAGCGGATCCTGGCTGCCGGCCAGCACCGGCGGGATGTCCCGCGACGGCGCCTGGTCGCCTTCAAGGTGACTCATGACCCACAGGTCGATGCTCTCCCGCGGAAACAGCAGCTTGCCGGTCGCGCGCGAACAGGGGATCACCCCCTGCTTCACGAGATCGTAGACCTTGCGTTCCTTGAGCCGCAGGTAGGCCGCCACCTCCGCCGTGGTGAGGTAACGCTCCGGGGCGTTCTCGCCGTTTCTTGTCATTTGACTGCATATTTTCCGGAAACAGGTGCATTGAGTGTACGCCGTGCAGACAATGCCGGAAAGATAACAACGCGCGGAACACCATGGACAACGCCTTTCAGGCCGCCTTCCGGTTGATCGCCGAACGGGATCCGGTGCTGGTGGAAATCGTCACGCTGTCGCTGCAGGTCTCCCTGACGGCGGTGCTCATTGCCAGTGCCATTGCCCTGCCGCTGGGCGCCGCCATCGCCCTGTGGCAGTTCCCCGGCCGCGGGCTGCTGATCGTCATCCTCAATGCCTTCATGGGGCTGCCGCCGGTGGTTGCGGGGCTGATGGTCTACCTGATGCTCTCGCGGGCCGGCCCGCTCGGGGAACTGGGGTTGCTGTTCACGCCCACGGCCATGGTGATTGCCCAGGTCGTGCTCATACTCCCGATCGTTGCCGCCCTGTCCCGCCAGGTGATCGAGGAGCTCTGGGGCGAGTACCGGGAGCAGCTCCAGTCCCTCGGCGTATCCAGGCTGGGCGCCATTCCAACGCTGCTGTGGGACGCCCGCTTCAGCCTGACCACCGTCGTTCTGGCCGGGTTCGGGCGGGCCAGCGCCGAGGTGGGCGCCGTACTCATCGTCGGCGGCAACATCTCCGGCGTGACCCGCGTCATGACCACCTCCATCGCCCTGGAGACCAACCGTGGCAACCTGCCGCTGGCCCTCGGGCTTGGCATCATTCTGCTGGTGCTGGTGGCCACAGTGAATGCGGTGGCGTACATGGTCGGTGAGTCGGCCAGGAGGCGGTTGGGATGAACCGGGCCGAGCCGTTGTCGCTGCTGCCGCTGGAACTGGAAGGGGTGGCGTTCCGCCATCGCGGACAGACGCTGCTGCACCCCCTGGACCTGCGCCTGGAGCGCAACGGCAAGACGTTGATCATGGGTCCGAACGGAGCCGGCAAGAGCCTGTTGATGCGGATCTGTCACGGCCTCTTGGCGCCAACGGCGGGCACCGTGCGCTGGTGCGGCGGCGCCACACCGGACACCATCCGCCGCCGGCAGGCCATGGTGTTCCAGCGGCCGGTGCTGCTGCGCCGTTCGGCGCTTGCGAACGTGCGCCACGCCCTTGGCGCCCAGGGCGTGCCGCGGCGGGAGCGCGCCCGGCGCGCCGACGAGGCCATCGAGCAGTTCGGCCTGCAGGCGATCGCACACCGACCCGCACGTGTGCTCTCCGGCGGCGAGCAGCAACGTCTGGCTCTGGCCCGGGCCTGGGCGCTGCGCCCGGAGATCCTGTTCATGGATGAGCCCACCGCCGCGCTCGACCCCGCGGCGATCCGGGCGGTGGAAGAGGCAGTGGACACCTTCCACCACAACGGCACCTGCATCGTCATGAGCACGCACGACCTTGGTCAGGCCCGGCGTCTGGCGGACGACGTGATATTTCTGGTGAACGGAACACTGGTGGAGCGCTCACCGGTACAGCAGTTCTTCGAGGCCCCGCGCTCGGCGCAGGCGGCAGCATTCGTGCGGGGCGATCTGGTCTGGTGACGGGAGGCTGGCAATGAGGCGATCGGGACCACGGGCGCTGTTTGCGGCGATCGCCCTCGCCATCACCGGCGCGGTGCAGGCCGGCGATTCCATCACCCTCGCCTCTACCACCTCCACCGAGGCCTCCGGTCTGTTCGACCACATCGTGCCGAAATTCCGGGAGGCGACGGGAATCCATGTCCGGGTGGTCGCGGTCGGTACCGGCCAGGCATTCGAGATCGGTCGCCGCGGCGATGCAGACGTCCTGCTGGTGCATGACACGGCCGCCGAGGAGGCATTCGTCAGCGACGGCTACGCCGCGGAGCGGCGCCATGTCATGTCCAACGACTTCGTGCTCGTCGGCCCGGCCGATGACCCGGCGGACGTCGCCGGCGCCGACAGCGCCCTGGACGCATTCCGCCGCATCGCCGACGGGGAGCATCCGTTCACGTCCCGGGGTGACGACAGCGGCACCCACCGCGCCGAACGCAACCTCTGGCACGATGCCGGCATCCAGCCGCGCGGCCGCTGGTACCGGGAACTGGGCAGCGGCATGGGCGGGACGCTCAATACGGCCGCGGCAATGGACGCCTACACCTATGCCGACCGCGCGACATGGACCGCCTTCGGCAATCGCCAGAATCTGACCCTGCTCTTCGACGGCGACGACGTGATGTTCAACCAGTACGGCAGCCTGCTGCTCGATGGCGACCGCCACCCCCACGTGAAGCACGACAAGGCCCGCCAATGGCACGAGTGGCTGCTCTCCGACCAGGGGCAGGAGGCGATCGCCAGCTTCAGGTTGCGCGGGCAACAGCTGTTCTTCCCGAATGACGCCACGCCTCCGGAGCCTTGACGCCCCGGCCCGCGGCACCTGAGTCTTGCACCAGCCGACACCATCCACCGGACGTACAAGGCCATGGACATGCACCGCTCCGCTGTCACCCTGTTCCGTTGCCTCGCCTTCGCCCTGGCGGGTTTCGCCCCCGCGATCAGTCAGGCGGACCGCCCCATCATCGCCGCCGCGTCCGACCTCCAGTTCGCGCTGGAGGAGGTTGCGGAGCGCTTCCACGACGAGACCGGGCGCTCGGTGCGCCTCAATTTCGGCTCCAGCGGCAACTTCCGGCGCCAGATCGCCCAGGGCGCCCCCTTCGAGCTTTACCTGTCGGCCGACGAAGAGTACGTCTTTGCCCTCGAGCGTGACGGGCATACCGAGGACGAAGGCACGCTCTACGCCATCGGCCGCATCGTGGTGATCGCCCCCGCCGGTGACCCGGCCGATATCGTCGACGGGTCACTGGACAAGCTCCGCCAGCGCCTGGAGGCGGGCGAGATCACGCGATTCGCCATTGCCAACCCCGACCACGCGCCCTACGGGGTCGCCGCCATGGAGGCGCTGCAGTCGAAGGGGCTGTGGCAGACGATCCGCCCGCGTCTGATCCAGGGCGAGAACGTGTCCCAGGCCGCCCGCCTGGCGCTGTCGGGCGAGGCCCAGGGAGGCATTGTCGCCTACTCTCTCGCCCGCGCCCCGAGCATTGCGGCACGCAGCGACCATGCGCTGATCCCCGAGGAGGCGCACACACCGCTCCGGCAACGGATGGCGCTGGTGGACGGTGCCGGCGAGACCGCCCGCATGTTCTACGCCTACCTGCAGGAGGAGCCTGCCCGGAGCATTCTGGAAGACTTCGGTTTCGCCCTGCCGGATGACTAGCGCCGCCGGCTTCGCGAACCGCCTCGGTGACCTGCTCCTCCAGGCGGTGTCCGAAGGCGAAGACCATAGTCAGGAACAACCAGGTTTCCCCGCCCTCGATGCGGATCGATCCTTGCCGACGCCGCACGCTACCCATGACCGGCTTCAGCGTCGTGGATTTGCCGGCAGCGCCGATCAGCGCTTGGTTGGTGCGCGGAAAGGGGTAACAATGCGCAACCTCACTCCGTTTTCGGTAATTTTGGTCTCAACCCTACAGGCGTGGAACGGGCTTTCTAATCGGGATGGAGGCGACCCACGGTATCGACCAGCCGGGCACAGAGCTGATCCAGTCGCTGCCGGGTGCCGTCATCGGTGAAACGGCCGTTCTCGTCGAACGCCTGATGCGCCCGGGGCACCGCCAACTGATCCGGGAGGACCGTCACACCGAGGTTCACCAGTAGCTGCCGCGCCAGGGTAAGGCTGCGCATCCCGCCGAAGCCCCCGGGGGAAGCGGACACCACGCAGGCCACGCGCCCCTGGAAAAGGGCCAGCCCGTTCTCCTCACCGTCCGGCCGGGAGAGCCAGTCCAGAGTGTTCTTCAGCAGCGGCGTAATGAACCCGTTGTACTCGGGCGAGGCCACGATCAGCCCCTGGTGCTCTGCAAGCAGCGCCTTCATGCGCCGTGCGTGCTCGGGCACCCCCGACGCCTGTTCCAGGTCGCCGTCGTAGAACGGCATGGGGTAGTCACGCAGGTCCACGAACGTGGCCTCGCCCCCCTGCTGCTCCACGCTCTCCGCGGCCAGTCGCGCCAGACGTTTGTTGAAGGACTCGGTGCGGGCGCTGCCCGAGAAGACGAGAATGCGGCTCATGGGGGTCTCCGGCTCGTTGAATAGATGGTTAATCGGTGATTGTGGTGGACCTGAAGGACCACCCTACGCCAAGCCTGTGCCTTTTGTACCGAACAGCTTACTCCGGGGCCCGGGTCCGCTTTCGCGGCATCACCCGGCCGGCCCAGGCCGGTGACTCCTCGACCTCCACGTCCTGGGGGCGGAGCTCCTGGCCGCACTCGCTGCAGGTGAGAACCGCGCGGGTATAGCAGCCGCAGTTGCGGTGCCGGTGGCGGACCGGCGGGCCGTTCTCATCCACCATGTGCCGGTCACCCCAGTGCACCAGGGAAAGAATGACCGGGTAAAGATCCCGTCCCTTGGCGGTGAGCCGGTATTCCTCGCGCCGCGGGCGCTCCTGGTAGGGCCGCTTCTCGAGGACGCCCGCATCGTGGAGCTTCTTCAGCCGGTCGGACAGGATGTGACGGGTGATCCCCAGACGCGCCTCGAAATCGTCGAAACGGCGCACGCCGAGAAAACAGTCGCGCAGGATGACGAGCGTCCACCGATCGCCAATCACGGAGAGCGTGCGGGCCAGGGAGCAGGGCTGTTGATCCAGTTCTTCCCAGCGCATGGCGGCTCCTGTTGAGTCACTGGCATACAGATTGACAGGTTCCATAAAAGAACTATACCTTTCAAACTCAAGTTCCAAAAAGGAACCCTAGAGGAGAACCCCGTGAACAAGGCGGCACTGGTGGTTGGGGCGGGCGACGCGACCGGCGGCGCCATCGCAAGGCGATTTGCCCGCGAGGGCTACGTGGCCTGTGTCGCTCGCCGGAACGAGGACAAGCTGGCGCCGTTGGTGGACGCCATTCACTCCGAGGGCGGCCAGGCTCGCGCCTTCGGCTGCGACGCCCGCAACGAGGAGCAGGTCACGGCGATGGTCGACGTCATCGAGGCCCAGGTCGGACCAGTCGAGGTGGCCGTGTTCAACATCGGCGCCAACGTCCACTACCCGATTCTGGAGACCACGGCGCGGGTCTACTGCAAGGTGTGGGAAATGGCGGCGTTCGCCGGCTTTCTAACGGGGCGCGAGGCGGCCCGGGTCATGGTGCCGCGCGAGCGGGGCACCATCATCTTCACCGGCGCGAGCGCCAGTGTCCGCGGCCGGGCCGGGTTCTCGGCATTCTCCGGCGCCAAGCACGCGCTGCGCTCACTGGCCGAGAGCATGGCGCGGGAGCTGGCACCGCAGGGCATTCACGTGGCCCACCCGATCATCGATGGCGCCATCGACACGGCGTTCATCCGCGACAACTTCCCGGAGCGCTACGCGACAAAGGCTCACGACGGCATTCTCGACCCCGAGCATATCGCCGACGCCTACTGGCACCTCCACACACAGCCCCGGGACTGCTGGACATTCGAGCTGGATCTGCGCCCCTGGAGCGAGAGCGTGTTCGGCATTCGGTAACGGAACAAGGAGCAGACAACGATGACCAGACACGTCGATTTCTACTTCGATGTGGGCAGCCCGGCCAGTTACCTGGCCTGGGCACAACTACCGGACATCGCCGCCGCGGCAGGCGCCGAAATCATCTGGAAGCCCATGCTTCTGGGCGGCGTCTTCAAGGCCACGGGCAACCGTTCGCCGGTGGAGGTGCCGGCAAAGGGGGAGTACACCCACAGGGATCTGGCGCGCCACGCCGAGCGTTATCAGGTCGCCTTCCGGCACAACCCGCACTTCCCGATCAATACCCTGCTGCTGATGCGCGGCGCGGAAGCAATGCGCGACACGCCGGATTTTCAGCCCTATCTGCAGGCCGTGTTTCACGCCATGTGGGTGGAGCCGCGCAACCTAAACGAGCCGAATGAAGTCGCCCACGCCCTGGAGGCCGGCGGTTTCGACCCGGCGGCAGTGCTGGAGCGCGCCCAGTTGGCACCAGCGAAGGATGGGCTGAAGACCACCACTCAGGAGGCCGTGGACCGGGGCGTCTTCGGTGCCCCGACCTTCTTTGTCGGCGATACGATGTGGTTCGGGCAGGATCGGCTCGACTGGGTCGCCGACGCACTGAACGGACCGGTTCAACCAGAAAGGGAGCATGCATGATGGCGTCCGCCCCGGAGGCTCACCCATTCGACGAAGCCGTCGCACTCGCGCCCCATGGCGACGGGATTCACACCGGCCACACCACGGCCGCCTACGCCAACATGGTGGGGCCGTTCGGCGGAGTGATCGGGGCAAGCCTGCTGAACGCGGTGATGACGGACCCGCAGCGCCTGGGCGACCCCGTCTCGCTGACCGTCCATTACGCGGCGCCGATCGCGGACGGCGCGTTTTCGGTGACCGCCCGGGCCATGCGTACCAACCGAAGCACCCAGCACTGGCTCGTGGAGATGGCGCAGGACGAGCAGATCGTCGCCTTCGCCACCGCCGTCACGGCGCTGCGGCGGGAGACCTGGGGCGCCACCGACGCACGCTTCCCCGATGTGCCCCCGGCGGAGTCTCTGGAACAGGCGGCACCCGTCGAGCGGGCGCCCTGGACCCGCTGCTACGAGATGCGCTTCGTGGACGGCGCCATCGGCGGCAGGCCCAACGACGACATCCCGTCCCAGAGCCGCCTGTGGCTGCGCGACAATCCGCCCCGCCCGCTGGATTTCGTATCGCTGGCCGCCCTGTGTGACGCGTTCTTCCCGCGCATCTTCGTGCGCCGCGGCGCGTGGACACCCATCGGCACGGTCACCCTGACCACCTACTTCCACGCCGACGCCGAGCAGGTGCGCAACCAGGGCACCGGTTACCTCCTCGGCAGCGCCCGCGGACTCAACTTCGGCAAGGGGTTCTTCGACCAGAGCGCGGAGGTCTGGAGCACCGACGGCAGCCTGCTCGCCTCCAGCCATCAGGTTGTGTACTACAAGGAATAGGGAGACCGCACAACGGCTGGGTCGTCCAATACTCTTTTCACTCCAAAACAACAATCTACAGAGCGAATTGCTAACCTACCCTGGCAAAGGCACGTGTTCGTCCCGGTCCTTGGGCGGGAGATCGAACAGGCCCGCGCCCCATTGCTCGGCCTGCCACTGGCGCTTGGCCTCCTCGATGCGCTCCTTCGAGGAGGCCACGAAATTCCACCAGATGTACCGCGGCCCGCCCAGCGTGGCGCCGCCGAGAATCATCAAGCGGGCACCCTGCTCACCGGCCGCCACGGTAATGCGATCGCCGGGCCGGAAGACCATCATCTGCGCGCGATCGAACCGCTGGCCGGCGATCGTAACGGCGCCGTCGATTACATAGAGGCCACGGTCCTGGTGGTTGTCCGGGAGCGGGAAGAGTGCCCCCGGTGCGAGCTGCACGTCCGCATAGAAGGCGTCGGAGTAGAGCGTGGCCGGCGCCCGCTCGCCGTAGGCATCGCCGAGCAGGAGCTGAACCCTGACACCCTCATCCTCAATGACCGGGAGCCGATCCTGGCCATGGTGCTCGAAGGCCGGGGCGATCTCTTCCTTGTCGTCCGGGAGGGCAACCCAGGTCTGAATCCCGAACAGCCTGCTGGCCTGCTCACGGCTCACGACGGAGGTGCGCTCCGAATGGGTAACACCCCGACCGGCCACCATCCAGTTCAGCGCGCCGGGCCGGATAACCTGGTCCGTGCCCAGGCTGTCACGGTGGTGGAGATCACCGTCGTACAGGTACGTGACCGTGCCAAGGCCGATATGCGGATGCGGACGCACGTCGATGCCATTGCCGGTGAGAAACTCCGCAGGGCCCATCTGATCGAAGAAGATGAACGGGCCGACCATCTGCCGTTTCGGTGCCGGCAGGGCGCGCCGCACCTCGAAGCCGCCGATGTCCCGCGCCCGGGGGACAATCAGCGTCTCGATGGCATCGACGCCAATCTCGTCCGGGCAGCCGGGGGTCAGTGCGGGATTCCAGCTCATGGCACTCTCCTTCCAACGGCACGACAGCGCATGCCTCTGTTGTGTGGCTGAACCACGTCTCGTGAAGTCTAGCCCCCTGCAGCCATCCCGATCGGCGAATGGCCGGCCGGGATGGTCAGGCTAGGACGCTTCCCGGCTCAAAAACCGGTTGTGGCGGAAATCCGCCCGCGTCCGCTCGATCTCGTGCTCGTGATTCATCACGAACGGCCCACGGGCCGCCACCGGATCACCGATCGGCTCGCCGCTGAGCACCAGCAACCGTGCCTCGTTGTTGGCCTCCAGGGCCAAGGCGCTGCCCTCGGTGCCCAGGATCGCAAGATCGGCATCACGGAGCACCGCGTCGTCGTTGACCATCACCGTGCCGTCGATGACGGCCACCGTCGCGGGCCAGCCCTCGGGCACGTGCAGCCTCGCACGGCCCTCCCGCCGCAGGCGCACATCCCAGACCTGCATCGGGGTCTGCGTCTGCGCCGGCCCGGTACGACCCGCCAGGTCGCCCGCGATGACGCGCACGGCACCCGCGCCGTCCGCCAGCGATACCTCCGGGATGTCGCCAGCGCGGATGACCTGGTAGCCCGGCTCCATCCCTTTGGCCCGGGCCGGCAGGTTGACCCACAGCTGCACCATCTGCAGCGCGCCGCCTGCCTCGGTGAAGGCATCGGAGTGAAACTCCTCGTGCAGAATGCCGGCACCGGCGGTCATCCACTGGACGTCTCCCGGGCCGATCACGCCACCGTGACCGGTGGAGTCCCGATGCGCCACCTCGCCCTGGTAGACGATGGTCACGGTCTCGAAGCCCTTGTGCGGATGCTCACTGACACCACGGGGCTTGCTGGCGGGTTGAAACGTCACGGGGCCGGCGTAATCCATCAGCAGGAACGGATCCAGATCCCTCCCGTGATCGTGGTGGGAGAACAGCGACCGCACCGGGAATCCGTTTCCGACCCAGTGGTGGCGGGGTGCCGCGTGCACGCTGCGAATGGCCTTCATGGTGACCTCCTGCGCTTCCGGTTGAACATGGCAACCAGGATATGGGCAGGACAATGGAATCAGTAGCCCCTGAAATCATACCAGAGCGTTCACCAGGAGGAACGATGACGCGGACCATGAACTGAACGTGGGGCTTTCAATCGGCCGGCCCGGACACTCCATCAGGCTGCCAATTGGGCGGGACCATATCGTACCGGCGCATACGTCGGTATACCGTCGGGCGGGACACACCAAACTCTCTGGCCACGGCGCTGACGTTCCAGCGCGTGCGCGTCAGCGCCTCGTGCAGCGCCGCAGCGTCGCCGGTGTAATGATCGGCCTGCTGCAGACGCGCGCCAGACCTCTCGGGCGCCAGCGCGACCGTGGCGTGTTCGTCCGGCAGGTCGCCGGCGGTGATTTCGTCACCCGGTGCGGTGGCAAGGGCGAAAGCCAGGGCATTGATCAGCTGACGAATGTTGCCGGGCCAGGGGTTCGCCAACAGGGCACTGACCGCATCCGCGCGCAAGCGCGGCGCATGCGGCCGGTTGCGGCTGAGATCCGCATACACGCTGTCGATGACGTGCTGCCGGTCGGCCCTCTCCCGTAACGGTGGCAGCCACAGCGTCGCTCCGTTCAGGCGGTAGTAGAGGTCTTCCCGGAACGTCCCCGTGGCGATGAGCCGCCGCAGATCCTGATGGGTGGCGGCCACCACCCGGAGATCCACCGGCACGGGCCGGTCGGTGCCGAGGGGCTGGATCTCCCGCTCGGCAAGCACGCGCAGCAGACGCGTCTGCAGGTGCAGCGGCATGTCGCCGATCTCGTCCAGAAAGAGCGTACCGCCATGGGCCTGCTGCACCAACCCCGAACGCCCCTTCCGGTGGGCACCGGTGAACGTGCCGCCCTGGTAGCCGAACAGTTCGCTCTCGATCAACGACTCCGGGATGGCCGCGCAATTCAGAGCCACGAACGCGCCACCCGCGCGATCACTGGATTCATGCAGGGCCCGGGCGAGCCGCTCCTTGCCAGTCCCCGTCTCGCCCGTGATCAGCACGTTGATGGGTTCGTTGCGCAACCGCTTGGCCGTCGCCAGCGTCTTGCGCATGGCCGGATCGTCCGCCGCCAGCCGGTCGAGGGCGGGCACCTGCTCTTCCGACTCCGTCTGGGCCTCCGCGTGGCTGCGCGGCAGGGAGCGGCTGGGCTGAATCAGGGTTGCGAAGTACACCTCGCTGCCCTCGCGCGTGCGGAAGGCGCGAATCTGGTCCTCACTGCGATAAGGGAGATCCCAGAGATCGCGCAGCTCACAGTCCAGCACCGAGGTAATCGATACCGCGTCCGGGCTGCCCCGACCCCGGGCGGCAATGAGCTCCCGCCCGGCCGTATTGGCGGCCAGTATGGTGCCATCCTCTTCCAGGGCGACCAGGTAACGGCCGCTGACGCGCACGAACTCCCGGGAGGTATCACAACGCAGCAGATAGCTGTTGCGGTAGCGGCGCAGGAAATGGGCGTCCTCGATCATGCGCGCATAGAGCGTCACCAGATGCTGGCCGAAGGTCTGGCTTTCCGGCCCGACAGGCGAGTCCAGCGCGGAGATGTTGAGAACGGCCAGCGGTTGTCCATATGGATCGCGAATGGGGGCGGCCGTACAGGTCAATCCGATATGGGTGGCGTCGAAGTGATCAGTGCGGTGACAGCTCAGGGCGACGTTGCCCTGCAGGCAGGTGCCCACGGCGCAGGTGCCTGCGTAGTCCTCACTCCAGTCGGAGCCCAGATAAAGCCCGGCCTTGCGTAGCCTGGCATCCCGGTGCCGGTCGCCCAGATACTGCACGGCGATGCCGCGATCATCGGTGAGCAGCAGCACGTAATCCAGCTGCGCCGCCTGCTGGTAGAGCTGATCGACGCCCGCACGCGCAACACCGAGCAGTTCGTCGGAACGGTCCTGGTGCTCGCGCAGCACCTGATTGGTGACGATGCGGGCCGGGCGCGGGCGGGTCGGGTCGAGGCCGTACTCGGTGATACAGCGCTGCCACGACTGACCGATCACCGGCGTGTTCGGCGCCTGCGTCACCGGCCTGCCCCTGCCTTCCGCGTACTTGAGAACCGCGTCGATGTGCTCGCGCTGTTCGCGGCGAAGACCCATGTTCTCCTCCCGGCGGCCGTTGCGACCACCGCTGTCATGACCGGCCGGAACGGCCGTGTTATCGGGTCAACTCAGCACACCCGACGGGGGGTGTCAATACAGTGTAACGGCCGGCGGATCAGTGCGTTACACCTGTAACGCCGGCATGTTCCAGATGTAACGGCAGCCGCGCCCCGAATGCGCATCCAGCCGGCGGAAGGCACCGCGCCCGTCAGAAATATCCAACGCCCGGTCAATCACTTGCGGACAAGACCCGGACCGCGTCCGCAACTGGCACGCGATCTGCTCTCCATTTGGCGAAGGCCCGATTCACAGGGCCGTTCAGCTAAACGGAGGAGAAACAATGTCTGCACAAAAGAACACCCCCGGCCAGAAGGTCTCCGACTGGCTCGTGGACTTCGGCGCGGCACTTCAGAACCGTGACTTCGATACCGCCACGACCCTGTTCCACGACGAGTGCTACTGGCGCGACCTGGTCACGTTCACCTGGAACATCAAGACGGCCGAGGGGCATGACGCCATCCGTGCCATGCTGGCGAACACCGCACCGGAGGCGCGCCCCGAGGCGTGGACGCCGACCGGCGAGGCGACCGAGACGGACGGGGTCGTGGAGAGCTGGTTCAGCTTCCGCACCGGTGTCGCCGAAGGGCACGGCATACTGCGTCTCAAGGACGGCAAATGCTGGACCCTGCTCACCGCCATGGCCGGCCTGCGCGACCACCCCGAACCACGCCGGCACCGGCGCCCGAAGGGCGCCGAACACGGCGCGTCAAAGGAGCGCGAGACCTGGCAGGAGGCACGTGGGCGCGAGCAGGAGGAGCTCGGCTACACTCGCCAGCCCTACTGCGTCATCGTTGGAGGCGGCCAGGGCGGTATCGGGCTGGCCGCCCGGCTGCGGCAGATGGACGTGCCCACCATCGTGGTTGAGAAGAACCCGCGCCCGGGGGACTCCTGGCGCAACCGCTACAAATCCCTGTGCCTGCACGACCCGGTCTGGTACGACCATCTTCCGTATCTCCCCTTTCCCGACAACTGGCCGGTGTTTTCGCCCAAGGACAAGATCGGCGACTGGCTGGAAATGTACACCCGGGTAATGGAGCTCAATTACTGGAGCTCCACCGAGTGCGAGAGCGCCAGCTACGACGAGACCACCGGCGAGTGGATGGTGAACGTCAACCGCAACGGCGAACGGGTCACGCTGCGCCCGAAACAGCTGGTCCTCGCCACCGGCATGTCCGGCGTGCCCAACATGCCGCACTACCCGGGCGCCGAAACCTTCCGGGGCGAACAGCAGCACTCCAGCCAGCACCCCGGGCCGGACGCCTACCGCGGCAAGAGAGTGGTCGTGGTGGGTTCCAACAACTCCGCTCACGACATCTGTGCCGCGCTGTGGGAGAACGACGCCGACGTCACCATGCTGCAGCGCTCTTCCACCCACATCGTGAAATCGGACTCGCTCATGGACGTGGTACTGGGGCCGCTGTATTCCGAGGACGCGCTGGAGAACGGGATCACCCACGACATGGCGGACATGATCTTCGCCTCGATCCCTTACCGGGTGCTCCCGCAGATGCAGAAGCCGGCATTCGACACCATCCGTGAGCGGGATGCGGACTTCTACAGGCGGCTGGAGGACGCCGGATTCCTGCTGGACTTCGGAGCCGACGACTCGGGGCTGTTCCTGAAGTATCTGCGCCGGGGCTCCGGCTACTACATCGATGTAGGCGCCTGCGACCTGGTGGCCAACGGCGACGTCAAGCTGCACAGCGGGGTCAGCATCGAGCGGATCAACCCGGAATCGGTCACGCTCACGGACGGCACGGAGCTACCGGCGGACCTGATCGTCTACGCCACCGGCTACGGCTCCATGAACGGCTGGGCAGCCCGCATCATCTCCCAGGACGTGGCCGACAAGGTCGGCAAGTGCTGGGGCATGGGTTCGGATACGCCGAAAGACCCCGGCCCGTGGGAAGGCGAACTGCGCAACATGTGGAAACCCACTCGGCAGGAGGGGCTGTGGTTCCACGGCGGCAACCTGCACCAGTCGCGGCACTACTCCCATTATCTGGCGCTGCAGCTCAAGGCGCGCAAGGAGGAGATTCCCACCCCGGTCTACGGCATGCAGGAGGTCCACCACCTGGCGTAATGGGAACGCACCGGCGGCCCGGCGTCACCCGGTGACGCCGGGCTGTATCAACGCCCGGGTCTGTGCCATCCTGCGCGTCATGCGAATCCTGATACGAACCTTCTTTCGCGGCGTTCGCCTAGTGCTGACGCCGATCATGATCATCGGCAACCGGCTGACCATGCCCGGCGGCATCGAACGCGAACCTGATGAACAGGCTCGGGTGGACGAACGCACCCGCGCGCTGGCGCTCTACCATTTCCCCGCCTGCCCGTTCTGCATCAAGACTCGCCGGGCCATGCAGCGCCTGTCGCTGAACATCGAGCTGCGCAATGCCCAGCACCCGGGGGAGCACCGCGAGGCGCTGGAGCGCGAGGGCGGCAGGGTGAAAGTCCCCTGCCTGCGTATCCGTGAGGCCGACGGCTCCGAGCGCTGGCTCTACGAGTCCGACGCGATCATCGCGTATCTGCAGGAGCAGTTCGCACCCGCCCCCGAACAGTCCCCGCAGTAAGCGAGCACCGGCTCCCGAACGATGCCCGATGGCTGCCTTCCTGCTGGTGGACCAGGTCCTCAGACTCGGGCATCCACCGGAAAGGCTCCGGTGACAGGCCGCTCAGGGCCTGTACATGCGGAAACGCCGGGACGCGTCGACGCCGAAGTAGTCCGCCGGGCCACCGGCACGCAGGATCGGCTCGGCAGCGGCGGTGTCGTAGATGCCGTCCTTGAGCAGATCCTCGCGGATGTGGACCCCGACCACTTCGCCGAACACCATCCAGCTGTCCACCCGGGCACCACCGGCGCTCTGGAGCTGCAGTACCTGGGTCACGACACACTCGAACGACACCGGCGTCTCCGCCACCCGCGGCGCACTGATCACCCGGGACGGCGCCGGGGTCAGCCCGGCCAGCTCGAACTCGTCCACCTCGGGTGCAACCGCCGCACAGCTGGCATTCATGGCCTCGGCCAGGGGCCGAGTGGCCAGATTCCAGCCGAACTCGCCGGTGTCGACGATATTCCGTACCGAGTCCTTGTAGCCGATGCTGGCAAAGCCGACGATGGGCGGCCGGTAGTTGAAGGCATTGAAGAAGCTGTATGGCGCCAGATTGAGCCGGCCTTCCGGGTCGCGGGAGGAGATCCATCCGATCGGGCGCGGCGCCACCATGGCGTTGAACGGATCATGTGGCAGGCCGTGGCCCTGGGCAGGCTCATAGAAGTACATGCTGTCAGCCATGGGACACCCTCTGTTGATCTGCCCGGCGAGCTTACGCAGGTTTACGCGCGGAATGCCAGCACTTCCGGGAAGTTTTTATGTCGAAACAGCCCAATGAACAACGGCTTATCGATCCGAAAATTCTAAAAAGACCGTAGCCAACCCGCCCTCGTGAACCACACTTCGGGTAAGGGACACGCTGATCACCTTTGCACAACGGAGGAGGGGTGGTCATGAAACTGAACCGGTATTTTTTCATCAGCGACGATCTGGACGATCTGGAACGCCTTGAAGAGGACCTGGAGGCGGCCGGCGTGGTCACGCCCCAGATCCATGTGCTGAGCCTCAAGGACAGTGCGGTGGAACGCCACCACCACCTCAACGCCGTCACCGACCTGATGAAGACCGACCTGGTGCACTCGACGCTGATCGGTGCGGCACTGGGTGTGTGCGCCGCCGCCCTCGCACTGCTCGTACCCTGGGCCATGGGCTGGACGGGCACGGAAGCGGGCTGGCTGCCTTTCGTCTTCCTCGCCATCGTGCTGCTCGGGTTCCTGACCTGGGAAGGCGGGCTGCGGGGCATTGAGACCCCGAATGTCCACTTCCGGCGCTTCGAATCCGCGCTGAAAATGGGTCAGCACGTCTTCTTTGTTGATCTGGAACCCGGTCAGGAAGACATCCTCAATCGCGTGCTGCAGCGCCACCCCACCGTGAAGGAGGCGGGCACGCAGACCGGCGCACCCCACTGGCTGATCGCCATGCAGTTCCGCATGAAGCGGTTCTTCACGGAGACGTTTCCGTAATGGACTGCCGGCGGACGGTTACTGGCCGGGCTCTGGCGCCGTTGTTGCCTGCGCGCTGACCCGGCCCGGTTTCAACGGGGCGGCATGACGCCAGCCCGGCATACCAGGGTGAGTGGCCATGGGTGTGGTCATCGTTCTGATCGTGGTGGTCGTGGCCTCGGTCGTGTTCCACCTGGTGAGCCCCTGGGGGCTGACCGAGCTCGCATCCAACTGGTACTCCATGGATGTGATGCTCCACCTGTCGTTCGCCGTCACCGGCGTCGTCTTTGTCGCGGTGATGGCGTTCATGATCTATGCGCTGGTGAAATACCGTCACCGGCAGGGACAGCGGGCGGCCTACACACCCGACAACCGGCGCCTGGAGTGGTGGCTTCTGGGGCTGACCACGGTCGGCATCGTCGCGCTGCTGGCCCCCGGCCTGGCCGTCTACAACAACTTCGTCAACCCGCCCGACGACGCCATGGCCGTGGAAGCCTTCGGCGAGCAGTGGCGCTTCCACTACCGCTACCCGGGAGAGGACGGCGAATTCGGCCGTACCGACACCCGCCTGATCAGCTCCGACAACCCGCTCGGACTGGACCCGGACGACCCGGCCTCCCGGGACGACATCGTCATCGCGGACGGCGCGCTACGCCTGCCCGTCGACCGCCCGGTGCAGATGCACCTGCGCTCCCAGGACGTCATCCACGGCTTCTTCGTGCCGCAGTTCCGGGCAAAGATGGACATGGTGCCCGGCATGGTCACCCACTTCTGGTTTACTCCCACCCGCACGGGCGAGTTCGAGGTGCTGTGCACCCAGCACTGCGGCATCGCCCACTACCGCATGCGCGACGACGTCCTCGTCATGGAGCAGGACGACTTCGACGCCTGGCTGGCCGAACGCCGCACCTTCGGCGACCAGATGGCGGCCCTGGAAGAACGTGAGGAAGACGAGGACGTGCGCTGGGGCCGGGAGCTGGCCGACTCGGAAGGCTGCATGGCCTGCCACACCGCCGACGGCAGCCGCAGCATCGGCCCCACCTGGCTGAACCTCTACGGCAGCGAGGTCACCCTGGACGACGGCTCCACCGTTACCGCCGACGCCGATTACATCCGCCGCTCGATCACCGACCCGCGGGCGCAGATCACCGAGGGGTACCCGCCGGCAATGCCCGCCTACGATTTCGAGGACGACGAGCTGGACGCGCTGTTGGCGTATATTCGCAGCCTCACGGACGACGACACGCCACCCACCGAAAACGGCACCGGAGACTGACCGGGAGACTCGCCATGGCCTATTCCGCTTCCGCCGACAGCCATGCCCATCACGAGCCCCAGAGCTTCGTGCGGAAGTACATCTGGAGCCAGGATCACAAAGTCATCGCCATCCAGTACGCGGTCACCGCCATCGGCGTGGGGCTGGTGGCGCTGGTGCTCTCCGGGCTGATGCGCATCCAACTCGGTTTTCCCGACTCGGGGCTCATCGACGCCGAAGCGTACTACCAGTTCATGACCATGCACGGCATGATCATGGTGGTCTACCTGCTCACCGCCCTGTTCCTGGGCGGGTTCGGCAACTACCTGATCCCGCTGATGGTCGGCGCACGGGACATGGTCTTCCCCTACCTCAACATGTTGAGCTACTGGTTCTACCTGCTGTCGGTGCTCGTACTGATGGCGAGCTTCTTCGTGCCGGACGGCCCCACCGGCGCGGGCTGGACCCTCTACCCGCCCCAGGCCATCACCGGCGGCACGCCGGGTGCGGACTGGGGCATTCTCACCATGCTGGTCTCCCTGGCGATCTTCATCGTCGCCGCCACCATGGGCGGGCTGAACTACGTGGTCACCGTGCTGCAGGCGCGCGCACCGGGCATGACGCTCATGCGCATGCCGCTGACCGTCTGGGGAATCTTCGTCGCCGCCATCATGGCGCTGCTGGCCTTCCCCGCCCTGTTCGTGGCAGCGGTGATGATGATCCTGGACAGCACCCTGGGCACCAGCTTCTTCATGCCGGCGATCATCGCCATGGGTCAGCAGATGGATCACGAAGGCGGCAGCCCGCTGCTGTTCCAGCACCTGTTCTGGTTCTTCGGCCACCCGGAGGTCTACATCGTGGCGCTGCCCGCCTTCGGCCTGGTGTCGGACCTCATCAGCACCCACGCCCGGAAGAACATCTTCGGCTACCACATGATGGTATGGGCCATCGTCATCATCGGCTTTCTCAGCTTCTTCGTCTGGGCCCACCACATGTACGTGAGCGGCATGAACCTGTCGTTCGGCTACTTCTTTGCCATCTCCACGCTCATCATCGCCGTGCCCACGGCCATCAAGGTCTATAACTGGGTGCTGACCCTGTGGAAGGGCGACATCCATTTCACCGTGCCCATGCTGTTCGCCATCGGTTTCATCGTCACCTTCATCGTCGGCGGGCTCACGGGGCTGTTTCTGGGCAACGTGGTGGTGGACATTCCGCTGGCGGACACCTACTTCGTGGTGGCGCACTTCCACATGGTCATGGGTGTGGCGCCGATTCTCGTTGTATTCGGCGCCATCTATCACTGGTATCCCAAGGTCACCGGCCGGATGATGGATGAGCGCCTGGGACACATCCATTTCTGGATCACGTTCCTGGGCACCTACGCCATCTACTTCCCCATGCACTATCTCGGCGTGCTGGGAATGCCGCGGCGGTACTACGACTACGATTACGACTTCATCCCGCAGTCCGCCCACGACCTGAACACGTTCATTACCGTGGTGGCGCTGGCAGTGGGCGTGGCCCAGGTGCTGTTTCTGTGGAACATGGCCTGGAGCGCCGTCCGCGGCAGGTCGTCCGGCGGCAATCCGTGGAATGCCACCAGCCTGGAGTGGCAGACCCCGGAGACCCCGCCGGGGCACGGTAACTGGGGCCCGGAACTGCCCGAAGTCCACCGCTGGGCGTACGACTACAACGTGCCCGGGGCGCCGCAGGACTTTATCCCGCAGACCGAACCGCGGCCGACCAGCGCCCCAGGTCACGGCCACAGGGAGGACGCAACATGAGCTTCTGGGTCCGGCGAGAGCCCGAGCGCGGCAGCCTGGAGCCGAGCTCCGGCATTGGTCACTGGCAGGGACCGGTGAGCCGGGGTCCGGCCCTGCGACGGGGCCTGTACACCTTTCTGCTGCCCCTGGCGTCACTGTTCGGGCTGGTCATCATGGCCTACATCATGCGCCGCCACATGCCGGACTGGCAGCCCGTGGCACTGCCATGGCAGGTGTGGCTGAGCACGTTGCTGCTGCTGGCCAGCAGTCTCGCCTTCGAGCAGGCCCGGAAGGCCGCACGCCTGGCGCATCTGCCCGCGCTCCGGCGGGCGGTGCTGGCGGCCGGCGCGCTGGCGCTGGCCTTCCTCGGCAGCCAGATCTGGGCATGGGCGGACCTCCAACAGCAGGGGGGGTACCTGGCAGCGAACCCCTCCTACAGCTTCTTCTACCTGATGACGGGCCTGCACGCCCTGCACCTGCTGGGCGGCCTGGTCGCCTGGTCGCGGCTGCGCATGGCGTCCCGCCTCGGTGCGGACCGCGCGGCGCTGCAGCTCTCGATTCAGCTGTGTGCCATCTACTGGCATTTCCTGCTGACGGTGTGGCTGGTGCTGCTGGGGGTACTGGTTATCATGGCATGAGGACCGGGTAATGGCGGTGGAATCCGGACAGCGACACGAATCCACACGTCCCGGCCGGGGCGAGTCCGGCTGGCAGAGCCTGGTCAGCGACTGGGCGGCGGACCGGGCGACGTTCCGCAACGTCTCCTGGGGCAAGGCCATGATGTGGATCTTCCTGCTCAGCGACACCTTCGTGTTCACGCTGCTGCTGGTGGGCTACATGGCCGTGCGGCTGACCACGCCACTGGCCTGGCCGGATACCAGCGAGGTCTTCGCCCTGACCGTCCTCGGTCACGAGTTCCCGCTGCTGCTGATCGCCATCATGACGTTCATTCTCATCACCAGCAGCGGCACCATGGCCATGGCGGTGAATTTCGGTTACCGGAAGAATCGGCGCATGGCCGCGCTCTTCCTGCTGCTCACGGCCCTGCTGGGGGCCACCTTCGTCGGCTTGCAGGTCTACGAGTGGACCGATCTCATCGGCAAGGGCGTGCGCCCGTGGGAGAACCCCATGGGCGCCCCGCAGTTCGGCGCCGCGTTCTTCATGATCACCGGGTTCCACGGGCTGCACGTCTCCATCGGCGTGCTCTACCTGCTGATCGTGGCGATCAAGGTGCTCAAGGGGCACTACGACCGCAGCGGCGACTACGAGCCCGTGGAAGTGGCCGGGCTGTACTGGCACTTCGTGGACCTGGTCTGGGTGTTCATCTTCGCGTTCTTCTACCTATTGTGAGGTGCCGCCATGACCACGCATGAGGAACACAAACAGCCCCCCATCGCCCTCTACCTGCAGGTCTGGGGCTGGCTGTTCGTACTGAGCTTTCTGTCCTACCTGGTGGATTACAACGATCTGCAGGGGTTCTGGCGCTGGTTCCTGGTGCTGCTGTTCATGCTGGCGAAGGCAGGGCTGATCGTCGCCATTTTCATGCACGTGCGCTGGGAGCGGCCATCGCTGGTCTATGCGGTGTTGATACCACCGCTGGTGCTGCTGGTGCTGGTGCTGTTCCTCGCCATCGAAGGCGAGTACATCACCCTGCTGCGCAGCCAGTATTTCGGCCAGTAGCCCACTTGATCAGAGTGTCTTCAACCAGCCGAAGGAGGCGCCGAGCACGGCGCCATAGATCAGGTGCGACAGCAGCGTGCCGAAGGGAATCAGGGCGCCGAACCCCATCCCGAACAGCCCCGAACCGGCCATGGGGAACAGCACCACCATGACCAGCAGCCATGCGAGCACGCCGAAGATGAGCCCGCGCGCCAGATAGCCGCCGCCGGGCAGGTAACGCGCCAGCACGCCGAACAGCCCACCCCACAGAAGAATCCCCACCACGAAGTGAATGAACCAGCCAAGCACATCCACCGCCACCACGTTCATGGCCGTCTGCGCCGCCAGGCTCATGACCTCGATGGGGTTGAACCAGGGCATGATGCCGGCCGCCAGCCGGAACACCATGAGAATCGTCATGACCAATGTGGCAACCAGCCCCGCAATAATGCCGCGTCCCAGGTCTGCCATGACACACCTCCATGCCCGTCGCCTTGTGGCTTCTTTTTCCTGGAGTATAGCGGTCCGGTGGCAGGTCTGACGGTATACTGGTTGCCCTGCGCCACCCAATCGGAGTAACGACCGACCATGTGTGAACTGCTGGCCATGAGCGCCAACACGCCAACGGACCTTTGCTTCAGTTTCACGGGTCTGCGCCAGCGCGGAGGCGGTGCCGGACCGCATCGTGATGGCTGGGGCGTCGCCTTCTACGAAGGGCGTGGCGTGCGCGTGTTTCACGACCCGGAGCCCAGCGCCAGCTCACGCATCGCCGAGGTGCTGGAAACCCACCCCATCAAGAGCGAGGCGGCGATCTGCCATATCCGGCAGGCCAACGTGGGGCATGTGGCGCTGGAGAACACCCACCCGTTCATCCGCGAACTCCGGGGACGCTACTGGACGTTTGCCCACAACGGGCAGATCGAGGGGTTCCGGGCACGGCCCGGCATCTATGAGCCCGTGGGCGATACCGACAGCGAGCACATCTTCTGCGACCTGCTGAACGGCATCCGCGCCGAGTTGGCCCCGGACGTCGGCCTGGATGCCCTGCTGGCCGAGCTGGTCAGCCGCGCCGAGGCCTACGCCCAGCGCGGTGTGTGCAATCTGCTGGTGAGCAACGGCGACTGGCTGTTCACGTTCTGCAGCACGCGCATGACCGCCATCACCCGCCGCGCGCCCTTCGGCCCGGCACGGCTGAAGGACGCGGATGTCACCGTGGACTTCGAGGCGGAGACCACGCCGCGGGACATCGTCAGCGTCATCGCCACCGAGGCACTCACCAGCGACGAACACTGGGACGACTACCTGCCGGGCGAGTGGCGCCTGTGGCGTCAGGGGGAAGTATATGCCAGCGGTCGCGTGCCGGTACCGGACCTGGCACACCCCACGGCCGCACCGGAGACCTGAGGGCGGCGGCCTGCCGCCGCGCCCCTGCCCCCTCCATGGCGGAGCCGCCGTGGGGCCGGCGTTCCGTCCACCGTATGGGTAATGCCGTGGATTCCCTCCACGGGGCTGCCCTAACAAGATTGCGGCCTTTTCAACGGTGCAACTTCAGAGATAGGGCATTGCCAGACGCGCGACACCGTCGCGCAACCGCTCGGGCAGGGGCCGTTCGTCCACGTCCTCACAGGTCAGCGGGCGCGCCCGGCGGATGCGCTCGTCCACGCGGGCGCTCAGGTTGTGGGCCAGGGTGCGGTCGAAGCACTCCAGGTTGAACTCGAAGTTCAGGCGCAGACTGCGCGGATCCCAGTTCGACGACCCCACGAACACCCAGGCGTCGTCCACGACCATGAGCTTGGTGTGATCGAACGGCTTCGGCGTCAACCACACACGACAATCGTAGATCAGCACCTGGCGGATCTGCCCCATCATGGCCCAGTGTACGAAGGGGAGATTGGACTGCTCCGGCAGCACGATGTCCACGGTCACGCCGCGAATCGACGCCGTGTTCAGCACCGCGGCCAGGGTGGCCTCCGGCAGGAAATAGGGCGTGACGATGCGCACCGACTCCCGCGCCGTGGTCACCGCCGCCTGCAGCGCCATTTGGTGGGTCAGGAAGTGGTGGTCGGGGCCGTCGGGCACGCCCCGGGCCACGACGGTCCCGGCCGGGGTCAGCTCCGGGAACCAGCCGGGGCCGTCCAGCTCTTCCTCGGTGGCGAACAGCCAGTCTTCGTAGAACGTTTCCTGGAGATGACGCACCACCGGCCCCTCGACGCGAAAGTGCAGGTCCAGCGTCGCCCTCCGGCCGGCGTCGCGGTAGTGGTGGTGGCGGATGTTCATCCCGCCGGTGAAGCCGATGCAGCCGTCCACCACCAGGAGTTTGCGGTGATTGCGCAGGTTGATGCCCACCAGCCGCGCCGGAAACCCGGGGAAGAACCGCGCCACGGGCACCCCGCGCCGTTGCAGATCACCCACCATGGACGGCCATGTATACCGCTCGCCGGCGTTGTCGATCAGCACCCGCACCTCGACGCCACGGGCCACGGCACGCTGCAGCGCGTCCGCAAAAGCATGCCCCACATCGTCGTTGCCGAAGATGTAGGTGGCCAGAGTCACCGTGCGTTCGGCCTGATCGATGGCCGCAATCATGGCGGGATAGGCTTCATCGCCGTCCATCAACGGTTCGACGCTGTTGCCCTGGACCAGCGGCCGGGGCACGATCCGGTTGGTTGCCTGGGCCAGCCCCTCCAGGTACTGCGCGTCCGGCCCCAGGCGGTTGCGCAACATGGTGAGGCCACACTCGTGATCGCGCGCGAACTCGTCCAGCACCTTGCGGCGCAGGGCAGCCGCGCGGCGGTTGATGCGATTGATCCCGAACAGCAGGTAGAGACCGGCACCGAGCACCGGCACCAGCCACAGCAGCGCCACCCAGGTGAGGGCGCTGCGCGAGTCCCGTTTCGCCAGGACCGCGTGTGCCGAGCCGATCAGGGCCAGCACGGGCGCGATCACTGCAATGACGCTGTACCAGAATTCCATGGCCTGCAGCCTGTTCCGGATGGACGAAGGGCCTCACGCTACCGGGGCCGGGTGCGACACGTCGCGCACGGCCGTCAGAGCGCCGCCCAGCCGTAGCTGAGCACAATGCCCACGAAGATGATGCCGCCGTAGATGTTGTTGTTCAGAAACGCCTGGAAGCAGCGCTCGCGGCTACGGTCCCGGATCAGCCACTGCTGATAGGCGAACAGCCCGGTGGCGATCACCAGGGCGACGTAATAGGCCGGCCCGAGCTGCGCCTGCAGGCCGACGAACAGCAGCGTCAGCGTCATCAGGCCCTGCAGCAGACCAATGATCAGCCGATCGTGCTCCCCGAACAGGATGGCGGTGGACTTCACGCCGATGCGCAGATCGTCATCCCGGTCCACCATGGCGTACTGGGTGTCATAGACGGTGGCCCAGACCACCGCCGCGATGAACACCAGCCAGGCGATCTCCGGCACGGTTCCGGTCTGGGCCGCGAAGGCCATGGGCACGGCCCAGCCAAACGCCATGCCCAGGTGGACCTGCGGCAGGTGCGTGTAGCGCTTCGCGAACGGGTAGGTGGCGGCCAGCAGCACCCCGACCACCGACAGCGCAATGGTAAGCGCATTCATCAGCAGCACCAGCCCGAACGCCACCAGGCAGAGGGTCGCGAACACGCCCAACGCCTCCCGTTCGCTCACCAGCCCCTGGGCCATGGGCCGGTGGGTGGTGCGCTTCACATGGCCGTCGACGTTGCGGTCGGCGTAATCGTTGATCACGCAACCGGCTGCGCGCATGACCAGCACACCCAGAACGAAGACGATGAGCACGAGGGGGTCAGGGAAGCCACCGGCGGCGATCCAGAGCGCCCACAGCATGGGCCACAGGAGCAGGAAATTGCCGATGGGCCGGTTCAGGCGCGCCAGACGCGCATACTGAATGAGTCGCTCCGCGAAAGGGGTGATGTTCACGCTCGACACGGCAACAGCTCCGGGAGAAACAGCTCGGCAACCAGCAGGGGCCGGCCGTTGAGATAATGCACCACGCGCCGGGCCCAGCAATCCCGCGCCGATGATAACCCGAGACGCCGCATGCGGTCTGCCAGCCAGTCATCGCGCCGCAGCCGCGCCACCTCCAGCGGGTCGCGCCGGGTCCCCCCACCCTGGAACAACAGCTCGCCGAGGGGACGCGAGCCAAGCCGGCGCAGGCCATCGTTACCGCCGGCCAGGGACGCCGGCGGGATGACCGTACGCGCGGCGATCAATGGCGTGTCACCGCAGCACAGCACCACTTCACGAATCCAGGCCAGCCGCCGGTGATCGAGCTGGAGTCGCCACGCTTCATCCAGTGCGGGGCGGCGCCAGCCCTGCCCAAGCACACGGACGCTGAATGTGCTGCCACAGCGGCGCCGCAGCGCCGCGGTCAGCGACCCCGTCTCCACGACCCAGTCCCGCACCGGTCGCGGCATGGGGCGGCCTGGCCGGCCATCGTGCGTCCGCCACTGGCAAAAACGGTGTCGCATCAGCGGATGATCACTCCCCGGGGCCCAGAACGCGCGGCAGTATCGCATGGGCCCGGTGTGCGTGCATCCGGCATCACCACTCACACGCGACCGTAGCGAGCGGCCGCGCCCACCCAGCGCTCGATCAGCGGATCGGCACTGGCGGGGGCCTCCTGCAGCAGGCGGTCCGCCATCTGCTGGACGTGCGGGATGAGTTCGCCATCGGCCACCAGATCGGCCACGCGCAGGGCCCAGGCCCCGGTCTGCCGGGTACCCAGGAGCTCACCCGGCCCCCGGATCTCCAGGTCGCGCCGGGCGATTTCGAAACCATCACTGGACTCCCGCAGAACCGCCAGCCGCGCCCTGGCCGTCTCGGTCAGCGGCGCGTGGTAGAGCAGCACGCAGCTGCTGGCGGCGGTGCCACGGCCGACCCGCCCGCGCAGCTGGTGGAGCTGGGCCAGCCCCAGGCGCTCCGGGTTCTCGATCACCAGCAGGCTGGCATTGGGGACGTCCACACCCACCTCGATGACCGTGGTCGCCACCAGGAGGTCCACGTCGCCGTCGGCAAAGGCGCGCATGACCCCGTCCTTCTCAGCGGCTTTCAGGCGGCCATGCACCAGCCCGATCCGCAGCTCCGGCAGCGCCTCCTGGAGCAGTTCCACCGTTTCGGCCGCCGCCTGCGCCTGCAGCGTGTCGGACTCCTCAATCAGGGTGCACACCCAGTACGCCTGCCGCCCCTCGGCACACGCCTTGGCGATGCCGGCCACCACTTCGTCGCGGCGGGTGTCCGGCACGGCCACGGTCTTCACCGGGGTGCGCCCCGGTGGCAGCTCGTCGATGACCGAGACGTCCAGGTCCGCGTAGGCGGTCATGGCCAGGGTCCGGGGAATCGGGGTCGCGGTCATGATCAGCTGGTGGGGCTGGGCATGCTCCCGCTGCCCCTTCTCCCGCAGGGCGAGGCGCTGATGCACGCCGAAGCGGTGCTGCTCGTCCACCACTACGAGCCCCAGACGCGAGAACGTCACGTCCTCCTGGAACAGCGCATGGGTGCCGACCACCACCTGGCTCTCGCCGTCGGCCAGCGCGCGCAGCGCTTCCCGCCGGTCCGATGCGGGCATCCGACCCGACAGCCAGGCCACCACAACCCCCAGCGGCTCCAGCCAGTCGCGGAAATTCCGGTAATGCTGCTCGGCGAGCAGCTCCGTCGGCGCCATGATGGCTGTCTGCATGCCGCTCTCGACGCTGCGCAGGGCGGCCAGGGCCGCGATCACCGTCTTGCCGGAGCCCACATCACCCTGGATCAGACGCAGCATGGGCGCACGACTGGCCATGTCCGCGGCGGTCTCCCGGTCGACACGATCCTGCGCTCCGGTGAGAGTGAACGCCAGACGCTCGCGGAAGGCCGCGACCAGCCGCCCGGTGCCGCGGAGCACGGGCGCCGCGGCGCGATCCCGCAGCCGGTGGCGCTGGCGCCGCAGCGTCAGGTGATGGGCCAGCAGCTCCTCCAGCACGAGCCGTCGCCGGGCCGGGTAGTCGCGTGCCTCCAGGGCGGCCAGGGGAGTGTCATCCGGTGGCCGGTGCAGGCACTTCACCGCCTCGGTGAAGGTGGGCAGCCCGGCGTCACCGTGCAGCGCCGGCGGCAGGAGCTCCTCCGGTGCGGCGGCGTCGAGCAGCGCAATGGCGCCGTCCACCAGGCGACGCAACGCGGTCTGGTTGAGGCCCTGGGTGGCGGGGTAGACGGGCAGCAGGCCATCGCCCCCGTCGCCGGTATCGGCACCGATCTCCAGCTCGGGATGGATCATCTGCAGCCCGGACGGGCCGTCACGCACCTCGCCGAAACAGCGCACGCGGGTACCGCGAGCGAGGCGTTTCTGCTGGCCGGGGTGGAAATGGAAGAACACCAGGGTCAGCGCCCCCGTGCCATCGGTGATACGGCACAGCAGCCGGCTCCGCCGGCCTCGGGCGACTTCCGCCAGCTCCACCGTGCCGCTGGCCAGAGCCTGTTCCCCGGGGCGCAGCTCGCCCAGCCGGCGCACGCGACTGCGGTCCTCGTAGCGCAGGGGGAGGTGCAGGAGCAGGTCCTGCACGGAATGAATGCCGAGCTGCGCCAGACGCTCGGCCTGGCGCTCGCCCACACCACGCAGGCTGGTCACCGGCCGGCCCAGCGCGTCCCTGTCAGCTTGGGCCGGCACGGGCTCAGGCCTTGTCGCGCACCAGAATGGCGTCCATCTCGACGCCGGCGCCCTTGGGCAGACTGGCGACGCCCAGAGCGGCCCGGGCCGGGTAAGGGGCGTTGAACCGCTCTTCCATCATCTCGTTGACTAGGCCGAAGTTGCCCAGATCGGTGAGGTAGATGTTGAGCTTGACGATGTCCTCCAGAGTGGCGCCCGCGGCTTCACAGACGGCCTGCAGGTTGTTGAACACCTGCTCCACCTGGGCGCGGATGTCACCGCGGACCAGATCCATGCTTTCCGGGTCCAGGGGAATCTGTCCGGACAAATAAACGGTATTGTCGACCCGGATGGCCTGCGAATACGGCCCGATGGCCGAGGGTGCCCGATCCGTGTGGATCACTTCCCGCGTCATGGCGCTTGTCCTCTCCTCGTTGGAATGCGTTGATATCAACCCTGCCAAAGGTAACAGAAAGGGCTGCATTACGGTCACACGGCCTGATTGCCCAACGCCGCATCGGGGAACGTAGTATCGGCCGTGGCCACGTTGACGCGGTTGCGCCCGGCCAGCTTTGCCGCGTAGAGGGCCGCGTCTGCGCGCCGCAGCCAGTCGCGCTGGGTCTCCCCGTAACGCAGCTCGGCCACGCCCGCGGAGACCGTGAGCTGGTCGGTGCCGGGAAACCGGGTGGAGGCAACACGCGCCCGCAGCTTCTCGGCGATACGGGTGGCGGCACCAGCCCGGGTTGACGGCAGCGAGACCACGAACTCCTCGCCACCGTAGCGAAACACGCGGTCGCTCTGCCGCAGGCGATGACGCAACAGCTCCGTGAGCTGCACCAGGATTTCGTCGCCCATCAGATGGCCACGGGTGTCGTTGATGCGCTTGAAATGGTCGATATCCAGGACAATCAGGGAACAGGGCAGGCCGTAGCGGTCCCGGAGATACACCGCCTCATCCAGCCGGCTTTCCATCTGCCGGCGATTGCCGGCTCCCGAGAGCGGGTCCTCCATGGCCAGGCCTTCCAGTTCCCGGGCGCTGCGCTGGAGATTGTGGGCGAACAGGAACGTGAAGCTGCTGGTGAGCAACAGCGTGGACACGATGCGCAGGACATGTTCGATGGGCATGACCATGAACAGCACCGGGGTCACCACCACCAGGAACCCCAGATTGATCGCTGCGGCGATGCGGAAGCTGTAGAGTAGGTAGAACACCAGCACCAGTGGATAGGCCCAGTAGACACCCACCAGGGTCAGCTCGTGGATGGACACCAGAACAGCGGTAATCGCCGTCGCCACGACCACGGCGTTGAACAGCGGCGCCACATGCCCGCGCCGGTAAATCCAGACCGACAGCATCATGAACGCCACCGCGGCACCACCCACCGCCACACTCATGAGCGGGTCCGCCACCATCACGTGGTAGAGCGAAAAGGGGATCAGCAGTACACCGGCCACCGCATAGACCAGCGCCGTGTAGTTGAAATTCAGGTGTCGATTCTGGAGGCGCAAGCGGACCCCGGCTGCTCTGGTGTCTAGTTCTGATTCTTCGCGCAGAGTCGGCACTTGATGACGCTTCATCACGACAACGCCCGGAAAGTCTACCATAACCGCGGAGTTCGGCACCGTACGTCAGCGCAAGGCATCGATGCCCAGCAGCAGCGGATCGTGGTCCGACGCCCGGTAAGGCCCGTCGGCCGCCGGGGATCCCGCCAGGCGACCGTCGAAACCGAACACCGGCGGCTCATCGGCATTGATGTGCCAGATGGTGGCCCCGGCCACCCGCCCCGCCATGGATTCGGTGGCGAAGGCGTAGTCCAGGGTCCCGGCACCGCCACGGAAGACGTAGCTGTACTGCCCCTCCGGCGGCAGGCGATCCGCCACCAGGTTCAGGTAGGCCGCCTCCCCCAGCCGGCGCACGGGATCCTCGGCGGCGTAGCTGTTGAAATCGCCGAGCAGCAGCACGTCATCGACGCCCGTGCGGGCCACCTTGCGCGCGACAAAATCCAGCAGCGCTTCGGCCTGACGCGTACGCAGACGATTCCAGCAGCCCTGGCCACGATCCACGTCACCGGTGTCCGGACAGCCGACCTTGGCCTTGAAGTGCACCACCACCGCCAGCAGCGGCTCACCGTCCGCGGGGCGGAACACCGCAGCCTGAGGTGGCCGGTTATGCACGGACGCAGTGTCCCGGAACGGCCCTTCAAGCAGCGTCAGACGGTCCGGGCGGTACGCGAATCCCACCTTGATCGCATCGGTGCCCGTCTCCCCGCCGGTGACGGCGCGGTACTCCGGGCCATCCAGGGCCGCGGAGGCCCGCTCAGCAAGGTCGTCCGCGGCCGCCGCATCATTCTCGAGTTCCACCAGTGCCAGCAGGTCGGCGTCGAGCCCCTCCAGCGCCGCCTGCAACCGCGCGCGCTGGCGCTCCAGCTCACGGGCATCGGCAGCACCCCGCTCGCCAAGGGTGAGAAAGTAGTTCTCGACATTGAACGCCGCCGCGCGCACGTCGCCGGCAATGGAGTCCGGTCTCTGTGGCCGAGGGTTCTCCTCTGTGAACCGGGGCGGTTCCACCGGGTGCAGCCGCCAGCGGTCAAAAGCGAACGTCAGCACCCCGGTCGGTGCATGCACGCGATCTCCGGCGCGCCGCGTACCGCTGGCATCGTCCAGATACGGCACCGGGTCGGGCTCGGCCTGGTAGCTACCGTCGTCCAGGAGGAGACGCTTTGCCGGCTGGTCGTCGCTGCGGCGGCGGATCAGCCGTTCCGGGGCCAGATCAAGGGTGCCGTGGCGGCCGAGGTGGTAATTGTCGATCACCGTGAGCGTGCCGGGATAGCGAACCAGACGCCCCTCGAACCGGTCGCGGTCAGCCTCGGCGAGCGGCAGCTCCAGCGGCTCCGGCTCCGGCAGGCCGGGCGCGCCACACTGGTACACGGCATCCACATAACCGATCTGCGGGCGACCGTGAAAGCGGTCGGTGGTGCCCGTCACCCGTAGCAGGTGTCCCGGGCGGACACGCTCCCGCTGCGCGTCGTCGAGCGCAGGCGCATAGACAAACAACGCCCCGGGCGCCTGGCCGTCAGGGGCCGCCATGAAGAACCCGTTCAAGGCGTCCCGCCCCAGGAAGGCGCCGGTAACGACACCGGCCACCGTGATCTGCTTGCCTTCGGAGATCGCGGCATCGCCCTGCCCGGCCGCTGCCGCCAGGGGCACCGGATCGTCACGACAGGGGTCGGCGGTGTCACCGAATGCCAGGTAGGCGACCAGCAAGGCGGCCATCCCGGCGCCCCACAGCACGTCCTTGCGCATGAGCCAGTCCTTCATGATGTAATCCTGTTGCTGCTTCCCGTCCGTGGGAGGTGCGGCAAGCCTCTCAGCCCTTGACGCGGTTGATGCGCAGCACGCTGTTCAGTACACGCAGGCGGCGCATGATACGCGCGAGGTGCCGGCGTCCCTGAACGGCGATACTGAAGTTGATGGTGGCAATCATGCCGTCACGCTCGTCCACCGAGACGTTGAGGATATTGCCTTCGCTGTCGGAGATAGTGGACGCCACCTCGGCGAGCACACCGCGTTCGTTCACCACGTCCACGCGCACCGGCACCTGGAATTCCCGCTGGATGTCCGCTTCCCACTGGACATCCAGCCACTTCTCCGGGTGCTTGCGGTACTCCTGCAGGTTGTTGCAGTCCTGCAGGTGGATCACCATCCCGCGCCCGGAACTGGCAAAGCCGATGATCGGGTCGCCGGGGATGGGATTGCAGCAGCGCGCGAAGGTGACCACCGCGCCTTCGGTGCCGCGGATGGTGAGTCGCTGCAGATCGTCGGTTTCCGACTCCACCAGCTCTTCCGAGAGCCCGGCCAGATGGCGGGCCGCCAGCCAGGGCATGCGCCGCCCGAGGCCGATGTTCTCCAGCAGCCCTTCCAGGGTCTCGAAGCCCTGGGCCTCCAGGCCCTGCTCCACCTGCTCGGCGGGCAGCTGATCCAGGTCCAGGGCCAGGCTCTGCAACGCCTGCTCGAGCAATCTGCGGCCCAGGCTGGTGGCCTCCTCGTGGCGCAGATTCTTGAGCGAGTGCCGGATGGCGGAGCGCGCCTTGGCGGTGACCACGAAGTCCAGCCAGGCGGGATTGGGGCGCGCACCCGGCGCAGTGATGATGTCGATGGTCTGCCCGGTCTCGAGTTGCGTGCGCAGCGGCGCAAGGCGCTTGTCCACCTTGGCGGCGAGGCAGGTGTCACCGATGTCCGAGTGCACGGCGTAGGCGAAGTCCACCAGCGTCGCCCCCCGCGGCATTTCCATGATGTCGCCGCTGGGGGTGAAGACGTAGACTTCGTCCGGGAACAGGTCCACCTTGACGTTCTCGATGAACTCCAGTGGGTTGCCGGCGTTCTTCTGCATCTCCAGCAGATCCTTGACCCACTCCCGCGCCCTGCTCTGGGCCGTGTTCTCCTTGGCCCCGCCAATCTTGTACATCCAGTGTGCCGCCACGCCCATCTCCGCAACCCGGTGCATCTCGCCGGTGCGGATCTGCACCTCGATCTGGATGCCCCTGGGGCCCCAGAGCATGGTGTGCAGAGACTGATATCCGTTGCTCTTGGGGATGGCGATGTAGTCCTTGAAGTGCCCGGGCATCGGCTTGTAGAGACCGTGCATCGCACCCAGTACGCGGTAGCATTCATCCACCGAGTCAACCACCACGCGGAAGCCGTAGACGTCGAAGACGGCGTTGAACCCCTTGCGCTCCCCGTGGCCATGCATCTTCTGGTAGATGCTGTAGAGGTGCTTCTCCCGCCCCTGAACCTGGGCGTCGATACCCATGCCGGCCAGGCGCTCCTGGAGCGCGTCATTGACCTTGGCCACCAGCTTCTTCTGATTGCGCCGCGCCTTGCGGACCTGGGCCTTGATGACCCGGCAGCGCATGGGGTGGATGGCCGCGAAGCACAGATCCTCGAGCTCGATGCGGACGTTGTTGATCCCCAGCCGGTTGGCGATGGGCGCATAGATGTCGAGGGTTTCGCGGGCAATGCGGCGCCGTTTGTACGGCGGCATGACCCAGACCGTGCGCATGTTGTGGAGGCGGTCGGCCAGCTTGATGATGATGACCCGGATATCCCGGGACATGGCCATCATCATCTTGCGGAAATTGGCCGCCTGGGCCTCCGCCTTGCTCTCGAAGTGGATCTGCGTGAGCTTGGAGACCCCGTCGACGATCTCGGCGACTTCCTCGCCGAACTCCGACGCGATCTGCTCCTTGGCGGTGGGGGTGTCTTCGATGACGTCGTGCAGGATGGCGGCGACGATGCTCTGGTAATCCAGCCGCATCTCTGCCAGCACCTTGGCCACTGCCACGGGGTGGGTGATGTACGGCTCGCCGGAGAGCCGCCGCTGGCCCTCGTGCGCGCTGGCCCCGAACCGGTAGGCGCGATAAACCGTCTGCACGTGCTCGGGCTCGAGATAGGTCTCGAGCAACGAACACAGCTCGCTGATCCGGTGATTCGGATCAGCGCCGGTTGGCTCATCGGCCTCCGTCAGCGGGTCTACACGGGCCAAGCATCACCTCAGGTCTCGTCCGGCGTCTCCGGAGTGGGCTGGGTTTCGGCCGCGACCTGATACTCCGTTTCCAGATCCTCCTCCAGGATGGAGGGGCCCACATGGGCGCCCGCGATTTCGCGCAGCGCAAGCACGGTGGGCTTGTCGTTCTCGAGCGGGACGCGCGGTTCCAGCCCGTTCGACAGCTGCCGTGCCCGCTTGGTGGCCACCAGAACCAGTTCGAAACGGTTATCAACGTTTTCGAGGCAGTCCTCGACGGTAACGCGTGCCATTAAAAAACTCCTTGAGACAGATAGCTACTGGTCTAAGTGTACCTGAAACACGGGGCAAGTGTGATGCCCCGCACCATGAATGATCGCACCATGCACCGATGCGGTGCCAAGGCGGTCTCCGACCCGGGGCGGGCGAGCGGGAAACGGCACTCAGGCGAGCAGGTCGGCGAGGGTTCCGGCGAGACGTTCACGCTGCGCAACCAGCCGCAGCCGGCGCGTGCGCACGATGGAGACCAACTCATCCAGTGCGTGCCCGAAGGCGTCATTGACCACCAGGTAGTCGTACTCGTCGTAATGAGACATCTCGTTCACCGCCTCCTGCATCCGGCGGGCGATGACGTCTTCCGGGTCCTTGCCCCGCTCGCGCAGCCGGCGGTCCAGCTCCTGACGAGAGGGCGGCAGCACGAAGATGGAGACACACTCTGGCATGGCCTGGCGCACCTGCTGCGCCCCCTGCCAGTCGATCTCGAGGATCACGTCAGTGCCGGCCTCCAGCTGCCGCTGCACGGCGCTGATCGCGGTGCCATAGGCGTTTCCGAACACCTGCGCATGCTCCAGGAAGTCGTCGGCATCGATCATTGCCTGGAACCGGCCCGCGCTGACGAAGTGGTAGTCGATGCCGTCCCGTTCGCCGTCGCGCCGCGGCCGGGTGGTGTGGGACACCGAGATGCTCAGCCCCGGAACCGTATCCACCAGCGCCTTCACCAGGCTGGTCTTGCCAGCGCCCGACGGCGCCGAGACGATGTAGAGGGTGCCGATCATCGGATAAGGGTCCTCACTCCAGGTTCTGGATCTGCTCGCGCATCTGTTCGATCAACACCTTCATGTCCACGGAGGTGTTGGTGGTCTCCAGCGCGGCCGACTTGGAGCCCAGGGTGTTGGCCTCGCGGTTGAGCTCCTGCATGAGGAAGTCGAGCCGCCGGCCGATGGGTTCCTGCCGCTGGAGCACGTCCTGGATCTCCTGCACGTGCGCCTCCAGGCGGTCCAGCTCCTCGGCGACGTCCATGCGCTGGGCCACGTAGATGAGCTCCTGCTCCAGGCGGTGGGGGTCGGCGGGCTGGTCCAGCTCCGCCAGGCGCTGCTCCAGCTTGCGCCGCACGCGCTGGTTGATCTCGGGCATATGCACGCGGATGTCGCTGGCCAGCGTCTGCAGCTGCGTCGCACGCTCGCCGATCATGGCTGCCAGCCGGTCACCTTCGCGTTCGCGCGTCGCCACGAAGCCGTCCAGGGTCTCGTCGAGCAGATTCAGCGCCGCCTCCCTGACCGGCTCCAGGTCACGGCCCTGCTCCCGAAGCACGCCCGGCAGCCGGAGCACATCCGTCGCCGGTATGGGCGCGGCGCCGTGCAGCCGGACATTGAGCTCGCGGGTCGCTGCCAGGAGCTGATCCACGTACTCCCAGTTCAACTGAACATCTGCCGACGCCGCCGTGGCCTCGAACCGCAGACTGCACTCCACCTTGCCCCGCCCGAGCCGCTTGCCGATACGCTCGCGCACGGCCGTCTCCAGCTGGCGCAGGTCGTCCGGCAGACGCGGATGGACGTCCAGATAACGGTGATTCACGGACCGGAGTTCCCAGGACAGGCGGCCCCACTCGCCCTGGGTTTCCCGGCGCTCGAACGCGGTCATACTGCGCGGCATGGCGCCTTCTCCCTGTGGCCCTGTTGCTGACTGGCAGGATGGAGCGGTGATTCGCCCTCTCGGAAGACTGGTATCTTACGCATTCTCGCGGCCGCGCAAAACCGCCACCCGCGGCGCGGGAGGCGGCATCGCCCCGCACGCGCAACCGGGGGTGTGTTACCCTCTGCGCCCCAGATTCAACACCCCGGAGGTTCCGCCATGCGCCCCAGTGGCCGCCAGCCCGACGAACTGCGCACCATCCGCCTGACACGCCGATTCACCAAGCATGCCGAAGGCTCGGTGCTGGTGGAGTTCGGCGACACGCGCGTGCTGTGCACCGCCTCTGTGGAAGAGAGTGTGCCCGGCTTCCTGCGCGGCAAGGGCCGCGGCTGGGTCACGGCGGAATACGGCATGCTGCCCCGCTCCACCGGCTCGCGCATGGGCCGCGAGGCGGCGCGCGGCAAACAGCAGGGCCGGACAGTGGAGATCCAGCGTCTTATCGGCCGCTCCCTGCGCGCTGCGATCGACATGGAGGCGCTGGGTGAGCGCGCGGTGGTCATCGACTGCGACGTGCTCCAGGCCGACGGCGGCACGCGCACGGCCTCCATCACCGGCGGCTACGTGGCGCTGGCCGATGCCGTTTCCACGCTCATGGAGCGGGGACAGCTCAAGCGCAGCCCGCTGCACGGGCAGGTCGCGTCGGTCTCCGTGGGCATCTACCGGGGCGTCCCCGTGCTGGATCTGGACTACCCTGAGGACTCGGAGGCGGAAACGGACATGAACGTGGTCATGAACGACGCCGGCGCCTTCATCGAGGTCCAGGGAACCGCCGAGGGCCATGCCTTCCGCCGGGATGAGCTGGACGCCATGACCACCCTGGCGGAGAACGGCATCGCCGAACTGATCCGCCGCCAGCGCGAGGCCCTGGAGGCGTCGTAATGCAGCGCACGGTGTTCGCCAGCAACAACGCGGGCAAGGTGGCGGAGGTCGCGGAACTGCTGCGGCCCACCGGTCACACGGTGATCCCGCAGTCGGAGTATCTGGTTCCGGAAGCGGAGGAGACCGGGCTCACGTTCGTGGAGAACGCCCTCATCAAGGCGCGCAACGCCTGCCACCACACCAGCCTGCCGGCAATCGCCGACGACTCCGGCCTGGAAGTGGACGCGCTCCACGGCGAACCGGGCATCTACTCGTCACGCTACGCCGGCGAGCACGGCGACGACGCCGCCAACAACAGCCTGCTGCTGGGTGAGCTCGCCGGTGTGCCGGACGCGGAGCGCACGGCACGATTCCGCTGCGTCATGGTCTATCTACGGCATGCCGAGGATCCGGCGCCGCTGATCTGCCAGGGCGTCTGGGAAGGCCGTATTCTGGACGCCCCACGCGGCGCGGGCGGCTTCGGCTACGACCCGGTGTTCTGGGTTCCGGCGGAGGCCTGCAGCGCCGCGGAGCTGCCACCGGAGACAAAGAACCGCCTGAGCCACCGCGGACAGGCACTGCGGGCGTTACTGGCCGCACTGGACAACGGCTGAGCCGGGGACGACCGTCGCCGGTCGCCGCACCGGAAGCGGGTCATCATGAGCACACTGGCAACACCACCGCTGGGCCTTTACGTGCACCTGCCCTGGTGCGTGCGCAAGTGCCCCTACTGCGACTTCAATTCCCACACCGCCCCCGACCAGCTGCCCGTGGACGACTATCTGGCGGCCCTGCGTGCGGATCTGAACAGTGAGCTGGAGCGCGCGCAGGGCCGGCGCATCGAGACCGTGTTCATCGGTGGCGGCACGCCCAGCCTGTTTCCGGCCGACGCCATCGGCACCGTGCTGGAGTGGCTGGGTGACCACCTCGCCGCCGACGCCGAGATCACCCTTGAAGCCAACCCGGGAACGCTGGAGCAGGGGCGCTTCGCCGGGTTCCGCGCCGCCGGGGTGAACCGGCTGTCCATCGGCGTGCAGAGTTTCGACGATGCCCGCCTGCAGGCACTTGGACGTATCCACGGCCCGGACGACGCCCGCCGTGCGGTGGACGCCGCCCACGAAGCCGGTTTCGAGACCTTCAACGTGGACCTCATGTTCGCCCTGCCCGGGCAGGATCACGCCGGCGCCATGGCGGACATCGATGAAGCCCTGCGGCTCGGCGCCCCGCACATCTCCCACTACCAGCTCACCATCGAACCCAACACCGTGTTCTACTCCCGCCCGCCGGCGCTGCCCGACGAGGAGACGGCCTGGACCATGCAGCAGGCGTGCAGCGCCCATCTGAGCGGACACGGCCTGCAGCGCTACGAGGTCTCGGCCTGGGGACGACCCGGCCACGCCTGCCGGCACAACCTGAACTACTGGCGCTTCGGCGACTACCTTGCCATCGGCGCCGGCGGCCACGGCAAGGTGAGCTGTTCCCACGACGGACGCATCAGCCGCTACCGCAAGGTGCGGGTGCCGGCCTTGTACATGGCGCGCGCGCGCGAGGGACGCGCCGACGCGGAGTGCACCGACGTGCCCGCGGCGGACCGTCCGCTGGAGTTCCTCATGAACGCACTGCGACTGGACGAAGGCTTCAGCCTGTCCCTGTTCACGGCCCGCACCGGGCTGCCCGCCGCGGCCATTGCGGACCGGATCCAGCGCGCCGTGGACGACGGCCTGCTGGAACGGGATGACGACCGCGTGCGGACCACCCATGCGGGCCACATGTATCTGGACTCCCTGCTGCAGCGCTTTCTGCCGGAGACGCCATGATCACCGAGACCACCGTCGACTGCCCCTACTGCGGCGAGCCCTTCACCACGCTGGTGGACTACTCCGAAGGCGAACAGCGTTACATCGAGGACTGCCAGGTCTGCTGTCAGCCCATCGAGTTCGTGGTCGCCGTGGACGCCAGTGGCGAGCTCGCCGATGTTACCGTGCTCCGGGATGACGAGTGACATGGACGGATCCGCGCTCCGGGTTTATATAACTGGATATGAGCGACTACCACCCCATCGGATGCGAGACGTATGCGGCCCTGGAGATTGCCATCGTGCAGGGTGTACGGCTGCGTGTGGGCTGGCAGAGCCCGGACGGGCGCTGGCATGTGGAGCCGCTGTTGCCGGTTGACCTGCGCATCCGCGCCCAGGAGGAGTACCTGATCGCGCAGCGCAGCGCCGGACGGCCCCTGGAGATCCGGCTTGACCGGATCTGCGGTTTCCGGCCGCTGTAGGCAATCGGCGCTATAGCAAGGCCATCTGACGGCCCGCCTCCAGATCCCGTGCCTCCAACCCCGACGCCGTCACGCCCAGCAGGCGCACCGCGCGGCGGTCCACATCGGTTTCCTCCAGCAGCACATCCAGCACCGGCAGCATGTCGGCGGCCTCACGCATGGGCGACCGGCCGGTACGCCGGCGGGTGATCAGCTCGAAATCGGCGTACTTCACCTTGAGCGTCAGCGTGCGCGCCTGCAGCCCCTTCTCTGCGAGGCTTGCGGCAACCTTGGCGGCCAGGGGCTCCAGCGCCGCAAGCATGTCCGCGCGTGCGGCGAGGTCCCGGCGGAAGGTGGTCTCCGACCCCACGGACTTGCGCTCGCGCACCGGCTGCACCGGGCGCTCGTCGATCCCCCTGGCGATGCCGTAGTAGAACGGCGCCCGCTTGCCGAACGCCTGCTGCAGCGCCACCAGATCCCACTGGCGCAGATCGGCCCCGGTGTGAATGCCCAGCCCGTGCATGCGCGCCTCGGTGGCGCGGCCGACACCGTGAAACCGACCCACCGGAAGGTCGGCCACGAACGCGGCACCCTGATCCGGGGTGATGACCGTGAGGCCGTCCGGTTTATCCAGATCCGATGCCTGCTTCGCCAGAAACTTGTTGTAGGAGACACCAGCCGAACAGGTGAGCCCGGTCTCCTCGCGCACTCTGGCGCGAATGGTGTGGGCCACCCGGGTCGCCGAGCCCTCGAAACCGGGGGTGTCGGTGACATCCAGGTACGCCTCGTCCAGCGACAACGGCTCCACCAGCGCCGTGTAGTCGAGAAAGATGGCGCGGATCTGCCGGGAGATGGCGCGGTAGACATCGAACCGCGGACGGATGAACACCGCGTCCGGGCACAGCCGGATCGCCCGTGCCGCGGGCATGGCGGAGTGGATGCCGTAGCGCCGGGCCTCGTAGCTGGCCGCCGCTACGACACCCCGGCCGTCGGGCGAGCCGCCGACCACCACGGCGCGACCGCGCAGGCTGGTGTCGTCACGCTGTTCCACAGACGCATAGAACGCGTCCATGTCCACGTGCAGGATCTTGCGGTGCTCAGCGGTCATGCGGGCGGATTCTACCCGAGTCGGGGCCAACCGTCGGGCCCCGTGGCGGCCAGCGTGGCACAATACCGCCATGGACCTGACACACAGCACACAGGAGGCCCTGGAGCGCATCCGGGCCACCGTTGGCACCGCGGGCTGGATCGATGGCGACGCCCGTGAGCCCTACCTGCGGGAGTGGCGCGGCCTGTACAAGGGGCGTGCCGCCGCCGTGGTGGCGCCCGCCTCCACCCGCGAAGTCTCCGCGGTCATGGCGCTCTGCCACCAGGCAGGCATCGGCGTCGTGCCCCAGAGCGGCAACACCGGGCTCTGCGGCGGTGCCGCCCCGGACGCGAGCGGCACCCAGATCATTCTCAGCCTGCGCCGCATGCGCCATATCCGCGACATGGACGCCGCCAACGACACCCTCACCGCCGAAGCCGGCTGCATTCTCGCGGACCTGCAGCGCATCGCGGCCGACGCCGACCGCCTGTTCCCGCTCAGCCTCGCGGCAGAGGGGAGCTGCATGCTGGGCGGCAACCTCGGCACCAATGCCGGCGGCACCAACGTCCTGCGCTACGGCAACGCCCGCGACCTCTGCCTGGGGCTGGAGGTGGTGCTGGCCGACGGCCGGATCTGGAACGGCCTCTCCGGCCTGCGCAAGGACAACAGCCGTTACGACCTGAAGGACCTGTTCATCGGCAGCGAGGGCACCCTGGGCATCATCACCGCCGCGGTGCTGCGGCTGTATCCGCGGCCCCGCCAGGTGCAGACGGCGCTGCTGGCCCTGCCGTCGTCCGAGGCCGCCGTGGAGCTCCTGCCGGCGCTGCGCGAGGCCGGCGGCGATACCCTGACAGCCTGTGAACTCATGAGTCGGACCAGCCTGGCCATGGCACTCACGCACATGCCCGGCTGCCGCGATCCCTTCGACGCAGCACACCCGTGGTATCTGCTGGTGGAGCTGTCAACGCCGCAATTCGGCGACGCGCTGCGCGACGCCCTGCAGGCATGCCTGGAGCGGGAAATGGAGCAGGGCCGGGTGGTGGACGGTGTGATCGCGGAGTCCCTGGATCAGGCGCACGCGCTCTGGCGACTGCGGGAGAGCATCCCCGAGGGTCAGACGCGGGAAGGCGCCAGCATCAAGCACGACGTCTCGGTCGCGGTCTCGCGGGTCCCCGCGTTCCTCGCGCAGGCGACGGCGCAGATCGAGGCCGCGATCCCGGGCATACGCGTCTGTCCCTTCGGCCATATCGGCGACGGCAACATCCACTTCAACCTGTCACAACCGGAAGGTGCCGACCCGGACGCCTTCCCCGCGCAGTGGAATGACTGCAACCGGATTGTCCACGACGTGGTGGCTGCCATGGGCGGCTCCATCGCAGCCGAACACGGTGTCGGGCAGCTCAAGGTCGCCGAACTGGAACGCCTGAAAGACCCGGTGGAGCTGGACCTGATGCGGCAGATCAAGGCGGCCCTGGACCCCACCGGCATCATGAACCCCGGCAAGGTGGTGCGTTAGCCTGCGGCCGGCACCTGGCTCAGTACGGCGTCCCGCCACGCGCGGATCCGTGGCTCGTCGGCCAGCAGCGCGTCGCCGTCCACCAGCCGCTGCCACTGGAGCATGCCGGCGACGCTGTAGTCGGCGTAGGCCGGTGCGGCACCGCTGATCCAGGGCTGATCCTGCAGCAGCTGTCGCAATGGCGTCAGCTCCCGGAGCACGGCGGCCACGGCATCCTCACGCTGCGCCCGGATCGCCACCACCGACATTCCGAACCGCCGCTCCCGGGTGGTCACGAAATAGTCGTAATCGGCAGGGTCCAGGTGGTGCTCGACGATGGAGGGCAGCACCACGCGCAGCAGCGCGGGCGCCAGGCGGGTATCGGCCCAGGTGTTCACGAAGCGGGTGGTGGCTCGGGCCGCCTCGCCGCCGAACAGGGCCGGAGCGTCCGGGTAGACGTCCTCCAGATAGCAGGCGATAGCCCAGGAGTCGCTGATGGTCTGCTCTCCGTCCACCAGCACCGGCACCTTCTCCTGTCCGCTGAACGCGATTCGCTCCTTGTCAGTGAAACGGCAGGGGATGCGCTCCGCCTCCAGCCCCTTGTGCGCCAGCGCCATGCGTGTGCGCCAGCAGAAGGGGCTGAAGCGCAGATCCGCCGCCCCGGTGAGTTCGTAAAGCTGGCGCGCCATGTTGCTCCCCCGTGAGTCCTGCCGGCCCGGGCGCCCCGTGCGATCAGAACGGCAGATACACCTGCACGTTCCCTCCGCCGAACGCCGCCCTATGAAGCCGTGCCGTTGGATTCAGCGCAACGTAACCGCCGGTGGACTGGTTGACGGTCACCTGCAGCGGCAGGGTCAGTTTGGCATAGAAACCCCGCTCGTCGTCCCGGTCACCATCCTCGCGTTCACGCACGTCGGCGTGATTGACGAAGACGCCGGGCGCCAGCTGCAGGCGCTCGCTCAGACGCCGGGTGATGCCCAGATAGGCCATGCGTTCCAGACGGTCCTGCCGGTCGACCCGGCCAGGGTCATCCGGCCGGCGCTCTCGCGCCACCAGGCGGAAGTAGCGCACACCGCCCCAGACCGCCGTATCGGGGCTGTAGGCATGCCGCAGCTCCGCCGTGACCTGGGTGTGGCGGCGCCGCAGGCGCTGTTCCGGAAGATCACTGTCGCCCCTGTCCTCCAGCGCGCGGGTAGTGTAGAGGCCTTCCACCTCCAGACCGGCCTCCCAGGCGTCGGCAAACGGGACCTCGACGCCAAGACCCGCACGGCCCTGCTGGTAGCGGTATGTAAAGTTCTCCACGTGATTGTGCAGGCGCGTGTTGTCGTTGTAGTTGGCAAAACCGTAGACAAGCGCCTCGCCAAGTCGGTGACCACCGGCCAGGTAGTAGGTGAACGGATAGCGTCCGTACTCGGCATCGCCCTGCTTGTCGTTGAAGATGAAATCCGGCGCCACGACGGTGGCGCGCAGGTGATTGCCATCACCACCATCCCAGGCAAGCTCACCGTGGAGGTCCACGTTCTCCTTGGCCCCTTCCACATCGCCGTAGAGCGTTGCGGTCACACCCGATCCCTGACCGAGCCCGGAACCAATGCCGATGAGGTTACTGTCGTAGCGACCGTCGAAGTCCTCGAACCGCCGGTAGCGGTAACGGAAGTAGGCCGGACCATCGAACTCCCCGGTCAGCTGAATCTCCTGGCGGGTATACAGCTCATCACTGCGGGCACTCCCGGCGGTGCCGAAGACACCGTCGCGCGGCGGGCGCGCTCCCTCATTCAGCCCCGGTGCCGGCTCGAAGGTAAACCGGTGGAGAAAGCTCTCCGTGTTGTAATCAAACTGACGTCCGTCAACCACATCCCGCCTGAACGGCTGGGGTTCGCGCCAGTCGGCCGCCGCATGATGCGCCACCGCAACGGCACCAAGCCCGACCACCACGCCCCATCGAAACAGTCTGATCACCATACGCTCCCCGAAAACTGGCATCGCTCCACTGATCCAGCCGGCTATGGTACTCACCTTCCGAGAACGATTGACAGGCCCTTGCGGCGGCAGCCGCCGCCGTGGACTAAGCTTGAGGGTACCGATGGCCGACCCCGGGGAGGGGCCCGGAATGACAGCAACCCAGCCGACCCAGCCCGATTTCGAGGAATGGCGCGACCTGGCCGCGCGGGACCCGGAAGCATTCGAAAGCCGCCGCCGCGCATTGATCGACGCGGCCATCGAGGATGCACCACCCGATCGGCGGGCACGCCTGCGGCGTCTCCAGTGGCGCATCGACACGGTGCGCTCCCGTCACGGCGACCCGCTGGCGGCCTGCGCCGCCCTGTCGCGCATGATGTGGGAGAGCGTGCGCGGCGACCAGGGGCTTCTCAATCAGGTGGCCTATCTCCACGCCCGCTGGACGGGCAATGCGATGCGCGAGCCGCCACGGGCGCGCGTGCTTCCGTTCGCCCGCCCCGATAAGCCGGCGTCCGCCGGCAACGACTGACGGCGCTCTCGGTTCTTGTCATGACGGCGTCCGGAAGGTATGATCCGCCCCCTTATTGAATACCCCGCACCCGCGGTCGGCCCGCGTGTGCCAAACCGAACAGGTATCCGGTCATGAAGAAGGACATCCATCCGAACTACCGCGAAGTCGTGTTCCAGGACATCGCCTCGGATTTCGCCATCCTGACGCGCTCGACGATCCGCACCGACGAGACCATTACCTGGGAAGACGGCAACGAGTACCCGCTGGTCAAGGTGGAGGTCTCCAGCAAGAGCCACCCGTTCTACACCGGCAAGCAGCGTGTGCTGAGCAGCGGTGGCCGCGTGGACCGCTTCAAGCAGAAGTACGGAAACGTCCGCAAGTCCCGCTGAACCATCTTCCCGCACCGTTGCAGTGCAGCGGTTGCCGGCAGGAAATGCGAACGACCTCGAAGAACCCGCGCCCCGGCGCGGGTTTTTTGCGTTGCACCACCCGAAAGCTGCCGCCACTCCCAGCGCCTCCCGATTTTAGCCGCTTTTTCCAATCATTTTTTTGGAATTTTAACGAAGTTACACCGAATTTCGCGCTTCTTTGCACATTCTTCCCCGCCCGCTCCTTTGCTGTTACTATCACCGCCGTTCGGTCAACCGGTGGCGCCTTCGCCGCGGTAAGTTGCTGCCAACCACGCCCCACGGTCCGGCAGGCAATGACCGGGGTCCAGACCCGCAGCGCTCCGCCCGCATGAGTTCCTCGCGGGCTTCCGCCTGCGGGGTGCGCTGATACCCTGCGGCCGGCACCTGAAGGCACGGCCCCGGCCGTCGACGCAGGCGTGGCTACGGCCCGTAGAGAATTAGGAGTAACTGGAATGTCCAAACATACTGTGACGCTCACGGACAACGCCACCGGCAAGAGCCTGGAGCTCCCGGTGCGTGAAGGTACGCACGGCCCGACCGCCATCGACATCAAGTCCCTCTACGGCGAATTCGATTCGTTCACCTACGACCCGGGTTTCACGTCCACCGCCAGCTGTCGGAGCGACATCACGTTCATCGACGGTGACCAGGGCACCCTGCTTTACCGCGGCTACCCCATTGAGCAACTGGCCGAGCACAGCAACTTCCTCGAAGTCTCCTACCTGCTGCTCTACGGCGACCTGCCGCAGAAAGCCGAACTCGAGAACTTTACCGACTCCATTACCCGCCACACCATGGTCAACGAAAGCCTGAAGAACTTCTTCAACGGCTTTCATTACAACGCGCACCCGATGGCCATGCTGACCGCCGTGGTGGGCTCGCTGTCCGCCTTCTACCACGACAGCATCGACATCAACGACCCGGAGAGCCGGGACCTGTGCGCGCAGCGCATCATCGCCAAGATGCCGACCATCGCCGGCGCCGCCTTCAAGCATTTCGTCGGCGAACCGTTCGTCTACCCCAAGAACCACCTGAGCTACAGCGCCAACCTGCTCAACATGCTGTTCTCGCGGCCGAGCGAGGAATACGAGATCAGCCCGGTGGCGGAAAAGGCGCTGGACCAGCTCCTGATTCTCCACGCCGACCACGAGCAGAACGCCAGCACGTCCACGGTGCGCCTCGCCGGCAGCACCGGCACCAACCCGTTCGCCGCCATGTCCGCCGGTTGCGCCGCCCTCTGGGGTCCTGCGCACGGCGGCGCCAACGAGGCGGTGCTGCGGATGCTCGAGGAGATCGGTGACGTGCGCAACGTCGCCAAGTTCATCGAGAAGGCGAAGGACAAGGACGACCCGTTCCGGCTCATGGGCTTCGGCCACCGCGTCTACAAGAACTACGACCCGCGCGCCACCATTATCCGGGACACCTGCCACGAGGTGCTCCAGGAGATGGGCATGGAGAACGATCCGCAGCTGGAACTTGCGGTGAAGCTGGAAGAGATTGCGCTGAAGGACGACTACTTCGTCGAGCGCAAGCTGTACCCGAACGTGGACTTCTACTCGGGGCTGATCTATCGGGCCCTGGGCATTCCCATGTCGTTCTTCACGGTGCTGTTCGCCCTCGGGCGGACGCCGGGCTGGGTCGCCCAGTGGATGGAGATGGTCGCCGACCCGGAACAGCGCATTGGCCGCCCGCGGCAGATCTACACCGGTGCCGCCAAGCGAGACTACGTCCCGGTGGACAAGCGCTGAGCCGCCCCTGCCGTCCGCCCGTCCCGGCTACAATCGCCGGGGCGGGCGCCGGATTCACTGCCCCGGAACGGGTATCGCGCCCGACCACTCCGCATCCGGCTCTGCGAGCAGGGCTTCCACAGCCTCCACGCCGGCCCGCTCCATGGGTTGGCCATCGACCTGGCTGAGCGGCGGCTGTCGCAGACCGGCCTCCGTGAACACCGTTAGGTCCACCGTATGGTTGCCGGCCAGAAACCGGTAGCTGGGCAGCGTCATCCACTCGTCCCGTTTGTATCGCACACGGCGCTCGGCCGGCTCGTACGGGATGCCGTTCTCCATGAGAAAGACGTCCAGCTCTTCCGGCGTCGCGGCGAAGACGTGCAGATTCACGTCCGACCACTCGCCCGCGGTACCATCCAGCACCGAGCCGACCAGGCGCGGCCGGAAGCGGGCGAAGAACTGCATGGCCTGACGCGCCGTTTCCCGAAGCTCACGCAGATGCGCCGTCTGCGACTCGCCCTGGAACAGCCGCTGATAATCGGCCACCGCCTCCTGGATCTCGCGGTTGCGGGGCATGTTCTGGGTGCCGGGTGCGCCCAGGCGCTCCGCCGCCTTGCGCTTGGCCTGGTAGTAGTCGCGGACACCCTCATCAACCATGATCCGCGCCGCCTCCAGCGCCAGGCGCTGACGCATGCGCTGATCCCGGGGAGTTCCCTGCTGTCTGGCCATCGTCACCCCTCCCTATCGCACCGCGAAACCGCGCGGGTGGCGGCCGCGTCAGAACAGTGGCGCGCCGTCGTCGTCACCCTGACTGCCGGAGCCGTTACGCTCGGCATCCGGATCACGGTCCGGCACCTGATCGGAGCGGAACGTTTCGAAGATCGCGCTGGGGTTGCTCGAGTCCGTGACCAGCCCCGACTCGGGATCGATCCGCACGGTCACCAGGCCGCCAGGGCGGCGCAGGCTGTGCTCGGGCGACCCGATCAACGCCATTTCCATGAAGTCCGTCCAGATGGGAAGGGCGGCACGGGCACCGGTCTCGCCGCGCCCCATGGAGCGCCCCTGATCGAAGCCGATCCAGGCCGTCGTGACCACGTCACCATTGTATCCGGCGAACCAGGCGTCCTGCAGGTCGTTGGTACTGCCGGTCTTGCCCGCCAAATCACTGCGCCCGATCCGCTGGGCCGAACGTCCGGTTCCGGACGTGATCACGTCCTGCAGCATGCTCGTGGTCAGGTAGGCGTTCTCCGCCGAAATGATCCGCTCCGCCGGACGGTAGGTGGGCGCCAGCGGCGTATCGCCATTAAGCTCTGCCGTTTCCTCCACGGAGGCGTCTTCCAGCACTCCGGCTTCATGGGGCGCCTCACCACATTGCTCACACGCCAGTGACGGCTGCGCCGCCTGAACCACGGTGCCATCGCCATCCTCCACGCGTGACACGAAGTAGGGCATGACACGGTAGCCACCATTGGCGAACACGGCGTAGCCGGCGGTCAGCTCCCAGGGCGTCACGCCCGCACTCCCGAGTGCCAGCGAGAGATCGTCGGGCATGCGGTCCCTGGGAAAGCCGAACTGATCCAGGAAGTCCCGCGTCGTGCCAGTACCGACGTCGCGCAACACGCGAATTGAGACCAGGTTGCGGGACTGCGCCAGCGCCTCGCGCATCCGCGTCGGGCCGTAGAACCGGCCCGTGTAGTTCTCCGGCCGCCAGGTGCTCTCCAGGGCCTCATCATGGAAAACTACCGGCGCGTCGTTGATGATGCTGGCCGGCGTATAGCCGCCCTCGAGCGCCGCCGAATAGATGAACGGCTTGAATGCAGAGCCGGGCTGGCGAACCGCCTGTGTGGCCCGGTTGAACTGACTCTTGCGGAAATCGAAGCCGCCACTCAGCGCCAGCAGTGCACCGCTCCTCGGGGCGATGCTGACAATCGAGCCTTCCACGTCCGGGACCTGCGCCAGGCGATAGCTGCCGCCACCGAGCGCCTGCACGCGCACCACATCTCCCACGGAGACAACGTCGGCGACGTGCTCGGGCTCCGCCCCCACCACCCCCTGGGACACCCAGGGCCGGGCCCATTCCATGGCTTCCACGTCGAGTTCCACCGTGTCGCCGCCGCCCATGTAGACGGTCGCCACGACGTCCTCGGCGTCATCCGCGTCGGCATCCTGCTCCAGTTCCTCGAGCGCGTCGGGATCCAGCGCGTCGTCGTCCACGCCCCGAGGACCGATGGCGATCACGAGACCGGGACGTAGCCCCCCGAGGGTGCGCAGGCGACCCAACGCGTCATCCCACTCCTCCTCCCCGGCAAGGGCGTCCATGTCCAGCTGCCCCTCGGGACCGCGATAGCCGTGCCGCCGGTCATAGGCCAGCAGATTGCGACGCAGCGCGCGGTTGGCGATTTCCTGATAGCGGCTGTCGATGGTGGTGTACACCCGGTAACCGCCGGTATACGCCTCGTCCGCGCCGACCATGTCAACGACGTGCTCACGCGCCATCTCGGCAACATAGGGTGCCTCCACCGTGGGGCGCACGCGTCGGACGTGGGCCGTGTCCGGCTGGGTGCTCGCGTCGGCGAACGCTTCGGCGCTGATGACGCCGCTTTCGTGCATGCGGCGCAGCACGTAGGCGCGCCGCTGCAGGGCGCGCTCCGGGTTGGCTACCGGGTTCCAAAGCGACGGCGCCTTGGGCAGGCCGGCAAGCATGGCCGTCTCGGCAAGCCCAAGCTCGTCCGGTGACTTGCCGTAGTAGATCTGGGCGGCGGCGCCAATGCCGTAGGCGCGCTGCCCCAGGTAAATCTTGTTGAGGTAGAGCTCGAGGATCTGCTCCTTGTCGAGCTCCCGCTCAATCTTGAACGCGAGCAGAATTTCGTTCAGTTTACGCATGTAGGTCTGCTCGCGGCTCAGGAAGAAGTTCCGCGCGACCTGCATGGTGATGGTGCTGCCGCCGGGGCCGATCTCCCGGTGCTGCACGAGGTAGAGCACGGCGCGTGCCAGGCCCTGGTAGTCGACACCGGGGTGCTCGAAGAAGCGCTCGTCCTCGGCGGCGACGAACGCCTGCCACACGCGCTCGGGTATCTCGTCGAAGCGCAGCGGCTCGCGCATGTTCTCGCCGAACTCGGCGACGAGCTCACCGTCACCGGAGTAGATCCGCAGCGGCTCCTGGTAGCGGACGTCGCGGAGCTGCTCCACCGAAGGAAGCTGTGGCGACAGGTAGAGGTACAGGCCTGCCAGCGCGACGGCACCAACCAGCGCGAGGGACAACACGGTCGCCAGACCGTACACAAGGAAGCGGGGAAGACGGCGCATGATTCTCAATAATGTCTATGTGGTCTCGGTTTCGCCAAGTATAAAGCGTTATAACGGCGGGGACGAGTGCCAGATCAAACTTTCTGTTTTTCATTTCTTGCGGTTTGATCTATAGTTACGAAAAACTCTGCATGAAGCAGGGCAACTCTCTCACCCAAGCCACACAATGATAAGGGATTTCTCGTGGGACTCTTTCGCAAGAAAAGTCCACCGCTGCTGGGCATCGACATCAGCTCGTCGGCTGTCAAGCTGCTCGAACTGAAGCGCCAGGATGGCCGGTTTCGAGTGGAGAGTTACGCAGTCGAACCTCTGCCGTCCACTGCAGTGGTGGAAAAGACGATCGCCGACATCGACGCCGTCTCCGACGCCATCAAGGCTGCGGTCAAACGCTCGCGCACGAAGGTGCGCACGGCGGCGCTGGCGGTTCCCGCCTCGGCCGCGATCAGCAAGACCATCTCCATGCCCGGGGACCTGGGCGAGCAGGAGCTGGAGGCGCAGATCGAATTGCAGGCGGACCAGTACGTCCCCTACCCCCTGGACGAGGTAAACCTGGACTTCCAGATCATGGGGCCGTCGACCGACGGAGCCGGGATGGATGTGCTGCTGGTCGCCTCCCGCTCCGACAACGTGGACAGCCGCGTCGACGCCTGTGAGGCGGCCGGGCTGACACCGCACATCATGGACGTGGAGAGCTACGCCACCGAAACCGCCTTCGATCTGATCGCCGGCGAGCTCCCGGGCAAGGGCAAGGACCAGACCATTGCGCTGCTGGACGTGGGCGCGGTCATGACCACCCTGACCGTGTTCACCAACCGCCAGATCATCTACACGCGCGAACAGGTCTTCGGTGGCCGCCAGCTGACCGAGGAGGTCCAGAGCCGCTATGGCCTGACTTACGACGAGGCCAGCCGCGCCAAACGACAGGGCGAGCTGCCGGACGGTTATCAGGAGGAGGTCCTCGAGCCGTTCAAGCAGGCCATGGCGCAGCAGATCGTCCGCTCGCTGCAGTTCTTCTATGGCGCCAGCCAGCACAACAGTGTCGACGCCCTGGTGCTGGCCGGCGGCTGTGCAGGCATTCCCGGTGCGGCCGAGCTGATCCAGCAGGAGAGCGATGTGGCCACCTACACCGCGAACCCCTTCGCCGGCATGGCAGTCGCCTCCCGCATCAAGAAGCAGCGGCTGAATGAGGATGCGCCCGGGCTGATCATCGCCTGCGGCCTGGCCATGAGGGGTTTCGACGCATGACGCGCATCAACCTCCTCCCCTGGCGTGAAGCGCTGAAGAAGCAGCGTACCACCGAGTTCTACGTCATCCTCGCGATCACCGCCGCCCTGGCCGCCGCCGTCTGGTACGCGGGGCGCTGGTACATCGGCGACCTGGTCAGCCACCAGGAGTACCGCAACCAGATGCTCGAGACGGAGATCGCCCAGCTCGAGCTCCAGATCGAGGAGATCGACGAGTTGGAATCCGTCCGCGAGCAGCTGCTCGCGCGGATGAGCGTGATCGAGGAATTGCAGGCCGGCAGGCCGCAGGTTGTTCACCTGTTCGAGGAGATCGCCACCACCATCCCTGACGGCGTCTACCTTGAGGAGCTGAACCAGAGTGGCGAGCAGTTGACGGTCTCCGGGGTCGCCCAGTCCAACGCGCGCGTCTCCACTTACATGGAGAACCTGGACGGGTCATCGTGGCTCACGGCCCCGGACCTGGACGTGATCGAAGTGGACGACCGCCAGGGTAGCCGCGTCAGCCGCTTTACCCTGCGCGTGGACCAGACCGACCCGAACCGCGACGGGGAGGGGGCGGAATGAAACTCTCCGACATCAACCTCAACGAACTGGACCTCAACGAGATCGGGATCTGGCCGTGGCCGGCCAAGGCGGTCGTACTGATTCTGGTGTTCGCGCTGCTGGTGGGGGCCGGCTGGTACTTCGACTGGCAGGATCGCCAGACCACCCTCGAGCGCGTTGAAGCCGAGGAAACAGAGCTACGTCATCGCTTCGAGATTCGGCAGGAGCGCGCCGCCGCCCTGGACGACTACAAACAGCAGCTCGAGGAAATGGAGGAGTCCTTCGGCGCCATGCTCCGTCAGCTGCCCAGCCGCGTCGAGGTCGCCGGCCTGCTGGTGGACATCTCCCAGACGGGGCTCGCATCGGGGCTGGAGTTCGAGCTGTTCCGGCCGCAACAGACCCGCGAGCGCGAGTTCTACGCGGAGATGCCCATCGACATCGAGGTGCGCGGGACGTATCACCAGTTCGGCCGGTTCGTCAGCGGTGTTGCCAACCTGCCCCGCATCGTCACCCTCCACGACGTGGAAATCGAGGACACGGGTGACAACGGCGAACTCGCCATGCGGGCGACCGCGCGCACCTACTGGTACCTGGACGAGGAGGAAGGCTGATGATTCCGACTGCCTCCCGCCCGGGCACCGGCCCCCTGGTCGCCGCGATTGTGGCAGCGGCACTAGTGCTCGGCGGCTGCTCCCGCGACACCGACGACCTGGACGCCTACATCAAGGATATCCATGACCGGCCGGCGCGGGCACTGGAGCCCGTCCCGGAACCCGAGCCGGCGCGCAGCCACCGGTATCCGGATCTGGACATCCGCAACCCGTTCGCGCCCCTGAGCTTTGCGGAACCTGACGACGATGGCGATGACATGGCCGACGGCCCGACGCCGGATCGTGACCGCCCCAGAGAGCCTCTGGAGGAGTTCCCGCTGGACTCCATGCGCATGACCGGCATTCTGGAACAGGACGGATCGCGGTGGGCACTGATCCGCGACCCGGGCGGCACCGTTCACAGGGTCCAGGAGGGCAACTACCTGGGCGAGAACCACGGCGAAATCAAGCGCATCACCGAGCAACGCGTGGACATCCTGGAGCTCGTCCCCGCTCAGGATGGCGGCTGGCGTGAGCGTGACGCGTCGCTGACGACAAGAGAATAAGGCAGAGGGAGTCAACGAACGATGACGACGTTTGCGAAGGACAGGGCAAGGAGAGCCGCCTCGGCGAAGGGCCGGCGGCGCAGCCCAACCACGCGACTGGGCACACGACTGCTGATGACGGCGGCCGGGCTTCTCCTGGCGGCGGAGGCGCTGGCCGAGAACGCACTGCGGGACATCAGTTACTCCACCCTGTCCGGCAACCGTGTGCAGATCTCTGTGGAGCTGGAGAATCCGCCCGAGGAGCCCAGCAGCTTCACCATCGACGACCCGGCACGCATCACTTTCGACTTTCCGAATACGCGCAACCGCCTCGAGAGCCGCAGCATGCGGATCGGCGTGGGCGCCATCGAAGGTGTGTCCTCAGCCGAGGCGGACGGCCGCTCACGGCTGGTGCTCAACCTTTCGGAGATGACCGAGTACGACACCCGGATCGACGGCAACACCCTGCACATCTTCCTCGGCGGAGCTCCCGATGGCGCACCGGAAGCAGCCACCGCAACCGCGCTCGGCGATGATGAGCCGACGACCGCACCGCCGGGCAGCGCGCTGGAAGACATCGACTTCCAGCGCGGCAGCGACGGCGCCGGGCGGGTCGTCATCGACTTGAACGACGACCGCGTCCCCGTGGACCTGCGCCGCAGCGAGGGCCAGATCCACGCCCGCTTCCGTGACACCGACGTCCCGGAACGCCTCCAGCGGCGGCTGAACGTGGTCGATTTCGCCACGCCCGTGGAAACCATAGAGACCCGCCAGGACGGCGGCGACACGCTGGTCCGCATCCAGCCCATCGAGGGCGAGGATTACGATTACATGGGGTACCAGGCCGGCAACCAGTTCACCATCGAGTTCACCCCCGTCACCGAAGAGGAGCGCGAAGCCGAGGAGCCGGAATACACGGGTGAACGGCTGTCCCTGAGCTTCCAGGACATCGAGGTTCGCTCGGTACTGCAGATCATCGCCGACTTCACCGGCCTGAATGTGGTGGTGAGCGACTCCGTCACCGGCAACATCACCCTGCGCCTGCAAAACGTCCCCTGGGACCAGGCCCTGGACATCATTCTGCAGACCAAGGGCCTCGACAAGCGGGTCACCGACAACGTCATGCTGGTCGGGCCTGCCGACCAGATCGCCGCCCGCGAGCGCCAGCAGCTCGAGGCGCAGCAGGAACTCGAGGAAATGGCGCCGTTGCGCTCGGAGTTCTTCGAGATCAACTACGCCACTGCCGCCGAACTGGCCGGTCTGATCCGCTCCGAGGAGACCTCACTGCTGTCCAGCCGTGGCCAGGTGGCCATCGACGAGCGCACCAACACCCTGATCATCCGCGACACCGACCAGAACCTCTCCAGCATCCGCTCACTGGTGAACCGGCTGGACGTGCCGGTGCGTCAGGTGCTGATCGAGTCGCGCATCGTCATCGCCAACGACGACTTCAGCCGCGACCTGGGCGTGCGCTTCGGTGCCAGCGCCAGCGGCGGTGACGGGGTAATCGGCGGCACCCAGGACGGCGCCTTCGAATTCGCTGGCGGCACGACCGGCTTCGAGACCCCCGCGGGCAGCGGTCAGGAAGGCCTGATGGTCGACCTGCCGGTGGACGACGCCGCGGGCTCCGTCGGCCTTGCCGTGGGACGCATCGGCGACCGCCTGCTGCAGTTGGAGCTCTCGGCCATGGAGACGGAGGGCCGAGGCGAAGTGGTGTCCAGCCCGCGCGTCATCACGTCGAACCAGAAAACGGCGAGCATCCGCCAGGGCGTGGAGATCCCCTACCAGGAGGCCACGGCCAGCGGCGCCACCAACGTCTCCTTCCAGGAGGCCCTGCTGGCGCTGGACGTGACGCCGCAGATCACGCCGGACGAGCGCATCATCATGGATCTGGAGGTCAGCCAGGACACGGTCGGCCAGGTCTTCGCCGGCGTTCCCAGCATCGACACCCAGTCCGTCACCACCCAGGTGCTGGTGGACAACGGCGAGACGGTGGTCCTCGGCGGTATCTACGAGCGCGAGCGGCGGGAGCAGGAATCCCGGGTGCCGTTCTTCGGCTCGCTGCCCGCCGTGGGCTGGCTGTTCCGCAACCGCCAGGCGGTGGACGAGAACAGCGAGCTGCTGATCTTCGTCACGCCGCGAATCCTGCAGGAGAGCCTGTCCGGCGGTTCGACACAATAGGCTCGCTCCGTGGCCCGCCGTCGCCGCCCGCTGGGGCGGTAACGGCGGGCCAGGCTTCAAGCGGACCCGCCGCGGCGTTATCCTTGCTGCTTTTCCGGACGAGTATCGGCATGAGCCAATCGCGGCATCTTTTTCTCATCGGCCCCATGGGCGCGGGCAAGTCCACCATCGGTCGGCGCCTGGCGCGGGCGCTGGAGCTCCCGTTCGTGGACAGCGACCAGGTGATCCAGGAACGCACCGGCGTCGACATTCCGCGCATTTTCGACGTGGAGGGCGAGGCGGGTTTCCGGCAGCGCGAGAAGGCCGTCATCGACGAACTCACCGCCGGCTCACCCGCGGTCCTCGCCACCGGCGGTGGCGCGGTGCTGGACCCGGAGAACCGCCACCACCTACGGGAACGCGGCACGGTGGTCTACCTGCAGACCTCCGTTGACGAGCAGCTCCGCCGCACCGGCAAGGACAAGCGACGCCCCCTGCTGCAGACGGCCGACCCGCGCGCGCGGCTGGAAGCGCTGCTCACCGAACGCGACCCGCTGTACCGCGAAACCGCTCACCTGACCATCAGCACCGAACAGGGCAATATCGGCCAGGTCGTACGCAGAATCCTCGACACACTGGACAGCCAACGCCATGACCACCACGCCTGATCCCCGCCACCTTCAGGTGAACCTGGGCGAGCGCAGTTACACCATTCTCATCGGCCCCGGCCAGCTCGATGGCGGGTCGCCGCTGGCGGACTGGCTGCCGGGCCGGCAGGTTCTGGTGGTAACCAACGAGACCGTGGCGCCACTCTATCTGCAGCCGGTGCTGGACAGCCTTCCCGGCCTGCAGGTGGAAGCACTCACCCTGCCGGACGGCGAGGCCCACAAGACCGTGGCCAGCTGCGAGCAGATATGGACCCGGCTGCTGGAGCTGCGATTCGACCGCAGCTGCACCGTCATCGCCCTGGGCGGGGGCGTCATCGGCGACCTGGCCGGCTTCGCCGCCGCCGCGTATCAGCGTGGCGTCGCCTTCGTACAGATCCCGACCACGCTGCTGGCGCAGGTGGACTCCTCCGTCGGCGGCAAGACGGGGGTGAACCACCCGCTCGGCAAGAACATGATCGGCGCCTTCCATCAGCCCCGTGGCGTCATCGCCGATACCGACGTGCTCGCCTCCCTGCCCGTGCGCGAGATGTCCGCGGGCGTGGCCGAGGTCATCAAGTACGGTCTGATCCGCGACGCAGACTTCTTCGCCTGGCTGGAGGACAACATTGACGCGCTGCTGGCACGCGAGCCCCAGGCGCTCGCCTACGCCATCGAGCGCTCCTGCGCCAACAAGGCGGACGTGGTGGCGGCGGATGAACGCGAGCAGGGCATGCGTGCCACCCTCAACCTCGGCCACACCTTCGGCCACGCCATCGAGACCGCCACCGCCTACACCACCTGGCTGCACGGCGAAGCGGTAGGTGCCGGCATGGCCATGGCGGCGCATCTCGCCGCGGCAATGGAGTGGCTGCCCGCCGACGATCACGCGCGTGTCGTGGCTCTGATCCGGCGCGCCGGGCTCCCCCTGGAGCCGCCGGAGCTCATGACCAGCGAGCAGTTCCTGGAGCTCATGGCGGTGGACAAAAAGGCCCAGGCGGGCCGTATCCGCCTGGTGCTGCAGCAGGGCATCGGCCACGCTGTGGTCACCGACGCCGTGCCGGATGCGCTTCTGCGCGCCACCCTGGACCACTACACCGACGGCAACTGACCATGGCCACTCCGGAAGCGCGACCCCTCGCCCCCTACGCCGCCGATCCCGCACGCAGCCGCGGACGGGTCATCAGCGAGGGCGACGCCACCTACCGCAACGCCTTCCAGCGCGACCGCGACCGCATCATCCACGCGTCCGCGTTCCGACGCCTGGAGTACAAGACCCAGGTGTTCGTGAACCACGAGGGCGATCTGTTCCGCACCCGGCTCACGCACACCCTGGAGGTCTGCCAGATCGCCCGCACAATTGCCCGGGCACTGGATCTCAACGAGGACCTCACCGAAGCTATCACGCTGGCCCACGACCTGGGGCACACGCCCTTCGGCCATGCCGGCCAGGACGCCCTGAACGCCTGCATGGCGGATTACGGCGGCTTCGAACACAACCTCCAGTCCCTGCGCGTGGTGGACACCCTGGAGCAGCGCTATGCCACCTTCGACGGCCTCAACCTCACCTTCGAGACCCGCGAGGGCATTCTCAAGCACTGCTCCGCCCGCCACGCCCGGGAACTGGGACCGCTGGGCCGGCGCTTTCTCGACCGCACGCAACCGGGGCTGGAAGCGCAGCTCGCGAATCTGGCCGACGAGGTGGCGTACAACAGCCACGACGTGGACGACGGCCTGCGCGCCGGCTTGCTGGACATCGACGAACTCCAGGAGCTCGGGCTGCTCGGGCGCCTGTTCGCCGAGGTGCGGAAACACCACCCGGACATCCCGCGCCGGCAGTTCATCTACGAGACCGTCCGGCGCATGATCGCCGAGCAGGTCGCCGACATCATCGAGACCACCACGGACAACCTGCGCGACGCCGCGCCGGACTCGATCGACGCCGTGCGCCATCGCCAGGAACCACTGCTGCGATTCAGCGACTCGATGCAGGCGGAGCACAGGGAATTGAAGCAGTTCCTGTTTCGGGCGCTCTATCGGCACTATCGTGTCTACCGGATGGCGGAGAAGGCGAAGCGGACGATCCGCGCCCTGTTCGAGGCTTTCATGGACGACCCGGACCTCATGCCGCCTCAGCACAGCAGTCGCAGCCACCGGTTGGCGGAGGCCGGGGGCGCTGCCGGCCGCGCCCGCGCGGTGGCAGATTACATCGCCGGCATGACCGACCGGTTTGCCATCGACGAGCAGGACCGGCTGTTCAACCCGAAGCGCCTGACGTGACCCGGTCGCTGGCAACAGCGGATCGATTGAGCCACCATCAGAACCGTCAAGGAAACAAACCCATGAAGAGGGCAAAGACAATGACAACGCGCATACAGGGATCGGCCATGGCCGTTGGTCTGCTCGCCGCATTTGGAACCGCCACACCTGCCATGGCGGCGGATCGCTACGAGGGCGTCTACCTGGGCGTGCTCGGCGGCTGGAGCAACTTCGACACGGAAGTGGACGCGGACAATACCAGCATCGATGGCGCCAGCGCCGCCGGCCCCACCATGGGGGTGGTGCTCGGCACCAGTCAGGCGCAGGACGGTGCATTCCTTGGCCTGGAGGTCCACGCCACCTACAGCGACGCGGAGTATGAGCGCCAGAACGGCGGCGACCGCCAGACACTCACGGCCAGCACCGGGGTGGGCGTCACAGCGCGCTTCGGCGGCCTCGTGGAAGAGAGCACCCTGCTCTACGGCCTCGCAGGCTGGCAGCAGACCCGGGTGGAGCTGGAAACCGTCAACGGCGGCGTCGACTCCGACTCCACCGACATGGCCGGCGTGCGCTTCGGCGGCGGGGTGGAGTTCACCAATACCGCGCGCAATTTCGTACGCTTCGAATACAGCGCCGTGGTCCACAAGACCACCGAACTGGAAGCCGGCGGCGAAACCTTCGACGTCGCACCCGTGGCCCACCACTTCCAGGTGGGGCTCGGTTACAGGTTCTGACCGCCGTGCACCCCCCTGCGCCACCCGGCGCGGGGGTCTCTCCGCCCGCCCGTGGTCCGGGCGGGCGCCGCACCCCTGTGCCGCCCGGATTTGTGGCACTCATCACAAATCGCTATACTGGTCGACCCTTTGCCCTACGGATCGGGGCCTGGTCGTGTGTCCGGACATCGGCATATCGCCGCTGCGCCGCCGCGACCGGCGCAGGCTTCCTGAAGCCCCTACCCGGACGACATCAACCATCACGCAGAGGCATTCCCCGTGAGATACGAGAACGCTGACAGGCCGACGCTGTATCGGCCGAGCTTCGAGAAGGACAACTGCGGGTTCGGACTGATCGCGCACATGGACGGAAAGCCCAGCCACTGGGTGCTGTCCACCGCCATCGAATCCCTTGGCCGGCTGACGCACCGCGGTGCCGTCGCCGCCGATGGCAAGACCGGTGACGGCTGCGGACTCCTGATCAAGAAACCGGACGGGTTCCTGCGCGCGATCGCCGGCGAGCAGGGCTGGCAACTGGCGGACCGCTACGCCGTTGGCACGATCTTCCTAAGCACCGACGCCGACAAGGCCGCCCGGGCACGCGATACGCTTGATCAGGCCCTGGCCGACGAAGGTGTGACCGTGCTTGGCTGGCGCGAAGTGCCCACCGACGCCTCGGCCTGTGGCGAAGAGGCGCTGAAAACGCTGCCGCGCATCGAGCAGGTCTTCATCAATGCCCCGGACGGCATGGACGACCAAGACTTCGGCCGCCGCCTGTTCACGGCGCGCCGGGTCACCGAAAAGGTCATCGAGCCGGACGATGAGCACTTCTACATCACCAGCCTGTCCTCGCAGGTGCTGTCCTACAAGGGCCTGGTGATGCCGTCGTACCTGCCGGTGTTCTACCAGGATCTCAACGATCCACGCATGGAAACCGCCATCTGCGTCTTCCACCAGCGCTTCTCCACCAACACCTGGCCCCAGTGGCGCCTGGCCCAGCCGTTCCGTTTCCTGGCGCACAACGGCGAGATCAACACCGTCCAGGGCAACCGCAACTGGGCCAACGCGCGCGCCGCCAAGTTCGAGACGCCGCTGATCCCGGACATGGACAAGGTCGCGCCGCTGGTCAGCAGCGAGGGCTCCGACTCCAACAGCCTGGACAACATGCTCGACGCCATGCTGGCGGGCGGCATGGACATCTTCCGGACGCTGCGCATTCTCATTCCGCCGGCCTGGCAGAATGTCGACAGCATGGACGCCGATCTGCGGGCGTTCTACGAGTACCACTCCATGCACGTAGAGCCGTGGGACGGCCCGGCGGGCATCGTGCTCACAGAGGGGCGCCACGCCGCCTGCGTGCTGGACCGCAACGGCCTGCGCCCGGCGCGCTACGTCATCACCAAGGACCGGCACATCACCCTCGCCTCCGAGATCGGCGTCTACGACTACGACGCCGAAGACGTGGAGGCCAAAGGGCGGCTCAAGCCCGGCGAAATGCTCGCGGTGGACACCGAGACCGGCGAACTGCTGCTGCCGAACACCATCGACGACCGCCTCAAGCAGCGCAAGCCGTACAAGCGCTGGCTGCACGACCATCTGCAGCGGCTGGAATCCACGCTCGAGGAGACCGAGCTGGAAGACAGCGGGACGCCCATCGGCGAGGACGACCTGCCGACCTTCAAGAAGATGTACAACCTGACCCTGGAGGAGAACGACTCCGTGGTGCGGGTGCTCGCCGAGGGCGGCCAGGAGGCCGTAGGCTCCATGGGTGACGACACGCCGCTGCCGGTGCTGTCGCGCAACGAGCGCGCCCTGTACGATTACTTCCGCCAGCAGTTCGCCCAGGTCACCAACCCGGCCATCGACCCGCTGCGCGAGCAGATCGTCATGTCGCTGGAGACCTGTCTCGGGCGTGAACTCAACGTCTTCGAAGAGACCGAAGAGCACGCCAAGCGGCTGGTGGTGGAATCACCGGTGCTCTCGCGCACCAAGTTCTTGGTGCTGCTCAACCAGGACGATCCGGCCTATGCCAACCACGTCATCGACCTGCAGTACCCGGAGAGCGAAGGCCTGAAGGCGGCGATCGAGCGGGTGGCCGACGAGGCCGAGGAGGCGGTGCGCGACGGTAACGTCATCATCGTCCTCAGCGACCGCTACGTGGACGAAGGCAAGCTGCCCATCCACGCGCTGCTGGCCACCGGCGCCGTGCACCACCGCCTGGTGGCGAAGGGCCTGCGCTGCGACGCCAACATCGTGGTGGAGACGGCCACGGCGCGTGACCCGCACCACTTCGCCACGCTGATCGGTTACGGCGCCACCGCCATCTATCCCTATCTGGCCTACGCCGCCATCCGCAACATGCGAAGCAGCGGCCAGATCAAGCTCACCCCGGTGGACCAGCTGCGCCGCAACTACCGCAAGGGCATCAACAAGGGGCTGTTCAAGATCCTCTCCAAGATGGGGATCTCCACCATCGCCAGCTATCGCGGTGCGCAGCTGTTCGAGATCGTGGGTCTGGCCGACGATGTGGTGGACCTGTGCTTCACCGGCACGGTCAGCCGCATCAAGGGCAGCCGCTTCCAGGACCTGGAAACCGACCAGAAGACCCTGGCCCGGGAGGCGTTCTCGCGCCGCACCGTGGTCCGCAAGGGCGGCCTGCTCAAGTTCGTGCAGAATGGCGAGTATCACGCCTACAACCCGGACGTGGTGCAGCACCTGCAGGAAGCCGTGGAGACGGGCGACCGCGAGGCGTGGGACCGTTTCTCCGACCTGGTGAACACCCGCCAGCCCATGGTGTTCCGGGACCTGCTCAAGGTGACGGAGCAGAGCGCGGCGCTGGACATCGACGACGTCGAGCCCATTGAGGAGATCCTGCCGCGTTTCGACTCCGCCGGCATGTCCCTGGGCGCACTCTCTCCGGAAGCGCACGAGTCTCTGGCCATCGCCATGAACCGCCTGGGCGGCCGTTCCAACTCCGGCGAAGGCGGCGAGGACGAAGCGCGCTACGGCACCGAGCGCATGTCCAAGATCAAGCAGGTGGCCTCGGGGCGCTTCGGCGTCACGCCGCACTACCTGGTGAACGCCGAGGTGCTGCAGATCAAGGTGGCCCAGGGCGCCAAGCCCGGCGAGGGCGGTCAGCTGCCCGGCCACAAAGTCAACGAGATGATCGGCCGGCTGCGCTTCTCCAAGCCCGGCGTGGCGCTGATCTCGCCGCCGCCGCACCACGACATCTACTCCATCGAGGACCTGGCTCAGCTGATCTTCGACCTCAAGCAGGTCAACCCGCAGGCCCTGGTCTCGGTGAAGCTGGTATCAGTGGCCGGCGTCGGCACCATCGCCGCCGGTGTGGCCAAGGCGTACGCCGACCTCATCACCATCGCCGGCTACGACGGTGGCACGGGCGCCAGCCCGCTGACTTCGGTGAAGTACGCCGGCGCCCCGTGGGAGCTGGGGCTGGTGGAGACGCACCACGCCCTGCGCGCCAACGACCTGCGCGGCAAGGTGCGCGTGCAGGCCGACGGCGGCATGAAGACGGGGCTCGATGTCATCAAGGGCGCCATTCTCGGCGCCGAGAGCTTCGGCTTCGGCACCGCGCCCATGGTGGCCATGGGCTGCAAGTACCTGCGCATCTGTCACCTGAACAACTGCGCCACCGGCGTGGCCACTCAGGAGAAGGTACTGCGGCTGAAGCACTTCATCGGCACCCCGGAGAAGGTCGCCAACTACTTCCGCTTCGTGGCACAGGAAACCCGCGAGTGGATGGCGAAGCTCGGCGTGCGCCGGCTCGAGGACCTCATCGGTCGCACCGACCTGCTGGAGATCCTCCCGGGCGAGACCGAGAAGCAGCGGCAGCTGGATCTCACGCCGCTGCTCTCCGACGGTGGCGTGCCGGCGGACAAGCCGCGCCACTGCATCGAGCCCAGCAACGAGCCCTTCGACAAGGGCGAGCTGGCCGAGGAGATGGTGCGCGAGTGCCTGCCGGCGATCGAGTCGAAATCCGGTGGCGAGTTCCACTTCGAAGTGAAGAACATGAACCGCTCCATCGGTGCCCGGCTCTCCGGCGAAATCGCAAAGCGCCACGGCAACTACGGCATGGCCGACAACCCGCTGGTGCTGCGTCTGCGCGGCAGCGCCGGGCAGAGCTTCGGCGTCTGGAACGCGGCCGGGCTGCACATGCACCTGACCGGCGACGCCAACGACTACGTGGGTAAGGGCATGGCCGGCGGCAAGCTGGTCATCCATCCGCCGGAAGGCAGCACCTTCCGCACCAACGACACCACCATCATGGGCAACACCTGCCTCTACGGGGCCACGGGCGGCAAGCTGTTCGCCGCCGGCATGGTGGGTGAGCGCTTTGCCGTGCGCAACTCCGGCGCCCACGCCGTGGTGGAAGGCATGGGTGACCACGGCTGCGAGTACATGACCGGTGGCGTGGTGTGCTGCCTCGGCCCCACCGGGCTGAACTTCGGCGCGGGCATGACCGGCGGTTTCGCTTTCGTGCTGGACATGGATAACGAGTTCGTGGACAGCTACAACCACGAGCTCATCGATATCCATCGGGTGCAGTCCGAAGCCATGGAAGCGCACCGAAACTATCTCAAGGACATGATCCGCGAATACGTCCGCGAGACAGGCAGTGAGTGGGGCCAGGAGATTCTCGACAACTTCCGGGATTACGCCCGGCGGTTCTGGCTGGTCAAGCCCAAGGCGGCGGACCTCCAGAGCATTCTGGATACACTGCGCCAGGCCGCTTGATCCGCTCCGGTCGGCGGCAATGCCGTCGGCCGGCCGTCTTCCCATCCGGTACGCCGGAGACTGACGAACGCGACAGGAACCCATGGGTAATAACTTTCAGTTTATTGAAGTCCCCCGCCAGGATCCGAGAAAAGAACAAGTCGAGGTCCGGGTCAACAACTTCAACGAGATCTACGACCAGTTCGACAAGGAGACTGCAGCGTCCCAGGCGGACCGGTGCCTGGACTGCGGCAATCCGTACTGCGAGTGGAAGTGTCCGGTCCACAACTACATCCCCAACTGGCTGAAGCTCATCGCCGAGGGGAATCTGTTCGAGGCGGCGGAGCTGTCCCACCGCACCAACTCGCTGCCCGAGGTGTGCGGCCGGGTCTGCCCGCAGGACCGCCTGTGCGAAGGCGCCTGCACGCTCAACGACGGCTTCGGCGCGGTCACCATCGGCAACATCGAGCGCTACATCACCGATGAGGCGTTCAAGGCCGGCTGGCGGCCGGACATGTCCGGCGTGGTCGACACCGGCAAGAAGGTGGCCGTGGTCGGCGCCGGGCCGGCAGGCCTGGGCGCGGCGGACATCCTGGTGCGCAGTGGCGTCAAACCGGTGGTCTTCGACAAGTACCCGGAGATTGGCGGGTTGCTGACGTTCGGCATTCCGCCCTTCAAACTGGAGAAGGAGATCGTGCGCACCCGGCGCCAGATCATGGAAGAGATGGGCGTGGAGTTCCGCCTCGGCACCGAGATCGGCAAGGACATCACCTTCGAGGAACTGGACCGGGACTACGACGCGATCTTCCTCGGCATGGGCACCTACACCTACATGCGCGGCGGCTTCCCCGGGGAAGACCTGCCGGGCGTGTACGAGGCCCTGCCGTTCCTGGTCTCCAACATCAACAAGGAGCTGGGCTACCAGCAGGAGCCAGGCGACTTCATCGACATGCAGGGCAAGCGCGTCGTGGTACTCGGCGGCGGCGACACCGCGATGGACTGCAACCGCACCTCCATCCGCCAGGGCGCGAACAGCGTCACCTGCGCCTACCGCCGCGACGAGGAGAATATGCCGGGCTCCCGCCGCGAGGTGGTCAACGCCAAGGAAGAGGGCGTGAAATTCATGTGGAACCGGCAGCCGGTGGAAATCGTCGGCGACGGCAAGGTCGAGGGGGTCAAGGTCGTCTCCACGCAGCTTGGCGAACCGGACGAGCGTGGCCGTCGCCGCCCGGAGCCGGTCCCCGGCAGCGAGGAAGTGATCCCGGCGGACCGGGTGCTGATCGCGTTCGGCTTCCGCCCGAGCCCCGCGGACTGGTTCGAGGCCCACGCCATCGGCACCGACGACCGCGACCGCGTCACCATCCGCAAGGACGAGCAGCTCTTCGGCCAGACCGGCAACCCCAAGGTGTTCTCCGGCGGCGACATGGTGCGCGGCTCGGACCTGGTGGTCACCGCCGTGTTCGAGGGCCGCGAGGCCGCCAAGGGGATTCTGAACTACCTGGAGGTCTGACAGGCCTCCGGGGCACCGCCGCCGTAGGAGCGACGTCAGTCGCGACTGGGTTTTCGATACCCGGCAATCGCGACTGACGTCGCTCCTACATGGTGGTCAAACGCGGATGCGGGCTTCAGCCCGCGTCCACGGAAACAGACACACATTCCGGCACACTCACACGGCTCAGGAGGCTGCGTTGACCTCACCCGCTCCACTCCAGAACGACCTCCTCCTGCGCGCCCTTTTGCGCGAACCCACCGAGCGCACGCCGGTGTGGATGATGCGCCAGGCCGGGCGTTACCTGCCCGAGTACCGGGCGACGCGCGAGCGGGCAGGCAGCTTCATGGCCCTGTGCCAGAACCCGGACATGGCCTGCGAGGTCACCCTCCAACCGCTGGAGCGGTTTCGTCTCGACGGCGCCATTCTGTTCTCAGACATTCTGACCATCCCCCACGCCATGGGGCTCGGCCTCCACTTCGTGGCCGGCGAGGGCCCGCGTTTCGAGCGCACGGTACGGGACGAAGCGGCCATCGACGCGCTTCCCGTCCCGGACCCCGAGCAGGAGCTGCGCTACGTCCCGGACGCCGTGCGCGTGATCCGTCGGGAGCTTCAGGGGCGGGTGCCGCTGATCGGGTTCGCCGGCAGCCCCTGGACGCTTGCCACCTACATGATCGAAGGCGGCAGCTCCAAGAACTACGCCTGGAGCAAGGGCATGCTCTACGACCGGCCCGACCTCATGCACCGGCTTCTGGACAAGCTTGCCCGGGCCGTCACCGACTACCTGAACGCGCAGATCGCCGCCGGTGCACAGGCGCTGATGATCTTCGACACCTGGGGCGGCATCCTCACGCCGGCGGCCTACAGGGAGTTTTCCCTGCGTTACGCGGAACAAATCATCTCCGGACTGTCCAAACATGCAGACGGGCGGCGCGTGCCGGTGACGTTCTTCACCAAGAACGGCGGCCCCTGGCTGGAGGACATGGCCGGGTGCGGTGCCGACGGGCTCGGTCTGGACTGGACTCAGGATATCGGCGACGCACGCCGCCGTGTGGGTGATCGCGTCGCACTGCAAGGGAATCTGGATCCGAGCGCGCTGTATGCCGCCCCGGAGACCATCCGGCGGCATGTGGGCGACATCCTGGCGGCGTACGGCCATGGAACCGGTCACGTATTCAACCTGGGGCATGGCATTCACCCGGAAGTGAACCCGGAACACGCCCAGGCAATGATCGAAGCAGTACATGCGCTCAGTCCCGGCTATCATCAGGGATAGGTCCGGAGTGCGCGCCGCCCTGGCGCCCCCGGAGGACTGCGGCAAGCGAGGACAACGGCATGAAGGTGCGAACCCTGTCTGCAGGGGTGGTGGTTGTGCGGCGCGAAGGCGATGCCTGGCGCTGTCTGCTGCTACGCGCCTTCCAGTACTGGGACTCGCCCAAGGGCCAGGTGGAGCCGGGCGAGAAGCCGATCGAGGCAGCCGTCCGTGAGGTGCGCGAGGAAACCGGCATCCGCGAACTGAATTTCTTCCTCGGACACGACTACGTGGAAACCGGCCCTTACGCCCGCGGCAAGGTCGCCCGCTACTATCTCGCCGAGACACCCGGCAGGCACGTGGTGCTGGGCGTCAACCCGGAGCTGGGGCGACCGGAGCACCAGGAATACCGCTGGGTCAGTTTCCGCCGCGCCCGCCAGCTCGCCTCACCGCGCGTGCAGCGCGTGCTGGACTGGGCCGAACACCGGCTGCGCCAGGGGAGCACGGACCCCACGCAGGCCGATGACGGGCGCGGACAGTCCGCTGGCGCCGGTCGTTCCTGAACCCTACCTAAGTGATTTTCCGTATCCGCCAATTCCGTGGCGTCGCGATAGACTGGATGCTCCGGATCGTCGCGGCACGGCGCGGCGGCGATCGTCCAAGCCCCTCACGAGGACACCCATGAGCCAAACGGCCGAATCCGTAATCCAGTTTCTCGATCCACGCAAGTTCCGGGACCCACACACCACCGCGTCCGGCGAGCCCCGCGCCCACGTCGGCCTGCGCACGCTGGAGACGCTGTGGTTCTGCACCGGCACGCTGTGCAACCTGGAGTGCCGCAACTGCTACATCGAGTCCTCGCCCAGCAACGACCGCCTCGTCTACATCACCGCCGGCGAGGTGGCCGCGTACCTGGACGAGATCGAGCGCGACGGCCTGGGCACCCGGACCATCGCGTTCACCGGCGGTGAGCCGTTCATGAATCCGGACATGATTCCCATCCTCGACGACGTGCTGTCGCGCGGCTTCGAGGCGCTGGTGCTCACCAATGCCATGCGGCCGATGATGAAGGTGGCCGACCCGTTGATCGACATTCAGAGACGCCACGGCGCCCGGCTGACCGTGCGCGTGTCCATCGACCACTACGACCGCGACACGCACGAGGAAGAGCGCGGACCACGCTCCTGGGCCCCGGCCATCAAGGGCCTGCACTGGCTCACCAGCAACGGCTTCACGGTGGACATCGCGGGCCGCCTGTTCTCCGGCGAATCCGAGCAGGCGATGCGCCAGGGTTACGCGCAACTGTTCCGCCGGGAGCACATCGACCTGGATGCCCACGACCCCCACAGCCTCGTGCTCTTCCCGGAGATGGACGAACGCATCGACGTGCCGGAGATCACCGAGGCGTGCTGGGATATCGTCGGCACCTCGCCTGATACGCAGATGTGCGCGAGCTCGCGCATGGTCATCAAGCGCAAGGGCGCCGAACACCCCGTGGTCGTGCCCTGCACGCTGCTTCCGGACGATCCCCGCTTCGAACTGGGCCGAACCCTGGCCGGGAGCTTCGTGGACGTCCCCCTGAACCATCCGCACTGCGCGAGATTCTGCGTGCTCGGCGGCGCGAGCTGCAGCGGCTGAGCAGCCACACCTTGGGCACATCGGCGGCGCGAGGCATAATGCACGCACACACGCGCTGCAGGATGTCTCATGACCACGCACAGCACCACAGTCGGCTACTTCCCCGGCGTGCGCATGCGCCGCATGCGCCGCGACGCCTTCTCCCGCCGCCTGATGCGGGAGAACCGGCTCAGCACCGATGACCTGATCCAGCCCCTGTTCGTGCTGGACGGCGAGAAGCAGCGGGAGCCGGTGCCATCCATGCCCGGCGTGGAACGGCTCTCCATCGACCTGCTGCTGGAGGAGGCCGGACGCCTGGTGGAACTGGGCATTCCCGCCATCGCCCTGTTCCCGGTCACACCGCCGGACCTGAAAACACCGGATGCGCGCGAGGCCTACAACCCGAACGGCCTCGCACCGCGCGCCGTGCGCGCCGTGAAGGCGCAGTTCCCGGAACTGGGCGTCATGACCGACGTGGCCCTGGACCCATTCACCAGCCACGGCCAGGACGGCGTACTGGACGACCAGGGCCACATCCTCAACGACGAGACCGTGGAGATCCTGGTCAAACAGACCCTGTGCCATGCGGAGGCCGGCGTCGACATCGTCGCCCCGTCCGACATGATGGACGGCCGCGTCGGCGCCATGCGCGAAGCCCTGGAAGCCGCCGACCACATCAACACGCGGATCATGGCCTACTCCGCCAAGTACGCCTCCAGCTACTACGGGCCGTTCCGCGACGCCGTGGGCTCGGCCAGCAACCTGGGGGCCGCCGGCAAGCAGACCTATCAGATGGACCCGGCGAACACCGACGAGGCCATGCGCGAAGTCGCCCTGGACCTGGAAGAAGGCGCCGACATGGTCATGGTGAAGCCCGCCATGCCCTATCTGGACGTCATCTATCGCGTGCGCACCACCTTCGGCGCCCCCACGTTCGCCTACCAGGTGAGCGGTGAGTACGCCATGCTGATGGCAGCGGTAAAGGAAGGCTGGCTGGACGAGCGCGCCTGCGCCCTGGAGGCGCTGACGGCCATGAAGCGCGCCGGCGCCGACGGCATTCTCACCTACTTCGCCGCCCGCGCAGCCCAATGGCTGCGTGAGGACGAAGGGAAATAGCGCCGACTGAGGCTCGCCCTGGGATGGGCGTTCACTGACGGACTGTCTGCGGCCCGGACGGCCGCAGTCAAGCGCCCATGGATGGGTTCACAGCGTGTCCGTCAGTGAGCGCCCATCCCCGGGCCCATGCAAGAGGCAGCAGGCAAGCCATGACCGACCGCTACGCCGTCTTCGGCAACCCCATCGCCCACAGCCGCTCGCCGTGGATCCATACCCGGTTCGCCGAGCAGACTGGTGAGGACATCGAATACACCCGCCAGGAAGTCCCCACCGACGGCTTCGCCGAAGCCGTGGAGCTCTTTCAGGACAAGGGCTGGAGCGGCCTCAACATCACCGTCCCCTTCAAGGAAGAGGCCTGGTCCGTGGCCGACAGCCGCAGCCCCAGGGCCGAGGCGTGCGGTGCCGTGAACACCCTGCTGTTCCGTGCCGACGGCGGCCGCCACGGCGACAACACCGACGGTGAAGGACTGGTGCGGGACCTGCGCGACAACCACCGCATCCCGCTGCAGAACCGACGCATCCTCGTCCTCGGCGCCGGCGGCGCCGTGCGCGGCGTGCTGGAACTGCTCGCCACCGAACACCCGGCGCTGCTGCTCATCGCCAACCGCACCGTCAGCCGCGCCCGGGGCCTGGTCCCCCTCTGCCATGAAGCCCCCGACGCGCGCGCCTGCGGCTTCGACGCTCTGGGCGACGAGGCACCGTTCGACCTCATCATCAACGGCACCTCCACCGGGCTCAGCGGCGGCATGCCCGACCTGCCCACGGGCATTGTCGGCGCCGGCACCACCGCCTACGACATGGTTTACGGCCCCGAACCCACACCGTTCATGCGCTGGGCCGCGCAGCACGGCGCCGCCCGCACTCTGGACGGCCTCGGCATGCTGGTGGAGCAGGCTGCCGAATCCTTCCGCCTGTGGCGCGGCGTCTCGCCGGACACCGCCCCGGTCATCCGCGACCTGCGCCGCGCCATCTCGGAGCCGGACCAGCCATGACCGAACTCACTGCCGCCCAACATCGAACCCTGTGCGCGCGGCTGCAGGAGCCGGGGCGCTACCCGCATCCCGTGTCCCAGGTCACCACCGTGCGCACCCACATCTCCACCCTGCTACTCACCGAGCGCTACGCCTACAAGCTCAAGCAGCCTCTGGACCTCGGCTTTCTCGACTTCACGACCCTCGCGCAGCGCCGCCATGCCTGCGACGAGGAACTGCGGCTGAACCGCCGCCTCGCCCCGGAACTCTACCTCCAGCGCATCGCCATCACCGGCACGCCCGACGACCCCGTGATCAACGGCGACGGCCCGCTGCTGGACTGGGCCGTGCAGATGCGCCGGTTCGACGATCGCCGCCTGCTCGACAACCTGCTGGCACAGGGTGAACTGCGCTCCGGCATGCTCGACGACATCGCCGCCCAGCTCGCCGCCTTCCACGAGCAGGCAGCGGTCGCGGGGCACGACTCGCCCCTGGGCACACCGGACGCGGTGGCCGAACCGGCCCGAGACAACCTCGCCAGCCTGACCGAGCAGCTCGGCAACGACGGCCGCGTCACCCACCTGCGCGACTGGACCGAGCAACAGATCACCGCCCTGACGCCGCTGATGGCCGATCGGCACGCCGGCGGGCACGTGCGCGAGTGCCACGGCGACCTGCACCTGGGGAACATCGTCGCCATCGACGACCGCCCGGTCATCTTTGACGGCATCGAGTTCTCGGAAGCCCTGCGCTGGATCGACACCATCAACGAAGTGGCCTTTCTGGACATGGATCTGCGCAGCCGCGGGCGGCCGGAACTGGCTGCCCGGTTCACCAACATCTACCTGGAGCACACGGGCGACTATAACGCTGTCGGCCTGCTGCCGTTCTATCGTGTCTACCGGGCGCTGGTACGGGCGAAGATAAACGCCCTGCGGCTGCAGGATGCGGACGCGGCCACACGAGAGACGGCGCGGGAAGCCGTGGACCGTTACCTGGCCGTTGCCGCCGAAGATACGCGGGCACCGACACCAGGGCTGTTTCTCATGCACGGGCTGTCGGGCAGCGGCAAATCCACCGTGGCCACTGCCATTGTGGAGCGCACGGGGGCGATCCGGCTGCGCTCGGACGTGGAGCGTAAGCGGCTACACGCCATGGATCGCGCCGCCCGCACCGGCGCCGGTGTGGGCGAAGGCATCTACGACAGCACCGCCTCCGAGCGCACCTACCAGCGCCTCGAAGCTCTGGCCGCCGCGCTGCTCCGCGCTGGTGCGGACGTGGTCGTGGATGCGGCCACGCTTCGCCGCGGCGAGCGCGACCGCTTCCGGAGACTGGCCGCAACGGTGGGTGTCCCGTTCACGCTGGTGGACTGCCGCGCGGACGAGGCCGAGCTGCGGCGCCGCATCATCGACCGGCAACGCACCGGCAGGGACCCGTCGGAGGCGGATACCAGCGTTCTCGACCACCAGCTCCGCACCGCCGAACGCCCGGGCGCCGACGAAGAGGCTGATGTGCTGGTTGTGGATACCGCGCAAGACCCGGGCTTTGCCGCGCTGGACGCGGTGACGGCGCGGGAGACGCCGGCGGGCTGAACCGCCCGTCGCGCTACTGCACGATCACGTGATTGCTGCGCACCTCGCCGTCGACGCGGACGAAGCAGTTCAGGGCGTTCACCAGCGGATTGCGGCGACACCGCACATCCAGCGCATGGCCCCGGAACTCCCCCTCCACCCGTGCTTCGGGACGATCACCGACGAAGCGCATGTGCCCTTCCAGGGCGGTTTCACCATCGATGAGCAGGCGCACCCGGTCCGGCAGCAGCTGGCGCTCCATGGCATAGCCCCACTCCTCCGGCGGCGCATCGGCAGCCGCCAAGGGTCCGCCGACGCAGACGGCCAGGGCCATGACCACACCCAGACGTTGAATCCACACACCAACCTCCTCGCCGATTGATTGTCGGCCCCAGGGGAATACTGCCCCGTACGTTGACAGACCCCGTTCGGCCGCACGAGTTGCAAGCCGGCGTGGGTCTACAGGAGTGGCCGTGCTACTGTGCCGCCAGCATCGATAACCGGGGACACGACCCATGGCGGGTATCAGTCTGATTCTCTTCATCACGGCCATCACCATGGGCGCCACCACCCTGTGGCGCGGCCTGCGCCAGGGCCGCCCCGCCGTGATCCTCGGTTATGCCCACGCCACGACCGCCTTGACGGCGCTGACTGTCCTCGGCGTCCGCGTGTTCACCGGGCCCGAGAACCTGCTGCTCAACAGCGCCTTCTTCGTCTTCCTGCTAGCGGCGATCGGGGGGCTGTTTACCCTTGCCGTGCGCGGCCGCAACGAACCGGTGATGCTGCCTCTGATCCTGCTGCACGCCACTGCCGCCGTGGTGGCGGTGCTGTTGCTGATCGCGGGCGTCGCCGCCGGCGGCTGACGCGCCCCGCCCCTCGCTGCTCCAGCTCGACTTGCATCGGCCTGGCGACGCCGCTACAGTCGAGTGTCCGACCGACCGGTCAGCCTCACGCCGATGCACCGCCCATGTCCGCCACCCCGGCCACAGGCGGGGTCGTGCCCGACGACAAGGGAGGGAGCCCATATGCCCCAGCACAGCGGCCCAGAGCCTTCCACCACCCGTACGGAAGCCGCAAGGCGCATCCTTACGGCGGCACGCCTGCTGTTCACCGAACGCGGCTTCGAAGGCGTATCCATCCGCGATATCGCAGCGCGGGCGGAAGTGAGCAAGGCCAACGTCTTTCACCACTTCCGCAACAAGGCGGCACTCTACGACGCCGTGCTCGAGGACTCGCGGTTGACGTTCGACGGGCTGCTGGTGGACCTGACGGACCACGACCGGCCCCTGAGCGACCGCCTCGAGCGCTTTCTCGTGGACGACCTCCGGAGCATGCTGCAGGACCCTTCCTCGGTGAACCTGTTTCTGCGCCAGATGCTCAACTCCGCGGGCAATCCGCAGCGCCAGCGCGCCGAAGACACCATCACCGACGGCATGAACGACCTGCTGAACACCATTGCGGAGGCGCGGAGAAAGGAGGGGGGTCAGACAGCAACACCGGACTCGACGCTCGCCCTGACCCTGACGCTGCTCGGTGGCGCCTTCATGTACTTCCAGCTGCGGGACGTGTTGCCACGGCTCGACGACGCCGGACAGCGCTGCGACCCGGACCGCTATTGTGCCGAGATCATGGCGCTGCTCCATCCCGGGCTGACGCAGGACCGCGACACGAACGAGTGAATTCGAACCAATACAGCAAGGGAAGCCCCCAATGGCCCGCAAACTGAGCCTGTTCCTCTTTCTCGGCCTGTTCGCCCTGGCCGGCTGCAGCAACGATGACGACGCCGCCGCGGACGATGACAGCGGCCCCGGGGATGACGGCGTGCTCATCACCACCGAGGAGGTGGCACGCGACACGGTCGACGACACCGAGCGCACCATTGGCCGCCTGACCAGCAAGACAGCGCCCTCAATCACCGCCGAGGTGTCGGGCCAGATTCAGGCCATCCGCATCGAGGAAGGGGACGAGGTTGCCCGCGGCGACACCCTGGTGGAGATCGATCCGGAGCCCTATGAACTGGCCCTGGCCCAGGCCCGGACCGACGTTCGCCGGCTCGAGGTCAGCCTGCGGACCCAGCGACGGGAGCTGGAGCGCAACGCAAAGCTACTGGAAGACGGCTATGTCACCCAGTCGCAGTTCGACACCACCGAGGGCGAGGTGGAGTCCCTGGAAGAGGATCTGCAGGGCGCCGAGGCCCAGGTGCGCAATGCCGAGAGGGACCTGCGCAACACCACGATCCGGGCGCCGGTGGACGGCGCCATTGACGAGCGCATGGTATCCGAAGGCGATTACACGTCCCCCGGCGAGCCCATGCTGACCATCGTCAGCCAGGACCTGCTGCGGGTCCGTCTGCCGTTCCCCGAGACCGTGGCCCAGCGGCTGGAAGTGGGTCAGCCCGTGCAGCTGCGCGCCCCGGTCGCCGGCGGCGACGTGGACGGCACCATCTCCGAGCTGCGCCCGGGGCTGGCCGGCCAGAGCCGCACATTCGAGGCCATCGTCAATGTGGAGAATCCGGGCGGCTGGCGCCAGGGCGGCAGCGTGAACGCCTCAGTGCTGGTGGATCAGCGCGAGAGCATCGTCATCCCCAACGACGCCATCATCCAGCGCCCGTCCGGAGAGGTGGTCTACGTCATCGAGGACGACACCGCCCACGAGCGCGCCGTGGACGTGGGGCGCCGCGGGCCGGACCGCACCGAGATCCGGGACGGCCTGGATGAAGGCGAAATCATCGCCGTGGACGGGGCCGGCTTCCTGTCCGACGGGGCCGCCATCCGGACCGCCGAGGAGTAAGCACGCATGACGCTGCCCGAATTATCCATACGGCGACACGTGCTCGCCGTGATGATCAGCGCCGTACTGGTGCTGTTCGGCTACATCGGCTATCAGGAAGTGGGCACCGACCGCATCCCGAACATCGACTTCCCGGTGGTCAACGTGGTGGTGGCGCAGCCCGGCGCTGACCCGGACATCATCGACGCCTCCATCACCTCGGAGGTGGAGCGGGCGGTGAACACCGTGCCGGGTATCGACTACATCCAGTCGTCGTCCAGCCCCGGCACATCCATCGTGACCATCACGTTCGATCTGGACATGGACATCGACGTGGCGTTCAACGAGGTTCAGGCGAAGATCAACGAGATCCGCCAGCAACTGCCGGAAGACGCCGAAGACCCCATCGTCCAGAAGGTGGAGACGGACGCCCAGGCGATCATGTGGCTCAGCGTCCAGGGCGACCGGACCCTGCAGCAGCTCGGCACGTATGCGCGCAATGTGGTGCGGCCGCAGATCGAGAACATCAACGGCGTGGGCGAGATCCAGATCGGCGGCGGTCTGGAGCGCAACATCCGCATCGAGGTGGAGCCGGACCGCCTGGCCGCTTTCGGCCTCACGGTCACCGACCTGATCAATGCCATCGAGACGGAGCACTTTCAGCTCCCCGGCGGCTTCCTGGTGGCGGAACGCACCGAGCGGCTGTTGAAGCTGGACATGGAGTACCACCAGCCGGAGGCGCTGGAGGAGCTGATCGTGGCCTCCCAGGACGGCGCCCTGATCCGGCTGCGGGACGTGGCACAGGTGATCGATGGCCTGGAGGACCCGCGGGCACTGGCCCGGTTCAACGGCGAACCGACGGTCGGCCTCGGGGTGGTGAAGGTCTCCGGCACCAACACCGTGGCCATCATCGACGAGGTGAAAGAGCGCCTGGACACCGAAATCCGGCCGCAGCTGCCGCCGGGGATGGAAGTGAACATCGCCTCGGACCAGTCCGTGTTCATCCTGGAGATGATCGACACCCTGTACCAGACCATCGGGCTCGGGATCCTGTTCGCGGCGTTCGTGCTGTGGCTGTTCCTGAAGAACCTGCGCTCGACGCTGATCGTGACGCTGTCGATCCCCGTGGCTCTGGCAGCGGTCATCGCCACCATCTTCGCATTCGGTTACACCCTGAACTCGCTCACCATGCTGGCGATGCTGCTGCTCATCGGCGTGGTGGTGGACGACGCCATCGTGGTGCTGGAGAACATTTTCCGGCACCGGGAGGAAGGTATCGAGGACCCGGTGGAGGGGGCAATCGTGGGCTCCAACGAGGTCTTCTTCGCCATTATCGCCACGACGCTGTCGCTGGTCTCCATCTTCCTGCCCGTGCTGTTCATGGAAGGGATCATCGGCCGCTTCTTTGAATCCTTTGCGGTGGTGGTGGCCATGGGGGTGCTGGCTTCGAGCATCGTCGCCCTCACCCTGACACCCATGCTCTGCTCTCGCTTCCTGGCGGTACCGAAGGAGCACGGGAAGGTCTACAACACGCTGGAGGGTGCCTTCCGCGGCATGGAGTCCGGTTACCGCTGGCTGCTGGCGAAGGTGCTGCGTTTCCGCTGGGTCACGCTCGGTATCGTGTTGCTGGTGACGGTCGCGGCCGGCAGCCTGCTCGGGCAGCTTGGCGGCGAGTTCACCCCCGAGGAGGATGAGGGGCAGTTCGTGGTCAGCATCCAGACGCCACTGGGCTCCAGCATCGATTACACCGACGAGAAACTGCGGGCGGTGGAAGAGGTGCTCGGCAACCAGGAAGGCGTAGACACCTACTTCACGGCCATCGGCCTGGGCGATCAGGGTCAGGTGAACGACGGCATCTCGTTCGTCCGCCTTGAGCCCCGCGATGAGCGGACGCTCAGCCAGCAGGAGATCACCGCCCAGGTGCAGGGCGAACTGGCACAGCTGAGCGGTGTCCGTGCGTTCGCCTCGGCGGTGCCGCTCATCGGTGGTCAGCGCGGCGAGCCGCTTCAGTTCAATATCAGCGGCCCGGAGCTTGACGAGGTGGCGGAGCTGGCAGAGGAACTGGAGCAGCGGCTGCGCGCCCGGGACGAGATCGACACCCTCGACCTGGAGCTCGACCTGGACCAGCCGGAGCTCGTGCTGAACGTGGATCGAGACCGCGCCCGAAACCTGGGTATCAGCACCTTCGACGTCACGCGCGCGGCCAACGCGCTCGCCGGCGGTATCGACGTGGCCCGCTACAACGACGAGCCCGGTGACGGCGAACGCTACGACGTCCGCCTCAAGGCCCGCGAGGGGGCACTGCAGACGCCGGAGGACCTCTCGAAGCTGTACCTGCGATCCGAGAACGGCGACATGATCCGTCTCGACACCCTGGCGGATTTCCAGCCGGAGCTGGGTCCCGCGGTGATCGGGCGGTACGACCTCCAGTATGCGGCCCAGTTCTTCTCGACCCCGTCGGTCCCGCTGGCAGAGGCCGTGGACCTGGTGGAGAGCGAGGCGGAAGAGATCATGCCGCTGGGCTACTCCCTGAACCTGGTAGGCCAGGCCGAGGAGTTCGAACGCACGGCGGCGGCCATCATCTTCGTCTTCGTGGTGGCCATTCTGCTCGTGTACATGGTGCTGGGCAGCCAGTTCAACTCGTTCCTGCAGCCCTTCATCATCCTCGCGGCGCTGCCGCTGGCGATGATCGGCGGCATCGTCGGGCTGTGGCTGTTCGGGCACACCCTGAACATCTACTCCATGATCGGCCTGGTGCTGCTGGTGGGGCTGGTCACCAAGAACGGCATCCTGCTGGTGGACCTCACCAACCAGTACCGGAGCAAACGGGGCATGTCCGTGAACGAGGCGCTGGCCGCGGCCTGCCCCGTGCGTCTGCGGCCCATTCTGATGACCTCGCTGACGCTGATCCTGGCCATGCTGCCCGCAGCCATCGGCGCCGGTGCCGGCGCCGAGACCCAGGGCCCGCTGGCGGTGGCCATCATCAGCGGGATGATCTCGTCAATGCTGCTGACCCTGGCGGTGATTCCGGCGGCGTACTCGCTCCTTGAGAACGCCGCGGAACGCGTACGGCAGCGGCGGGAGCGGGGTCACGCGTAGGGTGGACCTTCAGGTCCACCAAACGTGATGCAGGTTGAAGAGCCGTGGCCGGGGTGGTGGACCTGAAGGTCCACCCTACGCCACTACGAGGCAGCGGATCCGGGAGCGGCGGGTGCCGGGGCCCTACATGGGCCCCGGTGGCCGGCGGAGGAAGCTGCCGGTGTGCCGCCAGTAGAGGATGAGCAGCAGGCCGAAGACCATGCCGCCCAGGTGCGCGAAATGGGCAATGCCGGCCAGGGTGCCGGTGATACCGGCCCACAGCTCGAACGCGCCATAGGCGATCACGAAATACTTCGCCTTCATGGGGATCGGCGGAATCAGCAGCATGATGCGCTGGTTGGGGAACATCATGCCGAAGCCGAGCAGAATGCCGAACACCCCGCCGGAGGCGCCCACGGTCGGATAGACGCTGCCATCAGCGGCGGCATTGGTGGCCACCACCAGCTGAATGAGACCGGCACCGATCACGCAGAACACGAAATAGAACGCGAACCGGCGCGAGCCCCAGAGGTTCTCCAGCGCCACACCGAACATCCACAGGGCAAACATGTTCACCAGCAGGTGGAACGTGCCGCCGTGGAGGAACCCGTAACTGAGCAGCTGCCATGGGCGGAACCCCGGATACTGCTCCATGCCCATGCTGGTCATCATGGCGTCCGGCGTGCCCAGGGGCCAGAGCGCGAACGTGGCCAGCAGCCAGTGGCCAATAACCCCCTGCGCCAGGAACAGTACGCCGTTGGCAATGAGCAGTGTCAGAACCACCGGGGGCAGCAGGGACGGCCCTGCAACCCGGCGCGGGGGTGGTTGCTGCGGTGGCGGCTCCGGTGCCGCCTGTCCTTCCCAGTCTCGCATGCGTGCGCATACTCCAGATGGTCCAAAGCGTCAGCGCACTGTAGAACGCCCCACCAGGGCAGGCAACCGCCGCTTCAGGTGGCGGGCAGCCCGCTACCCCTCGCCGGAGAAGTCGTAACGCCAGAACATGCCGGCGCGCCACTGATCGAGGTGTTCTTCCTGTACGTGAGGCTCCACGAGCTGGTGCTCGTACTCCAGGCCGAACTGGTGGCGGTTCATGCGATAACGCCAGTCCATGGAGAGCTGGTACTCGTCCACGTCCGGACTGACCAGGCCGGGGCGCTCCAGCGTGCGGTAGCCCAGCGAGACCCCCAGCTCGTGGAGCGCACCGGTCGCCGCCAGGGACAGGGTGGGATGGACAGCGTGCTGCTCCAGGTGGCCATCACGGGTGCGGTAGGCAACCCCCGGTGCCGCACTCACGTCCAGGTCACCCACGCGGAAGCCGGCACTGTGGGCGAGACTGGCCCGCCGCTCGGTGCGCGCGAACCGGCCGCTGGCACGGTCGTCCAGGTGAAGCCAGTAGAGATTCATGTGTGTCTCCTGGGAATCGGTCACCGGCAGTTCCAGATCCCAGGTGGCCCGACGGGTAAGCTGATCGACTCCGCCAACACGGTCGGCTCGCTCCCGGTGCAGGACATCCACGCGGTGGTTCGTGTGCACCGGGCCGATCCCGAATGGCACGGCCACTTCCATGCCGTGCTCGTCGATCCGGATCGGGTTGGCCGTGGCGGCGGCGTCCCGGTAACGGTTGAAGCGCCCCCGCAACCGGGTCCGGTCGGTCAACTGCAGGCCGGCGGCGGCCGCGAGCGTGCGGCTGTCGCTCACCACTTCCGTACCCGCGGGTTCGAAATCAGCACCGAAGCGCTCGTAGCGCACACTGTAGTCCAGCGGCAGGGGCAACAGATGATCCTCGCCGGCGAGGCTGGCGCGCCAGCCCCGGTCATCCACGGCGCGAACGGAATCATCCTGCAGACCGGACCAGGCCTGCCCCTCCAGCCGCGCCAGCTCCGCCTGGGCATCCAGGTCCTGGCGCATGAACTCCATGCCCCAGTCTCCGGCTACACTGGTCACCAGGTGGCGATGTTCCTCGCCGGTGAACGCCATTTCGTCGTGGTGCACCACGTTCAGGGACCAGTCGCCAAGGGTTGGGTCGGTTACCAGCCACGAGGCGCCGTGGTAGTCGCCTTCCGGCTCCACCAGATGCGGCAGCCGGGTCTCGTCGTCGTCGTACCAGTGTCTGCGGTAGCTCCCCGAGAGCCAGACCAGGGAGTGCTCCGCCCGGCCGAGCTCCGGCTGCATTTCCAGGCGTGCACCGCGCACATCTCGATCGAGACTGAGACGGCTGAAGTATGCCTGCTGGTCACCGAGATCGACCCGGTAGGGCACGGGGGATGTGGCGTTCTCGTGGTGCAGACGCAGGTATTCGATGCGCGTGCCGTGATCTTGAGTCCGGTAATCGGAGCCGCTCACCACGCTGGAGAAATCGATATCCCAGAGCGGCTCACCATCACCACCGCGGGTGAGGCCCAGGTTGAGGTCCTGGTAGGCCTGCAGGCCGTCCTCGGCATAGGTGCCCAGCTCGCGGTCACCGGAAATGCTGTAGTACTCCATGCGCGCCGTGGTGTCACCGCGCACGCGCCAGTCGCCGTCACCGGACTCATCCCCCCCGGCCAGCCCGAGAGCGGGAAGCAGCAACAGCAACCACAGTAAACGCACGGAGTTTATTGGGGTACCCGTCGGGTCCATCGAACCACCAGATCCTGTCGGCTCTCCCGCCGTTCAAGGCCGCCGTTGTCGGCGGAGCCCTGCACCTGCAAACGCACCGAGACGCGGACAACCCGCGTGATCACCCCGGGGGCGCGCTCCTCGTCCAGAACCCGAACCGGCCCCACGGAGAGGATGCGCAGCTCGGCATCCGGGGGGACCTGATCCTCGATCGCACCCAGAAGCCGCTGCCGGTCCGGAAGATCGGGGTCCAGGTAGTCGCTCAGCCGCGGCGTATTCCAGGAAGCCGCCAGCGCCCGCAGCCAGCCCTCCAGCTGCTGGCGGTCGGCGGTGGGTAATGCCCCCATGTCCTCCTGCTCGCCAATGGGTTCCTGGGAGCGCTGTCCACCATGCAGCGCCGTGGCAAACCCGATTAGCAGCACCAGCAGCAGGCGGCTCACTTCTCCTCTCCGTCATCACCGGGAAGCCCGAAGCCGGCGGGCTCACGCGGGTCGAACGGGTTCATGCCGTCACCGCTGCGGGCATCGAGCAACTGCCCTTGCGTCTCGCCGCAACCCGGGCGGTCGATGATCGCCTCTTCCAGTGCGACCCGCGTACTGGCGTCGGCGTCCAGCCCGTCCTCGAGAACCTCCGCGTGCAGCACCAGCAACGTGCGGCAGTCGGCCTCGGACAACGCCGGCGCCGGCGCGCCCGCAACACCGCGACCGGGCACGGCGACGGCGAGCACAACCAAGCCCGCGCCGGCAAGAGCCCACGCTGATTTCATGTGATTTCCCCCGAACATGTCAGCGCCCAAGATTAGCGGCTGACAACGAAAAGAAAAAGTGCTTACATCACAAAGCCCTGCAACAATCTGTTACAAATCGCTCTGCGCTTACCTGAAGAGGACAGCATGTCGCGAAGAACCCTGGCGTTCGTGATGATCGCCACCGCGGTGGTGGCGCTGATCACCATCGCACGCTACCCCACCGAGCCCAGCTGGCAGGCGGATGACCCGCGGCGCGGCGCCCACCTGACCGCAATGACGTGGTGGCAGGAGCATCTCACGCTGGCGCACCAGGATGGCACCGTGTGGCAACGGCGACAGGGCGAGTGGCACCAGCTCCCGCCGCTGCCGGAGGAGGCGCGCAGCACGGTGCTCCTGGGTGGCGACGGACCGCTGCTGGCCGGCACGACGCGGGGCGTCCTGGCGTTCGACGACGACGGCTGGACGGCGTTCACCGGCGATGACGCCCCCACCGGGCGCATCAGCCACCTGGCGCAGTCGGGAGAGACGCTGATTGCCGCCGGCAACGCGGGTGTCTGGCGGCGCGGCCCGGACGGCGACTGGACCGATCTCGGCCGCCCCGCCGGCGAGGCGCCGGTGTACCGCGTCATGGTATCGCCGCAGGATGACGGCGATACCCTTGTGCGCAGCGGCACCATCGAGGCGGGGGTGCATCTGTTCTGGCCGGGAGCCGACGGCTGGGTTCCGGACAACGACGGCCTCCCGTCGGACACCAAGGTGCTGAGCTTCCACACGCTGCCCGACGGCACAGTGCTCGCCGGCACGGATCAGGGCCTGTTCCGCCAGCAGGAGCCCATGGACGAATGGCAACAGGTGGGCGGACTGCTGGGCGATCGCCGTGTGCTGACCCTGGCCCACGACGAGGACCGGCTATACGCGGGCAGTGACGATGGCGTCTGGCGGGCCCCGCTTGCCGACGACACGCTGGAAGCCGAACCCGACTGGCTGCCGATGCCGGCGCGCGAGGGCCAGCTCGATGCCCCGGTGGCGTGGGTGCTCACGGATGACGCCGCCCCCTGGATCGCGGCGGGCAGCGCCTACAACCTGCGCTCCAGCCGCACGCCGGAGTGGTACATCCTGGTAATCGGCGCGCCGCTGCTGCTGGTGGGCGGTGGATTGCTCTTGTACGGAGCTCGTCGCAGGTCGTGATGCGGTGCGCAGCGGTGGGTTGCTGTATCCGGGAGCTCCGGCACTTCGCCTAACTTTTCTCCCTCACGGGAGAAAAGTTTCCGTGGCTATGCCCTGGCCGGTTTACAGCACATCCCTGTGCTGTAAACCGGTGGCCGCATCCCTGCGGCCACCCTTCGGGCCGGGCGGGCTCCGCCCCGGAGCTGCGTGAGTCGCTCCCGGATACAGCAACCCACCGCAACGCACAGGTCCTTCACACGATCGGCGGCTCCTCGCCCCATTCCTCGCCCTGCTCCAGCGACTCGCTGAACCGCTCCAGATCCCGGTGCACCCGGCCCACCTGATCGAAGCGGGCAACGTGAAACAGCGCCTCGCCTTCATGGACCAGTGGCAGGTTGGCACGCCCGATCACCACCCCGGGGAAGGCCGCCTTCACCGGTTGCTCAGCGCCGCCGAAAGGGTCGGAGATCCAGCCCAGGGGCTGCCCCTCGGCGACGCGGGCACCCAGCGCCACGGACGCGCGGAACAGCCCGTCCTGCCCCGCCCGCATCCAGCTACTGGCGTCCGAGACGTACTGCGGTTCCGGGGTCGGCTGCCGGCGCCGCGATGGCGGCAACATCCGCAGGTGCCGCATGACGCGGATCACGCCCTGCAACCCCGCCCGGATCGCCGTTTCATCGAAACGCAGCGCCTCCCCGGCCTCATAGGTGACCACCGGCACCCCTGCCTCACGCGCGGCGCTGCGCAGGCTGCCCTCGATCAGCGGTGAGTCGATCACCACCGGCAAGCCGAACGCACGCGCCAGTGCTGCGTCCTCGGGGTTGTCCAGATCGGCGCGCACCTGTGGCAGGTTCTCCCGGTGAATGGCCGCCGTGTGCAGATCAATCACGTGGCTCGCCCGCGCCAGCACCTCGCTGCGCACCCGGTACGCCAGACGCGAAGCCATGGAGCCGGATTCACTGCCGGGGAAACTGCGGTTGAGATCCCGCCGGTCCGGGAGATAGCGGGAGCGGGCGCTGAACGCCAGCACGTTCACCACGGGTACGGCGATCAGCGTGCCAGCCATGCGGTTCAGCATCTGCTGACGCACCAGTCGCCGGATGATTTCGGCACCGTTGATCTCGTCGCCGTGGACAGCGGCGGTGACCACCAGGCAGGGCCCTGACCGGCGACCGTGGACCACCTGCAGGGGAATATTGACCGGGGTGTGGGTGTAGAGCTGCCCCGCGGGGAGTTCCACCGTCTCCCGCCCACCGGGAGGAATCGTTACGCCGGCGATCTCCAGCGGTGCACGTGCCACATGACCTCCTGTTATGGTAAGCCGCGCATTGACAGGCGGTTATGCGCAGTTATCTTTGATGGACGGTCCGCCGGGAAGCCCGCAAATTCACGAAAGGGAGTCATCCAATGCTGTCATGGTCCCTCACGTTCCTCGTCGTCGCCATAATTGCGGCAGTTCTCGGTTTCTCCGGCATCGCGGGCACCGCCGCGTGGATCGCGCAGGTGCTGTTCATCTTCTTCATTATCCTGTTCCTGGTCTCACTGATTCTCGGCAAGGGGGCCCGATGACGCCCGGTGCCGGTTCTTGACCGAGACGTAATTGCGGGCAGAGTACCGCAGGAATTCCCGCTCCTCCTCGGTGAGCTCCCGCACCGCCTTCGCCGGGCTGCCCACGTACAGATGGCCGCCGGGTAGCTGTTTGCCCGGCGGTACCAGTGAGCCCGCACCGAGAATGCTTTCACTGCCGAGCACTGCACCGTCCATGATGGTGGCGGCCATGCCGATCAGGCAGGCGTCCTCCACCGTGCAGGCGTGCACGATCGCCTTGTGGCCCACGGTCACATCCTCGCCGATGATGGTGGGGTAGCCCGGACTGTGGTCGCCGGCGTGAGCCACATGGACGACCGCGCCGTCCTGGATATTGGAGCGCGCACCCACGCGGATGTAATGCACGTCGCCGCGCACCACGGTCATGGGCCAGACCGAGACGTCCTCGGCCAGTTCCACGTCACCGATGACCAGGGCGGTTTCGTCGACCCAGGCGCTGGGGGCGATTTTCGGGCGGTACGACTCGAATGTGCGAATCATGACGGTCCTCGTCAGGTCATGGTGACCATTTCTTCGGCACTGGTGGGGTGAATGGCCACGGTCTCGTCGAAGTCGCGCTTGGTCGCGCCCATCCGGACGGCCACGGCGAAACCCTGCAGCATCTCGTCGGCGCCGACGCCGATCACGTGGCAACCGACCACGCGCTGCTCCTCACCCACTGTGACCAGCTTCATGCGAGTCCGGGGCTTGTGCTCGGAGAGCGCGTAGTCCATGGCGACGAACGTCGTGCTGAAACAGGTGACCGCGTCACCATGCGCCTTCCGCGCTTCGGCCTCGGTCAGCCCCACCGTGCCGATGGGCGGGTGGCTGAACACCACGGTCGGCACGTTCTCGAAGTCCATGCGCCGGTCGCGCTGCCCTCCGAACAGGCGGTCCGACAGGCGGCGCCCGGTAGCAATGGCAACCGGCGTCAGCGGAATGCGGCCGGTGACATCCCCCAGCGAGTAGATGCCGCTGACGTTGCTCTCCTGCCATTCGTTCACGGGAATCTGCCCGGCGTCGTCCATTGCCACACCCGCGGCATCCAGCCCCAGGTCGTCGGTGTTGGCGTGACGGCCCACGGCCCAGATGACCGTATCCAGCCCGTCCACGCTGCGGCCGTCCTCCGCCGTGAGGGTGAGCGTGCCGTCGGGCCGGCGCTCCACTGCCGCCGGCGTGAACTCGGTGACCAGATTCACACCATGCTGGGGCAGCGCCTCCTGCAACCCCTCCTGAATGAGCGCGTCGAACTCACGCAGTGGCGCATGCCGACGCACCAGCAGTGTGGTTTCCGTGCCGAGCCCGGCGAGCACGCCGGCCAGTTCCACGGCGATGTAGCCGGCTCCCACCACAGCCGCGCGCCGGGGCTGAGTGCCGAGCTCGAAGAAGCCATCGGAGTCGATGCCAAGCTCCGCTCCGGGAACACCCGGCCAGGAGGGGCGGCCACCGGTGGCGATGATGAAGTGATCTGCCGTGTAACGGGTGCCCGCCACTTCCACAGTGCGTTCGTCCACGAACCGGGCATGCCCCTCGATCAGGGTGACGCCGTCCTTGTCCAGGTTACGGCCGTAGATGCCATTGAGGCGTTCGATGTACGCAGCGCGGCGGGCCACGAGGGTCTCCCAGTCGAGCCCTTTCAGATCCACCTCGAAACCAAAGTCGGGCGCACGCTCCACCACCTCGCGCGTGTGGGCGGCATTCCACATGACTTTCTTGGGCACGCAGCCGACATTCACGCAGGTGCCGCCGAGGCGGTCACTCTCGATCACGGCCGCGCGGGCACCGTGGGACGCAGCACGGCGCGCGGCGGCCAGGCCGCCACTCCCGCCGCCGATGGCAATGCAGTCAAAATGTGTGCTCATGGACACTCCCGGACTCAACTCTATGATTTGCGGCACGACCGCCGCTCGCCCCTCGCGCCGACGGCCGCCATGGCGGAAACCATATCACGGCAACCCCCATCGGAACCGTCGCCACCCCTCACACACGAGGGCACTCTCAGGCCATAATGGGCTGTTATACGACACGCTGTGGAGAGATGCTTCATGACCAACCCGCTGCTGGCCAACACCGACCTGCCCGCGTTCTCCGCAATTGAGCCGGAGCACGTGGAGCCGGCCATCGACCACATTCTCGCGGATAACCGCGCGCGGCTGGAGGCGCTGCTCGATCAGGACGGCCCGTTCACCTGGGACAATCTCGTGCAGCCAGTCGAGGCCCTGGACGACACCCTGAGCCGTGCCTGGTCGCCCGTGACCCATCTGCATGGCGTGATGGACAGTGAAGGCCTGCGCGAGGCCTACAACGCCTGCCTGCCGAAACTCTCAGAGTACTCCACCGAGCTCGGCCAGAACGTCAGGCTGTTCCGGGCGTTCCAGCAGATCCGCGAGCGCGACGACTTCCAGGCGCTCTCCGCCGACCAGCAGCGCACCGTGGACAACGCCCTGCGCGACTTCCGCCTGGCGGGTGTCGATCTGCCCGAGGCGAAGAAGACCCGCTACCGCGAGATCGCCAGCCGCCTCTCGGAGCTCGGCGCCCGCTTCCAGGAGAACGTCCTGGACGCGACCAACGCCTGGAGCAAGCAGCTCGACAGCGCCGAGCGCCTGGACGGCCTGCCCGACTCCAACCTCGCCATGCTGGCTCAGGCCGCCGAACAGCAGGGCGAGAGCGGCTACCGCATCGGTCTGGACTTCCCCAGCGTGTTCGCCATTCTCACCCACTGCCGCGACCGGGATCTGCGCCGGGAGGTCTACGAGGCCTTCGGCACCCGCGCCTCGGACCAGGGGCCCCATGCGGGCCAGTGGGACAACAGCGCCATCATGGACGAAATCCTGTCCCTGCGGCACGAAAAGGCGCAGCTTCTGGGCTACGACAACTACGCCGAGCTGTCGCTGGCCACGAAGATGGCGGAGAGCACCGACGCCGTCACCGGCTTTCTCACCGACCTGGCGCAGAAGGCGCGCCCCGTGGCCGAGCGGGAATTCCAGGAGCTGCAGGCCTTCGCCCGGGACGAGCTGGGCCTGGACGACCTGCAGCCGTGGGACGTCACCTTCGCCTCCGAGCAACTGCGGCAGTCCCGCTACGCCATCTCGCAGGAGGATCTGCGCCCCTACTTCCCGGCGCAGCAGGTGATCGACGGCCTGTTCCAGGTGGTGGAGCGGCTCTACGGCGTGCGCATCCAGGAAAACACCCAGGCCGCGGACACCTGGCACCCGGATGTCCAGTTCTTCGAGATCCTCGACAGCGACGGCAGCGTGCGCGGACGGTTCTTCACCGACCTCTACGCCCGCACCGGCAAGCGCAGCGGCGCCTGGATGGCCGAGTGCAAGGTGCGCCGCGACACCGGCGACGGCATCCAGACCGCGGTGGCCTTTCTCACCTGCAATTTCGCCCCGCCCGTGGGCGACCAGCCGGCCCTGCTGACCCACCAGGAAGTGGAGACGCTGTTCCACGAGTTCGGTCACGGCCTGCATCACATGCTCACGCGCGTGGGCGCGGCGTCGGTCTCCGGCATCCACGGGGTGCCCTGGGATGCGGTGGAGCTGCCGAGCCAGTTCATGGAGAACTGGTGCTGGGAGCGGGAGGCGCTGGACCTGTTCGCCGCCCACCACGAGACCGGCGCCCGGATTCCCGACGATCTGTTCGAGCGCATGCGGGCAGCGAAGAACTTCCAGTCGGCCATGGGCATGGTACGGCAGCTGGAGTTCTCCCTGTTCGACTTCCGCCTGCACCTGGAGCACGACCCGGCCACCGGCCCGCGCATACTGGAAACCCTGGAAGCGGTGCGCGACCAGACCGCCGTGGTCCGCCCACCCGAGTGGCACCGCTTCCCGCACGGCTTCATGCACATCTTCGCGGGGGGCTATGCGGCAGGCTACTACAGCTACAAGTGGGCCGAAGTGCTCTCGGCGGACGCCTACTCCCGGTTCGAGGACGAAGGCGTCTTCAGCGAGGCCGCCGGCCGGGACTTCCTGGTGCACATCCTGGAGAAGGGCGGGTCGGAGGACCTGATGGCGCTGTACAAGGCGTTCCGGGGACGGGAGCCGACGGTGGATGCCTTGCTGCGGCACAGTGGGCTGGCGGCTTGAATGATTGTGGCGGGTTGACGGTGGACCTGAAGGTCCACCCTACGCCCGGCACCGTCTCCCGCGCGGGAATCCCGTAGGGTGGACCTTCAGGTCCACCATCCCGGGCACCACACAACCGATAAGATACATGGGTGGATATTCACATCCACAAGGACCGGCGGCGCACACACCCGGATCGAACACATAAGACGACGGAGACCGAGCTATGGCCGACTACCCGACCGACCCGAACTGTATATTCTGCAAGATCGTCGCCGGCGAGATTCCGGCCGCCATCGTCGGGCAAACCGAGCACGTGGTCGCGTTCATGGACGCTTTCCCGTCCTCCCGCGGCCACACGCTGGTCATCCCCAAGGCGCATCACGCCAATCTGCTGGAGATGCCCACCGACCTCCTGCAGACCTTCATCGCGTCGGTGCAGGACGTGGCGCAGGCCATCCAGGCGGCCATCCAGCCCCACGGCATCGCCCTGACGCAGTTCAACGGCGAAGCCGCCGGGCAGACCGTGTTCCACTACCACCAGCACATCATCCCCCGCTGGGAGGGCCAGGACCGGCGCAGCCATGGCAAGGACCAGGCGGACCCGGAGGAGCTCAAGGCCGTGGCCGCCGAGATCCGCGCCAAGCTGGACTGGGAGGGCTGAATGAAACTCGCCTCCTGGAACGTCAACTCCCTGAAGGTGCGCCTGCCTCACGTGCTTCACTGGCTGGAGACCGAACAGCCCGACGTGGTGGGCCTGCAGGAGACCAAGCTCACCGACGACAACTTCCCGGAAGCGGCCATCCGCGAAGCGGGCTACGAGGTGGTCTACGCCGGCCAGAAAACGTACAACGGCGTGGCCCTGCTGGCCAGGGACCCCATCAGCGAGACCGTCACCGACATCCCCGGCGTGGACGACCCGCAGCGCCGTGTCATGGCGGGCACGGTCGGCGATCTGCGCTTCATCAATCTCTACGTACCCAACGGCTCGGAGGTGGGCAGCGAAAAATACGCCTACAAGCTGGACTGGCTGGCCCGCCTGCGGGACTGGATCGCCGACGAAATGGCGCGCCATCCGCGCCTGGCGGTGGTCGGAGATTTCAACATCGCACCCGCTGACGCCGACGTGCACGACCCGGAGGAGTGGCGGGGCAAGATTCTCTTCAGCGAGCCGGAGCACGCCGCGCTGAAGGCGCTCACCGATCTGGGCCTGGAAGACACCTTTCGCCGCTTCCCGCAGGATGAGCAGGTGTTTTCGTGGTGGGACTACCGAATGAACAACTTCCGGCGCAATCGCGGCCTGCGGATTGACCTGGTGCTGGCGAGCCCCGAGCTTGCCGCGCAGTGCACGGCCAGCCGGGTGGACGTGGAGCCACGCCGCTGGGAGCGCCCCTCCGATCACGCGCCGGTAGTGGCCGAGTTCGCCGCGCCGTAACGGCGCCGGGCGCATGGAGCGGGGACCGTAGGGTGGACCTTCAGGTCCACCATCTTGGCTGGACTGGTGGACCTGAAGGTCCACCCTACGGTTCTACGGTTCCCCGGCTCAGTTGGTGAACAACTTGGTGTCCCGCTGCGCCATGGTCCTGGCGATGGCATCCGGGCGGGCAACGGTCACACCCTCGATGAGATCGTCTTCCGTCTTGTCCTGGCCGGGCAGGAAGATGGCACAGACCTGTACCTCAACCCCCGCCTCGATCAGATTGCCAAGCATCTGACGCGGGGAGGCATCGGCGGGCTGTACCACGCCCGACCCCATGTCGGAGCCTTCCAGCGCCAGTTCACCCGCCGAGTCGCAGAGCAGCACCTGGGCGCTGCCGCCCTGTTCCAGATACTGCGCGGTCAGGATCATGGCCATGGCCTGGGTTTCGTTCGAGCCGGAGTTGACCACCGTGAGCAGATGCTCCGGTTCGTCGGCATGTGCGGACTGGCCGATCAGCAGTGCGACCGCCAGCATGAACAGCATGGAAATTCGCCGGATCATTGCATTGCTCCTTCTTAGTTGGGTTGCGAGCGCCGCTTGCAAGTGGACAGGCCCAGCGGGCTGTACGCGGGGCAGAAGCCCATTGCGGCCGTAGCCAGCGGAATCACGCCAACCCAGCCCCAGGCCGTCTGCGGGCCGAAGAATACGAGACTGATCAGGGCGAGCCCGACCACGGCACGAATCCCCCGATCAATGGTTCCCATATTGTGCTTGAACATGACTGCCTCCTTCCGGCATACGGTTGCGACCGCATTCAACATGCGCCCATGCGCAGAGCAAGTCAGTGACTAAGTCACACACCCGTCGGAGGTCCGCCTCCGGCATGACAGGCAGTCAACGACCGTCCAGAATGTTGGGGAGACAACCGACGCCAGCAGTGAGAGATGAGCCATGCAAATCGCGGAACACCCCGCTTTCGCCGGGATGGAGCCGGATCTACTGCAGGACGTGCAGAAACGGGCACGCATTGTCGAACTACCCGCCGGCCAACAGGTCTTCCGCCCGGGCGATCAGTGCCAGGGCCTGCCGCTGGTACTCGAGGGCAGCGTGCGGGTCCAGATGACCGGCAGCTCCGGCCACGAGATCGTCCTCTACCGCATCGGCGACGCAGACGTGTGCACCCTGTCCATCGGCTGTCTGATGGCCGGTCGCGGTTATCGCGCGGAGGCGATCGTGGAGACGCCGACAACCGTTATCGTGCTTCCGAACAGCGTTTTCGATTCCCTGATGGCACGCTCCGCGCCGTTCCGACGGCAGATCATGGTGTCCTACGGCGAGCGGCTGGACTCGCTCATGATGCTCGTGGAGGAAATCGCTTTTCAGCGCATGGATGTGCGGCTGGCCGAGTGGCTTCGCAGCCACGCAAAGGACAGCCCATTGAACATCACGCACCAGACACTGGCGGTGGAGCTGGGTACGGCCAGGGAGGTGGTCAGCCGCCTGCTGAAGGACTTCGAACGCGATGGCTGGATCCGACTCGCGCGGGGCCGGATCGAGATCCACGGCGACGGCACCCCGCCACAGCCGCCCCCCCTGACCGCGTAAAGGCAAGTTGCGCCCGACTGGCCTAGACTAGTCGATAACCCGATGGTGACCGGCCTTAGGGGCCATCGACCATGCGCCAGAAGATCGACATCATCCGCTCGCGGGATGGCGTGCGCCTTGCCTGCGCTCAGTCCGGCGCGGGGCCTCCGCTGGTCCGCGCGGCCACCTGGATGACCCACGCCGAGTACGACTGGCATGGGCCGGTGTGGCGTCACTGGCTACGGTTTCTCTCCAGCCGCCACAGGCTGATCCGCTACGACCAGCGGGGCGTGGGACTGTCCGACCGAAACCCGGGCAATGTCGATTTCGAGGAATGCGTGACCGATCTCGAGAGCGTTGTCGATGCCCTGGAGCTGCGGCGCTTCCCGCTGTTCGGGATGTCCCAGGGGGCGGCGTTGGCCGTGGAGTACACCGCCCGGCACCCCGAGCGGGTCGAGCGGCTGTTGCTCTACGGCGGTTTCCCGCTGGGCTGGCACGAGGCACCCGACGACCTTCGTCGGCTGTGGGCGGCCCTGCAGGAACTGGCCGCGCTGGGTTGGAGCGTGGAGCACTGCGCCTTCCGGGAGATTTATGGCCGCCTCTTCGCCCCGGAGAGCGATGCCAGTCAACGCGAGTGGTTCGCTGACGTGGCACAGAAAACCACCTCCGGTGAGGCTGCAGCCCGAACCATCGACATGCTTGGCAAGGTGAACGTCCTCCGCCGGCTCCGGGAGGTGCGCTGCCCAACCCTGGTCATTCACCCCGAGCGTGACGCAGTGATCCCCGTGGAGGCTGGTCGCACCCTGGCCGACGGCATCCCGGGAGCCGAGCTGGCCATTCTCGACAGCTGCAACCACATCCTGCTGGAACACGAACCGGCGTGGGCGCGCTTCCAGTCCCTGGTGAACGGCTTTCTGCCCGCGGCCGCTGCCGCACCCTGTCCTCTGCCGGACGGCGAGCACCTCACCCGACGGCAGCAGGATGTGCTCGCACTCCTGGCCGAGGGGCTGTCGAATCACGAGATTGCCGAGCGATTGGGCATCGGCGAGAAGACCGTGCGAAACCACGTCAGCATCATCCTCGACAAGCTTGGCGTCCACTCCCGGGCACGCGCCATCGTGCTCGCCCGCCACTCGGACCAGCTCCCGTCCTGACCCGGGGCGAATGTCCCGAATCAACACCCGGGAACCCTGCGTACACGGGACCGCTGCCTCATGTCGCGCGCCCACGGAGCACGCACGCTGGGGCTGTCAGTTCAGACAACGCGGGAGGACACGTCATGAACCGGGCAATCACTGCAATCACCGTCGCAACCGCACTACTTTTCAGCGCGGGGCAGGCGCAGGCCGTGACCACCGTCGCCGGAGCCAACGGCGTCAACCTGGCCGTCTTTGAAACGGGCAACCCGGACGGGCCGCCAGTGGTGTTCGTGCACGGCTTTACCATGAACCACCTGGCCTGGGAGGCGCAGTACAACGGGCCGCTGGCCGAAGAGTACCGCATCATTGCGCTCGATCTCCGCGGCCACGGCGCATCCGACAAGCCGCTCAAGCCCGAGCACTACGGGGACTACTCGATCTGGGCGGACGACATCAACGCTGTCATCCGCGCCAAGGAGCTGGACCAGCCCGTTCTGGTCGGGTGGTCCATGGCGGGGGCGCTGCTCGCGAGCTACCTCGCTGAATACGGGGATGACGACATCAGCGGTGTGGCCTTCACCGGTGCGTTCACCAGCCGCACCACCAGCGAGGGAGAAAGCGTCTTCGAGGAGCAACTGCTGCCTCACATCCAGAACATGGCGGCGCGCGACCCGAGAACCAGTATCGAAGCCACCCGCGCCTTCGTGGGCATGCTGACCGCCAACGAGCTGGACCCGGACGCGTTCAGCACCCTGTTTGCCAGCTCCATGATGGTGCCACCCGAAGTGCGCGGGGCCATCGTGACAATGGAACTGGGAATCCCCGGTGAGGCGCTGGCAGACATCACGGCGCCGATGCTGGTGATCCACGGCACGGACGACGCCATGATCAAACCCGCCGCGGCGGAGCACATCGCTGAGACATTCCCGAACGCCGAGCTGCATCTCTACGAGGGCATCGGCCATACCCCGCAAATGGAGGCACCGGAGAGGTTCAACAGTGACGTGAAGTCATTCCTGCGGGCCGCCTTCGCGGACACACCTCAGTAACACCGATCCGGCTGCCCGGGACGCCCCGGGCGCCGGGCATTTCAAGGTCCGCTTGAATCGACCCCGCTGTAGGGTGGACCTTCAGGTCCACCATCTTGGCTGAACTGGTGGACCTGAAGGTCCGCCCTACGGGTCTCGTACCCGGACATCTCCCCCTTCCTCGTCCAGCTACCCATCGGCACGGGCCTCGACAATGCGTTTGATGTTCACGCCTTCGACGCGCATGTGCTCGCGCACGGCGTCGAGGTCCTTGGCGTTCGCCCGACGGGCCAGAGGCCCCAGCCTGAGATGGATCTCGGCGATGAACTCACACCCGCCGGGCTGCGGCTCCATGCGAAACAGCATGCGTGGCAGGAAGAACCGCATGAGCCAGAACGTGGGCGCGAACTCGATGTACCGCCCCGGGGTAACACGGGTGAACTCGACGCGCTTCTTGAACAGCTTCCCGCGGATGTACTCCTCGAAGTAGAAGACGTTGCCTTCCTGCAAGCCACGACCGGACACCCATTGAAAAACGACATGGTCCGGATGCCACTCCAGGTAGTTGCTCTCCATGTCTTCGAAGAACCCGAAGACGGCCTCCGGCGCCGCCTCAATCTTCACTGAATCTCGCAGAATCACCGTCGATCTCCTTTCGACTGACTCCATGACCATAGCGCCCGGCCGCCCCGCCCGCAAAGAGTCCTTTGCGACCTTCTAGTTCCAATCGATTCCAGCAAGCGCCCGCGGAGGCGAACAAGCCGACGGCGGTTCCGCGACACCGGTGGTTGGCCGTAGGCGGCACAGTAGGGCGCACACCGTTTGAGCACGCGGAGGGATGGCTCATGGCGTCGTTCTTCCTCACATCCGACCCACTCCCCGAACAGGCGCGTAACGAGCGCGTCTACCGAGGCGATCTGATTGTCTTCCGGGGTTCTGCGGCCGTGGCGGACCTCGTGGGTGCACTGCAGGCGATCTGCCGGCAGCACCTGGGTGCCGATCCGGAGTCGGTTCATGAGCGGTTCCCGGAGGCGGCGGTCAACGCCGCGGCTCAGGCGCTACGGGACGAAATCGCCGCCGATGACACGGTGACCGCGATGCTGCGCACGGCACTTCAGGCCGTGGGCGTGCGCATCGACGACACCTACGGCGACGGGCTGGAGCTGCGGGTCCAGAGCGCATCCAGCGGCAGCGGTGGGCGCCTGATCAGCCCGCTGGGCGTGCACCGGGACACCTGGGGGTCGAACATCATGGCGCAGACCAACTGGTGGGCCCCGGTGTGGCCGACCACGCCGGAGCGCACCATCGCCTTCTTCCCGGCCTATTTCGAACGCCCCGTGCCCAACACCAGCGCGGGCTGGGATTTCGGCAAGCTGCTGCGCCGCCTGAAGGCGGATGGGCCAGACACCGACTACCCGCTGCTGCCACTCGCCGCCGAGCCCCCGGGCTGGGAGGAGGCGATGCCCGTGAGCATCGAGCCCGGCGACCTGCTGTGCTTCTCCGGCGCCCACCTGCATGCGTCGGTGCCGAACGCCACGGAGCGGACACGGCTATCATTCGAGCTGCGCACGGCCAACCGGCCGGACGTGCAGGCCGGCCGGGGCGCACCGAACGTGGACGGGACTCCCGTGCGCACCACCTACCAGCTCTTCCGGGGACTGAACCACGGCGAACGGCTGGGCTCCCTGGAGTAACACCACCGGCCGTGGCTGTAGGGTGGACCTTCAGGTCCACCATCTTGGCTGGACTGGTGGACCTGAAGGTCCACCCTACGGGCCCTACGGCCGGCGGGGTTACGGGCCGTCGGCGTCGTCCCCGCGGACGATCTCCACCAGCGCATTCAGGGCGTCGCTGGCGGTGAAGATGCCGAGAAACTGCCCGTCATCATCCGTCACGATGACGCTGCCGACCTTCTGGTCCGACATGGAGTAAGCCACTTTGTCCAGGGGCGTGCTGGCAGCGACCGTGAGCGGGTCCTCCGCCATGATATCCGCGGCGCACACCTGGTGCTTCGCCGACGAGTCCAGCCCCAGCACGACGCGCACGTCCCGGTCGCTGACCACGCCCACCGCCGTATCACCACGCAGCACGGGGAGGTGGCGAATGCCGTGCCTGTCCATCAGCGCACGCAGTTCGTCGATGGTCATGCCCTCGCTCGCCGTCACGGGATCGGGCGTGGTGAACTCCTCAACCGGCATTTTCCTTGACGTCATGTTGGCCTCCTTTAGCCGAAGTCAGGGCACAATTCCAATGCCCCTCCAGTCTACCAAACGGCCATCACCGGGATGGTCGCCTCGCGCCTGAACACAATAACCGCACTCGCCCCGGAAACCGGCACTCACCCCGTGCGTGATTGATCGTCGCCGCCGTTCTCCGCGATCAGGTTCATCACCAGTCGCACCATCAGATCCTTGGCCTTGGGGTCACTCTCGGCGATGAGCAGAGTGAGTGCCGTCAGTCCCTGCTCGTTCAGGGTCAGGCGCATGCCTTCCTGGCGGAGATAGAGCAGGAACAGGAAGGCACCCGAGCGCTTGTTGCCGTCGGAGAAGGGGTGATTCTTGATCACGAAGTAGAACAGATGAGCGGCGCGCTCCTCCCGCGTCCTGTACAGCGCCTCGCCGAACATGCTCTGTTCCAGATTGCCCAGAATCGAGGCCAGTCCGTCGCCCCGGTCCCGGGCGAACAGCTCCGTCGCCTCGCCCCGTTCCCGTAGCTCTCCGGCCAGGGCATCCAGTGCATGGCGCGCTTCATCGAAGGCGAGCACCCCACGAGCGGGCCGGGCACCGGGCGGCACACCCAAGGCGCCTTCGTCGTAGTCCTGTAGCAGGCGCCACGTGCGGGCGTAGCCAAGGATCAGGCCCACCACCTCCTGCCCCACATCCGGAACCGGTTCCTGCCGCCTGAGCGTCTCGCCAAGCAGCTCCACAGCCTGCTCAAGCTCGGCGAGTCCCCGCTGAGCCAGGCGATGCTCGCTGACGCTGTAGCCCTGGGTGAGGTGTTCGCGCAGAACGCGGGTGGCCCACTGGCGGAAGCGGGTGGCTCGCAGCGAGCTGACTCGGTAGCCCACGGCGATCACAGCGTCCAGATCGTAGTGCTTCAGCCGCCGCCTGACTTGGCGCTGACCCTCCCGGCGAACTACCGAGAATTCCTCGGTCGTTGTCGATTCACTCAGTTCCCCATCGGCATAGATATTCTTCAGGTGCAGGCCGATGTTGTCCGTGGAAGTGTCAAAAAGCTCGCCCATCTGGCTCTGGGTCGCCCAAAGGGTCTCGCCTTCCAGCCGTACTTCAACAGGACACGTTTCATCCTCGAAAATAACGATCTCACCCATGCCGTCTCTTCGCTGTAGGGCCCCCAAAGTCCAGCACATTTGTACAGATTCCCGGTATGTCCGCCAATGGCTGCCAATACGCGCTACCCACAGCATCAGTGACCAGCCCCCTGATGACTAAGCTCCATGCCGATATGGTCCGTCAAGGGGCTAACAATCTCAGTGGGCTGCCATCTCAAAATCTGTACGCATTCCAAGCGCGGCTGCTCGAGTGCAAGCAACATACTGGGATGAGCGCTCGGAGGTAGCCCGACGAGCTATCTTGGCAAGTTCACGACGGATGTATCCGTGAGTTCCAATTGCTACTTCCTTCTCTCAATTGATTCCAGCAAACGCCCGAACGTGCCCTCGTCCAGCTTCCTCGTGGAGAGATGCATGAACCCATGATCATCGTCTTCGTTAGCGATAATCGCAACACGCGCGCCACCTTCCTGAATACCCGCAAAAATGGTCGCTTTGCCGCGCGTGAGGAACTTCAGTTCCTGCGCACAGAGCCCGCTTGCGTATTCCCGGGCAAACTCGCCTGCCTCGTGTGACGGCAACTCGTCGTCTGGAGTCTTGAATGCCCACTCCAGAAACTGGGAAACCGTGGTATCGCCGATGGCTGGATCCAGTTCAGAGCGCGTGACCTCCCGGAACGCAATGCGCGCTTCGCCCTCGTAGTCAAGGATCATCACGACATTGTTATGGACCAGCCGGGACGGCGCATCCGGCACGGAAACACTCAATTGCGGATTGACGCGGAGCTCGATGCCCTCTAGAGGCTCCGAGCTCCCCAGGCCGTCGACAGGCTTAGCGGTCGCGTCACACGCATTACCGGACACGCCGGCAGGAAACGCGGATGCGACGAAGAAGACGAGGAAAAACGAGATGCCACGAATAGCCAGAATGCGTCCATGCATTGGTCTGATCCTCCCTGAATAGCCAATAAACTAGCAAGGTGCACCGAGGCAGGCAATGCATCAAGAAGGGAGTTCAGGGCCTTGGCTCGGCATGATGCGTAGGGTGGACCTTTAGGTCCACCATCCATGCTTCCATAAGACGCCGGGGCCTGCAGAGAGTTTGATGGTGGACCTGAAGGTCCACCCTACGGGTATACGGGCGTGGGCTGCGGCGAACTTATGTTGGATTTACAGCGTGGTCACCAGTTCCCCGATGACTCGCAGCTCGGTGGCGACATCTTCAGTCAGCTCGATGTCCTGGTAGCCGAAAAGACGACTCTCCGGCTTCAACACGATTCGGGTGTGGTACCACTCGCCATCGTCACCCGCCGCCTTCTCGCTGCGGTAGCGCTTCAGGGTGTAGCGTTCGCCGGTGTCATCGTCCTGGATGTCTCGATGTGACACCAGCACGATCTTGCCGTCGCGCGTGCCGCCGGGGTTGGCGCGGAACACGCACCAGGAGCCATTGGGAATGCGTTTGTTCATGGATTCGCCCACCACCCGGGTCACGACATACCCGGGTTGTGGTTTCAGCCACTCCGGCCGCTGCATCCAGTCGCAGTCCTCCACCGACTGGGCATCACTGAACTCGCCGGCGGCCACGGCCAGGTCGTACACCGGCAGGGCATTTTCATAAGGCTCGACGTCCTCGGGCGACAACAGAGGATACGGAAGGTCGTCATAGTCTGCCGACCGCATCACCGGGTTGGCGGACGGCGTTTCGATCTGTTGCCGGAGCCACGCATTGGTTTCCGGATCCGTGCAGAACACGAAGCACCCTTTCATGCCCCGGGTCAGCAGCGTGCGGTAGGTATTCTTGATGATGGCGTCGGCCTGCTGCCGGGCTGTCTCGGGATCGTCCTTGTAGAGCTTGCGGATACCCCGGACTGAGCGATCCATAGACGACCGCTCGCGGCCGTCGGTGTGGATTTCGCCATCGCGCACTACCAGGTCCGGCCCGATGATCACTCCCACGTAATCCAGTTCCAGCCCCTGGATAGTGTGAATACAGCCGATCTGCTCCACGGAGTGCTCGGCCAGAGCCCACAGGCTGCCGTCTTTCGTCAGGTTCCACTGAGCGGCGAAATCGTGTTCCGGCAGTTCGATGTCCATGGCGGCCGGGTCCTTCTTGCTGTTCCAGTCCCAGCAGTACCCGGCCACCATGCGGGCGCGGTTGTTCGCGTTGTGAGCCAGCACCGCCTGGCGTAGCGCGTGGGGAGAATCCATCACCCGGATGTCGTAATCCACAGACTCAATCGCGTCATTGGCCGTCTCCCGAATCTGCAGCAGATGGTCCACGAACGCGAGATAGCCGTCCGACCCGCCGCAGCGAAACTGCGAGGCGAGTTGCAGCTCCGTTACCTCGGCGCCCAGATGCTCGGCCCAGTGGCGTATCTCCGCCCGCGTGCCGACATCTTTCAAGGTCACCCGCTGCGCCTCATCCACGAAGAACACGGACAACCGGCCCGCCTGCATGATCTCCTTGACCTGATGCTCGCCCAGGTTGCCATACAGGCCGCTCTTCTCGTTGAGCCGGTGCGCCTCGTCCACGAGCAGGGCATCGAACGCATCGGTTTCGCTATCCACGAACGCGCCGGACCCGCGAAACAGGTTGCTGATCCGGCTCTTCCTGAAGGAGCCGGTCAACTGCGCCTCGTAGACCGCCCGCGGCGCGGCATTGCGCGAGACATACTGGGTGACGAGTTCGCGATCGGTCAGGCGGGCCAGCAGGTTGACGGCCAGCACCGACTTGCCCGTGCCCGGCCCACCCTCGATGATCAGCACCTGCCGCTGTCCTTGCTGGGCGCGATGCGCCAGCTCCAGAGCCTTCTCGAAGGCCACCTTCTGGTCGTCAATCATTACGAACGCATCGTTGCCCTGAAGCATGGACAACACTGCGTCAGCCAGGCTGCGCGAGGGGCGAATGCGGCCGTTTTCGATTCGGTAGAGGATGTCCCGGCGGTCGCCGTAGCGCACATGGCGCTTGAGAAACCCGGCCAGGCGCTCGGCGTCGCGGGAGATGAATACCGGCGCGCGGGAGGTATGGGGCGCGTACACCGGATCGTTCACGGCGCCGTCATCGTCGAGATTGTGCAGGTAGACACAGGGCACGAGGCGAATCGACTCAGTGCGGACCGTTTCGTTGTAGTCCTCGATCAGGGCAGCGTACGTCCACGCCTGATAGGACGGATGGCTCGTCTCGCGCCAGCGTCCGCCGAGCGGCGTGCTGATGATGCCGTCCCGCTCCAGAGCCTCGGCCTGCTGCCACTGCTTGAGCTCGACGATGACGGCGGTCTCCTCGCGCGCCTCGCTCTCCCCGGTCAAGATGAAATCAATGCGTTTGCTGGTGAGCGGAATGTGGTACTCCAAAGACACGCCCGCGTCGGCCGGAATCTCCGGGTCGTGGAGCAGGTTCGACATGAACTGCAGGGAGTTGCGCCAGGCATCCACCTCGCCCACCGCCACCGAGCGCGACAGCCGACGCCGGAACTCCAGCAGGATCTTTTCGTGAATCCGGTTGCGGCGCACATCCTCGATGAAGGTGGCCTTGGTGGCGGTATAGACAATCACGAGTCGGCGTCTTTGTTGCCCTGATAGGCCGAGTACTTCCGTGCCGAACCCCGCACCAGATCAGCCGGGTAGCGCTGCTCGTTGATCGCCATCTTCTCTTCCACCGCACTCGGAATATCCACGCTGAGCTTGTCGGCCAGCCGCAGCAGGTAGATCTGCACATCCGCGATCTCATGGGCCGCCGCCTGCCGTTGCTCGGGCGTTAGCTCATACGACCGTGCCTCGGTCAGCCACTGGAAAAGATCCAGCAGCTCGGACACCTCACCGCCGAGTGCCATGGTGAGGTTCTTGGGCGAATGAAACGCGTCCCAGTCGCGGATCTCGGCGAACGCGCGAACCCTATCGCGGAGGTACTGGAATTCAGACATCTGGGCTCCTACCAAGCCACGGCCCGACCGCAAATTGACCCTGTTCACCCTAAAGGGGCGCGGGGTGATTGACACCATTCTGGACTGCCCGCCGGAAGCGGTCGATACATGCGTGGGCGTGACCACCTCCTCGTGATGCTGATTCCCGCCCGGGACATTCCGGTGCCCGGATCCAGCCTCTACGACCACTACTCGGACCGGCGGCCTCTTAAGCACTTGCCGAACAACGCCGAATCGGCGTACACCTGTCCCTGTCGGCAACAACCACGCTGGAGGCTCGCATGTCCGCGCAGGCACCGGGGCAGGAACCGCGCCAACTCCTGGAATACTCGGTGGTGTTCACCGATCGCTCCATGAACCACATGTCCGCCGCGTTCCAGGGCGTGATGCGTGATCTGTCGGCCGGGCTGCGGCGCGTCTACGGAGCCGAGGCGGCCGTCGTGGTCCCCGGAGGCGGCACCTGGGCCATGGAGGCGGTGGCGCGCCAGTTCGCCACCGGCCAGCGCTGCCTGGTGATCCGCAACGGCTGGTTCAGCTATCGCTGGACGCAGATCCTCGACACCGGCGGCATCGCCTCCGCCGCCACCGTACTCAAAGCGCAGCCCACGACCGCACAGCACCCCGCCGCATACGCTCCGCCGCCGGTGGAGGAGGCAGTAGCAGCCATCCGCGCCGAGCAGCCCGCCGTGGTCTTCGCGCCCCACGTGGAGACGTCCTCCGGCATTCTTCTGCCGGACGACTACGTGCGAGCCCTCGCTGACGCGGCACACGAAGTCGGCGGCCTGTTCGTCCTCGACTGCATCGCCTCCGGCGCGCTGTGGGTGGACATGCGCGCACTGGGCGTCGACGTGCTCATCAGCGCACCACAGAAGGGCTGGAGCGCGTCGCCCTGCGCCGGGCTGGTGATGCTGAGCGCCGCAGCGGAGGAGCGCCTGGCGCAGACCACCAGCACGAGTTTTGCGCTGGACCTCAGCAAGTGGCGCGCCATCATGCGCTCCTATGAAGACGGCGGCCACGCCTATCACGCCACCATGCCCACGGACAGCCTGGCCCGCTTCCGCGACACCCTGCGGGAGACCGAGGCCGCCGGCCTGGAAACCCTGCGGGAACGGCAGATCGAGCTGGGCAAACGCGTTCGCGGGCTGCTCTCGGAACACGGCTTTGCCAGCGTCGCCGCCGAGGGATTCCAGGCGCCGGGTGTCGTCGTCTGCCACACCGACAACCCCGCCCTGCACAACGGCCGCGCCTTCGCGGACCAAGGCCTGCAGACGGCAGCCGGCGTGCCACTCATGTGCGACGAACCGGAGGACTTCCGCACGTTCCGGATCGGCCTGTTCGGGCTGGACAAACTCCAGCACGTGGACCGGACGGTGGCCCGGTTGGAGGAGGCGTTGGCGGCGATTGCCGGGCGGGAGTGAGGCAGCCCCGCAGGTCATCGGAGGAGCCGGAAATGCCGGTCGCACGTGTCTTGCGCCACCTGGATTGGATCTCTGTTCCGCTGCGCCGGGGGACGTTCGGTAGTAACCACAGAACAGCCGCATAACGTCAGGTTGGTGCGTTAGCGTGTCGACTGCGTTCCGTTGTTGGGCTCATCGAACTGCAGGGATTCTACTCCCTCCAGGTCCACGCTCCTCCGAGCGCACCAAAGATCATAATGATCCTGCATCGCCAGCCAGCTCTCCGGAGAGCGACCAAGCGTCTTCGAAAGACGCAATGCCATCTCTGGGCTCACGGCGCTCCGCCCCTGAAGGAGGCGCGCCACGGTAGACGGCGAGACCTTGAGCTTAGCGGCAAGATACCGGGCTCTCAGCTCGAAGGGCTCAAGGTAGACCTCGCGGATAAATTCACCCGGATGGGGAGGGTTGTGCATAGTCATCAGGCGTAGTCCTCGTAATCTAGAACGTAGGCGTTTCCGTCGCGGAACTCGAAGGTCAAACGCCAGTTGCCGTTGACCCAGATCGACCACCGGCCCCGGTCGCCTCCCTTGAGCGGATGCAGCCGAAACCCCGGGATTTTCATATCGTCGATGCTGGCTGCGGTATCAAGTGCGGCAAGCCGCATCCTAAGCCGCGACGCATGCTGCGGCTGGATACCAGCGACGCTCCCCGACTCGTTGAACCGCCGAAGCCCCTCGTGGCGGAATGATTTGATCAGGTCGGAACTGTACCACGTTGCGCATCACGCAACATTTATCCAACACTTCAATCATGGCGCCGGATTGTCCGCAGTGCCGGGGAAGTCCACGGGCCGCATGAACGTGTCCAATTTGGCCGGGCAAGGTCATAGCGGTTTCGCGTCGGCTGCAGTGATGGGATGGACTCCTCCCGCCCTCTTATTCGGCATCCCGGTGCCATGCTGGAAGTGTCGCTTGCAGCAATGAAGAACAGGAGGAGCCCATGTCCACCAGTATGACCATCGCCGTTGATCTGGCAAAAACGGTCTTCGAGATCGCCGTCTCCGACGGCAACGGAAAGATCATCGAGCGCCAGCGTCTGAGCCGCTCCCAGTTCCAGTGCTTCTTTCAGAACCGGGAGGTCGCCACCGTGGTCATGGAAGCCTGCGGCACGGCCCACTTCTGGGGGCGCAAACTCGCCCGTCAGGGGTTCACCGTTCGTTTGCTGCCCGCGCAGTACGTCCGCCCCTACCGACGTCGCAACAAGACCGACCGCGCCGATGCCGAGGCGCTGCTCGAAGCCGCCCGCTGTGGCGAGATTCTGGATGTGGCGGTAAAAACCGAGCACCAGCAAGCCATTCAGGGACTCCATCGCATCCGCTCCCAATGGATGGCCGCTCGCACGGCGCGGATTAACGCCTTGCGTGCCCTGTTGCGGGAACAGGGGATTGAGTTGCCACGTGGCGCCGGCAATGCGGTCAAGGCCGCGCCTCAGGCCATTGACGACGAGCGCGTCCCCTACGCGCTGCGCATCGCCCTGCTTGACGTGGTTGGCGATATCCTCAGCCTGGAGGCACGAATCGAACGAACTGAGCAGCAATTGGACGCATTCGCCCGATCGAACTCCGCGGCTCAGACGCTGATGGCCATTCCTGGCGTCGGCCTGCTCAGCGCCACCGCCCTGGTGGCGGCAGTCGGCTCGCCGCATCAGTTCTCGAACGGTCGCCATCTCGCCGCCTGGCTCGGCCTGACCCCTCGGGAGAACAGCTCCGGCATGCGACGACGACTGGGGCGCATCTCGAAGCGGGGCGATCCCTATCTGCGAACCCTGCTCACCCACGGTGCTCGCGCCGTCCTCAGTCGCGCCAAACAACTCGCCGCCCAAGGCAAACCACTGAACCACCTCCAGGCCTGGGCGCTCGCGCTGGAACAACGCACCAACCACAACAAGGCGACCTGTGCGCTCGCCAACAAGCTGGCCCGTATCTGCTGGGCCGTCTGGATCCACCAACGCCCGTTCAACGGGAACTACCAGCCACACGCCGTGGCTGCCTGAACCAGGCATTTGGTCACACCACGGATTGCGCAGAGACACGACGATCATGGCAAACGAGGTCGGCCCCACACTGGATAAAGCCGGTAACAATGACGGCTCCTCGAAGCCGTTGGCAGCGATTGGCTCCCGGTGTGCGGATTCCATGAAGGCCAGGAGCTCAAGACTCCGCCAAAAGGCCGAATATACGACCGCAACCGACTCTCTACGTGCCTCGATCACAACCTCCGTCTCTGCCTACTTGCGGGAGGAGTCCATATACGCATTGTTGGGCGCGCCTAGCGATACCCCACGGCTGGGCATATAGCGTCCAATATACGCTTCGCCAGTGTTTGCAGCGGCCCAAATATTGGCAATTGCTTCGCTCCAGTGCATATATATCGAAGTTCGGTTGATGAATGTAATTGACTAATAAGGCTAAAGAGATCTAGCTCCTCTTCGGAAAGTTCGACATATTCCGCCAATCCATGCTTGTTCGCCTCAGACAAGCACGCTTCAAGATCGTGTCCCAGTCGGACAATCCCCTTGAGGCTTACGCCTTTCCAGCGCAGAAATGCCTTTAGGGCGAGCTCGATCGCCTGGGCCACTAAGTGCATCACCGGCGCCGGAGCTACGTGCTCGTACCCGGGCCGTGATCCCACCACTTCATCGGCCGCAACGGCCGAGTCGTAGTAAGCGTCCGGTGAGCACCGTCTTCCTGTCGTATCGGTGATTGCCGATGATCGCGTCTCCATGGGTGAAGTGGGCACCGGGTAGGTGTCCACCTGGAGGCGAAGTGGACATCAACGAAGAACATCCCCCGGCTGTTGGCGTCGACAGGCGCCGGCGTTTCACGCTCGGCTACAAACGGCGGGTGGTCGAGGAGACGCTGACCGAGGGCGCCTCGGTCTCGGTGGTCGCCCGCCGCCACGACGTCAACGCCAACCAGCTCTTCAGGTGGCGCAAGCTCTATCGTGAAGGTCTGCTGCAGGAGACCACGGGCACGAGCGCGGCGGCACTTGTGCCCATCCACGTGGCCGACACGCCTGTCGCTGCGGCTACCGAGCCGAAGCGTTCCCCAACGTCAGGTAATGGGGAGCTGGAGATCACCTTGAGCGGCGGCCATCGGGTAGTTGTGCGCGGCGACGCCGACGGTGCGGCGCTGCGCGTGGTCCTGGAGGTCCTGAGCCGATGATGGCGCCCCCGACCGGCACGCGCATCTACCTGGTCGCCGGTGTCACGGACATGCGCAAGGGCTT